>DATN01000004.1:65535-159174 GCA_002504725.1 Methanobacteriaceae archaeon UBA587 | reverse complement strand
CTATTATATTCCCTCTTTTCATGATTTTCTTAATCTAATCAAACTGCTGGTAAAAATTGTGATTAAAAAACTTTTCTGGATAATAAATTTTAAAAATCTCAAATTTAATCAAATTATTAAGAAAATACAATTTTTAAGATAATTTAAATAAAAAATAAATAATTTTAATAAATTTAATTAAAAATTCATCCACTAAAATACTTAAAATGCGAATCCAATAACCAATAAATTAAATTTTTAATAATACGGATTATACGTACATACTATTGGATTCTTCACCGGAACGTTCACCGGAACCAAATTGTTCCTGGATTTTCCATAGACCATGTAATTTAGCTCTGAAAACTTTTTTTACAGTTGAAATCAACCTATCTTTACTTAGACCATCTTCATAGATCTCATCGCTGACTACATAGCTTTGTAAAACATTATCTGGATGTTGCAGTTGGAAGTCCACCAAAAAATTGTTTAAACTGAAGCGGAAGTCCCAAATAAATTTCTCTCTATCAGCATTATTCATCTGCTGTATAACCGACAGGTGTTCGGGGCTTACATTGGTAGCACATCCTATTACCACCATGTCTTTTTTTCCTTTAGGCTGAATAACATCTATTACATGTCCTTCCGGGTAATTTATCATGAAATGGAAATTTGCGTTTTCGTCAGGTACTTTTTGTCTAAAATAACCTTCATCAGCCAGCCATTTTTGTACTTTATCTTCGATTTTTGACATTAACTCACCATTACCCATTCTTAACAATTACTACATTCACCTACATTTTTAACATGCATAGCATTAATATTAAATGGTTTTAATATGCATTCACATGGATTACTTAATTTTATTAGCCATCATATTGGCCCTGTTAATGGACCTAGTTATGGGTGAATTACCAGCTAACCTCCATCCCGTAGTATGGATGGGCAATCTAATTCAGATACTAAAAAAATATCTAATAAAAATACCCAATAAAATATCGGGAATTTTACTTACAACAATTTTAATAACTATATTTACTGTGCCGGTAATTTTTGTATTATATTTAATCCAATACAATAATCTATTGCTCTTGTTAGTCACAGCAGCGATTATATCCACCACATTTTCCATTAAATTTTTGCTTAAATCGTCAGAGGAAATAAAGAATCTGGTTGAGACTGATACAGAAAAAACCATACAGGCAGTTTCTTATCTGGTGAGTAGAGATACCTCACAACTCACCCCTTCACAGCTGGTTTCAGCCACCATAGAAAGCCTAACCGAAAACATAACTGATTCAGTGATTTCTCCACTATTCTATGCTTTTATACTGGGAGCACCTGGTGCCATGGCCTACCGGGTGGTAAATACACTGGATGCCATGGTGGGTTACAAAAATGAAGAAAATATAATTATTGGCTGGTTCCCTGCCCGACTAGATGACGTTCTTAATTATATACCCGCCCGTATAACCGGGGTCCTGGTGGTAATCGCAGCCTTGCTCCTGGGCATGAACTGGCGACAAAGCTATCACATTATGATGCGGGATGCCCGCAACACACCCAGCCCTAATTCCGGATATTCCATGGCCGCAGCAGCCGGTGCACTTGAAATAACCCTGGAAAAACAAGGTGTATATAATTTAGGTGAATTTAAATCTGTACTCAATCATGAAACCATATATAATGCTCTTAAATTAACCAAAGTAACCATAATACTTTTCATGATTCTCAGCAGTTGTATATTTGCATTGGCCTATTTTTTAATAGGCTCCCTAATAATTCCCTTCATTTATTAGAGGTAATTGTTAAAATTTAATATTGCAATCAATGAAAAATCAATTGAAATAAAATTGAAATAATATATTTAAATCATGATAGAAAAATCATAAATTAATAATTGGTTAAAATGAGATTAGCTATTCTATCTGTTACTTCCATTGGAAAAAAGCTGGCAGAAAATATAAAAGAAATTTTGGATGAAGATCCCAGCTTTATAGAAGTAAATCTTTATCACCAAAATGTTAAGGATACTTTAAACCAGATATTCGAAGAGTACGATGCTATTTTAGGTATCATGGCTTCGGGGATTATGGTCCGGAATATTTGCCACCTGTTAAAGAGTAAAACTTCTGATCCTGCTATTTTAGTCATGGATGAATCATCTCATCATATAATTAGTCTGATTTCAGGTCATTTAGGAGGAGCTAATCAACTGGCCATTAAATTAGGCCAATATACTGGTGCAGAACCGATTATAACCACCGCCACAGATGTTCAACATTATCAGGGGATTGATGCCCTGGCCCGGAAATATTATTGGGAAATTGAAAATCCACAGGAGATTCTTCAATTCAATCGAGCCATATTAAATGGGGATAAAATAGGAATAATAGCTCAGGAAGATATTGATTATATTTTTGAGGACCCTGAAGTCAATATTACTTATTATAAACTCGAAATAGAAGATTTAGATAGATATTTAGATAAAAATTATTCTTATAAAACATCTTCTCCGACCATTAAACCACTCCCCTATCCTATTATAGCTGTTTTAAATAATAATAATAATAATAATAATAATAATAATAATAATAATAATTGTGAATTATTAATGAAACCTCAAAAGATGGTGGCGGGCATTGGCAGCCGTAAAGGAGTTTCACAAGATCAGGTAATAAAGGCCTTGGAAAATTCCATGAAATTCTTAGATTTACCAATTTCCAGAATAGATGAACTGGCTACTGCTGATATAAAAAGTGAAGAGGAAGGTATACTCTCTGCAGCTGAGTATTTGGATCTTAAATTAAATATAATTTCTTTAGATAAAATTAAGACTATTGAATCATCTTTGTGCAGTAGCTCGGACTTTGTTAAGCAAAATTTCGGGGTGGGTGGTATTTGTGAGCCGGCTGCTCTACTTAGTGCCGGTGGCAAGTCTAAATTAATTCTAAAAAAAACCGTATATAATGGAGTTACAGTAGCTATTGCCCTTGATAAATAGTTAAATTTGATTTTAATCATTCATACTCTTGCTTTGTCAAATTTATTTAAAATAAATATTAGTTTTTATATACCAAAACCTTTTTAAATCAAGATAAATAAAGCACAATGGATATAATAAACAATTTAATCGTATTTTCTAGGATTATTTTGGAGGAATTTTTATGAGTAATGAGGCATTTAATCGCGTTTCTGATATTTTAAAACACATAATGGAAGACACCAGTGTTCCACGTAACATAAGGAAGGCTGCAGAAGAGTCAAAAGATATATTGAATAATGAAGAGGAAGATTCCACTGTCAGAGCCAGTACAGTAATTTCCATACTGGATGAAATTAGTAACGATCCTAATATTCCTATACACGCCCGAACATTAGTTTGGGAAATTTTAAGTGAGTTAGAATCTATTAGAGCTTAATTCTCTAATTTTTTCTTGTTTTTTATCAAGATCATTAAGATGATCTTTAATCCTTAAATTCTGTTTTGTTCTGATTTATGAATTAAATTTTTTTGAGCTAATTGGATTAAATTAATAATAAAATAATAAATAATCCTCTATTTTTGAAAAAATAATTATTAAAATGTAATTAATGTAAAAATAATTTAAAAAATATTTATTTAATCAAGATTTTTTTAGTAAATGACTAACAAACTGGGTCTTGGCGATTTCTTCCACAAATTCTGCCAGTGCCGCCGCTTCATCTACATCAAAAGACACGGCAACCACTCCGTGATTTTTTAAAATAACTGCATCTTCGTTTTTTAACATCTTCGCGGTGTTTTCAGCTAACTGAGAGCTTCCTGGGGGGTAATAAGGAACTTCCTCTAAGTAAGGATTTTCTATTTTTCCAAAACCCTCTAATCTTTTTATTTTCTTATCAGAAAATGAAAACCCGGTGGCATAAGGTGAATGGGTATGTACTATGCCTTTAATATCAGGGCGGGCCTGGTAGATATTCAGATGTAAAAATAGCTCAGAGGATGGATGGCCTTTAGAGAGAATATTACCATTTAAATCCACCAGAACCACGTCGTTTTGGCTTAGATCATATAATGATTTTCCGGTGGGAGTTATGGCCACTATATCCATTTCACTATCCTTAAACCGGGCACTTACATTTCCAGCCTTACCTGATACTAATTTTCTATCAAAAACATAGTGTGATGCATCAATTACACTTTGAACTAAATTTTTTCCTTTCATAATCCCATCCTAATTATTCTTTGATTTTTTATTATTTATACTAATAAAAGTTTTAAAATAAAAATAAATAAAATAAAAGTGTAATATATTTCCAATATATTTTTCAAGCTGCCAGGATATTTTTAACTAAATTTAAACACCTTTAAGCTACCTTTGTGCAGCACTGGAACCTCTCCACAGGTAGGCATGATGTTATAGATTTTCTGGAACTCGGTCTGTGACTGGAAGGTCCCGGAATTGATCATGTGTACCCCCTTATATTTTTTATAGGAATTGATGTGCACATGGCCGGTATGGAAAACATGGGGTATCTGGTCAATTACCAGGTGATCTTCAATTTCAGAAGCAAGAGCAGTTCTTTCACCATAGATTGGGGCTATATGTCTTTTTTCTAATAGCTCCCGCATAATAAGGTCGGAATTTTCGTGAGAAAGACCTTTTACTGTCATGGCCATATCATCAAAGCTTCTTCCGTGATATATGAGTGTTTTTAATCCATCCAGACTTACCAGGGATGGGTTAGATACAAATTCCACGTTCTTGAGTTGGTACAGGGATTTGGCGTATTCTTCAGGAACCGCCGGCTGGGGCTCGGCAATTCGGGATGCATCGTGGTTGCCGGGAGCTATAATAATTTTGATGTCCCGGTTAATTTCTCCAAATAAACGGGCGGCTTCATCATACTGCTGGGTGATATCTTTTATGGTGAGCTCTTTGTCCTGGTTAGGGTATATACCAATACCATCTACTATATCTCCCGCCACCACCAGATATTTTACATCAGAAGCCACTTCCATCTGGGTGGGTGTTCCGAAATCTCCATTGATCCACTGGATAAATTTATTAAAGGAATCTTCCAGGAAGGTGGCACTTCCAATATGCACATCAGAAATAAATACTACCCCAAAGTCAGTGACTTTTTCTTCTATACGGGGCACTCCGGGATGCACAATCTCTGAGGCTATGACTAAACTTCCTTTTTTACTTCCCACTATCCCAATTACTTCGTCTCTTACAATTCTTTCTGATTTTTCAAATAGCTGATGGTTCTCATTATGGATAAGGACACTGATGTCACCGGTTTCATCCTCAACTTCCATTATCTTATGGTTATTTTTGGTGGTACGGATGTCCCTAACCATTCCTATGATCTTAACCACGTCTTTTGATTGTAAAACGTCTGAAATAGCCAGGTGATCTTTCATGGAACGTTTCTCTATAATCCCTTTAAGTTTATGGTATCTGTTCTGGAAGTAGGTCACCAGATCTTTAATATCCCCACTGGTATAGGACTGTTTACTGGTATCCTGCAATATTTCAAAATTGAATTCATTTTTTTTGAATTCAAGAGGGGGGTTAAAATCATTATTCTGGGATTCCACAGCTTCAATGATATCCACTTTAACCTCATCAAAATTAGAATTTTCCATTATAGAATTATCGGTGATAGAATTTTCCATTGTGGGTGCTGATTCAAAATCAGACTCTAAATCAGAAATAGAACCTATTTCACTTCCCCTTAAAGATAGGTCAGGAATATTATTACGACTTAGAAAACTTTCCACCATTTCTTCACTCAGGACAATTAAATCCTTCTTCCCACGACCCTGACTCAGTATATCTGCGATTAAAGAAGAAGTAATGTAAATAGGATCATTATAAAGGTTTATTTTTTCATAAGCAGTTTCATTAACCAGTATTCCAGCTTCAGTAAATTTATGGAGGATGTTGTTATTCATATAAATCCAATCAATTTATTTTTAATATTTTTTAAAATCTGTTTTTTGCAATATTATGTAATCAATTTTATAGTTGTATGGTATGTCCCATATTTTTACATAATTATATGCTTGATTTTATTTATGATTAATGATAATAAGATATAATTCAAAGGTGGTCACACTAATGGATAAATATTAGATAAACCACAAAAGATAGATATCGAATATTATATGGGATTAATTGATGAATTATTTAAGCTTAATTAATGGATCAAGCAACTAAATAATTATTTTATTGGAATAATTAGTAATCAGATAAATTGAAATCAGACATTTAATGAACTTAGAGGTGATTTTCTGTCACGAATAATTAAACTTATACTTTTCCTGGCATTTTTCTTAATCTTCTTTGAGGCGGGACTGATTAGTGCCTATACTCTGGTAACCTCCCAACCACCAGACGTGGAAAAACTTATTGATATGCAGATAGATAGGATATCCGAACTTTTGGATATAGGAGACGACGTAACTTCTGCTTTGGCCAGCAAACCCACGGTTATAAATATAACTAACGCAGCTAAAGTAGCTGATGTTTTGCAGAATAAGTCAAAGCTGGATGGGATCAATTTACAATCCCTAAATGCCACTACCTATCAAGATACCGATGAAGATGTGGTTTTAGTGAACATCACTGCCACAGGATACCAGGAAAATCAGGCAGGAGGAGGTAATAGTAGTGGAGGATCCATAGTGATAACCCCTAGTGCCACCTTTAGCATCATAGCCACTGCCAGTGGTAAGATGAAGAGTACGGGTATAGAAATAGATTTGAGCACCATCAAAATAGTTTCTATTAAAAAACTATACACCCAGTGATTCAAAAAAGGATTTCCAAGAACTTAAACAACAGAAACAAAATAAACAGAAATAAATACTCAGTAAATCGGTGATTTCATGATAAGTATTGTGGGGATCGGGCCTTCTAGAAAAGACATTACTCTAAGAGCCCTGGAAACAATTGAGAAAGCAGATGTGGTAATTGGATACAAGCGTTACATTGATTCTATTGAAGATCTATTGTCAGGAAAGGAAATCATTAAGAAGGGAATGGGAGACGAAATAGCCCGGGTTGAATTAGCCATCCAAAAACATTTTGAAGGTAAAAAAGTAGCTCTCATTAGCTCAGGAGACCCGGGAGTATTTGGAATGAGCAATGTATTTTTCCAGTTAATTGGGAAATACAGTGGATTGGAAGTAGAAATCATACCCGGGGTCACAGCCGCCAATTATGGGGCTTCCCTTTTAGGGGCACCCTTACATGACTTTGCAGTGATAAGCCTCAGTGATATATTGACCCCCCTCTCGGAGATTAAAAATAAAATCCGACATGCCGCCCAGGGCGATCTGGTAATGGCCCTGTATAATCCTTTGAGTAAAACCCGGAAAGAACCATTCCGGGAAGCTTATAAAATTCTCATGGATGTACTTGCTTCATCTACTCCCGTGGGAATCGTGAGAAGTAGTTCCGGGGAGCCAGAAGTAACTATTACTACCTTAGCTGATCTGGCAGAAGATCAAATAGACATGTCCACAGTATTGATAATCGGAAACTCCACCACCTATGTGGAAGATGGGCATATGATTACTCCGAGGGGTTATGTGATTCGCAGCTCCTTACATCCTCTGGCCCAGGAGTTTTATGAAAATTACCTGGCGGGGGAGACCGTAGTAGGACCTAATACGCAGTGTGAATACTATCCCTGTCATGAACACCCCCAAAACTGTACCTTCTGTTACTGTCCATTCTATCCCTGTGGTGATGGTTCTACCGGAGGGCGCTGGATAAAAGATAAAGGGGTTTGGAGTTGCCAGGATTGTGAATGGATACACCAGGACGATACGGTGGAATGTATCCAGTCAAAACTGCCTGATATTGTTCAAGAAGTGGATGATCTAAAATCCCACCGGAAAAAACTTTTAAAATTGCGAAGAGAATGTATGTCTGCCACTAAAAAATAGAATAAAATAAATTTTTTATTTTTTTAATAATTTACATTCTATTACTCCAATTACCACTCCCATTACCTATTTTTTATTTTTTTAATTACATTTAGAATGATTTTGAGATATTTTTTTCCGGTTTTAATAGGCATTGTTATTTTAGTTATTTTAATCATTTTAGTTATTTTACCCAGACCTTTAAAATGAAATAACATGGTTGAGGATTTAAATAAACCAGATCCTCCTTTTTTAAGGGCCTATTTTTAGGAGTAGCCACCAGGTACACATTGAACTTGCCCTGATTAGCACATTTCACATGTAACCACAGCACGGTCTGTTTCTTATCTCCAATTAAAGTCACCATTTGCTCATTTAATTTTAGTGGACTGCCCGAAAACTCCCGCTCCTCATTACTCCTCTTTTCAGAACTATCCAGAATCCATTTTAATTTTTCATTATCTGCTCCCCTATTTTCTAGTATTAAATAATAATCTGTGGTATTCAGTGATTTCGCGGTGATATTAAGATGTTTACAAATCCAGACATTTCCACCAGATTCTTTTTCTGTAGCAAGGTCGTCTGGTGAACCTATATCGGATTCATGCTCTTCGTGGAAGCAAATTTCATCAGGGGCAGCGTTTAAATTATGTTCTCCTGTAGAGATCATATCAGAACTGATATTAAGGGTACAATTGAGGCACTCATAGTCTAACATGATGGTACGGTTCACTACAACCACTTCTGGGCTTTCCTGAGCTTTAAAGTTCTCATGAATGGTTATGGGTTTTAGATTACTGTTCAGGGGGTATATTGTAATACTGGAATCCAGGTATTCTGGGAAAACTTTGCCCTCCATCAGATATTCATAACTACTGTTTAAAACAGATAATTTAGCATATGAAATAACATGGCTCATGGTTTCGCCAGTGGAAGGATTTATCTGAGCTAAACCCGGAGAAACAGCAAACGAATTGTTATATTTTTCCCAGTTACAGGGAGACCCCGGGGTATTGATTAAGAGATCGCTGGCTTCCAGAGCGGAATTTTCCATACTGGATCGGCTGGAATAATCTTGAAGCGGGTTGGTAGCCATATCCATGGCATTAGCGGTCATTCCCAGGGTTATGGTCATAATTACCATGGAAAGCATTAAGTCGGTAGACAGAAGCAATCCTCGGGAATCACACCATAAATTATTTAAAATACTCCTTAAAGTCATTTTTTCACCTGATTTGTTTTAAAAATTCCAGATTATTCTTAATTATTTAATTAAATAATCAAAATTAATTAATAAACTGTAAACCGTATTTGGATTGATGTGATGGGTCTAAAAATATGTAGTGGAACTGGTTTTGGTTACTGTAACCTACGCTGTAACCACTGTAAGTACTGGTGTTGTAAATTACATGATCCGATGAGCAGGGGCCTTTGATAGGTCCTGAAGAGTTCAGAGGGGCGGGAATAATAAATGTTTCAAAACCATAATGGGGACATACTCCCTTACCCTCTAATCGACACAAGAAACAGGATCCATCGCTACTTTCATGGAAAAAACCGTTTTCAATACAGCTTTTAAGGGTAACTAAATTTCCATGACTAATATATGGATCATAGGGGCATTTTTTGATGATTAACGGTGCAGTAGCATTTATATAATGGGTGGCATTGGCCACTCCTTTGTCCTGCAAATACTTGCTCAGACTATCACCATAAAGTATCCGGGATGAACTATTGTTTACCCCACCGTATGCTTGGCACTTAATAAAAGGTAGAGGATCCCTTAATCCTTCAATAGAAACCTGTTGTGATAAATATTCCACGTGGCTGATGTTGTTTTGACTTACATTGAGGGTGGAATTTACTTCTATAAAAAAAGGGTTATGTGCAGCGGTCTGAATGGAGTAGATAGTACAGTTTATTTTAATACCTTTTTCTAGATAATCTGATTCTATATCATTTATTTGGCTTTGTAAAGCTGTTTTAATGGTATCCGGACTATCTGATAATGTCATATTTTTTTCAATAACCTGTTCCGTTACATTTTCCAGCACCTGCCGGGTGATTAGAGGTATGTTGGTTTTCATATCTTCACTGGCATAATATACGCTATGGGACTTAAGAGACTGTTGATTTATTTTATTTTCTCCATCCATAGCATCTAATAAGCTAACACATAACAATACACTAGGTATTATCAGTAAAAAAGACATTCCACTCATCACGTAACCTTTTTTGTCCATTAAGATCACTGCTGCAACTTGATATACAACTAATATCATAATATTAAAGTTGATAAGAGTATTACTATACTAAGTCATATAAAAATATTACTATAATTCTTATAAAGTAATACAAATAAATCAAATCAGGCAAAATGCAATCTTCAAGATTAAATAAAAATAAAATAAAAAATAAAAATGCTTTGATTTAAATGATTTTAATTAATGATTATTTAACTAAAAGCATGGGTTTAAAATATAAAGACGGATTAATAGGTATAAAGACAATAAAAAGACAATAATATTATATATACAATTTACTATCAATTACTTCCCTATACCAAAGAATTTAATTACCATGAATTCCAACATAACATGGTATCTGGAGTTCATATTTTTTCCAGGAGATATACATATCATTACGATATTATTTTAACGTATTTTAGAATTTTTATCAAAAATAAAAAGTATTATATAAAAAGTAAAGATTAGATGGAGGATTAAAATGAGCGACACTGTTAGAGCATGGCGTCATATTCCACAGCGTTATAATCTCATGGGTTCCAAATGTACACAATGCGGAACAGTTTTCTTTCCCCAGCGCATAATATGTCCCGAGTGCAGAAGAAAAGGACAATTAGAAGACTTGAAATTAAAAGGTGAAGGAAAAATATACACTTATTCAGTAATTACCACTCCCACCGACGAGTTTAAGGAAATAGCTCCTTATGTGGTGGCCATAATAGAACTTGAAGAAGGGGCAAAAGTAACGGCTCAAATAGTCGACTGTGACCCAGAAGAAGTTGAAATTGGCGACGAAGTTGAGATGGTATTTAGACGAATCAGAGAAGAAGGCGACGATGGAGTTATCTCATATGGATTCAAGTTCAAGCTCAAAAAGTAAAATAGGCGTACTATTAGTAGGACACGGAAGCAGACTACCCTACGGGGAAGAAGTAATCAATGGAATAGCCGAGATTTACCGGCAACAGGCCGATTACCCAGTAGGTGTGGGATTCATGAATATGAACAAGCCATCCATCCCTGCAGCCATAAATGAACTATCCCGTGCCGGTGTGGAAAAGATAATTGTCACTCCAGTCTTTCTGGCCCATGGAGTACACACCAAGCAGGACATTCCTCATATTCTGGGACTGGACAATGGTCACGAGCATGGCCACGGCCACAGCCACGGACATGATCACAGTCACCAGGACGAGGAAGATGAGGATATCCAGTTTGATGGAGAGATTATTTACACCGAACCTCTCGGTGCTGACTCCAGACTGGTGGAAATAATCAAAGACAGGGTAAATAACGCCCTGAACTAAATCTTTGATTTATATTTCTCTTTTTTTAACATTAATCTTTAAATTCTTTTTATTTTCATTTAATTTAATTATAAGCTGCTATAAACCATTATTTTTAATCTAAAAAGCAAAAATTATATTTCTAACCAGAAATATACTAGATATAATGTCTAAAGAACCTCTAATTTCTGATTTAGGCGAGAAAAAACTGATTGATATCATCATCGAGAAGGCCCGCCTCTGTCAGAAAGATTATTTTTCGTCACATCCCCAAATAAGGGATAGTTTAGGTGATGATGCCGCCCTAATAGAAACTGATTCCGGGTATCTGGTCAGCACTTCTGACATGCTATTACAGGAAACCCATTTTCCTCCTCAGATGACTCATCGTCAGATGGGCTGGAAGATTGTCACGGTGAATGTTAGTGACCTGGCGGCTATGGGTGCCCAGCCCAAGGGTATTTTGATTTCCATGGGTCTTCCCCGAAACATGACTGTGCAAGAATTCCAGGAACTGGTGGAAGGTATCTTAGAGGCTTGTGATTACTATGGAACTCCTTTAATTGGGGGAGACACCAATGAAGCCCCCCAAATAGTTTTAAATGGCACAGCACTGGGAGAAGTCAGCAGAGACAAGGTTTTAATGAAGAACAGTGCCCGAGCAGGGGATTTAATCGTGGTAACTGGGCCACTGGGCCTGGCTGCGGCGGGATTTGAGATTTTTTTATCAGGTGATGATACCTTCGAGAAAATAAAATCAGCCCTCCCGGCAGAATTCATTGATGAAGCAGTAAAACATGCTTTACAACCCCGGGCTAGAATTAAAGAAGGTAATATAGCTTCTGAATCAAATATGGTAACTTCCTGCACCGACATAACCGATGGTCTGACCAGTGAATTATACGAACTGCTTAAAGCTGGTAAAGGTATTGGAATTCGAATATATAATGATCAAATACCAACTCATGCCCTAATAGAAGAAGTGGGAGATATAACTGGAAAAACTAGGGATCAAATGGTTTTATATTATGGAGAAGACTTTGAATTACTCTTAACTGTAAAAAAAGACGAAATTCATGCTTTAAAAGAACTTATGGATTTTTATGTGGTGGGAGAAGTAACGGATTCCGGTAAAGTGGAAATAGTAGATAAAGAGGGAGTGACAAATATACTACCACCTGGCGGTTATCAGCATCTGGGGGGTTAAATATAAAAAAGGAAGCTCTACTTTACGATAAACTGGAAGAAAAAAGGGCCCGCTGTAAGGTATGCCAACGAAGATGCCTTATTCAACCGGAAAAGCGCGGGTTCTGTAATACCAGGGAAAATAATGACGGAATAATTTACAGTTTGGTTTATGCTGCCTCTTCCTCATCGGCAGTTGATCCCATTGAGAAAAAACCATTATTTCACTTCTATCCTGGTTCTCTAGTTTATTCGTTGGGAACCATTGGCTGTAATCTCACCTGCAAGTACTGTCAGAACTGGAACATATCCCAGGCCCAGATTGACACAGCACTGACTCAGAAAATACTCCCGGAAGAGGCTATAGACATTACCAAAAAGTATGGCTGCAAATCACTTGCCTGGACTTATAACGAGCCCACCATGTGGCTGGAATATACTATAGATTCCGCCAAGCTGGCCCAGAAAGAGGATATTAAGACAGTGTATGTTACCAATGGTTACATGAGCACCGAGTCCCTGGAGCTAATTGGGCCACACCTGGATGCCGCCAACGTGGATTTAAAGGGCATGTCTGATAGGTTCTACCGGGATCTGTGCAATGCCCGACTGGATCCGGTCCTGGAGAACATATTGTGGATGCATGAGAAGGGCATACACCTGGAAATAACCAATCTAATCATTCCGGGCTATAATGATTCTGAGGAAGATTTAAATGCCCTGATAAAGTTCATGACGGAAGATGTAGGGCTTGAAGTTCCCCTACACTTTTCCAGGTTCTTCCCTCATTATAAAATGAATGATGTGCCACCCACTCCCGTGGAAACCATTATGAAGGCCCGCAATCTGGCTCTGGATGCTGGCATGAAGTATGTTTATGTAGGTAATGTGCAGGGCTATGGAGAAAGCACCATATGTCCTATGTGTGGTGAAACTCTCATTCTGCGAGATGGCTACCGAATAGGCGGTATAAATCTGGATAAAAAGAATAGGTGTCCGGGATGTAAGACAGATATTGACATAATTATCTAGTTAAAATATCTAGTTTATAAATCAAGTTATTCATTATAAAAAGCAGTATCTGATTCTACTTATTATTTTACATTTTTTAGAATTTAGATTTTTAGAATTTAGTTAAATAAGTTAAAATTAATAATACCCTTTAATATTTAAAAAATAAATAAAAAATAGGTTGGATTAACTTATTCAGACAAACTAACCCTTTCAAACTTATCTTTTTTGTCCAGGGGCTTGGTGGCATCCACTCCCACCTTGGTGGTGGTTCCATCAGGTAGAGCTGCTGGATCCAATGATGATCCACGGGCTTTAGGT
Source organism: Methanobacteriaceae archaeon UBA587 (assembly GCA_002504725.1). Lineage (GTDB taxonomy): Archaea > Methanobacteriota > Methanobacteria > Methanobacteriales > Methanobacteriaceae > UBA587. The sequence goes on along the minus strand of DATN01000004.1, from coordinate 145,219 downwards.
ACAATTAAGATGTCATCATCGCCTTTAACCCGGGTGGCCATGGCGTATTCCAGATCTTCCGGGTCGAAAATGTCAATATCCTCGTCAACCACCACCACGTGTTTCAGAGAAGGGTGGGCCGCCAGGGCAGCCATCATCACGTTTTTACCGTCACCCTGGGTCTGTTTCTGTATGGATACTGCTGCATGCAGCCAGCAGCATCCTCCTTCGGTGAGTACCACGTTTTGCACGGTGGGCACCGTGTTCTGCACCGCCTGGAATATACGTGGTTCCTGGGGAAGCCCCTGTAAGAGCCGGTGTTCAAAACCAGCCGGTAAGATAGCGTGATACATGGCATTTTCTTTTAAATGCATCTTCTCCAGTTCAATAACCGGTTCCTGACGTACCACGTCATAAGTATCAGTTAAATCCACAAATGGTCCTTCATCAGCCCGTTCACCAGGTAATATCTTACCTTCCAGAATGATTTCTGCTTCCGGAACCTGCAGGTCCACGTTTTCGCACTGCACCACACCCATATTTCCCTGGTGGAAGCTGTTGGCCACTTCCAGTTCATCGGCGGTGATGGGTATGGAGGTGGTGGTGGCCAGTAAGGTGGCGGGGTTCATACCAATGGCAATGGCGATTTCCAGAGGTTCATCCAGGGCCTCGGCTCGCTGGTGATAGGTGTAGAGGTGACGGGGCACGATACGTACTGTCAGGTGGTTGTCATCCAGTACCAGCATACGGTGGATGGAAGCATTACGGGTGCCGCTTTCTGGGTCCTGGGCAATAATTACTCCTGAAGTCAGATAGGCACCGCCGTCCCGCTGATAGTGGGTAAGCACAGGTAATTCGCTTAAATCTGCTTTTTTAGAAGTTTTATAAATATCTGAAACTTCATTAACTGTTTGTATGGGCTGGGGTGTTTTCATTCCCTCCACGATGATGGGCAGGATGCCCGCCACCTCTGTGGACAGGGCATGGGCAATCTTCTCTCGGGTATTGCATAGACCAGATACCACTGGGATTTCTGATTCAGCAATGTTTTCCAGGATCACCAGATCCTTGGGGTGTTCTCTTAGTATTTTTGCCGCTTCAAAACTGGTTGAAACTTCCTTTTCTATTCTTATAGCTCCAAATTTATCTTCCAATGCATTTAAAAAATTTTTCATGTGCTCACCGGCATAAAATTGATTTAAAAGTCATTTAAGTCCTTTTTTTAAGTATAATATCAGGAAAATCATTAAATGAAATATTTAATCCGTATTTTTTAATTTACTGTAATTCCGGGGACTTAGATTTTAACCTTTTGAGTTTGGCTTCTATGGTTTTATCTCCAATACTCAGCATTTCAGCGGCTAAAATGGCACCATTACCCCCATTGGCCACACCCACGGTTCCCACCGGCACTCCAGGAGGCATGTTAACCATGGATAATAGGGCATCCATTCCTCCCAGACGCATAGGGCAGGGAACCCCAATAACAGGTTTATCACTGAGGGCCACCACGGCTCCGGTTACATGAGCAGAAAGTCCGCTAATGGCTATAAATAATTTAACATCATTCATACGGGCCATGTACTCTTCAAACTTTTCAGGATACCTTATAGGTGAAATAACATTCATATCATAGGATATGTTCATTCTATCCAGGAACATAGTGGTTTTTTTGGCAATTTTCATATCAGAATAACTTCCTGGAATCACCGATATCAGGGGGTCATGAGAATCTGGGGAGGATGGGGAAACTGATCCCTCTTCAGGAATTTCATCTACTTCCAGTTCTCCAGGGGTGTAGAAATTTCCCTGCAAGTTGTTAAGAAGCTGGGTTTCATCCCTTTTGACTTTATGGTAAAAACCCTGCCTTAGTTTAGATACTCGAGCCCGTATATCTTCATCATAAATTCCCATAATCTGGGCGGCTAGAATAGCTCCATTATCTCCTCTATCAATTCCTACTGTGGCCACAGGGGCCGGGAAGGGCATCTGGGAAGATGCAAAAAGAGCGTCGATTCCACCTACCTTCACATCCACCGGAACCCCCACCACGGGTCGGTGGGTGTTAGCAGCAATCATACCGGGTAAGTGAGCGGCCAGACCTGCAATACCGATAAATACTTCCACCCCCCGATGAGTGGACTCCAAAACAATTTTTTTTACCTTTTCGTGAGTTCGGTGGGCAGATGCGACCCTCAAATCGTAGGGAATTTCTAATTGTTCTAAAATATCAATAGCCTTTTCGGCAATTTTAAAATCAGACGCACTTCCTAGGAGTATCATCACTTTAGGGTTCATTGGTTTCACCTTGTAGATCACAAATTAATTACATTACTATATTATAAGAAAAGTGTAAATCAATTAATATTTTATAAGTATATTTATTAGTACACGCATTATTTAAGTAAATTCACTTAATAATAAGAAATCGTATATTAAAATTGAATACTGATATATTTTAATTAAAATCATACTATATAGATTTATTAAATCATAAAATTTTATTAATTAATGAAAATATAATTCATTAAAACATTTATAAAAGGAATAAAATTTATTTTGAGGTGCAATTTTGTCCTGGCTCATTTTACTATTAGTATTTCTGCTGGTAGCAGTCAAAAAAAATAATAAAAATGGTGATTACACTGTTTCAGTAGTTATACCTGCTTATAATGAAGCAGAGACGGTTAGTCACGTAGTTAAGGTAGTTAAAGCTGTAAAATATGTCACAGAGATTATAGTGGTGGATGATGGATCCACCGACCAAACCGCAGAGGTGGCTGAAGAAGCAGGAGCCAAGGTAATAATGCACCCCTTTAACTGGGGTAAGGGTGCCGCCATCAGCACCGGATTCAAAAATTCTGAAGGGGACATAGTGGCATTTATTGACGCAGATCTGCATAAATTAACCCCTAAACAAGTGGAAAATATAATTATTCCCATTCTGGAAGGCAAAGCCGATGTGACCAAAACTAAATTCAAAAGAGAAGCTGGAAGAGTCACTGAACTCACAGCCAAGCCCTTATTGAATTTTTTCTTCCCAGAAATTAAGTTTGATCAGCCATTAAGCGGTCAGTTCGCCGCTAAAAGATCGGCTTTAAATAAAATTAAATTTGAAGAGGACTATGGGGTAGATGTGGGTATTGTGCTGGATGCGGAAGTACAGGGCCTTAAAGTTAAAGAGGTGGATATTGGCCGCATTGACCATCAGATGTCCTCCCTCACCGAGCTCAATATAGTGGCCAATGAAGTGGTTAGGACCATCGTGGATCGGGCCATGGAATACGGCAGGGTAGCCATGATGGATACCCTGGGGAAATACATTAGAATGGGGGTTTTAGGACTTTCACTGTCCTCGTTAGGTATTTTCGGGATATTTTTTATAAGAGCCATTCCTCCCACTATATGGATTATTATAGGCATTATTGGAATGATAATGGCGGTTTATTATATCCTTAAGTTAGTTAGGAGATCTTATTATGTTCTGGTCCGTTCTGAAGGCCGGAGTCAGTCCATTCGTTCCTTTACTTACATGCACTTCCCGGTAATTGTTTCGGGAGTGATATTGGTGGCCATGATCTCCGTTCTTTTAGGGGCGGTACATGTGGATGATGGTAAAATATCCATTGAACCCGCTTCTGGTAATTTGATCATCTGGAAAAATTCCTCGGATAATCATACCTTTGATGTAAGGGGCCCTTACAAAGTTGACAGTGCCCTGGAGAATGAGAATACCACTATAAGACTTCCTACATCTGCTAGGGATACACTGGGTTTAAATTATGGTGATAAAATGTATATTCAGGGTCAGGCCTATGTGCTGGCACAGAACCGGCCCGGTGAGGACAATATCTTGCGTATACCTTTAGTGGTCCGACAGGTTCTCAATATTGAAGTGGGGGACGTGATTCCCGATGGTAATCTCCGTAAACTCTTTAACAATGTATATATAGAGTCTTCGCTAAGTTTATCTGGAAAAGATACCGCAGATACAACCATTCAACAGGGTATATTCTTACGTACGACTCCGGATAATGGTAGGGTAGTAGATATCTACATGGATAATGAGAAAATCAGTAGCACCGCAGGTATATTTAAAAATGGATCATATTCCGTATATATCAACGGATATAAGGCCAAAAACATATACTTCACTGATGAGAACCCAAGCAGGAACTATACCATCTACTGGGGAAATCACATTATAAAAATCGTTATAGGTGATACGGTCAAGACGGATATGCAATTTGCCCCATCCACCGGTATTTTAAATGGGAAATTTTTGATAATTAACTTCTAAAAAGTGAAAATCATTTCCTATTTCCCTACTGTACTATATTTTATTTTTATTTTCATTATTGAGAATTTTTTGGAAAAAGAAAACAGGATTTAAAAAATTAAAGAATAAAACACCAGATAAAAAATACTTAAAATTTCATTAAAACATTCTAAAAATATTTAAAAAATAGATATAAATGGGTTAATAATAGACTTTCACGGCTTCATCAGGATCATCATAGAGTCCTAAAGCTGCTAAAGCCCCAATTTTACCCTGAGAACCAGTTACCTCAATTAATTCTACTCCGGTTTCCTGGGCTATTTTTTCAGCTTCCTCTACACTCATCATGGATTTTTTGGTTCTGGTGGCATAGTCCCGCAGGGATTGTGGAATTTCTAAACCATCTAATACTGCTATGGATGTTTTTTCTGATAGAGTATTTTCTTTTAATATTTCTCTGGCTTGTTCCACCAGTTTATCTCGCTCGCCGGGCTTCACAGCAAAGGTTAAAGCTACTGAAACACAATTTTGAGTTTTATGGGGGTTATGAGGGTATAACTGCACTATGATATGATCCAGGTATTGGTAACCTTTTTTAGCCAATTCCATTCCCATATTATGGGCCATGGTCCAAGTGGCCCCTTCATCTTTAGTATCAGTATCATCCACACCTAAAACGACTTTTTCCAGGCGGGGAGTGACTACCGCGGCTTTTCCCAGTTTGGATCCACCACCAATATCCATGAGTTCAACTCTTTTAACTCCCTGGGCCATACCCCGGCACATAGCAGCTCCTACTCCTGCTCCAGCTAATCCTGCATGGACTACCTTAACCTCGTCACCTTCCACCGAAACTTCTTCAATTCCTGCGGCATTTACGCTGGCTTTGAGTTTCAAAGGAGTTTTTCCAACTTTAGTTAGAAAGACGTGTTTGTTCCCGTCACGGTATGACTTTAAAATCAATTCACTGGTGCGTTGGTACTGGTGCACCACCCAGTGAGATCCGGAAAGGCAGGGGTGGTATTCTACTATTTCCACCAGATCCCCATCTACCATGGTGATTATTTTCTGATAAGGGGCGATCCAGGGATCGTCAAATTTTTCTTTTAAGTCTTCAGGGGTTAATATTTCCATGATAATCACTTTAAAAATATTCAACTAATTATGTAAAATTATTATATATAATTTATGGACCGTATCTATTTTTGAAATCGGAGTTTTTTATGAAGTTAATTAATTTATGTAAGTAATTAAAATATGGATATGATTGTTTAAAATATAATCTTATTATACTTATTTTCTTATTTAAAATCAATTTAAATCATAAGATAATTGCGGCCTGGAAAAAAACACCAGAATTCCAAATAGGCCATCTGCAATCCATTGGCCCCAGTAAATCTTCTTAATGAAAAAGAAACAGATCTTAATATTGTTATAGGACTCTGTTTAGGGCACGATGTTTTATTTGCCCAGTATTCTAAATCTCCGGTGATCACTCTGGTAGTGAAGGATAGAGTTTTGGCCCACAATCCATTGGGAGCAATTTATTCCAATTATTATTTAAATAAACTTTTTAACTCTATTTAAAATTATAATCCGGAAATTCCACAATGTTTTAATAATTTTTCACTTGCAACCGATGTCATTATTTGAAAATAATTATTACATTTTTTATTATTTTTTGAAAAATAAGAGGTATTCTTTTAATAAACACGAAATTTTGTTCAGAAAATTATGAAAAAAATTTATTCAATTATTACTATTCATAAGTCATGGATACAAAAAGAATTTTTTTAACTCTTAAAACGGTCTAAAACTAGTATAATGTTTCGAAAAGAATTATATTAATTATTTGGATTGTTCTTTAGTAATAATAAGATAATCTCGAAATTATTAAAATGTAAATAAAAAAATTCTTAATCCGAAAAATTAATTAAAATAAAAAAAATTTGATGTGTTTATTTTAATCGTTCACACATCTTCACGGCAGCTTCCACAGCTCTTTTACCATAATCCACTCTTTGGTGAGCTTCAATTCGGGTCATACTTGGCCCGGATATTCCTAAAGCCACTGGTTTGTCATAATCCAGTGCCAAATCGGCTATTTTCCGGGAAGCGTGCTGTACCACAATCTGGTCGTGGTCAGTGGCCCCTTCAATAACTGCGCCCAGGGTAATCACTGCGTCAATATCATCCTGTTTTAATAGCTTTTTAATGGCTAGCGGCATGTCAAAGACTCCTGGAACTGTAATTACCTCAGTAATCTCAGAATCTAAAAATTTAGCATGTTCTTTGGCTAGTTCCAGCATCATATGAGTTATATCATAATTAAATTCAGCTACTACCGCCCCAATTCGTACATTTACCATATTTTTGCCTCCATTACTCTAATGCTCAATTAAATTAAATAGGTTTTTGATTAAACTTGATTTAAGTAATTTACTTTATTAAGAGATATAATAAAATACCGCACCTACTGTACTCAAAATCATTATTACTATGAAGAAAAGTGCTATTGCTTGTGCTCGATCCATTTTTTCATGCTCCAAATGTTGTTGCAATTTCTTGCACGGTTTGCACCAGTGCTTGAATATCTTCTAGATTATTATAGTAGTGTAAAGATGCCCTAACTGTTCCTCCTTGCTGGTAGGCACCAATATGTTTTAGGGCCGGGATAGCACAGTGATGACCGCTTCTCACACCAATGTTCCCCACTTCGTCCAGTATCTTGGCCACGTCATGGGGGTGCATATTATTAATGTTGAAGGATACGATACCATAAATATTTTGGGGGTCGCCATAACAGGTCACATTTTCCAGAGAGGAAAGTCCCTGGTAAAGCTCGGAGGTGAGTTTTACTCCGTGTTTTTCTATTTTATCCAGACCAATCCGATTAATATAATCTATAGAAGCACCTAACCCAATAAAACCTGCAATATTCGCTGTTCCACCTTCAAAACGGGCTGGGATATCTTCCAACTCATAACCCTCTTCGCTGACATCCACCACAGTTCCCCCACCTAAATTGACGGGTTCCAGTTGCTGGGCTTCTTCCAAATTAGCGTAGAGAAAACCAGTGCCTACTGGCCCTAGAGTGCCTTTATGCCCAGGAAATGCTATAAAATGGGCCTTAGTTTTTTGCACGTCAATCTCCATGTGTCCTATGGACTGGGCGGCATCAATCAGATACATTGAGTTATGATCCTCGGCTATTTTCCCTATTTCATAAATATCCTGTACTGAGCCCAGAGCATTGGAGATGTGGGTAATGGTTATGAGTTTAGTAGTTTCATCTACCGCATCTTCTAATACGCCAGGGTCTAAAATCCCATTTGCATCGGCCTTTACCACCTTTACATTCACCCCTTTATTTTTTAGATTTAACCAGGGCAGGAAGTTAGAGTGGTGTTCAATGTTAGGTACTACTACAGAATCCCCTTTCTGAAAACTCAGGCCACTGGCCACGATATTTATGGCTTCTGTGGTGTTTTTAGTGAATATTATTTCTTCTGGTGATGCATTCACAAAATTGGCCACTTTTTGACGGGCTTCCTGCATTTTTTGGGTGGTTTTTATGGCCAGGGAATAGGCACCCCGCCCGGTGTTGGTATTGTAATTGTAGAAATAATCACACATGGCCTCCACCACAGGACGGGGGGTGGGACCAGTACTGGCTGCATCTAGATAAATGACTTCTTCCAGTATAGGTATGTCTGCTCTAACATCTGCACTTTCCATGGTACATCTCCTATTGTTTTGGGACAATGAATTATAATGAAGATAATCTCAGTTTAATTAAGTTTTATTATAGTTCTTTTTGTTTATTTTATTTTAATTCTTGGAGGATTTTCAAGTTCTATTCTGCTATGCATATACAATGTTAAAAAGATGTCTTAATCATATAAATTAACGATTGTTATTAAGTGGATTATAAAAAATAAAATGGTTGAAGGATTATTCACCTTCTTCCAGCACTCTTCTGACTTCAGCAGCCATTTCCATGGTGGAAGCACTTCCACCCAGGTCCTGAGTAACTACTTTGCCTGCAGCCAGTACTTTAACCAGAGCATTTTCCATGCGCCGGGCTTCTTCAGTTTCATCCAGGTAATCCAGCATCATCACCGCGGACAACATCATGGCAGCCGGGTTGGCAGTTCCTTTACCGGCGTGGCGTGGGGCAGATCCGTGTACTGGTTCAAATAATCCCTGGTTATCTCCAATGTTAGCAGAAGGAATGAGTCCCAGTCCACCCACCAGACCGGCTCCCAAATCAGACAGGATGTCCCCAAAGAGATTACTGGTAACCACCACATCAAACATTTCTGGTTTGGTAATGAAGTACATGGCAGTGGCATCCACATAGAAGTCATTGGATTCCAGTTCCGGGAATTCTTCTGCTACTTTGTAGAAAGATTCTTTGAATACTCCGTCGGTTTTTTTAAGCACATTGGCTTTATGTACCGCAGTTACGGTCTTGCGACCAGTTTTTTGAGCGTATTCAAATCCAAAGCGGGAAATCCTTTCAGATGCTTTACGGGTGGTTACCCGGGTAGCAATGGCACCTTCTTCTGTGTCTTCTTCCAGTCCGATGTACATTCCCTCGGTGTTCTCCCGGACAATCACAAAGTCCAGGTTGTCAAACAGGCTCTTGGTACCGGGGTAGGACTTCACAGGACGCAGATTAACATAAAGGTCTAATTCCTGCCTCAACTTTACAATAACATCTGCGGCAGATTCTCCGGCAGCTCCAAATAAACAGGATTGGGAATCCTTGACAATGTCGATGGTTTCTTGTGGTAGGGGAATGCCGCTTACTTCGGCGTATTCATCACCGGCATCGGCAAACACATATTCAAAATCCACGTTAACTGCTTCTAGAACGTGGAGAGTAGCTTCCATAACTTCTTTTCCTATTCCGTCTCCCGGAATAACTGATATTTTATACATAATTTTCACCTAATCAATTTATTAAAGTTAGTTTTTAATTTAAGATAATATGGCCCGATTAATTTGAATAATTTTAATCATATTTATTTATTCATTCTGTTCTCCAAATTACCTGGAATTAATAATTAAATAATATAAATGGAATAAAATAATTTTATTGATCTATTCCATCTGTTCCCGCACATAAGGGATTAATCCTCCCTTATTAAGAATTTCAAGCATGAATTCCGGGAGTTTTTTAAAGGTGAACTCTTCACCAGTCTCTAATTTGTGGATCACACCTTTTTCCATATCTACTTCGATTTCATCTCCGGTTTCCAGATGTTGGGAGATTCCTGGAGCTTCCAGAAGAGGTATCCCTACATTAATGGAGTTCCGGTAGAATATGCGGGCAAATGATTCGGCAATCACTGCGGAGATTCCGGCACCCTGCAGAGCCAGAGGAGCATGTTCCCGGGAGGAACCGCAGCCAAAATTGCTTCCTCCCACAATAAAGTCTCCTTCATTGACTTTCTGGTGGAATTCCGGGTCTAAACCCTCCATGACGTGTTTTGCCAGATCTTTAGGATCTCTCATAACCAGATATCGGCCGGGGATGATGATATCAGTATCAATGTCATCTCCAAACTTCCATACATTTCCTTTCATTTTAAACACCGTTATTTTCCCTTTTTATTGAATGAAATTAATTGAATAAAAATTGTTTAAATTCTTATTTCTTGGTAATTATTTCTTAGTAACCTCGTGGATCAGTTATTTTTCCAGTTAAAGCAGAGGCAGCAGCCACAGCAGCAGAAGAAAGGTATACTTCGGCATCAGGACTTCCCTGTCTTCCCCGGAAGTTCCGGTTGGAGGTGGATAAGCTTACTTCGCCTGGTCCCAGGAGTCCTACGTGTCCTCCCAGGCAGGGTCCACAGCAGGGGTTGCATACCAGGGCACCAGCATCCACGAAGGTACTCATGAGGCCTTCGTCCAGGGCTTTGGTGTAAACTTCACGGGAAGCAGGTATCACCAGCATTCTAACACCTTCTGCCACTTCTTTTCCTTTTAATATCTTTGCAGCATCACGTAAATCGCTGATTCTTCCATTGGTACAGGATCCCAGGAAGATCTGATCGATTTCAATGCCTTGCACATCGCTCACTGGTTTTACATTGTCCACATTGTGAGGACAGGCGATCTGGGGTTCTAATTCACTTACATCAATGTGTCTGGTTTCCAGGGAAGCAGCATCTAAATCGGTTTTCATGATCTGGTATGGTTTATCAGTTCTGGCTTTTAAATATTCCAGTGCTTTTTGGTCGGGTTCCACTAATCCGGTTTTTCCACCCATTTCAATGGCCATATTACACATCACCATACGGTCAGAAATACTCATATCCTGCACAGTTTCTCCAGCGAATTCACAGGCCTTGTAGGTTGCTCCATCAGCACCGGTTTGTCCTATAATATTTAGAACCACATCTTTAGCATATACCTGTGGTGCTAATGTTCCTTCCACTTCAAAACGAATGGTTTCTGGAACTTTGAACCACAGTTGTCCGGTGGAGAATACCATGGCCATATCTGTGGATCCAATTCCAGTGGAAAAAGCTCCTAATGCTCCGTGGGTACATGTGTGGGAATCGGTTCCTACCACCACTTGGCCGGGAACGATGTGTCCTTTTTCTGGCAGTACCTGGTGACAGACTCCTTCTCTTACATCATAAAAGTTAGTTATTTTTTGTTTTTTTACAAAATCCCTCATTATGAGGTGATTATTGGCGGCATCCAGAGAATCGGCGGGCACCTGGTGATCAAAAACCACCACAATTTTTTCAGGATCCCAGACATTCTCGGTACCAATTTTCTCAAAAGACTCCACCGACAGTGGTCCGGTGAGGTCGTGGGTCATGGCCACGTCAATGTTGGCCATTACTATTTCTCCAGCTTCGGCTTCTTTTTTACCGGCAGCTTTGGCCAGTATCTTTTCTGCCATGGTCATAGACATATTACATCCTCCTCTTTTATTTTTAGCTTTTTAGCTCTATTTTTTTATTTTTTTAAATTTTAATAATCATGGATTATTATTGAAGTGCAAACAATGTAGAAAACAACTATTAATTAGCCAATAGGCCCAAAAAGCACTTACAAAATGAGAAAATAGTTTCCCAACTGCAAAATCCGCAAACTGCCAATAATTTGGCTAATAGAATTCAAGTTCCGGAGTTGGGTGTTTTTAGATATCATATTAAAAATATTTTATTAAATATAATTTTAATTAATTCTTTGTTTATTAATTTTGCTTACTTCTATATAAATAAATACGTTAACCTTCCTTTTCTTGAAGTTTCAATGCACATTTATGGGCATCACCAATCTAGATAATAAAGTTTATATAATTAGTAATACTATTTTAGAATAATGGTACCAAGATTTATTTAAATATATTCTGTTCAGAAATAGGAATGTAGAAAAAAATTGAGGGGAAATATAAGTTGAATGAATGGATACTAAATTTAAAATAGAGGGTATAGACTTGTCGGATTACTTTTCATAAGCTCTCACCAAGTATAACCATGGTGAGTGATATCAATTATATAGAGATAGTGAGGGACTTTACATGAATGAGGAAATAATGCAGGAATACCAGAAAATAAAGGATAAAATCTCGGAAGAGGAATTCCTGGAAAAGATGAATGAGATGAAGAAGGACTATGAAGATGTAAGCTTCATGAATGATATTGATATAGCCCGTATGATTGTCGGGCAGTTTGTAACTGAAAAAAACACACCTTTATCTCAGAAAAAAGAGCACAGCATGGATAAAATCTCCAAAATGGAAGATGGTGCCGATAAACTTAAGATCACAGGAAGAGTAATGAGGGTCACCAATCCCAAAAAATTCACCACCCGTAAGGGTAAGGTGGGTAAAGTGGCCAATGTGGTTCTGGCAGATGATACTGAGGAAGTCAGAGTTGTTTTCTGGACAGAAAACATAAAGTTACTCAAAAAATTTAATGAAGGGGACGTAATTGAGATTGATGGGGTTGATGTAAAAGAAGGCTATCGTGGCCGTAAGGAAATGCATCTCAAACCTCGTTCAACACTCGAAGTACTGGATGAAGCAGAAATAAAAGCTCCAGAATATAAAGAAGAAATAACTCCCATTAATGCTATTGTAGAGGATCAGGAAGTTAATATTATTGCACGTATCGTGAGGGTCCCCCGCATAAGAAGTTTTGATAAAGATGGTAAAGAAGGAAAAGTAGCTTCTCTGGAACTTCAAGACGAAACTGGACGTATAACCTACACTCTGTGGAATAGAGACACAGAACTTATAGAAGATATGGAGCTAAAGGAAGGAGACGCAGTTAAAATACTAGGTGCCCAAAGTCGCATGAGAAATGATGAAATTTCTCTAAACCATTCCTGGGTGGGTCGAATAGTGAAAGGGGACTATGATGTCCCGGATATTGAAGAAAATCTCTTAAAAATTGGTGATGCCCATGAAGTTAAAGATGTATCGGTTATGGGCCTGGTCACCAAAGTGCAGGATCCCATCACCTTCGAGAGATCTGATGGCAGTTCTGGTTCTGTAAAATCCATTGAAATCGCTGATGACACTGGTTCTATCAGGATAACTCTCTGGAACGATGATACTAAGCTGGAAATCAATAAAGGAGACATTGTTAAGATTATGGGGGGTAATGTGGAATTTGATGAATATGCCTCCAGTGGCTATCGTATAAATACTAACTGGAATTCCCGGATACTCATTAACCCCGAATCTGATGAAAATTTAGTGAAAGTACTTCAAGAATACAAAAAGCATCTGGAACCAGTTAAAATAGGCACCATTGCAGATATGGAAGATGAAGGAGAAGAAATTGATGTGGTGGGTCGTTTGGTGGCTATTAATGAACCACGAGAATTCCAAAGAGAAGATGGTACGGTAGGGCTGGTGCGATCAGCAGACATTGCTGATGAAACTGGTTCGGTTAGAATCTCCCTATGGGATGAAAAGGCGCATACTGGTCTTAAATTAGGGGAACCTATTCGTATAGAGAATGCCCGTACTAAACTGGGTTTGTACAGTGTAGATCTATCCATAGGCAAGACTTCTCGTATACTGGATCCTCAACCCGAAGATTTGAAAGACTTACCTTCCTTTGAGGAACTGGAAGATATCATTTACACCACCAAAAAAGTGGATGAACTGGAGGAAGATGACCGTAATGTGCGGGTCATAGGTCGTATCATTGATTTATATGACCCCAATGAATTCCAGCGTAATGATGGCAGTATAGGTATGGTACGATCCATGGAGCTGGCAGACGACACAGGGGCAATTAGAACCTCCTTATGGGATGAAAAAGCTCAAGTGCCTTTGAACATCGGTGATGCCATACGCCTGGAAAATCCACGGGTTACTTTCCGTAATGATCATCTGGAACTCAGTGTAGGTAGAAATACTCAACTAACCAATGCCCGAGACAAAGATCTGGAAACTTTACCATCCTTCAAGGAACTGGAAGAGATGATATATCAATCCCGCACCATTGAAGACTTGGACGAAGAAGATCGCAATGTTAAAGTTTCAGGTGAACTGACTGATGCCTTTGGAGGCAGGATATTGTCTTATCGTTGTCCTAACTGTAACAACCGTCTGGAAGCCATTGATGAGGAATATGTATGTGATTTCTGTGGGGAAGATACCGACGAGCCACGCTATTTACTCATGTTACCGGCTCGTATTGCCGATGATTCTGGAGAGATAAGGGTTACCTTCTTTGGAAAACAGGCCGAAACTCTACTGGGAATGACCACTGAAGAAGTAGCTGATGTAATTTCTAAGAGTGCTGATGAGGGTGCCCTGGAAGATAAAGTGGAAGACTTAAATGGTATCCATATAACCGTTATTGGAGATGCCAAATTCGATGAATACAATGAAGAACTGCGATTAAATCCCAAAAAGATTCTCAATGTAGAATTATAATGGACCGAATAAAGAATCTTCATATTCATATTGGATTTAAGCGTTTAAATTAATTAAAATCTCATAAAAAATGCATTATAAAGATTAAAGGATGATTAAAATGGTGGAACTGGAAGATTTACCAAGTGTAGGCGAAAAAACCGCTCAAAAACTTCGAGATGCAGGTTTTGGGGACATGATGAGGTTAGCCACAGCCACAGCCAAGGAACTATCGGTTAAGGCCGAAATTGGAGAAGGAGTGGCTGAAAAAGTTATTGAAGCAGCCCGAAAAGCGGAACAGATTGACTTTGAAACGGCTTTAGATGTGATGGAGCGGCGAAAAGATGTAGGTCGCATAACCGTGGGAAGCAAGGCTTTTGATGAATTGATTGGAGGTGGAATTGAAACCCAATCTATTACTGAAGTATTCGGTGAATTTGGATCAGGTAAAAGTCAGATATCCCATGAACTGGCGGTAACTATTCAACTCCCTCCAGAGCAGGGAGGGCTGGATGCTGAATGTGTTTTCATTGATACTGAGAACACTTTCCGACCCGAAAGAATAGAGCAGATTGCCAGTGGTTTTGAACTGGATACTGAGGAAGTATTGCAGAAAATACACATTGCCCGGGCATTTAACTCCAATCACCAGATATTAATGGCTGAAAAGGTCAATGAACTTATCCAAAGCGGTAGAAACATCCGTTTACTTATTGTTGACTCTTTAACTGCTCATTTCCGTGCAGAATATGTGGGAAGGGAATCACTAGCCACCCGACAACAGAAACTGAATCAGCATCTGCACACCTTACAGAACATTGCCAATACCTATAACTGTGCCGTTTTTGTCACTAATCAGGTACAGGCCCGACCCGATGCATTCTTTGGAAGCCCCACTAAAGCTATTGGGGGTCACGTGCTGGGACACGCCGCCACATATCGTATATGGTTGAAAAAAGGACTGGCTGGAAAAAGGATTGCCCGTTTGGTAGACAGCCCACACCTACCTGAAGGTGAATGTGTCTTTAAAATATCTACTGAAGGTATTATTGACTAGGTTGACTTAATGGTGTTTAACACCATCAAAATCAACTAATTTTTTATTTTAGTATGCATAAATAACCTCATTTTTTTTAAATAGAATAACATGGATTCACTTAATGGCTGTAGTATAAGTAATATTCTAAGTCATTTTATAAGATAATGTCTATAATTAAGCAAGAACTCCTTAATTCAGATACTTCAGTGAGATGAATGAATTCGGTGGAAACAATTCTTTCTATAATTATAATGGTGGTACTGGGATATTCTCTGCGCCGAGGGAGCATATTAAAGCCAGGTGATGCCCATACTCTCAATAAGATAGTGATCAATGTGGCTATTCCCTCCCTAATATTCTTGGCCATGTATAATTCGGATATGCAGGCAATATCCTCCTCTGCTATCATTCCCCTGATATGTATTTTAATAAGTTTTTTGACGGGTGTGGTGGCTTATTTATGGACCAAAGGGAAGGGGTTTTCCAAAAAAGTTAGTTGGAGTATAATAATTCCCACAGCAATGTTAAATTCTGGATTTATGGGTTACCCCATAGCTTTAGGAATTTTTGGCCAAGAAGGAATGGTAAGAGCCGTGTTTTATGACATGGGATCCATTTTAGTTTTTATTGGATTGGGAATAATTTTGATGTTTATATTTAAGGGTGATTACAGGGATATCCTAAAAAGAGCCCTTATATTTCCTCCTTTATGGGGCATAATCCTGGGAATAATGGCTAATTATCTGCAAATCCCCCTGGGAGGTGTGATTTCTGGAGTATTAATCTATTTATCTGGGGCTGCCATACCTCTGATTATGATTTCACTGGGATTGTCTCTGGAATTTAGAGGAATCAAGGAGAATATGGAAGCTGCTTCCTTTGTGAGTTTTGTGAGATTGATAATTTCTCCATTAATTGCTCTTATGGTGGTTACTATGGTGGGATTAGGTGGTCTGGAAAAGACCGTAACTCTCTTAGAGGCAGCCATGCCCTCAGCCATGTTGAGTATGGTGCTAGCCATAACCTATGATCTGGATGTTAAACTCACAGCGGCCTGTGTATTCTGTAGTACAGTTCTGAGCCTGATATCCCTACCATTTATAATATCATTAATTTAGTTAAATCAATTAGAAACCTAAAAAATGTCTAATTAATGGATATATCATTAAATAATATCATCTACTGCTTATTTTAATAATTTAATATAAAAAAATAATCTGTGATTGTGGAGAAAATAAGGGATATAATAACTACTAATCCTTTTTAAATAGTTAAAAATAAACATATTGGATAATCAGTCTAGAATAATTAAATTAAAAGTTAATGGCCTATTTTCAATCATTTTTAAGCTCAAATTCATTTCTACTATATAAACTTTACTCAAAATCATGGATAGAAAGCTTTATTTATATTAGTGATACACCTTACACCACATAAAATTTAGTCAATATTAGAATTCACAACTTGTACAAGGTGATCTAAATGGCAGAAGAAAAGAAAGAAGAAACCATGGAAGAACCAAAAGTTGGTGTTTACGTATGTCACTGTGGTATAAACATCGGTGGTGTAGTGGATGTACCAGCAGTAGCTGAATACGCTAAAACTTTACCAAATGTGGTTCTTGCTAACGAATACAAGTACTACTGTTCTGACCCAGGACAATTAGAAATTCAGAAGGATATTAAAGAAAAAGGATTAAACCGAATAGTTGTTGCTGCTTGTTCCCCAAGGCTTCACGAACCTACATTCAGAAGAGCCGTGGAAGAAGCTGGACTAAACCCATTCTTGTTTGAATTCGCAAACCTCCGGGAGCACGATTCCTGGGTGCACATGGGCGAACCTGAAGCTGCAACCGAAAAAGCTAAAGACTTAGTTCGAATGGCTGTTGCTAAAGCACGATTATTAGAACCTCTAGAATCTTCCGTTGTAAGTGTGGACAACAAAGCTATGGTTATTGGTGGTGGAGTAGCCGGTATTCAAGCCGCTCTTGACTTAGCTGACATGGGATTCAAAACCTACATGGTAGAAAAACAACCTACCATTGGTGGAAGAATGGGACAACTGGATAAAACCTTCCCAACTCTCGACTGTTCCATGTGTATTCTCGCACCTAAAATGGTGGACGTAGGTAAACACGAAAACATCGAGCTTATGACCTATTCTGAAGTTAAAGAAGTTCACGGTTACATTGGTAACTTCACCGTAAAGGTAGAGAAAAAACCACGATACATAGACGAAGAACTATGTGTAGGATGCGGTTCCTGTGTAGAAGTATGCCCTATCGAAATGCCTAACTACTTCGACGAAGGTATCGGTATGGTCAAAGCTGCATACATCCCATTCCCACAAGCAGTACCACTATGTGCTACCATCGATAAAGATTACTGTATCGAATGTAAACTATGTGACCAGATCTGTGAACGGGGAGCTGTTGTACACGATCAGGAACCAGAAGAAGTTGAACTGGAAGTGGGTACCATCATCGTAGCCACCGGTTACGACCCATACGACCCAACCGAAAAACTGGAATACGGTTACGGTAGTCACACTAACGTAATTACTGGTATGGAATTAGAAAGACAGATCAATGCATCCGGTCCTACTGAAGGTAAAGTTATTAAACCTTCCGATGGAGAAAAACCAAAACGTGTGGCATTTATCCACTGTGTGGGTTCCCGTGATGACCAAATCGGTAAACCATACTGTTCCCGTGTGTGCTGTATGTATGCCATGAAAAACGCTCAGTTAATCAAGGACAAAATGCCTGACACTGACGTAGCTCTCTACTACATGGATATACGTGCATTCGGTAAAGGATTCGAAGAGTTCTACAAACGATCCCAAGAAAAATACGGTATCAAGTTCATCAGAGGACGACCTGCCGAAGTTATCGAAAACCCAGACCTCACTCTAACTGTTAGAGGAGAAGACACCTTACTGGGCAAAGTAACTGAGTTAGACTACGACATGGTTGTTTTAGGTGTAGGATTAGTCCCACCAGAAGGAGCCGAAGAATTAAGACAGACTATCGGTCTATCCAAATCTGCTGACGGTTTCCTCATGGAAGCTCACCCTAAGCTACGACCTGTTGACACCTTAACTGACGGTGTATACTTAGCTGGTGTGTCTCAAGGACCTAAAGATATTCCTGACGCTGTAGCTCAAGCATCCGGTGCCGCTGCCCGTGCAGCTATCCCTATGGTTAAAGGAGAAGTATCCATCGAGCCTATCATCGCTGTAGCTGACTTAGACTACTGTGGTGGATGCGAAGTCTGTATCGAACTGTGTCCATACGGTGCAGTAACTATCGAAGACGACCAAGCACAAGTTAACGTGGCTCTATGTAAAGGATGCGGAACCTGTGTAGGTGCCTGTCCATCTGGAGCTATGGATCAACAGCACTTCAAGACCGAGCAAATCATGGCTCAAATTGAAGCTGCTATGAACGAACCATCCAAATAAGTGTGAGATTTAATCTCCACCTATTTCTCTTTTTTTTAAATAATTCTTAATTATGCATTAATTTTAGATTTGGATTTATTTATTAACAAAATTACTTTTAAGCGTACCACAGATATTATAAAATTTTTACAATCTGTTCTCGATTATTCTGAACATATTAATTGTAGATAATAAAAATTAATCAAATAATAACTAAATTTTGATAAAATATCTCAATATTTATATTCCTTACGTGCATATCATCTAATGTTAAGTATCATAGCAAATAATTGCAGATATCAAGTTTACGGATGACTGATATAAATGTCTGAAAACCAAAAATACGCTCAAGAAATTAAAAATCTTACCAAAGAGCACACTCAGTGGATGAAAAATAGCATAAACCTTATTGCCAGTGAAAATATCACCAGTTCCCTGGTGCAAGAGGCCATGGTCTCCGACCTCTCCCACCGTTATGCGGAAGGCTTGTCTGGTGAGCGGTTATATGAAGGTTGTGAATATATCGATGGTATAGAGGATATCACGGTGGACTTGTCCAAGAAAATATTCCATGCCGAACACGCCAATGTACAACCTACTTCTGGCGTGGTAGCCAATTTAGCCGCTTTTTTTGCTTTTTCTAAACCTGGTGACTCTATAATGGCCATGGAAGTTCCTTATGGAGGTCATATTTCTCACGCTAATGTTAGTGCGGCAGGTATAAGGGGATTAAAAGTTTACACTCACCCTTTTGACTTTAAATCCATGAATATCGATGCCGATGCCATGAAAAAACAGATTTTAGAAATTAAACCTAAAATAGTTCTTTTAGGTGGTAGTTTATTCTTATTCCCTCATCCAGTGGAAGAAGCCCGTGAGGCAGCCGATGAAGTAGGAGCCAAAGTCATGTACGATGGGGCGCATGTGCTGGGTTTAATTGCTGGAGGATGTTTCCAAGATCCTCTAAAAGAAGGTGCAGATATCATGGCGGGAAGTACACATAAGACCTTCCCTGGCCCTCAGGGGGGAATCATACTCTGTAAAGAAGAGCTTAAAAAAGAAATAGACGAAGCAGTATTCCCTGGTGTGGTAAGTAACCACCACTTGCATCATATGGCCGGATTGGGCATTGCCACCGCGGAGATGCTGGAATTTGGTAAAGAATATGCTGAGCAAACCATAAAAAATGCTCAGGCACTGGCTCAGGCATTATATGAACAGGGATTCAATGTATTGTGCGAAGAATTAGGATTCACCGAGTCTCACCAGGTGGTCATGGATGTGTCTGATGTGGGAAGGGCTGCTGAGTTATCCAAACGATTGGAAAGTAACAATATTATTCTTAATAAGAATTTACTCCCTTGGGATGATGTGAACCGTTCTGATGATCCTTCTGGTATAAGGGTGGGCTCTCAGGAAATCACTCGACGTGGTATGAAAGAAGCACAAATGTCTGAAGTGGCCGAATTCATTAAAAGGGTAGCCATGGATAATAAGGATGTCACCCAAGAGGTAACTGAGTTCATGAACCAGTACACCAAAGTACATTATGCCTTTAGTGAAGACGACGCCTATAAATTCATAGAAATTTAAATTTCTATTTTTTTATTTTCAATATAGCTGTAAATCAACTAAAATTCTGAAATTTTAATAAATCCCTTAACTAGTAAATTAATTATTTAATACTTAATAATTATTAATATATAAAATAAGGGATATTCACTAACTAATTGAATAAATGAGGCAAAAAAATGCGTATTGCATGGGCGTTCACGGGAGCAGGGCATTTATTACTGGAAAGCGTGGAGGAACTGGAAGAACTGGCAGGGAAACATGAAGTCACGGTCATGTTATCCCGCGCAGCAGAAGAAGTTCTTAAGATGTACGGTCTTTATGAGCGCGTGGTTAAAGTCACTGGGGGTTACTACCGGGAACTGGCTCTGGAAAGTGAACAGGAATTTAGTTTCCCTATTACCGGGCGGTTGTCCATGGGACGTTATGATCTGCTTATTGTCTCACCCACCACTTCCAATACCATCTCTAAAGTCGTGCATGGTATTGCCGATACTCTGGTAACCAATGCCGTGGCCCAGGCAGGTAAAGGTGGTATTAAATCACTTATAGTGCCGGTGGATCTGGAGGCCGGGGATGTGGAGACGGTGTTACCCTCCAAGCTGGAACTGGAACGATGTGAAAACTGTGAACCCTGTCAGGCAGCAGCAGTCTGTTCACAAGGGGCTATAATCCCTGGGACTGAAATAAACCTGTTAAAATGTGTAGGTTGTGGAGATTGCCAGGCGGCATGTCCCTTCAATGCTGTTTCAGGCGGAAGAGTCATAACTATCCATATGCGACAGCTGGATGTGGATAATACGCATAAATTAACTCATTTAGAAGGGGTTTCTGTACTAAGACAACCCTCTGATATTAAGAACCATATGTAGGTTTGTTTTTATTTAGGATATATCCCATTTTTCATGGTTTCATTTTTTTGTATCAATTTACTCATTTTATGTTTAAATTTCAGATTTTCCTCGGTTTTAAGACCATAAATAGGAAAATTAATATTAAATGAATAAGAGATAATATGGTGGTGTTTCTATGTCAGAAGAAATGAAACGGATAGATTTTCTAGTAGAAGAGCTGGAAACTGAGGATTGGGAGAGGAGAGTGGATGCTGCAGAACTTTTAGCTGAAGTAAGTGATCCGCATGCCGTGAAACCTTTGATTAAGGCTCTGCAAGATGAAGATTATCATGTTAGGGAGGCGGCAGCATTGGCTTTGGCCGCTTTTGAAGATTCCGCTGCCATAGATCCTTTAATAAAATGTTTGGATGATGAATCCTCGGGGGTTAGGTATGCCGCTGCCCTTACTTTATCTATCCTAGGTGATGAGTCTGCCTTAGGGCCACTGGAAAAGGCAAGTGAAGATGAAAGTCCTGTGGTACAGAAGGTAGCCCGGCTGGCAATAACTGAAATAAATAAGAGGATTAGTTAATTCATCATTAATAATAAAAATTTATTCTATACTTTTTTTTTTAATTGAGACTAAAAATTAATTAATTAAATTAATTTATAGAAAATTAATTTAAAGAATTTTACTAACGGAATTCTAGAATATCTCCAATTTCCGTTTCAGATTTCTGGAGGGAAGTTGTGGGTAGTTCAATCACATATCTGGCCGGAGCCTGGGGTGTGTAAGTGGTCCAGGGATTCAGAGTAACCATATCCACCACCTGCAGATTTTCATCAGCAAAAATCACATCCAGGCTGATGCGCATGAAAAACATGTGTATAGCCGAACCTCTTTTTCCCCTGCCCGGGGGCATCTTCAATACTAAACCTGTATCAAGGTTTTTAATCAGCATCAATCCTCGGAACCGTGAAAAAAAACTGTCTGCGAATTTAATCTTTCCTAAATCTTTGTTTTTGGTTTTATTTATTAAATTTTTATTCTGATTCATTAAAAACACCTTAAAATTTGATAAAATAGCTATGAGCAGTTAATTTAAAAAATTGGTTCTTAAATAAGTTTATAACCAATTTTACATTGATCTGATTTATAGTTATTATCAACTCTATTGATCTTAAATAGGCACATTTATTTATATTATCAATTCAAAACCATATCTACTATAAATACCAATGGCAAATACTATGAATAATTATTTGTGGATTTAATTTAACGCACATTATGCATTTGTAATTGGGAGGTTATCTTTATGAGGAACATTATTGTAGAAGAGCTTAACCAAACTCCTATCGAAAAACAAGACATAGAAATCGTGGAAAGAAAGGGTATTGGTCACCCTGACAGTATCAGTGACGGAATTGCCGAGTCAGTAAGCCGTGCTTTATGTAATGCCTATCTGGAAAGGTTTGGAACCATAATGCACCACAACACCGATGAAGTGCAGATCACCGCCGGTGAATCCAACCCGGCCTTTGGTGGGGGAGAAATCATCAAGCCCATGGATATTCTGCTCACCGGAAGAGGCATTGCTCAGATTGATGGCGAAAAGATAGGTCTGGATCGTATTGCAATTACCGCCGCCAAAGACTTCTTAAAAGAGAATATAATCAACCTGGATGTGGAAACCTGTGCTGTGGTAGAATGTAAAATCGGGCATGGATCTGGAGATCTTACCGATGTATTTGCCCGTACGGGAGCTGCTCCTCTTTCCAATGACACTTCCTTTGGTGTAGGGTTCGCACCATTTTCCGAAACCGAGACCATTGTTATGGAAGCAGAAAACATGCTCAATTCCCGGGCATTTAAAAAGAAATACCCTGCAGTGGGAGAAGACATCAAGGTCATGGGATTGCGTGAAGGGGACGATATAACCCTAACTGTGGCATCAGCCATGGTGGACAAGTATGTGGATGGTCTGGAAAGCTACCTGGAAGTTAAACACCAAGTAAAAGACGAAGTCCTGAAATTAGCAGAAAAACACTCCTCCCGAAATCTGGAAGTGTTTGTAAACACTGCCGACCGCTGTGAAGATGATGGAGAACCTTCTGTTTACATAACCGTTACCGGTACCTCGGCAGAGATGGGAGATGATGGTTCCGTAGGGCGAGGAAACAGGGCCAATGGCCTTATTACTCCTAACCGACCAATGTCCATGGAAGCTACCTCTGGTAAAAATCCTATTAACCACGTAGGAAAAATATACAACCTTTTATCTACTCAGATGGCTGCGGATATTGTAGAATCTGTTGAAGGGGTAGGGCAGGTACATATAATGATTTTAAGCCAGATAGGTAAACCTATTGATGATCCTAAAGCAGCTACTTCTCAGATTATCCTGGAAGAAGGATACAAAATGGAAGATGTACAGAAAAAAGTGGAAAGTGTCATGGATACTTGGCTGGAAGATACATCAAGCATTACTGACATGCTGGTTAAAGGTAAGCTACGAACCTTCTAATGCCGGACTATATTTTAATAGGGAAAACTGCATCCATTGTCTAGTTTAAACAGACCTACTTTTAATATGGATGCAAGTAATTCTTCCCCATTTTTTTCAAGAGTTTATCAAAGATTTTTATCCATTCCATTTATCTTGTTTTCAAATTTTTTATTCAAAAATCAATAATTAATGGTACCATTGAATTATTTTATATAATTATTTTATATAATTGCAATTACACATCTTATAGAGTCTAAAAATTAAACTGAGAATAATTAAATAATTAAAATTAATTAACAATTCAAATTATTTTACCTCTATTAAATTAGTTCAGATAAAATATTTCAGGAGAATTAATATGGCAATTCAGGAGGCAAAGAAGTCCTACCAATCCAAGCTTATAGAAGAGACCGTGCAGAGTTTCTGGGAAGACCGGGATATATATCAGAGAACCAACGAATTACGGGCAGAAATGCCTAAATATTCATTTTTAGATGGTCCACCTTATTGTAGTGGTCGCATTCACCTGGGAACCGCCTGGAACAAAATCATAAAAGATACTCACCTGCGTTTTAAGAGTATGAGTGGATTTAGCATCCGACGTCAGGCGGGATGGGATACTCATGGCCTACCTATTGAACACAAGGTGGAAGGGCTCTTGGGCCTCACCAGTAAAAAACAGATTGAAACGGAAATCGGAATTGAAAATTTCATAAACCAGTGCCGGGATTTCGCCATTGAAAACAAGGCAGTAATGACGGAACAATTCCAGAAGCTAGGGGTATGGATGGACTGGGATAATCCTTATGTTACCTTTGATCCCAAATACATGGAATCTTGCTGGTGGACCCTGAAAAGGGCTAATGAAAAAGATTTATTGGTAAATGATCTGCGGGTTATCACCTGGTGTCCTCGCTGTGAGACCGCCCTGGCCATGGCGGAAATCGACTATGAAAACAAGGATGATCCTTCCATATTCGTAAAATTCCCGGTAATGGATCCTGAAGTGGCAGAAAATGGTAAAGAATATGTTCTGGTATGGACCACCACTCCATGGACACTACCGGCCAATATGGCAGTATGTGTGCATCCTGATTTCGATTATGCCTATGTGAAAGTAGATGATGAAGTTTATATCATGGCTGAAGCACTGGTGGATCAATTATTTGGATCCAGTGACTGTGGGTGTGGGCATGATGAAACCGCTGATTCCGAAGGAGATTGTTGTGGTGAAGGGGAAGAAAAACCGTACGAAATACTTAAAATCGTTAAAGGATCTGGTCTGGAAGGCAAAGAATACTTGCACCCTCTAACTGATGAAATTCCCCAACAAAAGGAATTTACTCACCAGATACTCCCTGGTGAACACGTAACTCTCACTGAAGGTACTGGTTGCGTGCATACTGCTCCAGGGCATGGTCCAGACGACTTTGAAATAGGAAAGGAATATGGTTTACCCATATTTTGTCCCGTAGATGAGGCGGGATTGTTCAAAGAAGAGGCTGGAAAATATGTGGGTGAATTTGTAAAAGAAGCAGATCCTTATATCATAGCTGATTTGGATACTCATGGACTTCTTTTAAAATCAGAAATCATTAACCACCGTTATGGTTTCTGCTGGAGATGTAAAACTCCTATCATCTACCTGGCCACCCAGCAATGGTTCCTGAAGGTCACCCAAATTAAAGATCAGATGCTCTCTGAGCTGGACAAGGTGCAGTGGGTACCTTCCTGGGCCGGGGAAAGCCGGTTCCGTAACTGGGTTGAAAATGCCCGGGACTGGACCATATCCCGGCAAAGGTACTGGGGTATACCCATCCCTATCTGGTCCTGTGAGGAATGTGGTCAGATTACTGTAGTGGGCTCAGTGGCGGAATTAAAGGAACTGGCCCTGGAAGACACCCTGGAGGGCGACTTCATTCACCGGCCACATGTAGATGAGATTATCATCCCCTGTAAGTGTGGGGGAAATATGCACCGTACTCCGGATGTACTGGATGTGTGGATTGATTCTGGAGTGGCTGGCTGGGCTGCTTTGCACTATCCGCAAGAGAAGGAGCTCTTTAAGGAATGGTTCCCCTATGACTTTATTACCGAAGGACATGACCAGACCAGGGGATGGTTCTATTCCCAGTTAGGTACTGGGGTCATTGCCCTGGATCACACTCCTTACCAGAAGGTTTTAATGCACGGATTCACCCTGGATGATGAAGGAAGGAAAATGAGTAAGTCCCTGGGTAATGTGGTGGAACCCGAGGAAGTAATTGCCCAGTATGGTGCGGACATATTACGTTTCTACTTATTATGGGCCAACAAACCATGGGAAGACCTGAAATTCGTATGGGACGAACTTAAAAACGTGAATAAGATGTTCAACATTTTATGGAATGTTTATGTATTCTCCACCACTTACATGTCTCTGGATAACTTCAATCCTTATGATCATGCCGAAGAGGACCTTAAACTCCGGGAGGAGGATTTGTGGATACTTTCACGTATCAACTCAGTGGCTCAGGAAGTCACCGAGTCCCTGGATGAATTGTATTTCCACAAGGCCACCCGCAGTATCAATGATTTCATCCTGGAGGACTTGAGCCGCTGGTACATACGATTAATCCGGGGCAGGACCTGGGTGGAAAAAGAAGATCCAGATAAACTTGGGGCATACCATACTCTGTATACTGTACTGGAACTGTTAATACGATTAATGGCCCCTATAGCTCCTCACATAACGGAAGATATTTATCAGAATCTGGTGAGAGGGGCTTGGCCCAAAGCTCCTGAAAGCATACATATGATGGACTGGGGATACCATCCCGAACTAATCCAAAAGGATCTGGAGGCTCAGATGGATGTGGCCCGGGAGATAATTGAGGCCTGTGCCCGTGCCCGTGATGTGGCTCGCTACAAACTACGATGGCCGGTAACCGAGATTGTGGTGGTTTCTGAGGATGAAAAATCTCTGGAAGCAGCATTATCTCTCAAGAAGGTGTTAATGGAACAGGCCAATACCAAAGAGGTACTCACCGCCACAGAATTCCCTAATCTGAAGGTTATGGCCGGACCTAATATGAAGACCCTGGGCCCAAAACTAAGGCAAGACGTGCCCGCAGTAGCTAAAGAACTGGAAAAAATGGATGGCCAAGATATCCGGAATACATTTGCCCAGGAAGGGGTATTAATGGTGGAACTGGCTGATAAAACCGTGGAACTGGCACCGGAAGATGTGGTATATGAAACTGAACTCCCTGAAGATGTGGTTAGTGCAGAATTTGATGGGGGAAGTGTTTTTGTCAACACACAGCTCACCGATGAGATATTATCAGAGGCCATGGCCCGGGAACTCATCCGGAGAATCCAGGACATGCGAAAAGACATGGATCTGGATGTGGAGGCCCATATCCAGGTGGAAGTTGATTGCAGCAGCGACTTCCAGGAAATGGTAACCCCACAACTGGACTTCATAAAACACGAGGTTCGTTCCGAGTCATTAGCCTTTGTTGCATTGGCAGAAGACCAACAAAATGAAGGACAATACTATAAGGAATGGAAAATAGAGGATGAAAATCTAAAATTAGTTATAAATAAGGCTTAATATCCTTATTTAATCTCATTTTTCATTTAATTTTAAGATTTTTTATTTATCCAAGTATATTTTAAATATTTTTAAAAGAAATATAAATTTAGAGTATATAAAATATTAAATTTCAGGAATTATCATAATTAATAAATTTTTAAATTAATAAGATAATTATAAAAAGATTAATTTCACAGATTCAACTTCATATTCAAGTTTATGGACTTAGAATTAATCAGATCAGATTATTAAAGGTTTAAAGGGAAATGGTGGTAAAATGGCTTTAACTGATTCGGAAAAAGAATATATAAATGAAAAACTGGGTAGGGAACCTAATTCTCTGGAATTGGGTATGCTGGATATCATGTTTTCGGAGCACTGTTCTTATAAGAGCAGCCGGCCAATTTTAGGGCTGTTTCCTACTGAGGGAGAAAAAATAATACTGGGTCCTGGAGACGACGCCGGATTGGTGGATATCACTGATGAGCTGGCTCTGGCTGTGGGAATCGAAAGTCACAACCATCCCTCTGCCATAGAACCATATGGGGGTGCCGGAACTGGTATCGGTGGAATATTACGGGATATCATCTCCATGGGAGCCATGCCCATAGCATTACTGGATTCGCTGCGTTTTGGACATTTGGAAGATCAGAAATCCTGTTATCTATTTGAACACGTGGTTAAGGGCATATCAGATTATGGTAACCGTGTGGGAATCCCTACAGTAGGGGGAGAGGTGGAATTTGATGATGCTTTCCGCACCAATCCTCTGGTAAATGTAATGTGTGCCGGAATCGTACCTAAAACCGACATTGTGCGGGGAATCGCCCCTAATGTAGGGGATGTTTTCCTACTCATGGGGGGCCGTACTGGAAGGGACGGTATCCATGGGGTGGTTTTTGCCTCTGAAGAACTCACCACTGCTTCAGAGATAGAAGACAGGCCTGCTGTGCAGGTAGGGGACCCATTCACCAAAAAGAAAGTTCTGGAGGCCAGTCTGGAGATCATGGAAAAAGTGGATGTCTCTGGGGTAAAGGATCTCGGTGGTGGGGGCTTAACCTGCTGTATTTCAGAATTAGCTGATAAGTGCGGTAATGGTGCCCTGGTAGAACTCACCAAGATACCACTGCGGGAAGAAGGAATGACTCCTTATGAAATCATGCTTTCTGAATCACAGGAAAGGATGGTATTTGTAATCAATCCCTCCCAGGTATCAGAAGTCATGGAAATATGTGAAAAATACGAAATACCTGCAGAAGTGATTGGGGAAGTCACCGACACAGATTTAATGGTGGTGGAAGAAGAGGGAGAAGTCATTGCAGAGTTACCGACCAATTTACTGGCTGATCCGCCAGTGGTTCACCGGGAAGCACGTGAACCCGCTCGGGATGAGGAATATGTGGAAGTGGAACATCCTTCTCCCCAAGATGCCCTCCTTAAAATTTTATCCTCCACCAATATGGCCAGCAAGCGCTGGGTGTACCGCCAGTACGACCATGAAGTACAGATACGCACCATGGTCAAGCCCGGCGACGATGCCGCGGTGTTGAAGGTGGATGATGAGAAAGCTGTAGCCCTAACCGTGGATTGTAACAGTATCCACACCAAACTGGACCCCTATGATGGTGGAGCCGGTTCAGTTGCCGAAGCCATACGTAATGTGGTTTCCATGGGTGCCCAGCCGCTTTGTGTGGTGGATTGTCTCAACTTTGGAAACCCGGAAAAACCAGAAGTCTTCTGGCAGTTCTCAGAGTGTGTCAAGGGAATGGCCCGGCTGGCGGAGAAATTTAATACTCCGGTTATCAGTGGAAATGTCAGTTTTTACAATGAAACCGAAGGAGTCACCGTTAATCCTTCCCCGGTGGTAGGGGTTATTGGAGTGGCCAACCTGGAAGATGTGCGTACCATGGACTTCAAAGAGGAAGGCGATAAGATAATAGTGATTGGACGCACTTACAATGAACTGGATGGTTCAGAATACCAGCGCGCGGTGCATGGCCTGGTGCAGGGCTCTGCCCCTAAAATACGCATGGATGAAGAGTTGGCCTCGGCCCATGCCGTACAGAAACTGGTGACTTCTGATAAGGAAAGAAATATCACAGCCATTCACGATTGTTCTGCCGGAGGAATAGGGATTGCTCTAGCAGAAATGGCCATAAAAAGCGGGTTAGGGGCAGAAGTTGACCTGTCTAAGGTTCCCCGTGAAGATGCTGATGACTTTGCCACATTATTATCAGAATCACATGCTCGTTATATCCTAACAGTTAAGTCCAGTAAAGCAGATGATTTGCTGGCTGAAATAGATGCTCCATCAGCTATTATTGGTGAAGTCAAGGGAGATGCCTTGATCATTTCTGGTATGGTAGATATCACTGTGGAAGAACTCCAGGATGCCTATAATGGAGTAATTGAGAAATTCATGGCCTAATGATGCCTATGAGGCCATGAAACATATGGTGCCTATGATACCATATACATGATATATGATATATGATACCATGACACCAATGACAGATATGGTGGATTGAATTCAAAAAAGATGCCCTGATTCTATCGGGGGTGAATGGATGCAGAGGGAGATTCCAAGACAATTAATTCATGCATCAGGTATTCTATTTATTCTATTGGAGAATTTCCTTTCTCTTCCTTATTTAATTATTTTGGCATTGTCTGCAGCCATTATGGGTGAGCTGATATATCAAATAGATAAAAAACATTATATTTTTATTTTTTCGAAAATATTAAGGGACTGCAGAAGAGATCCATCCGAAAGGGGATTCATACACTTTTTTTTAGGATTGACTCTTACCTTATCTATATTTGGCTTTAACCTGGACCTGGCCAATGCAGCCATTATCATCCTGGTACTGGGGGATGCCTTCTCCACCATCATGGGCACCAACTTTGGTAAAAACAAGCTCCCCTTTCAGGAGGAAAAGAGCTGGCAGGGGTCCCTGGCATTTTTTGGCGTGGCCTTGGTGGGGGCTGCCACCCAGGTTCCTTTAGTCCCTGCCCTGGGAGGGGCGCTGGCTGGAGCAATCACCGAGGCCTATAGTCCAGTGGACGATAATCTAACCATTCCCTTGGTTGCCGGGGCAGTTATGGTATTTATCATCTATTTTTTATAAAAAACAGTATTTTTTAATATTTATAGAACATTAGAATATCAAATGGCTGATTTAATTAATGTTTAAAAAGTTAAATTCAATAACATGTTCAATAAGCAATATCTGGATTTATTCATTTATTATATTTATTTACAATTCTACCATGGCCTTTTTATATTTTAAAGTCTTATGGCTCCTTCTTGACGGAATAAGCGCACAGAAGCCAGGAAAATTAGCAGGGAGATTACCATAGATGGAAGGAAATCCAGCACTAGTTCTGTATTTAAATAAGGTGTAGATGACATTTTCACTATGATGACTGTGGGTATCCAATTCAAAACAGTTTGTAGAGATGGTATATCCATAAAAAGAGGCACGAAAAGGACAAATGTGGCCAGAAACAAGAGCAGGGTTATGGCAGAGTTGGCTTCTTTGGTACTATCCACCAGCATGGAAATCAGGACCCCCATACCAATAAAACCAAGTCCTACAAAAAATAGGAGTACTAAAAGCAGCAAACTGTGATAAATAGGTACCTTTAAGGCGTCCAGTAGCAAAATCCACGCCCCACTTTGTATCAATGAAAATAGGAGTATGGGTAAGATTTTACCCATGATGACCATGGTACTGCTTAAGGGGGTCATTAACAATACTTCAAAGGTTTTCCTTTCTTTTTCCCCTACAATACTATCGGTTACAATGTTACTGGCCAGGAAGAAGGGCAGAAGCAGGATAAAAGGTACAATGAATCCATACATAATCTCTATAAAATAGGAGCTATCCAAGGCAATTTTGGCAGGGGAATCACTGTTTACCGCCACTTCTTTTAAAATAATGGGATTTTTAATGGTTTCTATTTGTTGAGAGGATAATCCCTGTTGGGATAGTCTCTGCTCTAAACGATAGGAATCCAGGGCAGCAGTCAGTTTTTGGGTAACCACCGGGTAGAAAACATTTCCGGTATCTGATGTCAAGCTAATATCTCCCATAGAATTGGATATATGCACAAAAGCCACAATTTCTGATCCTACTTCTCTTTTTCCTTCTTCTACTGTATTATAGTAAACCACATTAAGATTTTCATCCTTTAAATTCTGTTCCAGAGAAGAACCTTTAAGATCCTGGGGTATACCTACCTTTAAAACTGTATCTCCGCCCCACTCGTCAATTAAATTAGGATCGGTTACAATAGAACTGGTCATGGCCAATCCAAAGGCCCCCAATATGATTATTA
Organism: Methanobacteriaceae archaeon UBA587; assembly: GCA_002504725.1. Classification (GTDB taxonomy): domain Archaea; phylum Methanobacteriota; class Methanobacteria; order Methanobacteriales; family Methanobacteriaceae; genus UBA587. The sequence continues at coordinate 113,747 of DATN01000004.1, read as the reverse complement.
TCTGAACAAATACCACCAGCAAGTAAATTCGATTGGAAAGCACGTCCTGGGCTTCTTTTTTTGATAAAGTCAAAATCTTCATGGTCATCCATTAACTTTTATTTTTTTATTATTTTTCCGGGAAATTCCTTCATAGTTTCTAGAGGTTCTTTTTTGGCAAATTAATTCATTAAATCCATTATTTTCTTCTTAAGATGTGTTAAACTTTTTTTATTCCTAATAATTCTATTATTAATTTTAATAAACCCGGGCGGGGCCCAAATATAATATCGTCCCGTTTATAAAGTCGGATGGTAATCCCATAGCTTATAATGCTTATCAGGAGCAGCAGGGCTAAAGGAAGGATTATGTCTCCCCAGCTAATGGCTTCTTGGGAAAATACCTTTATGGCCAGGGTCATGGTGGACATGCTAACATATTTTCCCTGTTGAGACACATAGGCCAGGGCAGGTACAATTAAAAAACCCACAATTGCGATATAGGCGAAACTTATGCCGATTCCCGCTTCTTTATAGTTTTTGGAGTAGGCGGCAATGATGGCGGTGAGGCCCACAATAGGCACTGCAGTTAAAATAACAATTAAGTACACCAGAAAAGGATTTTCCAGTGGAAACCCGGCCATTATCATTATCATTATCCACAGGGCGGATTGCAGGGCCATGGTGATAATCACTGCCAGGCATTTGCCCAAAACTATGTAAGATCTGGAAATAGGCATGGCAATAAGTATTTCCGCTGTTCTACGTTCTTTCTCCCCTACCAGGCTATCAATGACCATATTTCCAAAGAGGAATAATGGTAAAAAGAGCAGTATGGCGGTCATGATCTTGGTTATTAATTGTAAGGGTAATGATTCTCCTTGGGTTTCCTGCTGTATTTGTGGTTCATTTGCAGTTTCTACTGGTACCAGTGAATTCATCCATTGCTGGGAAATTAGATAGGCCGCTTTATCATGGGCCATCTGAACCTCGTATCGTACCACACTTCTTTTTGGGTCACTGTAATCTATCAGCATTTCCGCCTGTAATGGTTGAATATTTGCAAGATCTGAATTGTTGAGGGTCCCTACAATCAATACTCCGGTAACAGCTCCACGGTTAAGGTTATTTAATGCGCCGTCCTTGGTGTTAGGGGTGATTTCCAGTATCTGGGGATTCATCTGGTTTTTGATGATACTCTGGGGATCCACCACCTCCACGCTGGCGAACTGATTGAGTGATGGGCTAAGAGTAAGGCCCTGCTGGGACTCTATGCTGGCCATAAATCCATTGAAGAATATTATCATACCAACCAGGACCATTAACTGGAAAAAGAATATTAACAAGAATTTTTTACTCTGCAGAGTGCCTTTAAGCTCCCATTTGGTGATGGTCCATGATCCCATGTTATCCCTTCTATTAATGGATATTATTTATGGATATTCATTCAATATTCTCTGGAAGATTGCTTACGGTCTGAATAAAAACGTCCTCCAAGGTGGGTTCCTTGGTGTGTATGGATTGCACATTAGATCCCAGAAATTCCACAATGGAGGCGATATCTTCCCGGCTGCTCAGTGACATATACAACTGGTCTTTCTGCCATGCGATATTTTCCACCGGACAAACTTGCTCTAATGTGCTGATTTCAATCAGGGAAGGGTCTTTTAAACCAATATTTAATATGATGTCCCCATGTATCTTAGATTTTAATTCATGAGGAGTGCCCATGTCCAGTATCTGGCCCTGGTTGAGGATGGCCACCCGGTCACAGAGCAGATCTGCCTCATCCATGTAATGGGTACATAAAAGGATGGTTTTATCACCCTTTAACCCGGCAATAAACTCCCGGATATTCATAGCAGTGGCGGGGTCCAGGCCCATGGTGGGTTCATCAAAAATTATTATCTCTGGATCGTGAATCAGTGCCCGGGCAATGGCAATACGCTGACGAAGCCCCTTGGAGAATGTGTTGATGCGGTGCTGGGCCCGGTGTTTCATCCCCACCAGTTCCAATAATTCCTCAATGCGGGAGTCTAAATCTTCCTTAGGAACTCCATATAATTCTCCAAAGTACTTTAAAAGATCATAAGCCTTAAAACGCTCGTAGAGATTGGGTTCTTCGGGAAGGTAGCCAATCATGCTCTTTATTTCCAGGGGGTTCTGTCCTATGTGATACCCTCCTACCAGTACATCTCCCTCATCTGGGTGCAATATGCAGGAGATTATACGGATGGCAGTGGTTTTACCTGCTCCATTGGGTCCGATTATCCCCAGCAACTCTCCCTTTTTGATGTCCAGGTTCAGCTGCTGCAGGGCTACGATTTTCCCAAAACGTTTGGTGAGTGACTTTATTTCGATCATGTTTGTACTTGATCTCAATTTAAACCCCTACTTTCATTTAAAGAGTTTTATGATTTTTAATTCTCTAATAAATGTTTAATCTCAATTAATTGTATAAATTATCTCATATATGCTTCATTATTCTAAGGTTCCATGGGATGTTAAATAATTCTTATTATTATATTAATTTTAGAACTTAAATCTCTAGCATACCTAATGCACTAATAAATTAAGATATAAGTTAATGGGGGTAAACAATAGCTACTTATTTCACCTATCATTAACCTAATCATTAACCTATAACCCACCATTTATTCATTAACTATCGTTGATTTACATTATTAATTTGATTGGAAATCTGATAATATTTGTCAATTTATGGAATAAATAATCAAATAGGCTGAATTTTATTAGATAGAATGAATTGAGAAAAATTCTTATTTATAAGAATTTAATTTACAATTAATATCAAGAAAAAGAGCAGGATATCATGTTTTTGTCAGAGCTCATTCCCGTTCCACAGGCGAGGGACATCATACAGAAAAAACAGAAGACCATGGGAACCGAAAAGGTAAGGCTGGAGGACGCCCACCAGAGGGTGCTGGCCCAGGAGATAATCTCATATCACAGTTCACCTCCCTTTGATAAATCGGCCATGGATGGCTATGCCGTTCAGGCCCAGGATACCTTCGGGATATCCCCCTCCCAGACCACTAAATTAAAGATAGTGGATAGGATAGGGGCCGGTGATTATTCCAACAAGATTCTGGAGTCAGGTCAAGCCATTAAAATTGCCACAGGAGCTCCGGTTCCCCAGGGGGCCGATGCAGTGATCATGGAAGAGTACACCTATGAAAGAGGCGATGAACTGGAAATAATGGCTGCTCTAACACCGGGTGAGAATGTATCATATCAGGGTGAGGACATAAAACAGGGGGACAAAATTTTAGATCCCTTGAAAATATTGAGGCCCCAGGAACTGGCCCTGATCGCTTCGGCCGGTTTTAATGAGGTGGAAGTATATCAGAAACCCCATGTGGGGGTAATAGTAACGGGTAATGAACTGGTGGATCCCTCTCCTAACCTGGAAGGGGCCCAGGTTATTAATTCCAATCAGTATACGCTGCGGGCCCTGGTGGAGAGCACCCAGGCCTGGGTGGAGGTCATGCACTGTCGTGATGACGAAGAACTCATGCAAAATGCTCTTTTGGATGCTCTGCAAAAATATGATGTGGTGATTACCACCGGGGGAACGGCCATCAGTAAAGGAGATGTGGTGGTGGATGTGGTGGACCAGCTGGGAGAAGTGCTCTTGCATGGTGTGGCCATACGCCCTGGTAAACCTGTAGGTTTTGGTATGGTTAATGAAAAACCAGTGTTCATGCTTTCAGGGTATCCTGTGGCCGCTATGGTACAATTTGATGTTTTTGTAAGGCCATACCTTATGAAGATGCAGCAGATTCCTTACCAGCCCCGTCTGGTAAAGCGCAGGGCCTCCCGTAAGGTTCCCTCCAATCTGGGACGCACCGATTACATAAGGGCTCACGCCGATGATGAAGAGGTAACCGCTATTTTAAGCAGAGGGTCAGGGGTTATGAGATCCATGGTGGATTCAAACTGCTATATTTTCATAGAAGAAGATTTGGAAGGCATAAAAGAAGGAGAGGAATGTCTTGTACTCCTTTTTGACTCATTTCAGGTTTATAATCCCTGAGAAATTGGGGCTGGGATATTAATAGGATATTGAACATTAAATTAGTTGCCGGGGGTTCTGCAGAGTTTTCTTATTTATTTAAGATTTTTTCATTTTTTTCATTTTTTATCTTTTTTAGGAAAATATAAGATTCCATTAGATATTTAAGTAAGCAACTATTTAGGTAGTAAAAATAATCTAATTACAGTATTTTCCTATTAATAAGGAAAGAATGGAAATTAATTAAAATATTTAAAAAATATCAAAATTATCAACAAAATTATATATAATCTAAGGTGAAATAATGGACGTTTTATGGTTCTATGCCATATTTTTTGTATTAGTATGGACATTGGCATTATTATTTAGAGATAAACTCAAAATAGATGTGCATGGTCCTTTATTAATGAGAAAGACTAAGAGGATGCGGTGCTTCATTGACAGTATTGCCCAGAAAAAATTCAATATAAAACAGCGAAATTTTACTTTGAATCTGGGTATCAAGAAATTTAATGTGGAAATTGGACCTACAGTAAGTCCCTGGAGGGTAATCACCAATGCGGGGATCCCGGTCTCATTTTTCGTCATGTTCTACATGTTAGCTGTGCTAATCTGGTCACTAAAAGATATTTTTGTGACTCCTCAAGTAGCTTTGATTATTCCGGGAGTGGATTTACCGGGAGCTCCTATGTCCTTCCCTTTAGTATACACAATTATCGCTTTAATCACGGTGATGGTGGTTCATGAATTTGGGCACGGGATTCTGGCCCGGGTGGAAGGGGTTAGAATCAAATCCATTGGGGTGCTCTTACTGGCTATACTGCCGGGTGCATTTGTGGAACCTGATGAGGAAGACATCAAAAAGTCCAAAAGATCTTCAAAAATGAGAATTTACGCGGCAGGATCAGTATTTAATCTGCTCCTGGCAGTTATTGCATTATTGGCTTTCTTTGGTTGTGGTGCTGTAATTAATGACACCTTTGAGACCGATGGGATTCAAATAACCAGCTTGGTTATGTCCAGCCCGGCCAGTGAGGTATTGAAGCCAGGAATGGTTATAGAGAGTATCAATGGTCATCCCACTAATAATATGACAGAATATTATAAAGCCATCCAGAACATAAAAATAGGCGACACCGTAGTTATACAAACAGATCAGGGAACTTATTCCATTAAAACCATTAAAAACCCTGATAATTCCAGTAGGGCATACATGGGTGTGCGATCAATGCCTAATCCTGTGGTAAAAGAGGATGTTGCCGATATTTTCGGAAATCAACTTCCCTGGGTGTGGGTATACCTTAAAGAAATTTTTGGATGGATATTTATGCTGAATTTTGCTATAGGGGCCATAAATCTCCTCCCAGCAAAACCCTTAGATGGGGGGCTTATGTTTGAGGAGTTACTAAGCTCCAAATTATCTGAAGAAAAGGTTAAACCTATAATTAGGAGTTTTTCATGGTTTGTAATTCTAATACTGGCTGTGAGCATTATTTATGGGACTGGGAGAAGTGTGTTTCTGGCCTTAACGATTTAAAACCTTTTCCTTTTATTTTTATTTTATTAAATTAATCAGAAGAGTATAGTTAATTGCCAATAATTAAGGTCTATTCTGAGTTTATTCAGATATAAAGCTTATTTAAATAAAAACTAATGGTGAATTATTAGAAATAATCATCTGGCTTTTCTCTCGCAGTCTATGCATATCTTGCCCTGCCGGTTGGTTTTATAGACCTTGCCGCAGCGGGGGCACTGCACTGTCCTGACTTTTTCTTTTATAATGGGCACTGGTCGGTCCTGACACTGGCACTTAATACCCACCATCTTTTTAGATGCTTTTTTTCTTTTCATGGAATCTACCCTTGCTATTCATTTCATAATATTTTTTTATTTTATTAAGATGTTGGAAGAACCGGTTTTCCTAATATAATGCTGATAATGGTATATTTTAATTAGAAACTGAACACCTGATCTATTTCTTCCATGAGGTCCTCCACCAGATCATCATAACTGGTGAAGATGCCTACTCCCTTTATCAGGTGCTGTTTATCCAGTCCCCTGGTGAGTAAATCGGCCTGACAAGCTAATACTTCATGTTTTTGAGCCATTTTATGCATCAAGTCGGTGTGAATATGGCCATGGGTGGCGCAGTATACACCGTTTCCCAGGAGATATATGGCCAGATTATGTGATTTCTGGTAAAGAGGTAAAAGTTTTGTAAAACTGCTAAAACCCTTATCCTGTGGGGTTTTGGTGATTATAAAGGCGATTCGCATATTATCACTTGATCAATATTCTGAGGAAATTTATCGGACTTTTCCCGCTTTTTTATTTAATTTCCTTTAATATCCATTCCATCCCAGGGTATTCATCATGGGAACACCTAAAAGTTTTTCCAGGCACGTCACCTGATCCTGATGCCAGGGTTCCTGCAGAGGCAGACAGTTTTCTAGTTTCTGATCTCCAGAGAGCAATTTAAAGGCAAAGGCCATACAAGTCGTTTCACCACATTCCTGGCAGTTACTCTGGGGAAGGCAGTTGTAGATATCCATAGGCCCTATTCTGGAGATATCGGGTGTTTCTTTCGTATCCATTTCATCCATATCATCGTGCAACTGGTTGATGGTCTCCATTATTTGGGTTATGACTTCCACAGCATCCTCTTTGTCCAGGGTTTTGTTCATGGTAACTTTTCCAGAAGGATAGAGAGTTATCAGACGGTTATATATGGAAATGGTGAGAATATTTTTTCTTTCCACAAAGTTAACCTTTCCTGGCGGATATTTGGTTGATAATGAGGGTAATATTTTTTCTAAAGGAGCATCTAACTGCATTAAAACTCTTACCTTACCTTCGGTGGCAATACATGGCCGGATATTTTTAATGGTCACTTCTCGTACTAAAGAACCATGGGGCAGTACTTCATATTTTATTTCCTTCATTTCCAATTTAGGGCCTCCAGAATCTGGTTTTTAGGATTTCTGGAATGATATATAGTTAAATCCGTAAAAATGTCGTATTCTTGGTCTTGGAACTCAGTATTTCGCATAATTCCTGGTCATTGATTAGTTCCGCCGCCTCCACCAGGTCTTCTTCACCAAATCCTCTTTCTTTAAGGGATTTCTCGTGGACAAACAGACTCCCTTCAGGGAATATGAGGTAAGTTAGCTCCTCTACACTGGGGAACTTTATCCCTTTCTCGCTCTGCTGTCCCTGCAATGCGGCATAGACTCCATCACCTAACAACAAAATATCAGCATCCACTCCTTTATTTAAACAGGCGATGCACACATAGAAACCACTGAAGGCGTCTTCGTATCCATATGGTGCTTGATCAATAATTATGGTAGCAGAATCCATATTTAACACCCCAGACTGATTACGCGGTGGCTATCTTTTATCCATCCCGCCAGATCATATACATTGCTTATCTTCACCCCTTTGATATAGGGTTTTTTGGCGCAGCTATGGCCTCGGGCAGTGGCACATCTCACACAGGCCCTTATATCAGCGCCTTCTTTAATGAGATCCCGGAATTTTTCGGCTACGTTGGGAAAGGAATGGGGGTTCTGTTCTTTCTTGGGGATGTGGGTAGCATCCATATATAAAAATAAATTAACCTTATAATTTTTACCTAATGCACTTTTAGCTATTTCATAGGCTATGTCTGCGTACTGAGAACGGTATGGTCCTTCAGTCAGTACGATGGTCAGAGTTTTGGGTTGTTGCTCTTCCATAATTATATTTTGGCTTTTCAAGGATAAGTAATTGTCCATGAATAATAATGAACAATAGCGGGGGTAAGATGAGGTACCAGTAACAATTTATTTTTATTATTTTCCCGGGATTCCATTTTTTTAAATTAATATTTAATTTCAGAAAATCACGAAAATAAAGAAGAATAAAAAAGAAAAATTTAATAATTATCGATTAATCACCTGATTTATTGGCTAGAACGGAAATATCTGCCTTGGAACCATAAGGCCACATTCACCAGGCTAATTAATATGGGTACTTCAATGAGTGGTCCAATTACCGTGGCAAAGGCTACACCTGATCCTATTCCAAAAACAGCTATGGCCACGGCTATGGCCAACTCGAAGTTATTAGATGCTGCGGTGAAGGATATGGCAGTAGTCCGGGAATAATCGGCCCCTATGCGGTGGCCCAGGAAGAAGGTTATGAAGAACATAACCACGAAGTAGATGAGCAGGGGAACGGCGATAATCAGCACATCATAGGGTATCTGCACGATGTAATTGCCCTTCAGACTGAACATAATTACTATGGTGAATAAGAGGGCTATGAGGGTCAAGGGGCTGATTTTAGGGATAAAACTCTCATGATACCATACTTTTCCCTTCTTTCTCACCAATATAAAACGGGTTATCATACCGGTCAGGAATGGTATTCCCAGATAGATAAACACGCTCTGGGCAATCTGCCACATGCTGACCTGGATGGCGGCACCATCTATTCCCAAAAGGGGCAGTAAAACCATTATAAAGAACCAGGCATAAACACTGTAGAATAAAACCTGGAATATGCTATTTAAGGCAACTAAACTGGCCGCATATTCGTTGTTTCCATGTGCCAGCTCATTCCAAACCAGTACCATTGCAATACAGGGTGCAATCCCAATCAGGATCAAACCCACCATATATTCTGGATAAGTGGCCAGGAAAACAATTGCCAGGGTGAACATTAAAAAGGGAGCTACAATCCAGTTCTGAAACATGGCCAGTCCCAATACCTTCCAGTCCCGGAAAACCTGAGGTAATTTTTCATATCGCACTTTGGCAAGTGGTGGGTACATCATGAGGATTAAGCCAATGGCAATGGGTATGCTGGTGGTGCCCACTGAAAACTGGTTTAGAAAGTTGTCAAATCCCGGGATAAAGTAACCTATGGAGACTCCCAATATCATGGCTAGGAATATCCATAATGTGAGATAACGGTCCAGGAAACTCAGTCCACTGGAGTCACATCTTTTGGATTGATCCATCATTTCTTTAGATTTCATTTAAACCTCTTAATTTTTAAGATAATAATTAATTGATTATGAAAAATCCATCGGATAATTAAAATTCAATAATTAATTGAATGAATTATCAATGGAAGGAATTAGGAGGATCCAATTAATTATCTTCTGATTTTTTCAGAGCTTTTTCAAAGGCGTCCCGATGCATATTTGCGGCCAGCTCTTTTTTACACTCGTCATCGGTGAATAATCTCATCTTGGGTGCCCGGCAAGGGAAGTGCTGGATCTTAAGACCGGCCTTCATGGGCAGATTTTCCGTGTCCTGTCCCTTTAATTCCTGGGCTACAAATTCAGTGGCCCCGCAGGGGGAACACCTCTTGACCTCAATATCCACCACTTTATTGCCCTGGCAGCTGATACGTACTATGGGCTGACCGAATTTGGCCACAAACTCATCAAAGACAGGGTTACCATTCTCTTCCAGATCGCACATATTGTCCGGGGCAGTCACATTTCCAAAGCGGGTGATCTGTTGCTTGAATCCTTCTCCTCTCCAGGCCCCTACAATGATCCACTCCACTTTATCATGCAACTGTTCCACCAGTTCCAGGGTGAGGTCCGGGTGCAGGACATAGGTTATCATGATGTCTGCTGCAGATATGCGATTTAAAGCATCAGCAGGTATTTCCAGATCATCTATAAACATGCCCTGTGGCTGTTCCAGTTCTATAAACTCTGTTTCAAACTCTTTTTTTATATTTTCGTAGGCCCGTTCGCCGTATGGTCCATCAGTTACAATAACTACTTTGATCATTTAATCCCACCTAAAATTCTTTAAATCAGTTTTTTAATCGTGAAGTTCAATTTCAAATTCTTTTTTAATCCATTCCTTAATCTCGTCCCTTACCAATCTAAATGATTCCAGTCTAGTTTTATTATCTCCCTTAAATGAACGGGGATCCGTAAAACCTTGGTGTATCTGTTTTTTACCATTTACAAATACTGGGCAGATTTCATCTCCATCACCACACAGAGATACCACACAGTCGAATTCCTCATCCTGAAATTCATTCAAACTCTTAGAACGTTTCCTGGAAATATCAATGCCTAATTCATTTAAAACCTTGATAGTCAGGGGATTAATCTCCCGAGGATCAGATCCTCCACTATATGCATGGTAAAAATCTCCATAGATGTTTTCCAAGAGTGCCTCGGCCATCTGTGACCTTCCCGAGTTGTTTTTGCAGATGAAAAGAACTTTCTTTTTAGGATCATCCATTTAATCACCAGAATCCCTGGAATGGCAATTTATATCAATTCTTTGATTTTATTTTTAATTTCCACCACACATTCTTCCCCAGATTCTCCCAGACGAGCCACTCCGCCGGGTTGCATTTCCTTTTCCTGGAGGGGAGTCATGACATTCATACTTTTTGAGACTTTGACTCCTTTATTTTCCATTATTTGATCCACACAACTGTGTTCGCATCCATTAACCGCAACGATGGGATATTTTCGGATCATATCTCTGAAACCTTCTTTATCGGCAGAAGTGGCAGTGATACAGATTGATATTACATTTGATGATTCTTCCACCGTATCAGAACAGGCGGCCCGGGCGACCAGACCATAGGGGCTCATTCCATTACAGGGACATAATGCAATTTTTTCAGAATTCATATTCAATTCTCCTCTTAACTGATATTCTTTAAATTTAATTTATTTTGTCAATTTTTTTAAATTGTATGATTTATTGATTCTATTAAATCGATAATAGATGGATTGGATAATTTATAGTGTATCCACAGCCCATCCTTACGGCCCTGGATAAAACCAGCACTTTTAAGCACATTTAAATGATGGGAAATGGTGGACTGGGGTTTTTTCAGGGCAGTGTTAATCTCACATACACATAACTCCCCGTCCTGGAGTAAATACAATATTTTTAGCCGAGTGGGATCAGAAAGGGCTTTGATATTTTCAGCAACTTTTTCCAGATCATTATCTGCAGGTATCTTGGCCACTAATTTCTCTAAATTCTCCAGTTGTTCCTGGCAGGGCTCCGATTTTCCATTTATCTGACAAGTCTTCATAAAATCACTTATTTTCAGCTTTTTTTTGACAATCAGGACAAATAAATTCGTCTTTAGCCGTCTTAAACACCTTATCACACTTTTCACATATGGCTTCTTTAAGGGGGGATTCCCGGCGCACGCTAATGCCCCACTTGCAAGAAATACTGCCTCTTGTGGCGGTGTTCCTGGGTTTTATCCTTTTATTATCTTCGGTGACCATTTTAATCATCTTATTTTAAGATTTAACAGCATTTATTTTTATTTCTTTCCCTTAACTTGTCATTCATTTTGTCAAATTTTGTTTTAATGTGATCATAGCCCTTGGTATGGAAGGGACATTCCTGGATACAATAGGTACAACCCTGACTGCAACCAATACACAGTTTTTTCTCAAACACGGTTTCTTTATTCCCACAGCACCCTTCTTTTTCCAGCATGGCCTTTTCAGGACAAGCTTTAATGCAGTTACTACATCTTTTGCAGTAATCACTTACCCAGGAATGGGTATTCGGGTCTTTTTCAGGTAAATTGGCTATACTGACAATTATGGCGGAAATTTTCTGACCCGGCCCTATATCAGGGCTTATAAGAAGACCACTTTTCCCTATCCACCCCAGACCTGCTTTCTGGGCAAGGGGGGTAAAGTTCACCTTGCTCTCATAGGGGTGGGCTACCTGGGTGGCGAAGCCATGTTCTCTGAGGTAGTCTGAAACCAGATAGGTTAATTTACCCAGCCGGGCATAAGCCGCATCATTTAATTGATGGGCTTCTTCACCAGGGCATTTTTCCAGGAGTTCCTGTCCCATCTCCATGGTTAATACTATGGCATGGGGATAAGGAACAAAAGTGTCCTTAATTAACAATTCGGGGGTAATCTGAGTGTAACCCACTCCTTTAATGCCTATAGAATAAGCATATTTTTCTAATGCATTGATGAAATCGTTATCTGCCATGAATTTAGGTTGGGCAGGGTTATTTATTTGTGATTGATCAGGATATTCGGTAACTCCGCAACCACATCCACACCCATCATCTTCTTCCCCCATTTCCTCGGGATTTTCCGGTGAGCAGCCACATTCATTATCCTCTTCCACAGCTTCTGGGGAAACTTCTGATGAGCAGCCACAACCCTGGGTTTCTTCTTGTTTGGAGGTTTCTGCACATTCGTAGTTGTTGGTTTTTTTGGTATCATCTGAATCGGTTTCACATCCACCACTACAATTTTTATTTTCCATAATTTTACCTCTAAAATCTAATTTTATCTATTTATTTTATTATTTAGTTGCTTTAAGCTGCACACTAATTATTTTGCCTATTAGTCGTTCATCCATACCGGCTTCAGTGAAAAAGTGTTTTTGTATAATTTCCACATCTCTAAAACCTGCTTCTTTAATGGTGTTCAAATATTCGTCCTGAGGCAGGGCTCCCCCTACACATTCGGACCAGGCCTGGAAGCTACGGCGGATTTCTTGGGGAATGAACCCTTTGGTGACCAGATCCGAGACCAGGATTCTACCCCCTGGCTTTAAGACTCGGTAAACCTCCTGGTAAGCCACATTTTTATCAGGGGTGAGGTTTATAACGCAGTTACTGATTATTACGTCTATAGAATTGTCTTCCAGGGGCAGGTTTTCTATTTCACCTAATCTGAATTCCACATTATCATAGCCGCCCTTTTTGGCATTTTTAATGGCAGAATCTATCATTTCCGGGGTCATATCCACTCCGATAACCTTTCCTGTATTCCCTACCTTGTTGGCTGCCAGGAATACGTCGATTCCCCCACCAGATCCCAGATCAAGTACCGTTTCTCCTTCTTTTATTTCGGCCAGTGCCGTGGGATTGCCACATCCAAGACCAAAAACGGCTTCTTCAGGAATACTTTTCAATTCTTCCACAGAATAACCGGCTTTTCTGGCCTGTTCCATGGTCATATCCATAGTTGAGCAACATGAACAGGAGCGTTCTTCTCCACGGGCTATTTTGGAGTATCTTTGTTTCACATGTTTTTTAATCTCTTTTTCACCCATTTTAAAACCTCCAGGGGCCAAATAATTTCTTATTTGTTAATTCTGAATTTTTTTCAAATTTTATTTTCATAATCTAATTTAGTTCTATATATCCAAATATATGGATATACTATATAAATATTTTCTCAGGTTTCATTTTTTTTGAAAATTAAAAATAATAAATAATGACACGAAAAATCAGATTTTTGATCCAAAGTTTATAAGGGTGGGCCATTACATAGTGTTAATGGTAATACCAACAGGTGGAAAAAATAAAATGAAAGTAGTTATAATCGGAGGAGGGGCAGGAGGCCTTTCCACAGCTTCAAACATTAGGAAGTATGATGAAGACGCGGAAATAACTGTAATAACTCGGGATGAGCACATTGCGTACTCGCCCTGTGCCATACCCTATGTTCTCAGTGGGGATGTGGGATGCTTTGATGATATCATTATGCACCAGCCAGAGGACTATCTGGAAAGGGACATAATGGTAATAACCAGAGCAGAAGTACTGGAAGTTTCAAGCGAAAATAATAAAATCAGATACCAGTCATTGGATTCTCTGGAAAATGATGGTTCAGAAGATGCAGAAAAACCAGTAAAAGAATTATATTACGATTATCTGGTAATAGCCACTGGAGGAGCACCATTCATCCCTCCTATGGAAGGGGCGGATTTAGAAGGTGTTTTTAAGATCCGAACCATAAAGGACGGAGCAAAGATTAAAGAATGGGCCGAGAAGAGCCACAAGGCCATTGTGGTCGGCGCGGGCTTAATTGGACTGGAAATCGCCTACGGCCTGAAGAACCTGGGTCTGGAAGTTACGGTTACGGAAATGATGCCTCAAATTGTCCCCCGTTCTCTGGATCCTTCCATGGCGACTCTTGTCCAGAAATACATGGAAAAGAAGGGCATAAACTTTATTTTAGGACAGGCCATTGATAAAATCTCTGGAAAAGAACGTGTGGAAGGGGCCGTCTTTGGTGATGAGGAACGGGAAGCGGATATGGTAATACTGGCCACCGGGGTTCGTCCTGAAACCAAACTAGCTAAAATGGCTGGAGCAGAACTGGGGCGCTGGGCCATAGTGGTTAATGAAAAAATGCAAACCTCGGTACCTAATATCTACGCGGTAGGGGATTGTGTAGAGGTATATGATGCCATCACCGGCCACAATACTCAGTCTCCCCTGGGAAGCACTGCAGTGCGCCAGGCTAAAATTGCCGCCAAAAACATGGTGGGTATAGATGCTGCCTTCCGGCCAGTGTTAAATTCCATGGTTTCCAAGATTGGGGCCCTGGAATTCGGTGCCGTGGGCTTAACCAAAACCGCAGCACTACAAAACGGACTGAAAGTTATATCTGGCCAGAAGAGGGCGCTGACCAAGGCCCGTTATTATCCTGGAGCCAAGCGCATTGATGTGAAGATGACCACCACCCTGGATGGAAAAATCATTGGCTGCCAGATTATTGCCGAGGAACGGGTGGCTGAACGGGTGGATACCATGTCTCTGGTAATTGCCCAGGGCATCACCTGCAATGAACTGGTTAATATGGAGTTTTCCTATGCACCACCGGTTTCTATGGTGATAGATCCTATTATCCTGGCTGCTGAGGATGCCTGTGAGAAGTTAAAACGGTTGAATGGAGATTAGTTCCATTTAATCCTCTAATTCTCAAAAACTTTTTTTAAACATTTTTTTAATCTTTTTAATCTTATAATAGATTTTTTATCATTTTTAAAAAATAATAATAATTTTAGATATTTTTCTATTCTAGAGGTTCTTTGCTACCTAAACCAACTAAATATCCTCCAAAACCAATTAACCACAGTATAATGGGATAAGCAACCCATCTTTCCACGCCACCGCCGCCCATAATAGGTATGAACATGCTGTAGGTAAATAAGAAGAACAGACCAGTTAATCCCAGGATGAGGGCCACGTACTTGAGGGGTGAATTAATCAGCCGGTAGGAATAAATGGCAGACAAACCCCCACTGATAAAGGTGGTTATGGCAAACAGGGGGTGCTGGGGGTTTATGTTTCCCGGGAATATCCCCACGCCCAGGGCTCCCAGCCCCAGTAGCCCCATGAGAATGGCGCCTAGACGATCTTTGAATGCTCTAAAAGAAAAATATGTTCCTAATAGGACTAGAATCCCGGCTATAATCATACTGAAATTGAAAATTGTTGCCGAGGGCTGGGTGATAAGGCTGTGGGGCGGTTCAGTAGCACCTAGATCACTTATCATGCTTTGAGATGTAGTATAGGTGTACTCTTCAGGATAAAATATTTCACCAGTTATAATTCCCATCAAAATAAGGGAACCGGCCAGAAAAATCAAAAGACCGGCCATGGTAAAATTAAATGATTTGGAGTTGAATTCAGGCTTCATAATTATTTTTTTATTAATAAAATGTGTATTATTATTTTTGTAATTAGAAGAATGGTTATCATAATTATATTTTAATAAAACAGAAAAAATTTTAATCAAATAGAAAAGGAAAAAAATTCAAATACTGGACGAATTCAAGAAATAGAAGATAAGTGTAATGATCTACGATTCTTTTTCACCTATTTCATTTAATTGTTTAATTTTGGCCTTTATTTTACCTGTTCTTTCTTCGTTTATTTTTGAAATGGGGGTTAATACGATGTGGTGACCAAAATCTTTCTGAGTTTTTTCTATACGGTGCCTGAAACCATCAACCTCTTCCAGGGCAGCCGCAGCGGTATTAGAATAGGGACAGGTGGTTACTAAAACAGATTGGTCCTCCAAGTGGCTGCATATCCCAAAGAAACGGCAGTTTTTCACTTCTATTTCCGTATGGGTTTCTTTGATTTCATACTCCATATCCAGAGCGAATTTATTTACATTGATGAAGTAATTTTTAACCATTTCCAGAGCTTCACTCTTTTTATTAAGGTTAATACCTTGGGATTTTAACTGTTTAATAAACAGTTTACCTATTTCCCGGGTAACTGCGCAGGAGCCCTGGCCACAGATCTGCCACAGACTTTTGGTTAGGGCCATGATCATTATGTTCTGGGGTGCTTCACCCTGCTGAACCGGGGCGTCATCTCTCAGCAGATGAAAGTTCTCTTTACCCACCCCGCACTGGGGGCACACCCAGCTAGATGGTAGATTATTTAATTTTGTTCCTGCAACAATTCCATGTTCCGGAGTGCCCTGCTGGGAATCATAGATATAACTGCATATCTCGCAACCGTATTTCATCTAAACACCTGATAAATTTTAAATACTTTGATAATTATCTGTAAGTGATTTTAAGAATAAATAATGGGATAATAGCCTTAATCTATCATATGGTGGCGATATGGTTGAAATTTGAATGAATTTGTATTAAGGCCATTAAGAGAAGAAAAGAATATGTTAAAAGGGGAGAGATTAAGATATGGGGAAGCGGTACATCTTAATTAATTAAATGTGCCAGAGAGCACTATTAATTAGAAATATCTCTCTAAGATCCCTTTTAACATACGTGCGTGCCGGGCTTCGTCCCGGGAGCTTTCATCAAAGAAATCATGGGCGGGGTCAATGTCACATTCCTTTGCCTTTTTGGCGGCGGCCTTTTTCTCATTGTTGGCCATGGTCTCGCCTTCCAGCATCATCTCTAGGTTCTCTTTTAGAGATGGTTTAATTACTTCATTCATCTCGGCAAAGTGGGCGGCGTGTTCGGCTTCTTCCCAGGCTATGGTTTTCAGGACTTCGGCCACTTCTGGTAATCCATCACGCTGGGCCAACCGGGCCATAGCCAGATACATGCCCACTTCCTGGGTTTCACCATTAAAGTTGGCTGCTACTGCTTCTTCTAATTCAGTTCCTTTACATACTCCAATTGCGTGTTCATTTACTAATTCCATGTTTTAGGCCTCCAAATAGATTTTTTCCATGTTAGGGGGATAATTCTCAATTTTTCAATAAATTTTAATTAAATATTTATTTCAAATTCTAATTCATTCTAATTCCATTTGGGTATCTTCCCTTAAATGGAATGGGGGTAATTAAATTAATTACCCATGGCTTTAATTTCCTGGGCCAGTTTTTTACCAGCCTGGAAACATTTATCCAGTTCGTCTGCGTCAGGAACGTACAGAATCTCGTATTCTTCCTTTACATCGAATCCGCATTCTTTAAGATCCCGGGCCAGGGTAGTCGGTGCTCCGCCTTCCCCTCCCATGGATCCAAAGGTTACAGCCAGTCTTTTCAGACCGGTGCGGTTGAATTTTAAGCCACGCAGGTAGTAGATGAGGTCTCCCACACTGGGGAAGGGCTCGTCATAGATGGTAGGTGCACCCAAGGCGATAGCTTTACTGTCCAGTATGTCCTTGACGATCTCACTTCGCTCATCTTCGTGGAGGTAGTACATTTTAACATCAACACCCTCGCTCATTACGCCCTCTGCCATGGCATGTGCCATTTTCTGAGTGGAGTAATGCATGGTATCGTATATGATGGTGATCTTGTCCTGGCACTTTCCACTGGCCCAGTCACTGTAGGCCCCAATAATCTTCATGGGGTCGGTCCAGATCTGACCATGGGCCGGGGCAATCATCTTGATTTTCTCCAGTAAGCCCAGGTCAATGACTTCCTGGAACTTCTTCTGCACCAGTTTAGAGAGGGGAGTTACCAGGTTGGCATAGAACTTCTGGGTGGCATCCATAAGCACGTATTCCGGGATTTCATGATCATATAGCTGCGGGAAACAGAGGTGCTGACCAAAGGCATCGTTAGGGAATAGTATGCCGTCTTCCACCAGTAGGGTGAACATGGAGTCAGGCCAGTGCAGCAGGAAGGCTTCCAGGAAGGCCAGGGTTTTTCCACCCAGTTCCAGTGCTTCTCCAGTACCCACGGTGATGAATTCTGCCCCTTCCAATGCCGGGAAGTGCTTCACCAGGCCTTCAATGGCTATCTCGGTACAGTAAATAGGGGCTTGCGGGAATTTTTTGTGCAGTTCCACCAGGAGACCGCTGTGGTCCTTTTCCACGTGGTTCTGGACTATGACATCCACTTTCACTTCCTTACCTTCCTGTTCAAAGGCATCTTCCACCCGGGCCATTAATTCTGGGAAGTTTCCAGGGTAGGCGTTGTCTACCAGTGCTACTTTGTCATCTCCAAATACCAGGTAGGCATTGTAACTGGTTCCATTTAAGGTGTACCCGTGATAAGTCCGGATATCCCAGTCTAATACTCCTACCCAATACACGCCGTCGGTAATCTTGGTTGCTTGTGCTTTCATTTTTTCACCGTTTCATTTCACAGTTTTATGCTTTTTTAAATCATTTTGCAAATTTTCTTGCATGAGTATAAATTCTAATTATTTGTTCGTATGTCCTCGAATATACTGTACTATACGAACTGATATATAATGGTTTCTGTTCGCAATAAAGCGAACAGTTTTTATAGGGGTGTGGGGAGGCCACCTGGCATATACTATTTTTGTTCTATTCATTACGAACATTTAATAGGTGGTGGATCTAGATATACTATAAGTAATTATTATTCTCATTTACGCGAACATTCCTAAGGGAACGAATTATATATAAAAAGAGGATATAGTCTAATACAGGTTGATGACATGGCAGTTAATAGCATAGAATCAGAGAAGAAAATTAAAGATAACAATGAACAGGGTTCCATCAAAATTTTTGCTACATCTAAAGGACTTAATGTAGTAAAAAGCCCGGTAAAATCCATGATACTCTCTTTTTTAAAAGAAAATGATATGAGCTTTGAAGAGATTGTGAAACTCACCGGCAAATCAAAATCAACTGTATCTGCCCATTTAACGGCTCTCAGCAAGGAAGGAATTATTGAATCCCGCCATGATCCCAAAGATCAGCGGAAAAAAATATTTTTTATAAGTTCTCGCTTCTTAGGGAATTTAACTCCGGAAAAGATAGAGGAACAGGAAGAACAGAAGGTAGATTTCTTAGTTAAGAATCTACTGAATCAGGGGAACCCCTTTGAGTTTTTCCGGCTCATGTTCCACACCTTACGGGTGGAATTGATCCAGGAAGGGATAAATATAGATCCTCTGCTGCACCAGGTGGGTATACGTATTGGACAGGCCTTTTACCCCAAGTTGCAGGATGAGGATACAGATAAAATACTGGATAATCTGGCCCAGTTCTGGCAGGATAATGGCCTGGGCCGGATAGAAGTAGAGTCCAAAGATCCCCTGATAATAAGGGCTTATGACTGCTTTGAATGCGAATTGCTGCCTAATTTAGGATCATCGGCATGTGCCCTTGATTCAGGGATACTACAAACTACCTTTTCGGCGCATATGGGTCGGGAGATAACGGTGGAAGAAACCAAGTGTTATGCCCGGGGCGATAAGTACTGTTGCTTTGTGATAGGGCCTTAAAGATCACTATTAAAATCAGTACTTGGCCCTTATGATCAGTAATTTATTATTTAAAATCCATTTTTAAATAGAATATCATATACTTTTATTTTTAATTGAAAAAATGGTGAAAAGACTTTTTTCTTAAAAATACAGCTTATAGGCCTTATCAATTTATTTTATTTCATAATTATATTATTTGTTCATTATTGAAAGAAAATTAAAAAATAAAAAATTAATTAAGTAATTATTTGTGGAATTTCACCAGGGTAGTGGACAGGTACTTTTTGTTTTTGGTAAAACCGGCGTGAACTTCTTCATTCTCCATACTGCAGTTCTGAACTGAGATTATTTCCTTATTACGGTTGTCTGATTCTATGGTATCTTTTAATAGTTCACTGTGACGGGATGTCTTCATAATCACGAATGTATCGCCGTGTTCCATGATACGGGCCAGGCGCTGGTCCACCTTAGGCACCACCACCAGTATATCATCCTTCTCCACCAGAGGGATGCCGGCACTAGCTGCGCACCCCGTAAAGGAGGTTATGCCAGGGATCATATCCACCACAAATCCCTTATCCCCAATCCTCTGCTGGAGATAGGAGAAGGTACTGAAAATGGCCGGGTCCCCCAGAGTCACAAAGGCCACATCACGGCCCTGCTCCAGGTGATCTGCCACCATATCTGCCGCCTGATCCCAGTGGTTTTCCAGGGATTCCTTATCCTCGGTCATGGGAAACACTGGTTCCAGGACTTCAAATACGTCTTCACGCTTATCCAGGGACGGTTTTACAATGGATAATGCAATGCTTGGCTTTGCTGGGGCAGAACGAGGGGCACAAACCACATCTACTGACTGCAGAACCTTTTCTGCTTTGATGGTAAGGAGTTCCGGGTCTCCAGGACCCACACCAACTCCAATAAGCTTTCCTTTCATAACAAAAACACCTTATAAATATTTATCAATATTATTCATTAAATTAAATGTTAAGGTCTATTATTTTTATAAATAAACTGTTCTGATAAGTGATATATTAAAAATACTAATTTAGATTTTATTTTTAATTTCTTTAAGATTAAATTTCCTTTTAAGCGGTTTTAATCTTTAAGTGGTCTTGATTAATTAACATTGCATCTGGCCACTTTTAAATTTTACACTGGTGTTATTTATATCTCAGAAATTATTAGTTGCCAGCTGGTCTCTTCACTTATTTATAGCATCAGAACTAATATATGTGGCATGGCATTTTCTCTTTTTTGTTCAGACTGTGGAATGATGAAAACCCGCTGTATATGCGGGGCTAATAAGTCAGGTAGGAAAGTTAAATCAGCAAAGAAAATAAAAATTCCTGAAGAAGAGAAAACTCAGGAAGTAACTTTATCCCCGGCCCGGATCAAGGAATTGAAACAGAATTATCCGGACATCCCTCCGGAGATCATTGAGAACTTTCCATTTCCCAGCCCCCGCCCGGGGCAACTGGACATCATAGCCGATATTTATAATGCCCTGGAAGAGGGCTTTCGCTACATAGTACTGGAGGCCGGCACGGGAACCGGTAAATCACCCATTGCCACTACTCTGGCCCGGATTTACCAGCCGACCTATATCCTGACCATGACCAAACAGCTGCAGAACCAGTATGCCCGGGAATTCGGCTTTGCCCAGGTCAAGGGTCGGGGGAACTTCTACTGTAAAATGGATGATCTGCAGTCCAGTTGTGATATAGGGACCTGTCAAACCACCCCCACCTCTGAGAAGTTTTTCTGCCGCTACGGGGTGAGTAAATCACCTACTTTAGGGGGAATAGAAGCCTTTGAGGACTCCTATGGTAACCAGATATTTTTCCAGTCCTCTGACCGCTGTGTCTACTGGGATCAGAAGGCCGAGGCAGTTAACAGCCCCATAACTCTAATGAATTACGATTATGCCTTACTGGAACTTAATTATGTGGGTCACTTTGGCCGGCGGGGACTGATGATACTGGATGAGGCCCATAACATAGAAGACAAGCTCATGCGGCGTTTGGAACTAACTCTCAACAACCAGCGTCTGGAGAAAGATGTTAAAAAGCCCATTCCTCCTAAGATGATGGGCTTCTCTGATCCCACAGACTGGATACTACAACTGGAGACCCTCAGCGAGGCCTATGAGGATCTGAATGTGAAAGACCTGCCTAAAAACAAGGCAGACCGCATTCACCGTACCATCTCCCGCCTGAAGCAGCTGGAGGATAACCTGGAGAAGGAACCTAAAAACTGGGTGGTGGACACCGCACCGGGTGGAGTATCCTTTAAACCATTACGGGTGCATCATTATGCCCACGAGCACCTATTTAAGCATGCCGATGCCTGCCTATTTATGAGTGCCACCATTCTCTCCCATAAGATGTTCTGCCAGTGGCTGGGCCTGGATCCCCGTGAGGTATATTTCGTCAAAGTGGACAGCCCATTCCCTGCGTCAAAACGCCCCATAGAACTTAAATTAGCCGGCAAGATGTCCAAAAACCGTATCAAAAGAACAGCTCCGGACACCCTCCCTATCTTAAATAAAATCCTGAAGAGGCACAAAAATGATAAAGGTCTCATTCACACCCACAACTATCAGTGCCAGCAGTATATCATGAAGAAGGTCTTGAATTCCCGGCTCACCGCCCATAACTCCTTGAACCGGGAGAGTGTGCTGCAGCACTTTGAGGCCAGCCGCAATCCCCTGGTACTGGTGAGCCCCTCCATGAGTGAAGGGGTGGATTTACCCTATGACAAGTGCCGTTTCCAGGTGATATACAAGGTACCCTTCCCTTATCTGGGTGATAAGCAGGTGAATATGCGCCGGCAGCGTGACCAGCGCTGGTATGCCTACAAGACAGTCATGACCCTCATGCAGGCCTATGGCCGGGGGATGAGGGCCCACGACGACTCCTGTTATACCTATGTGCTGGATGAGAATATAAAAATGCTGTTCCAGAGCCCACTATACCGTTCCCTGGTACCGGAGTTCTTTAAAGAGGCCATAATTGAAGATTAAAATAAAACCTCTTCAAATGATTATTTTTAAAATTTTTATAATGGTCAGATTTCATTTTTAGATTCTAATTTTACTTTTTAATTAAATTTAATTAATTTTAATCTTTATTAATAAAAAAATGAAACAATTAAAGTAAAAATAATATAAAGAATGTGTGCGGGTAATTATTTAAACTGGATTTTCACGATGGGTTCCATTCAAAAAGATAGGGCCTATTTAAAAAGTGGAATGATATATTTTAGTTAAAATAGTTTCAGGATGGAGGGATTGTAAACTTTCCCTGGGAAAATCTGGAGTCAATTTAGTTCTATTAGAGGCCTGGAACGAAAGGATTGATTATTCAAGTCTATTGAAAATCGGCCTCTAAATATGAACTGTGAACATAAAAATAGTTAATAGCGGACCCGGGGGGATTTGAACCCCCGACCTTGGGATCCGAAGTCCCACGTCATATTCCAGGCTAGACTACGGGCCCTAAAAAATTAGTGCTATGAATATAAGCAAATTAGTTGTTAGATGCTTTTCCCTTATAAACTATTCGCCCCCTCAAAGGCATTATCATACAAAAGGGCTATTTTTAATTAACCAGATGGCAAGTTTTTTAAAAAATGGAGTAATGGTCATTGGGACTAAAAAAGCCCATATATCCCTATCCCTTAAGTATGGTACTGTTTAGTATGAAATCCAGATCATTCTGGGTCTG
The DNA here is from genome assembly GCA_002504725.1 of Methanobacteriaceae archaeon UBA587. Classification (GTDB taxonomy): domain Archaea; phylum Methanobacteriota; class Methanobacteria; order Methanobacteriales; family Methanobacteriaceae; genus UBA587. The sequence continues at coordinate 90,562 of DATN01000004.1, read as the reverse complement.
ATTCAGGTAAGCAGAATTGGTAGCCACTATAATCAGGTACACCCGGTTGTTTTTAATAACCACGGTTTGGATGACGTATTCAGTGTCACTGCTGCCGCTGTCACTGGCCACTATTTGGTAGGCAGAAGCATTGTCCACTGTCAGGTTCCTCTGAGAGATAATGGTCTGTCCCGGACTGGACATGGTCTGCATTAATACTTCCTGGGCAGTCATATTGTCATCCCCCTCCAGGGAGAACATCATAAAGAAACTGATCTCATCCGGGGTAAAGTTTCGTATGGCAAAGGTGGCCCAGGGCTCCAGGAAGGTGTACATGGTCCAGTTACTGGGTATATCAAAGGACGCCTGGGAACCGTCATAATGATCTACCGTAGCATTCACCGGGGTTATGGTGGCATTATTCCCTTCTCCTGAGGATATACACCCCGAGGTGGTCACCACACCCATAATCAGTAACAGAAATATAAATTTTATTTTAATATCCATTTTATTCCACCCTTTTTCATTTTTAGAAATATTTTTTCCTACTATTTAGATTAATACATTCTACTATAAAATTATTGTATAATATTGTGATAGGGAATCTAGGGATTATTGTATTGAATCGTTTCAGGGATGAATTGGAAATTAAATAAAAATTAAACAATTAAATGTCCATTTTATCTTCGGGTTCTGATTTAAAAGGATATATCAATCCAATAAACCTGCTGGTGACCATGAACAGGTAGGTATTAAGTAATACTGCTATTAAAATCATCATAATACTTATCAACTGGATGGGTAGGGACATTCCCAGATAAACCAGGTAACTGGTGGCTAAATTGACCAGGATACTCAATAAGTTGAATATAATGGTATATACGGCCAAGTAAGCCAGGTATTTCTTCCAGGTGATGGTTTTAATAACTCCTCTAATCTCTTTGAAATGGAATGCACTGGCAAAACTATTTTCCTTAACCAGCCGAGCCAGGGAAATGAAGAAAATGATATTCACCAGGAACGCTACTAATATGGCCATAATAGTATTCATGAGATTACTAGAGAGTATTTGGGGAACGCCTGCGGTTACTAAAACCATATTAAGCACAAACAAGGGTATTCTATAAATGATGAGGTAAACTCCCAGATATTTCAAACCATTAACGGATATTTCCTTTAATCCTTCAAAATCAGGTAACTGGTCTGATCCCTGCAGGGTAGATTCAATCACCCGGTACAGGTAACCAAAGACTAAAATGATGGGTATCAGGATATAATATGTTCCTAAAACCAGTATGAACAGGATTAAAAACTGTTTAATGTCTTGAAATGGATAACGAAGGGAATCGGTAAATGTTTCGCGCATATTCATATTAAATCTCCATGATTATTCAATGAAATCATCTTATGTTTAATTTATTAGTTTTTTGAATTATTAAATCCGTTCTTTATATTCTACTTGCTGGAATCTGATAATAAATCGGGTACCGCCACTACCATCCAGTTCCATCTCGGCGTCCAACTGATCCACCAGGCTCTGCACCAATTTTAGGCCCAGGGTGCCGGGTTTATGGATGTTAAGTGTCTCATCTATACCTATCCCATTGTCATAAACCATTAAGGTGTATTCATGATCCTTGCTTTTTAAGGAGACTCCCAGGGAACCTTCACCATCCGGGAATGCGAATTTCAGGCTGTTGTTTATCAGCTCGTTGATAATCAGGCCCAGGGGAATCACGGTCTCCATATTCATCTCTACTTCCTCTATTTCCAGGTGGAAGTCAATATGTCCTTTAACTTCATAGGAATAAAACAGATCCTGCACCAGTTTTTCCACGTACTCCTTGACATTTATGTGGCTGAGATCAGGGGACTGGTACAGTTTCTCGTGTACCATGGACATGGCCTTAATTCGACCCTGACTGTCTTTTAAGATGTCCCGTGTCTCTTCCTCCTGTACCTGGTAACTCTGCAGGTTGAGGAGGCTGGAAATAATCTGCATATTGTTTTTGACCCGGTGGTGGATCTCCTGTAAGAGCAGCTCTTTCTCCTGCAGGGATTTCATGATCTCCTTTTCTGCCAGCTTTAAATTGGTGATATCATTACATATAATCTGGAAGGCGAATATTTCATCGTCTTTTTTCAGGGTATTGGAATTCACCATGACGTAATGTTTCTGACCATCTTTATCAATCAGTATTGATTCAAATGGTTTAATTTTTTTGCCTTGCAGGGCCTGGGAAGCCTTTTCCATCTGGACAGGGATCTCTTCTGGGGGCAGTATCCCCATTTCAGAGATATGTTTGCCCATCAATTCTTCCTTAGTTTTTCCTGTAAAATCAACGGTTATCTCATTAACATCTATTATGGTACCCTGAGCAGAAACTAAAAATAAATAACTGGATGATTTATCAAAAAGCCCACGGTACCTGCTTTCACTTTCTTTTAACTTCGCTTCTGTCATTTTACTTTCAGTGATATCCCGGTTGGTGGCCCGGATCCCTAAGTATTCATCCTGATCATTATAAATGGGCTGGCAGCGGTGATCAATCCACCTTTCTTTGCCCTTTTTAGTGATGATCCGGAATTCTATTTCTTCCACGTTTTTTCTAGCGGATCTCAGGTGTTTATGTTCCTCTAATATTTTTTTATCCTGGGGATTGGTTATTTTCAGCAGGAGCTGGGGATCGTCCAGGAATTCCTGTGGACTGTAACCTGATATGCGCTGGCAGGAAGGTGAAACATATAATAAATTTCCTTTTGGATCTAACCAGTACTCCCAGTCATAGGTGAAATCAGCCACAGTTCTAAACCGTTCTTCACTTTTTTTAAGCTTTTTTTCGAAATTTTTATTTTCGCTAATATCTTTAAAAATCGTTGCAAAAAATCCTTTAGAAGGCGAAAAAACTGAAATACTGAAGTACATATGCATTGTTTCGAAATGAGTTTCAAATTTTTCTGGTTGCCCGGTCTCTGCAACTTCGGCATAAATATCAAGATAGGGGGCTTCACCAGTTCCATATATCTGAGAAGCTTTTTTTCCCACAACATCTTCTTTTTTAATGTTAAGCAGGGCTTCAAAGGAGGGATTCACATCCAGAATCTCATAATCAACTGCCTGCCCCTGATTATTGTAAATAAGTTTATGAAAGGCCATTCCCTCCGCCATGGAAGAATAAAGCATCCGGTATTTCTCTTCACTTTTTTTGAGTTTATTCTCCACGTTTTTACGTTCAGTTATATCCATGGAGAGGATGAATAATCCCTCGGGCACGGGATGGGCACTGAGTTCAAACCATTGTTTTTTCCCATCCGGGAATACGAATTCGTTGGTTAATCTGCTGGGAATACGTTCTTTCATGGATTTTTGCAGGGTTTTAAACATATCGGTATCTTCTATGCCGGGATAAATCTCCATCATGGTGTGGTTGATTAGTTTTTCCCGGGGGAAACGGGAGTGCTTAACCGCCGCTTCATTTAGATAGAGGTATTTCCACTGGGGGCTGATAATCTGGCAGCCTTCCATCATATTTTCCAGGGCATTGCGGTATTTTATTTCACTTTTTTTAAGCTGTTCCTCTGCTTTTTTACGTTCAGTAAGATCATTAATAAATGCAAAGTAGTATTCCAGATCCCCTTTTTGGTTAAAATGGGGTTGAACCACTAATTCAACGGGTACCATAGATCCGTCCTTTTTCATATACTCTTTTTCATAAGTTACCGATTCTCTTGTCTTTAAAACTTCCTCCAGATGTCTTTGTTCGATTTTTCGCCATCTTTCCGGAGTTAATTCATGGTTCCACTCAACTGACTTTAGTTCATCCTGGGAGTACCCGGTCAAATCTTCAAAGGCCTTATTGACATCTCCTATTTTACCATCGGGGTATCCCACGGCAATGGCCAGTGATGCATTACGTATGATATCTCCAAAAAAGGTTTCCCTTTCCAGGCTCTTTTTTAACATTTCCTCTGATTCTTTCTGGGAGGTTATAACATTGAATATGGCTACAAAATATTCTCTGCGGGGGCTGTAAACCGAAACCGAGAACCATTCCTGCAGTGATTCTAAGAATATTTCAAATACCTCGGCCTGGCCGGTGAGGGCCACCCTGGTGTATATTTCAAATAGTTCCGGGTCGGATTCCCTGATTCCAGGGATAACCTCGCTGACATATTTGCCTGTCACGTTTTTTAGGCCAGTTAAAGATTCAAATGCCTTATTAACATCGAGATAGATGAAATCCACTGGTTTATCGTCCTTAAAAATCATCTTACAGTAGGCAAAGCCATTAAGCATGTTGTTAAAGAGGGAATGGTATCGCTCTTCGCTCTCCTGGAGGATGATTTCTTCTTCCTGGCCGGTACGCAGATCCCTGATAAAAATAACCACCACCTGGGAACCATCTTCTTTAAGATTAAGAAGTGATAACTGGCAGAAGACCTTTTCGCCATTTTTAGAGGGGATGAATGTTTCCCGGGGAACTTTAAGGGATTCTAATTCCTTTAAAACAGGTGATAATTCTGGGAAGATATCTATTAAATTATTATCCACAACATCTGATTTAGAATAACCCAGCATTTCTTTAAAAGCATGGTTTGCATCTAATACTTTGTAAGATGGCAGGGTAATTAAAATAGCATCAGGACTGTTTTCAAAAATAGTTTTATATAATTCCAGACTGTGACTTGCTGGGTTACTGGTCATGGTCCTCCCTTGATGCCAGGTGATGTATAAATTATGGAATTATATTAAAATAAGATTTACTATTATGCAAGAAATAAGTGGCACATGTGGAATGTTTAGAAGAAATAAAAAAATTTTTTAGAGTGTTTTTAATCCTAAATTTCATCCTCTTGAGTTTCCAGGTATTCAGGAACCTCCAGTTTGTTGGGGTAAATAAGTCCTCTGAATCGGCTGGTGAAGATAAATAGATAACAATTGAAAATGGCAGAGATCACGAAAAGCTGGATAAATATTCCCACTCCTCCTATCTGTATTAAACCGGTTATTAAACCCATGATAAAGGAAAGAACTTCAGTAATCGCGGTCAATATCACCAGGAATGCCAAGTATCTTTTCCACCCGATTTGCTTAATCAGTTCTAATATTCTGCCAAAGGCAAAAGCTGCCCCAAAACGTTTTTCATAGACCATATTGGCCAAACCTATGCTTAAGAAAATATTTATCAAAAACCCAACCAGTACCGAAACCAGACTCAGTAAGAGCACGCTGTTTATCCCCCAGAGGGTGCCGCTGCTTTGGGTCATTATAAGCAGAACAATTGCGAAACTGGGGATTCCATAGACTATGCCCACTGCAATGAATTTAATACCATCTCCCAGGAGATCTCCCCAATCACCAAAATCGGGCAGCTCATCGGAACCCTGCAGGGTGTGTTCAATAATCCGCAGCAGGTAACCATAGGCCACAATGACTGGGATTAAAATTATGCTTCCCAGCAAAAGTAAAAACATTATCAACAGCTTTTTAACATCACTAAAAGGATATTTAAGGGAATCAACAATAACATCACTAAAATTCATGTCTTAACTCCTGAATTTAATACATATAAGTTATTACTGCAATTAATAAAGTTATTGTATAAATATGTTATAAGCTAAAAAATTCAATAAAATATAGAATCAATTATATTATGAAAATCATCTGGAGATAATTGCATGCTTGCCAAAAGAATTATTCCCTGTTTAGACTGCGACCTGCAGGTACCCCACGGACGGGTAGTTAAAGGTGTGGAATTCAAACAAATCCGATATGCCGGTGAACCAGTGGAACTGGCCACCAAATACTATGAGGACGGGGCCGATGAGATAGTGTTCCTGGACATCACCGCCTCCCACGAGCGACGGGAGACCATGGCCGAGGTCATCAAGGCCACCACTGAGAACGTTTTCGTCCCCATCTGCGTGGGTGGGGGGATCAGGAAACCAGAGGACTACGTGAATATGCTTAAAGCCGGAGCCGACAAGTGCTCCACCAATACGGCGGCCATACACAACCCGGACCTCATCAACGAGGCCTCTAAGGTGGTGGGATCCCAGGCCTGCGTCATTGGTATCGACGCCAAAAGGAGATATGTGGAGGACCCCGATGCCCACCCGGACAAGATAGTGGTGGAAACCAAAAAAGGCTTCTGCTGGTTTGACTGCAGTATCTACGGGGGTCGTGAATTTACAGGAATGGATGCCATTGCCTGGGCCATGGAATGCGAGGACCGGGGGGCTGGAGAGATTCTACTTACCAGTATGGACCGGGACGGTACCAAGGACGGCTATGACCTGGAGTTGACCCGGACTATCAGTGAAAGTGTGGATATTCCGGTGATTGCCTCGGGTGGTGTAGGTAATCCAGAACATATTTTAGAAGCTTTTACCCTAGGCAAAGCAGATGCCGCTTTAGCTGCCAGTATCTTCCACTTTAATGAGTACCCTGTGCCTCAGGTTAAGGAGTACTTGAAGGAGAAGGGGGTTGTGGTTAGGGTTTGAAATTAATTCAAATTCTTAATTTTTTGGGATTATAACAAATTAAAGAATAGTTTCCGTATGCTCTTACTCAAAAATAATTAATCATTTTTATAAAATTATATTAAAGAAATAGTTATTGGGATTTTATTAGATAGATTCATATTTATTCATGATTTAGGTACGTGATTTTAATGGAATTAGAGGGAGATCAGAAATTAGTATTATATGCAGTAGGGGCTTTAGATACTCCTTTAAAAACTAAAATAAAACTGCAAAAACTATTTTTTCTGGTAACTAATGTTTTTAAAGACATGGATAATCTTTTTAAGTTTGAAGCTCATTTATTTGGTCCATATAGTGAAACTTTAGATGAGCTTTCTGAGGAATTAATTTCTTTAGGATTAATAGAAAAAAATAATGCTGAATTTAGTTTAACTCCTCTTGGATTAGAGGAATATCATTCTTTAACTCCTAATAATGAATTAAAGAAAGTAATAAATGATTTTAAGGAATTTTTGAATGATATGACTGATGATGAGGTTCTAATATTTATTTATGCATTTTATGATGATTATATTTCTGAATCGATTAAATGGGATTCTTTAAAGAAATATCGAGTAGAAACTGCACTTCATTTATTAGAAAACGATAAAATTAGTTTTAGTAAAGCAGTTGAATTATCGGGCAAAAAATATAGTGATTTCCAAAAGATCGCAATAGAAAATAATATTAGGTGGAGAAAATGACATTTAAAATAGTAGATAATACTTTTATCTCTGCCTGTATGGGAGAAATAGAATGTGTTGATCTTTTGGATGTATCTTCACAACATTATGATATTATAACGTCGCATGTGATATATGGGGAAACAATAGATGGTTTTGCCGAAGATATGGTAAATGACGCTTATGATTCTATAAATTTGGCAGAAATAAACCATGCTCAATATGAAGACCTCAAAGAATGGCTAATTAATAGATATCCCAAATTACATGAAGGAGAGATAACTGCATTTCTCTTAGCATTGTTAAATTATGCCATTAAAGATATCGATTATTATTATGTGACTGATGATAATTTAATGAAAAATATTATTAGGAATCTTCATAATGACCATATTTTCATGTCTAAATTAGGAATGAACTTTGATATGAAAAATTTCAATGTTACTGGGACAGTTGGATTTACCAGAAGGTTAATTGACAAAGGTCATTTGAATGATGATTACATAGAACCGATAATATTGGATATGGATAAAAATGGATTTTATTTAAATGAAACAGTAAAAAACCATTTAAGAGGGTTATGATGGCGTTAGCTAATCTTAAAGACATGGACGATGAATTATATTTTAAAAGTTCTAAGATATCTATTAGTAGTTCGAATAAAATAACTACTCCTATTAAGGCATCATTGCCTCATAATCCCATAAGTGGAATAAATGAAATTTATAAGCAATTTTCAGATGATACTATAAATAAAATGCTATCTGACGAAAAGTTTGAGAATTCGAAGAATTATGAAATAAGATCTGATAGAATTAATGATAAAACTAACTTTTTCTTTGTGGAATATACTGGAACAAGTAAACTGAATGATGATCAATTAGAATCATTATCTGATATTCAGTATGCTTATAGTGATGTTGTTCTAACCCCAATTCTTTCTAAATTAATTCGTGAAAAAACTGGAGAAGCTCAACGAGATTTATTTTTAGATTTAACTAATAAATCAATAGAAATATCAAAAACACTTAATAATAAGCCAGTAGTTGGTATTATACCTGCAATAATGCCTCGACAGTACTTAAAAAAGATTATCAATAATTATTACAATAAGGGAATCACGTGTTTTGCCATTGATTATTGTGGTAAATCAGTAGATAGTAATCTTTCATGGGGAACAATGTTAACTCGATTAATTGCAGATTACGATATAGTTGAAGAATCATTTATTTATGGTTTAAATGTTTATGAAGCCCATTTTAGAAAAAAAGAGAATGAAGTACTAGCTAAAGATTTTATTAGTCTAGGTTGTGGAGTTGATGTATTAGGACTCAATCACATGCCTCCTAGATTAGGACCTAAGGGCTGGAATGAAATAAAGAACAAAGAAAAAACTATTCGAATTTTTGACCCTGAAAATTATGCATATGTACGAGTTAAAGAAGCAGATGTTATTAAAAGGGGTATTACTAGAGATATTGCTAAGAAATGTAATAATAAGGCTCAATTTATAGAAAGTCAGAATTTAAGAAAAAAATTAAATGAAAAAGATCCTTTAAAGCCGTATATGGAAACTAAAAATAAAGTATCTGATAAACTTGTTATGGATATGAAAAGCTTGAGAAATGAAGCTTTGAAGAATCAAAACACGTTAAGATTAGATCACTATTTTTAAATTAATTTATATTTTTTTAAAATATGACTTCTTGATTTTTCTTACAAATATTTTATTCCAATTGAAAATCATTATTTCATTGATAAAACTTCTCATGGATTGATTTAAGAAATTGCTAAAACTTCCAGATCAATCTATAACCTCAAAACTATCAACTTCCTCATAATTGACCGCTACCACCAGCACCGGCTCATTCAGTTCTAGTCCCAGGAAGTAGGGGTTCACCCACACGTGGATGGCCTTGCCCACAGTATCTATGGACACCACCGGCCCCACACTGACTTTGTTAATGAGGAGGTGCACTGGTTCCCTCAAAACATTAAAGGTCTTCCCTACCAGGTTCTCTTCCGGATATTCGGTTTCCTGAAAACATTTACATTTCTCTATCTCTTCAATAATCTCTTTTCTGAGCATCTAAATCCCCTTTTTATACTGACAATGGCCCTAAACTTGAATGATCATTTCTGGATAATAGATCATAACTTACTTTAATTATTGTTTTATCTCCTTTATTAAATTTAAATTCTAAAAAAAACTTATAAACATCCTTGATCATAAGACACTAAACACACAACATGAGAAGGCCTAACATGCAAAAACGAAAACACATTTTCCTGGACGAAACATCTAAAATCGCCATTATGGAAAGGAAAATAAAAAAATACGAGCGCTACAAACCACACAGCATGAAAACTGTTGACGAGGACTTTCGGATGCAGGAGAAGATGGCCATGCTCAGTGTGGTGGCCAGTAATTTCATGATGACCGGCCACAGCCCCACCCTGGTCCTGACCAAGAGGGAGGAGGGGGATGAGGTCATGTGTCCGGTGGGCGGCGGCCAGAAGGATCGGGCCCGGGAAATAATATTAAAAACAGATTTTCGTAAACTGTACCGGGGAGGTAAGGGCCGAAAAACCGATCCACTCATGATTATAACCGCCATCTGTATGTATGTCATGCGGAAGGACAACCCCCGGAGAGGGGACATCCGCTATTCCAACGACTTTATCAGTCAAGTTGGAGTAACCAAGGATATTTACCAGCACATCAGCCGCAAGCTGGATGATTTTCAGAATTCATAAATTAAGGGTTACGCCATGATACCTATACCCGTAAAACCCCCTTTGAAGGGTGAGTGGATGGTGATGAATAGTCCGGGAACAAAAGTCCCCAGCCATGGCACTGATTTTTTTGCCCAGACCTATGCTCTGGACCTTTTACAGGTTGACTGGACTCACAAAGCCCATAAATTCTACAAAAAAAGTGCTCTGGATTATATCTTAGGTAGAGTACATTTAAGTGATTGTTACTGCTATGGAAAACCTATTTACGCCCCTATTTCCGGTACAGTACTAGAAGTCCATGATGGACATCCGGAAAGAGACCCGGTAAAACCTATCTCGGATATTTCCATCGCCCTTAAGAATGCCCTGTTTTTCGATCCTAATACACAAAACCTCCAGGAAATCGCCGGTAATTATGTTATTATAGAAGGTGATGGCATATGGAGCGCCCTGGTCCACATGAAAACGGGTTCCATAACCGTTTCTGATGGTGATGAAATTAAATCAGGGGATTTAATGGGAAACATCGGCCACTCTGGTAATTCAACAGCCCCTCATCTCCATTTTCAACTCATGGATGGCCCGGATCCCACCCGGGCGAATGGTGTTCCCTTTTGTTTTAGTGAATATGAATTATATCGGGGTAACAAGTGGATTAAGGTAGAAAATGGGATTCCTAAAAATAAGGACAGGATTCGCTTTTAAAAAATTTAAACATCACTAAACATTCCTTACGCGAAGTTTTTATTCATTAATTTTCAACAATTACACGATAATTAGTCTTTATTATGAATAATAATCTAACTGGAAAATAATTTATCCAATCCAAAGATTTTATTAGCAATTTTTTGGTAAATAAGAATATAAATGCCAATAATCTCCAAAATATGGATTATAATTGAATTTAGTTATTTCTGATAGGTTGCTTTATATAGTGATAGCAAATTATCGACTACTTTTTTAATTAATTTTACAAATTTTTAAATAAATCGCTGTTCTATTAATATCATCCATAAATCTTATAAAAAAAGGATGATGTTATGGCGGGAACTGCAATCAAGGTTATTTACTTACTGATCATGGTGGCTACCGTAGTTACGGTGGATTTTCTGTTTTTAAGGGGGCTATTCTGGGAGCGCCTGGTAGTTAATATTACTATTGTTTTAGTGTTTTTGGGTGTTTACCTAAAATTTTTAAATAGTTAAAATTAGACAGAACCTAAATCATTATTCAAAATTCTTTTTTTAATATACTTATTCTTTATTTTTTTGTTTAGATACACATATCCACTTAAATCACAATCGGATCGTTTTTAACAGATTTTATTCTATGATGCAAAGGATTTATATATAACGTGTCACGATATATCATCACGTGGTATAACACGACACGATGTATCAATCTCTGGGAGATTTGGAATGGATACCAAGAAATTACAAAAAAAGTATTTACCCTTAACTGAATCGGCTTATTATGTCCTTATTTCTCTAAATAAGCCCAGGCACGGGTATGGGATCATGCAGCACGTTAATGAAATAACTGCTGGCCGTATCAACATCGGGGCGGGGACCATGTACGGTAACCTGTCCCGGATGGAAAAGGAGGGGCTAATAAGCCCGGTGGCTGAAGAAGACCGTAAAAAGATCTACGAACTCAGTGAAAAGGGTAAAACCGTACTGGAATTAGAAATCTCCCGCCTGGAAGAGCTTCTGAATCATGGTAAAACTGAAATGGGGAAATAAAATGAATGAAACTAAAACTGTTTGGCGCTGGTGGTGGGGATGGCACCCCGAAAAGATAGAAAACTGGCTGGAAGAGATGGAACAGGATGGATGGCACCTAGCCAAGGTTGATGTTAATTACCTCCGCTTCAAATTCGAAAAAGGGGAAAGCAGAAAAATAAGCTACTGCGTGGATTACCAACTGAATGTCCAGGAAAACTATTTTGAGCTTTTTAGCGAAGATGGATGGGAACTGGTGGATGATAAAAATGTGCCCTGGTTTATCTGGCGCAAACACTACCAGGATGAGAGGCCCCATATTTACACCGATACCAAGTCATTAATTGAAAGAAACAACCGACAGATGTGGACGGTGGGGATTCTACTTCCGGTGGAGATATTCATATTTTGCATGGTCCTGATGCATGGTTCTGCTGAAATCTGGGTACTGGCTATGCTCTTCCTGGTAATCTTATTACTGGGATACGTAACCTTACAGCTGTATAGGCATAATAAAAAACTGGAAAACAACGAAATCAGATCTTCTTAAATCGGGGAATGGTAGTTAAAATGAAAGAAGAAAAAACAGTATGGCGCATGTGGGGTGGCTGGGAAATAGAAAAGATGGAAAACTGGCTGGAAGAGATGGAAATGGAGGGTTGGGCTCTATACAAATTCGATTTCACCATGATGCGGTTTAAATTTAAAAAAAGTGAAAGTAGGAAAGCGCGGTACTGTTTCGATTATCAAAGTAATGTAGGTGATGATTACTACGGGATTTTCCAAGAAGATGGCTGGGAATTGGTGGATGAAACAATCAGCCCCTGGCATATCTGGCGCAAACCCTACCAGGACAATCGGCCAGGTATCTTCACTGATACCCGGTCCTTAGTGGAAAGGAACAACCGCCAGATAAGAAATATCACTCTGGCGGCTATCATAAGCTTAATATTATTGTATATTGAGTGGATAACTGGTTTAAGTTATGCAGGGATAATTCCCATTCTTTTAATATTCTCCCTGATTTTCTATGCCTATTTAATTACCCGGATTCACCAGCACAATAAAAAACTGAAAAATAATGCAATTAAATGTTAAAATCACGTATTTCATGAAAAAATCGAGTTTAATCTTTTTAGATAAATAAAGGGATGGGGTGATAATAATGAATCCAAACAAAATGAGGGCGGTTACCTATACTAGATATGGGTCACCAGATGTCCTTAAATTAAAAGAAGTACAAAAACCATCTCCCGGGGACAACCAGGTTCTGATAAAAGTTCATGCCGCAGCCGCCAATGTGGCGGACTGGCGCCTTATGAGGGCAGCTCCCTTCATGGTTCGTTTCATGGGTGGGGGGATTCTGAAACCAAAACACCAGATACTGGGCACTGATGTGGCTGGAACCGTGGAAGAGGTGGGCGAAAACGTGACCCAGTTTCACTCCGGGGATGAGGTATTTGCTAACCTGACTGAGAGTGGCCGGGGCGGATTTGCCGAGTATGTCTGCGCCATGGAAAGTGCAACAGTACTCAAACCAGCCAATATAACATTTGAAGAGGCCGCGGCCATACCCATAGCAGGGGTCACTGCCCTGCAAGCACTGCGGGATTATGGTAAGATTCGGCCGGGGCAAAATGTTCTGATTAATGGCGCCTCTGGGGGAGTGGGCACATTTGCGGTGCAGATAGCCAAATCATACGGTGCCCGGGTCACAGGGGTGTGCAGCACCCGGAACCTGGAAATGGTGCGATCTATCGGCGCTGACCAGGTCATTGACTATATCAAAGAAGATTTCACCAGGAAGGGGGAGCAATACGACCTGATATTTGATGGGGTGGCCAACCATAGTGTAGCTGATTATAACCGGGTCCTGAAGGCCCAGGGTATTTGCGTGGTGGTGGGATTTTCAAGCCTGTTTAACATGTTAAAGGTGGCACTGGCCTCCAGGATCAGTGATAAGAAAATAGGTAGTATGACTGCCGCACTTAATAAAGAAGACCTGGTCTTTATTAAAGGCCTCATGGAAGAGGGCCAATTAAAAACGGTTATAGATAGATGCTATAATTTAAGTGAAGTTCCCGAGGCCCTCCACTATCTGGAAGGGGGCCATGCCAGGGGAAAGGTCATCATCCAAATAAATAATTCAAATTAGGGGGTAATCACTTGAAAGCCGTTATTTATACAGAATACGGATCACCGGATGTTCTTAAATTTAAGGAAGTGGAAAAACCAGTTCCCAGGGACCATGAAGTCATGATAAGGGTACATGCCACCACTGTAACCTCTGCGGACTGCCTGATGCGAAGGGGCGATACTATCCTTAGCCGGGTATTCCTGGGACTCAGGAAACCCCGCAGAAGAATTCTGGGCACAGAACTGGCTGGTGAAATTGTAGAAACCGGTAATAATGTAAAACGATTTAAGAAGGGGGACCTGGTATATGGGTTCACCGGATTTGGCCTGGGAGCCTATGCCGAGTATACTTGTATGAGCGAAAACGGGTCCCTAGTAATTAAACCAGCCAATCTGAACTATGGGGAAGCGGCAGCCATGGTTGATGGGGCATCCACCGCATTCTTTTTCCTTAAAGAAAAGGCCCATGTCCAGAAGGGTCAGAAAGTTCTCATAATCGGTGCCTCAGGGAGTATAGGCACCTTCGCAGTTCAGATTGCCCAATACTTTGGTGCGGAAGTCACCGGAGTGTGCAGTACTGCCAGCATTGATCTGGTAAAATCTTTAGGGGCAGATAAGGTTATTGACTACACTAAAGACGATTTCACAAAGAATGGTGAAAGATACGATATAATCTTTGACGCGGTAGGGAAAAGCTCTTTTTCACAGAGCAAAGGATCGCTTAATAAAAACGGTAAATTCCTTTTAACCACCGGGGGATTTTTGGATCGTTTCTTAATGCTGTGGACCGCCATGACTGGTGGAAAGAAACTGATTACTGGCATGTCCATCGACAAAACCGAAGCCTTAATTTTTATTAAAGACCTTATTGAAGATGAAAAAATTAGATTGGTCATAGACCGGAGTTATCCTCTGGAAGAAATTCCACAGGCCCATGGCTATGTTGAAAAAGGTCATAAAATGGGTAATGTCATTATTAATGTGCAATGAGGCAGCTATTTTTCTTATCAGATAAAATTCCAGTATTTGTAGATTTTTACAAGCCTGAAAGGATATTCTAACCAGTTCTCCCTAACTAACTGCTTTTTTCACCAGAGCTACGATCTTTTTCTCTTCCACAGGGGTCAGTTCGGTCAATGCATAGGCAATGGCCCACATCTTGCCTTCGTCCAGGTGGGCTGCCTCGTCAAAGCCCAGTGTCATGTATCTCTCAGGAGGATTGTTTCCTCTGCGGAAGAAGCACACCACCTTACCTTCCCTGGCATAGGCGGGCATCCCATACCAGGTTCTGGGTGATAGTTCTGGGGCACTGGTTTTGATGAGTTCATGCAGCCTATGGCCCATGGTTTTATATGGTTCGCTCATGGCCTCGATTTTCTCCAGCACGGCGCTTTCCCCGTCCACCTTACGCGTGCGGCCCGGTTTTTTTCTTGTTTCTTTCATAAATTATCCCCTAATTCGTTTTATCATTAAAAACTTTGGATTTTATTTAAATGTATTTTATCGAATTAAAAAATAGTGAATATATAATGGTTAGTGGTGTTGAATCAGGGCTATACGCACTCCATTGGGATCTTCTATAAAGGCCAGCCTCCCCACGGTTATGGGGGTGGGCTCCATGGTGACCTTAGCGCCCCTGGATCTGAGCTCTTCCAGGGTGCTGTCCAGGTCATCCACATCCATTCCCAGGGAGAACAGTCCCGGCTCATTCACAGGATTCTCAATGATCTCCACCATGGTTTCTCCCTCACCCTTCAATAGGGTAATGGATCCCGCTGGCCCCAGATCGTACCGGCTGTCTATTTCAAAACCCATAACTTCTGTGTAGAACTTAATGGACTCTTCCATGTCCTTAACTATCATGGTATTGTATTTAATTTTCATAATCGTCCTCTTTTTAATCATTAATTTACTGTTGTAAATTTTCCTTCACCCGGAATATAACCATCTTCTCCACCAGATGATAGGGCGCCGGCTTATCCAGGGGGAACTGCACCGCGCCCTTGGAGCTTTTATACTCCGAAATCTCCTCTTTAAAGGTTTCAATCCCAGAAGGGGCGGGATAAAATCCTATATGATTCTTGTATGCCGCAAAGTGCACCAGGTTACCATTTAACTTGAAGGTGGGCATACCATAACTTATGGTCTCCTCTGCTTCCGGGGCCGCCTTCAGGATTACTTTCCTCATTTTTTCCAGGATGTCCTGCACCTCATGGGGAAAGGCTGCAATATACTCATCTATTGTCTGGAATTTCTTGCCCATTTTTCCCACCAATAATAATTTGAATTTTAATATATTTATGAACAGATGTACTATTCATGCCAGCGTTGGCTCCATTCCACCATGGGCTGGGTGACCCGGGACAGTTCCCGCCCCTTCTCAGTCAATGAGTATTTCACCTTTATGGGTGAATCATCGATTACGTGCTTTTCAATTATCCCATAATCTGCCAGATTTCTTAGTCGTGTGGATAATGTCCGGGAGCTGATCTTTGGCAGTGACTTTGCCAGTTCGCTGTATCGGAGTGGCCTATCTGCCATTAAAAGGTCCCTTATAATCAGCAGTGTCCATTTATTCCCAATAAGGACAATAGTCTTTTCGGCGGGACATGCTATTTCCTCAAATCCCTTGGGGTACTGTAATTTGCTCATTTTTTCACCTATATATGTTCAGCATGCATTTTAATGGTTAACTTTACCGGGGGATACTTGCTTTACCATTGGATACCACCTTTATTTATACTTTATTTTTTACAGTTAGTTTACTTATGAAACAATGAGGTGATAAAATATGAATCAAGTAGTGAAATTTTTAGAAGAAAACCCAGTACAGTACCTGGCCACGATAGGATTGGATGGCAAAGCAAAGGTCAGACCATTCATGTTCATGCTGGAAAATGAGGGAAAACTCTATTTCTGCACCAGCAACCAGAAACCATTATTTAAAGAGCTCAAGAATTCGCCATATGCCGAACTCACCACGGCCAGCCCGGAATTTGCCTGGATAAGGATCAGTGCTAAAGTGGTATTTTCTGATGATAGGGATATTAAAAAAGAAATAATTGATAAGAGTGAAATTGTGAAAGCACAATATCAGACCCCTGATAATCCTCATCTAGAGATATTATATCTGGAAGGAAAGGCAACCATTGCCGATTTCTCAGGTGAACCACCAAAAGAATTCACTATCTAATAATACTTATTTTTTTTATTTTAAATCAAGAACATCCATCATGTCACTGATTTTTCCTTCAGGGGCACCCAAAACATATCGCACTGCTTTAATAACTCCTGTTACAAAGGCCTGCCGGTTCTGTGCTCGGTGGGTAATTTCAAAACTTTCACCCGCACCTGCAAAGAGTACAGTGTGGTCCCCAATAATATCTCCGCCCCGAATGGTATGTATACCTATTTCCTCAGGCTTCCGTGCACCCACCATGCCCTGTCTACCATAGACTGCACATTTCTCGCTATCTCTTCCTAATGCCTCTGTCATAATTTCATAGGCTTTAAGTGCCGTTCCAGAGGGTGCATCGGCTTTCTGTCGGTGGTGGGCTTCGATTATTTCTATATCATAATCACTGAGGATCTTGGCCAGGTCCTGGATAACAGTAAAGAATACATTTACCCCTATGGCCATGTTGGGGGATATCACTGCTTTAATTTTATTTTCGGTGATGTAATCTTTGATTTCATGTAATTGTTTGTCGGAAAATCCGGTGGTCCCCACCACAACATCAACCCCGCATTCAGCTGCCGTTTTGATGTTATGCACGGCAGAATCTGCTCGGGTAAATTCAAGGAGTACCTCTGGATTATTTTCCTTTAAAACAGGGGTGAGATTCTGTGCACCATTTAGGTTGACACCCATTTTCCCTATATCTAGTAGTTCCCCCACATCCCTTCCTTCCAGGGGGGTGTAAGGTGATCCCAGGGCCGCCACCACTTCCATATCATCCTCTTGAAGCAGGGCTTTAATTATTTTAGAACCTATTCTTCCACTTGCGCCGGTTACTGCCACTTTAATCATTTATCAATCTCCACTTTTTTATAAAATTCATAATTTACTTAATCTTTCAAAATTTATTACATTAAGACCTGGCAGGTGCATCATCTTCTAAAGGTATTTCTTTAAGGAAAAAAGCCACAATCAACCCTACCAGTGCCAGTAATATGGCAGCCAGGAAGATATTCTGGATTGAAATCACCAGACTATAAGTTTGACTCAATTTAGCTGCCATTGAACTGGCTAAGGTTAAATTCATGATATATCCAAATAGGGGGACGAATACAATGGTGCCCACATTCCTGAAAAACCTCATAGATGCAGTAACCACGCCTATATTCCTCAAAGTAAATGCATTCTGCACAGTCACATTGAATAATGGATATGCAATCCCTGAACCAACTCCTAAAATGGTGGAATAGAGTAAAAGCAAATAATAGGGTGTATTAGCATTCATGGTAGCCAAAAGCATCACTCCTATTCCGGTTAAGATAAATTCGGCAAGGGCCAGCTTTTTATATTTGCCGGTCTTTGATATGATCTGTCCGGTGATTATGGATGACAGGGTAATACTGAAAAGCATGGGAATCATGAAAAGCCCGGAATCGGTAGCACTCATCCCTAAAACGCCCTGTGCAAACAGGGGTACGTAAATTACTCCGCAGAACATTAATGATGCTGCTAAGAAACTTTCTAATGCTGATACATTGAATATTGACTTTTTAAATAGATGCAATGGTAAAACAGGTTCCACGGCTCTCCTCTCAGACCAGATGAATAATAAGAGCATTATTACAGAGAGCAGGATAAGTCCTGCTATCATAGCCGGAGGATATGTATTTAAATTCCCTAACAGGGTAAGTGCCAAGAGCAGTGAACTTAAGCTCAGGCTAAGGGTGATTATCCCCGTGTAATCAATGACCTTCTGAACATCAGGTAATTTGAAGTTGGGAAGGGAATACAGGATTATACTTACTGCAGCAATTCCTACCGGGACATTTATAAAAAAAATCCATCTCCAACCAAGAGTATCAGTAACCACTCCTCCTAGAATGGGTCCACACACATCGGCAAATCCAAATACCGCTGCCAGTATCCCCATGTATTTGGCCCTTTCCCGGGCGCTGAATAGTTCTCCCACCACAATAAATGGTAGAGACAGTAAGATACCGCCTCCAATTCCCTGCAATCCCCTAAATAAAATCAGTTGGAATATATCCGTTGCCAGACCACACATGACGGAGGTTATGACAAATATGATGATGCCAGTAATTAAGACGTGTTTTCTGCCGTAAATATCGGATAATTTACCAAAAAAGATTATGGCCATGGTGGAAGTCAACATGTATACTGTAAAGGGCCACGCATAAAATTCCATTCCATGTAGATTTTTAATGATCTGGGGCATGGCTGTTGCTATTATCGAGTAATCAAAGGCCGCCACCAGGAGTCCTACCATCAATCCGCCCATAACCATGATTATTTTGTTTTTAGCAAGGTTATAATGGCTTTCATAATTCATGAATATCACTTGTTCCATTTTTAAATATTCTTTTAATAGTTTCCAGCTATTATGGAGGGTTGTAAAGCATTCTTTTTTGCGGAGTTGAAAACCAGTGCAATCATTGCCGTTGCTACTGGAAATGTAAATGCAAACAATACCAGTGAGAAAGGGAATCCAAAGTCTAGATGCGTAAATGCTTGTATGATTGCTATAACTCCCAGTACACCATTTACTACAAATATCCACTTGATTACAGTTTCTATTTTTCCACCACTAAAGAGAAATCCAATGAAAATCATAGATAAGCTTAGCCAGGTATATCCCAGTATTTCCATGGACCAGAATATAGAATTCAAATTGCCGAAGGCGAAAAGAGTAGTTCCATCAAGTAGTCCCGTTGAAATACTCTGAGGTATGGCAGTCATCTGTAAATAGTAATTACCCGTTATCTGTGCTAGATATGCTACTGCAAAGACGATGCCCAGCATACTCAATATCTTTTTTTCTTCAGGAGTGACTCTATGAATACTTACCGTTAAAATAAGGTATAATGGTGCAATAAAGAAACATGGAACCACAAAAATCAGTATTTGCCAGTAATGCTGAGCATAAGATTGAGCATAAATTTCTATACCTTGCCAGTTAAAATTCAGTGGAAATATTACAAATGTAACTATCAATGCAATTAGAAACAAACTTGATGCGATAGTAACGCCCACTGCGGACCATGTGCCAATTTTAGCCTCAAGTAAAAGAGGGTAGGGTGTTTTTTTTATATTTAAGTTTTTAATCATCCTTTTTCCTCAATTAAAGTTTGATATTTCCAAAAAAAGAAATAATTAGTTGAAGGATCATTATTCCTTAAAGAGTACTTTAGTTCGCATTTCTTTCAGATTGGAAACTATACGGGCTAATTCGTTTCCGGGGATGCTGACCATGATTTCTTCAGAACCCAGATCCATACTCTGCCGTGCCGCCACATCACCAAACCCATAGGTGACCTTTCCGGTCATATAGGGGCTGGCGGCCATGGAACTGCATATGGGAGCGGCGTCGGCACCCAGGGCGTGTTCTCCAGAATCGTAGGCATTGGCGTGGAGTATCTCCATTCCCTGCTGGGCATTGCACAGTATAAATATCACGTCTGCTTCGAATTCTGCCTTTTTTAAGGGGGCAAAAACGATGGAACTAAAAATTCCAGGTTCTATGTAAGTTTCGTTCTCTCGGGAACGCTGCACTGCTGGGATGCTCCTATATAAGCCCCGGGGGACCATGAATGCACCGCTCTGTACCGGGGCTGGGTACTCTTTCATGTCTTTTAGTCCTGAATAGCGGGCACCGCCCATACATTCCTCCTCTTCCAGGGTGGTGTAGAATATCTCGCCGTCCATGGCTTTTTTTAGCTTGGCGCAGAACCTTGATTTGCCGTCGGCCTTTTTCATATTTTCCGGCTCATTTACCGACCAGGTTATGGCTACAGCATCGTTATCCAATTTTAAAAGTTCACTTAAATTATTTCCTAATTCATTATAATTCATTTTAACACCTCTAATGCTCTCCTAATTAGATAAAATTACTAGTTCTCCTATTTCATTAACATATTAAGGAATAAATCCCCTACATCGCTGTTAAATTTCTCTCCATCAATTCCCTTGTTATTCAGTAGATCTTTAGCCCAGTCGCCCATATTCACCGTACCATTGAAGATCACGGACAGGAGAATAATTGCTTCGGTGGGATCCACGTCGGATCTGATTTCTCCCTCATCCACGCCATTCTGTATCAAATCAATCCCTATGGACATTATTTCTTTGAATAGTCCTCTAACTTCCCTGAATTCGGCGCTACTATTCATTTTATCCACATCGAATTCTTGTTTGATGGAGGTGGGGGAATACAGCAGCCGGAAGTAATCGGGATATTCGTTAGAAAATTCTCTACTGGCATTGAGATACAATACAAACTTTTCCAAGCTGCTGTCTCCTTTTTCAATTCCTTCTTTAATCATTTCCATCCAGATTTGGATGCCGCGTAAACATACTGCAAAGTAGAGGGACTCTTTATTTTTAAAGTAAAGATATAGTGTACTCTTAGCCAAACCGACTTCCCGGGCTATTTTATTCATTGAAACTTCATCAAAGTCTTTATCGGTGAGTAGTTTCCGGGCAGCATCTACAATATAATTCCTGCGCTGTTCTCTTTCTTTTTCCTTCCATTCGTTAAGTGACATGATTTCACCACTTCTATTATGACCTTCGATCATCTTTATGACCAATGGTCATATAGATAACTCATGGTCATCATAGTATATAAATATTTTGCTAAATTATAAAAATTATAAAAATTAAGGGGAATATTTTTAATGCTCAATTAATTTAGGGGGATTTTTTATGGGATCATTAAAGAATTTTATGCAGGAATACAGAAAATAATTAGAAAAGGGCCGCATAAAGGTGGCTTATTAGGGATTAATGAGTTATATAATGGATTTAAGAACTTATTTAAAAAATAAATATCTGGAATATATTGTTTGTGGAATTTATCAGAGATATATGGATATGACCTTTTCGAATTTTTTAATAATTATTTTAATAATTTTTAATAAATCTTTATGATATTCAAATAAAAGAAATTAAATAATAAATTAAATTATCACAGCTTGAAACAAACCCTTAAATTATCTTTATATTCCATTTTTTGCCTAGATAACTGAAGGTGTCGTCAATAGTCCGATAAACTTCATTGAAATAATAATCATCTTTACCCATAATAATTCCCCACTTACCCATTGGTAATTACCCACTGGTTAGAAAAATTACTTAAAAGCAGTTCAATACATTTTTATCTAAGATTTGTTTTTTTTCATAAATAAATCTAATATGCTGGAAGTTTTTCAAACACCAGCAATTTCTAATCAATTCAAAGATTAAAATTCAATGATTTATAATGGGTATTTTTTTTAAAGGAGGAATTTAACTGTTATACCGAGATTTTGGGAAAACTAACCAAAAAGTTTCTGCTCTGGGATTTGGCTGCATGCGGCTTCCCACAATAGGGGACAATCCCATGGATATTGACGAAGAAAACGCCACTAAAATGATCCGTCATGCTATCAATCAGGGTGTGAACTTTATTGACACCGCTTACCCTTACCACGGCCTCAGTCTGGATCAGGGAGGAGCCAGTGAGCCTTTTCTGGCCAGAGCCTTAAAAGACGGCTACCGGGAAAAGGTGAAAATAGCCACCAAACTTCCCAGCTGGGCTGTCCAAAGCAGGGAGGATATGGATCGGTTCCTGAATGAACAACTGGAAAGATTGGAAACAGATTCCATTGACTTTTACATGGTGCATGGTATTAATAATGCCTACTGGAAAAACCTGAAGGAACTGGGCTTTGAAGAGTTTCTGGATACTGCTCTGGCTGATGGGAGAATAAAACACGCAGGTTTCTCCTTCCATGACCGGATAGAACTCTTTAAAGAGGTGGTGGATCACTATGACTGGTCCTTCTGCATGATCCAGTTAAATTACCTGGATGATGAGTATCAGGCCGGAATAGAAGGCATGGAATATGCGGCGGAGAACGGTTTGGGAATAATTGTAATGGAGCCCCTAAGAGGGGGTAGTTTGGCCAACAACATCCCACCTGAAGTCCAGGAATTATTTGATGAATCTGGTTTCGATTGGTCCCCGGCAGAATGGGCCTTAAGATGGGTTTGGGACCATCCAGAGGTAGGAGTGGTCTTGAGTGGCATGAATTCCATGGAACAAGTGGAGGAGAATTTAAAAATTGCCAGCCAAGCACAGCCCGCTACCATGAGCGATGAGGAACTGGATCTCACCAGCCAGGCCAAATCAATTTTCAAAGAAAAGCTGAAGATTAACTGTACCGACTGTGGCTACTGCTTGCCTTGTCCGCAGGGTGTGAATATCCCGGAGAACTTCGCCAAATACAACGATTACTTTTTGTTTGGCAGCCCGGAAATGAAGGAAATGTATCAGTTTAATTACCAGGCATTCATGCCCGACCAGGAAAAAGCAGCTGTATGTGATGGATGCGGGGTATGTGAGGAGCACTGCACCCAGGATATCGCTATAATCAAAGAATTAAAGAAGGTTAAAGAGTTTTTTGAATAACTCCTTTCTTAGTATTTAAAATATTAATTTGAATGCTCCGTTCCATGATTTTAATTTAATATAGGAATATGCGAATATTAAATGAGTTTAAGGAAATAATATTTAGTATAATGTCTATTATAAGTGAATTATTATGAGCTGGTTGTTTTAGATAATTAAAAAATATTTAAAAAATAATGAGGAATTAAAATGAAAGTTTTACTGGTAAATGGAAGCCCCCACAAGAAAGGATGCACCTTTACAGCCCTTAGTGAAGTGGCAGAGACTTTGGAAAATGAAGAAATCGAAACAGAAATTTTCTGGGTGAAAACCAAGCCCCTGGTGGGGTGCACCGCCTGTATGAAATGTGCGGGAGTAGGAAAATGCTCCTTTGATGATCGGGTCAATGATTTCCTGGACCTGGCTCCTGATGCAGATGGATTTATCTTCGGCTCACCGGTGCACTATGCCGCTGCCAGTGGTGCCATAACCTCCTTCATGGACCGGGCTTTTTATGCGGATATGATGGGTGGCAAACAGTCTTTTTATTTGAAACCTGCAGCAGCAGTTTTATCAGCCAGGAGGGCTGGAACCACCGCTGCATTTGACCAGCTCAACAAGTACTTCACCATCTCCCAGATGCCCATTATCTCTTCCCGCTACTGGAACATGGTGCACGGGGCACAGCCTGAGGACGTTAAAAAGGATTTGGAAGGTCTGCAGACCATGCGCATGCTGGCCCGGAACATGGCCTGGTTTTTAAGGCGTAAGGAGGCCGGTGCAAAGGCGGGGGTGCCCTTACCATTAAAGGAAGAAATCGTAATGACCAATTTTATCAGGGATTAATCACATTGAGATATTCAAATAACCTAAAATAGGTTTAAAACACTTAAAATTCTCAGCAGATGAAAAATATAATTAATTATAATATTCAAATAGGGAGGACAATTTCATGACTAAAAAAGTACTGATATTATCTGCCAGCCCTCGAAGAGGGGGAAACTCCGATATATTATGCGACCAATTTATGCAGGGAGCCCAGGAATCTGGGAATGATGTGGAGAAGATTTTCTTAAGGGATTATGAAATCAATTACTGTGTGGCCTGTGACGTCTGTAAAGACAATGGGGGGAGCTGTGATCAGGACGATGATATGGCTAAAATCATGGATAAGATGATTGCCGCTGATGTGCTGGTCCTGGCCACACCAGTCTATTTCTACACCATGAATGCACAGCTCAAGACCCTGATTGACCGGACCTATGCCCGATACATGGAAATCAGCAACAAGGAGATGTATTTAATCACCACTGCAGCCGTAGGGGATAAAAATTTACTGGAAAGGACTGTGGAAGGATTCAGAGGATTTACTTCCTGTCTGCCGGGAGCTCAGGAAAAGGGCATCATCTACGGAACCGGTGCCTGGAATGTGGGCGACATCAAGGCAAGCAGTGCCATGGATGAGGCCTATGAAATGGGTAAATCTGTTTGAGGCCTGAAAAAACTAAAATATTTTCCTATATTTTTATTTAATTGTTTTAAAAGCATTAATTTTAAATTATTTAATATTTTAAGAATTCTTTATAAAAATAAACTTATTTTATTTTTTTATTTTTAA
>DATN01000004.1:65318-65480 GCA_002504725.1 Methanobacteriaceae archaeon UBA587 | reverse complement strand
TTATTTTATTTTTTTATTTTTAAAATTAGTTCTATATCTTTATTTCTAAAAATTAATAAAAAAATGAATATCTGAAATTTTTTAGCAGGATTTAATTATATTAAAAATATTAATTTTAACTTTAATTATTTTGAATTAAAAATTAAATAATTCAATATATTT
>DATN01000004.1:53357-65192 GCA_002504725.1 Methanobacteriaceae archaeon UBA587 | reverse complement strand
AAATTAAATAATTCAATATATTTATATATTATAACTTAACAATCTTAATCTAGACATGGATAATATTGAAGTCATGTTTTAAGGTGCATAATATGAAGGCCAAAAAATTAAAGATACGGGTGAAAACGGATAAATTTTCCATACCTCTTCCTGCCCTAAGGTTTTCCACCTTTAGGTGGATCTCTAAACGAATCATCAAATATTATCCTTCTAAAGGGAGTTCTGAATCAATTAAATCCGGTGAAAATGAATTCATGAGTACTATTTTAAATAATCTGACTCAACAGGACATCGACCAGATTTTTGACCAGTTAGAACAGACCGAGCCATTTAAAATGGTGGACATCGAGGCCGATGATGAAAAGGAAGGAAAAGTAAAGGTGCAAATCTACACCATATGAGGGAATTATATGAAACGGGAAGTACCAGGGAGATGTCCCATATGTCAGGGCGAGATCAAGGTTACCGAAATAAACTGCAAAAAATGTAAGAGCGTTATCCAGGGAGAATTTGATCTCTGCAAGTTCTGCCGCTTGAGTGACCAGCAAAAATATTTCGTGGAAGTTTTCATTAAAAACCGGGGTAATATCAAGGAGATTGAAAAGGAACTGGGAATATCTTATCCCACGGTGAGGAATAAACTGGATGAAGTGATTTCCGTACTGGGCCACAAGGTGGAAAAACCAATCATCGACAAAAAAGAGATTTTAGAAAAACTAAAGAACGGAGAAATCACCAAAGACGATGCTTTGAAACTATTAAACGGATAAAAATGTTTTAAAATAGTGGAGGGGATTATATGAGTAAAAATGTATCAGAAGAGAGAATGCAAATTCTAGAAATGGTGGAAAAAGGAAAACTCACCACTGCAGAAGCCACGGAGCTACTGGATGCTCTGGAAGGAAACGAGGTGGAAATCACACCTAAAACGGATGCTAAATGGTTAAAAATCAGGGTGCAGACCATGGACGATAACCCCAAGGTAAATGTGAACATACCCATTTCTCTGGTGGAGGTGGGACTAAAACTGGCCAAAAAATTCGATCCTAAACTGGAAGATGCAGCTTTGGACCAGATTGATCTGGATGAGATCATTGAGGCCGTTAAAAACGGGGCTGAGGGTAAACTGGTGGATGTGGAGGATGAGGAAAACCAGACCAAGGTCCAGATATACGTGGAATAAGACTTAATATTATTAGTTCTTATTTCACTTTAAATATTATTTGAAGATTTTTTTAAGCAAATTATTTAAAAATAATCAATAATAATACATATTTAATTAAAATAAGAATGATTGTCAGGAATTGTATTTTTTGATACGCCACTCTATATAGTGATAGCAAAAATATCGACTACTTTTTTCTGAGTTTTTTAAAATCATATTTTTGGTAAAATTTTTACAATTTAATGTATTACTTTTTTAGTCATCTTTGACCATGATTTCAAGTGTATTTATTACACATTTCCTATTGCGGGACTTCCATTTCCAGTGTAAATATGATATTTAAAAATTAATATGGAATGATCCTTATATGTTTATTTTAATTCAATATCCTAAAAAATAATCTATAATTTAATTTATGGGTCTTTCGGGACTAAACTCTAAAATTAAAATGAAAAAATTAAATAATTAAATTAGGGGGACGACTATTAGTTATCTGATTTCTCTTTTTCTTCCTTTTCGGTGGTCATAATCAGGGCCAGCCAGTGGGTCTCCTCAAAGTTCTCCAGGTAGCGGATAACCACCAGGGTCAGAGGCACCGCCAGGAACATCCCTGCAAATCCCATAATCCATCCCCAGATAAACAGGGAGACGAATACCACATAAACGGACATCTGTAGTCCTTTACCAGTAAGTTTGGGGAATAGATAG
Organism: Methanobacteriaceae archaeon UBA587; assembly: GCA_002504725.1. Lineage (GTDB taxonomy): Archaea > Methanobacteriota > Methanobacteria > Methanobacteriales > Methanobacteriaceae > UBA587. The sequence goes on along the minus strand of DATN01000004.1, from coordinate 63,319 downwards.
CTTTCGGCAATGGTGTTCACAATCACAAAGAGGATGGTGATGCCCACCGCTCCCCAGATGCCGTATTTGGCCCATGCCACCAGGATAGGTGGTATGGCAGCCAGCATAATGCCGATGTAAGGGATGAATCCCAGGATAAATGTCACGATTCCCCACAGGATGGCCAAGTTAATGTCAAATATCCAGAAAATACCAACAAATCCCACAGCAGCCCAGAAGTTCACCTTAATCCGGATGACAAAGTACTCTAGGAAGTCTGCCACCAGCTCAAAGGTGTGTTTCAGGGAGGGGCTGTCCTTACCAAACCCTTTCTCAAGTCTTGATTTTACATAGGGGAGCTCATATATCAAGAATATCACGGCAAATATCAGGAAAAATCCTATTTCGATTACTCCTGCGATATTCTCTAAAGGAACACTGGAGAGAATGAATTTGATGATCTGATTGGCATAGGTGGCCAGGAAGGAATCTGGGGGGATGGTTAGAGTGGATGCAAAGGTAATCAACTGATTTAAACTCATCACCAGCACCGCCAGCAAGAATAGTCCCATAATAAGGGTTAATGCCATGGTTATTAGAATTGAAACATTATAAGAAAAACCCTTTTTCTTAAGCCACATTAAAAAGGGATAGATCATGAGGCTTATGAAAATGGAGATGAGCACCGGCCCCATAATAGGAGCAATGTACTTCATTCCAATAACTGCTAAAACAATAATGGATATTATGATAATTTGATTCAGAAAAGGCGGTATTTTGTATTCTTCGGCCATATTTAAGTCCCCAGTGCTTCACAAAATCCTAACTTATATAATATTTTGATTAAACTTCTATAAATAGGGCCATATTTTGCATTAAAAACAAAAATTTTCTTTTAATCACTTAGAAATGAATAAAATAAATATTTTTAATCACTCAAGTGGTAAATTACTAATTTTCCAAGCCACAAAACCGCCCTGGATATTAAAAGCACCCACGAAACCGGATTCCCTCATTTTATCCATGAAGTAACCTCCCCGCACACCGCTCTTGCAGTAGATGATGTATGGTATGGTCTTATCCAGTTTCTCCACCTTACTCTGGAACTGGTGGCCGTCATAGTCCAGGTTCTCTGCCCGGGGGATGTGTTCCATTTCATAGTCTTTATGGGGCCGTATATCCAAGATGCTGATTTCTGGGTGTTCTTCCATTAATTGCCAGGCATCCTGGGGCCGGATGGTTATAAATTGAGGCATCCTAATTATCTCCATTCTCTTTTACTTTTATATATTGTCACTGCTTTTTATTTATGCCTAAAATCAATTAATACTATTTTATTAATCTGGTGCCATATATTCTGATACAAATTTTGATAATAATATTCTTATATTAATGAATAGGGGGCTTTTTTAATGGCTGAAGATCAGTATAAATGGGGTGCAGTGATTGTTGCTTGTATGGCAATTTTTATTATTGTCCTGGATTCATCGGCAATGAATGTGGCAATAAGTACATTGGTAGTGGAATTAAACACAACTTTATCCATGATTCAGGCAATTATTGCATTATATGCACTTATAATTGCGTCTTTCATGCTTTTAGGTAGCAAATTACAGGATATTCTGGGTAGAAAGAAAACTTTTCTAGTGGGCCTGCTCATATATGCCACCGGAACCACCATAGCCACGTTCAGTGTCAGTGCTAACATGCTTCTTGTGGGATGGGCTGTTTTAGAAGGTATTGGGGCAGCCATGATGTTCCCGGCCACCACCACCATTGTAGGGTCCAGCTACCAGGGCAAAGATAAGATAACAGCCTTTGGGATATGGGGTGGCATCGCCGCGGTAGGGGCAGCCATTGGTCCCATAGTAGGGGGAGTCCTCACCACCTACCTTACCTGGAGACTGGTATTTGGTATGGAGCTGGTCTTTGTGGCGGCTATAATAATTTTCAGACATTATATAAAAGAATCCCAGCCAACCCTGCAGTGGAAAGACCTGGACATTATGGGGGCCATTCTTTCTATAGTTTCACTGGTCTTAATTGTTCTGGGTATTCTACTCCTCACCAAACCCGCCAACTGGGGCTATGTAACTGTGTTGCTGGGTTCTGGTCTGGTTCTCTTTGTAGCATTTTTAATATGGCAGAGAAGAAGAATAAACAAAGGAAAGGAACCACTATCAGACATAAGTCTTCTAAAAAACCGTTTATTTGGTTTGGGCAATATAAACTCGGTTATACAGCAGATACCCCTGGCAGGTTTCCTGTTCATTATCCCGGTGTTCCTGCAGCAGGTCACCAAACTGGACGCCTTTATGACGGGGGTGACTCTTTTACCGGCATCACTCACCATAATGGTCTTTTCTCTGCTGGGAGCCAAAGCATCGTCTAGTTTGGAATCTAAATATATTGTTATGGTGGGGTTTTTAGTAGCTGCCCTGGGAACCTTCCTCCTGGGGGGAGTATTCAATGTGAATACTCAGATGTGGGATATCATCCCATCCACGGTGGTATTTGGGGTGGGAGTGGGTCTCTTGCTTTCCCAGCTAACCAACCTCACCATGTCTGCTGCCCGGGATGATCAGGAAACCGATGCTGCCGGTTTATTGAACTGTTTTAAGAATCTGGGCTATTCTGTGGGAACCGCTCTTATCGGAGTTCTGCTATTAGTGGGAATATTTGGGGGCCTGACCAACGGTATAGAATCCTCGGGAATGGCGGGTAACCTGACCACCGAAGAAATCCAGAGCAGTCTTTTTGCCTACGTGGAGAAAATGCAGACCCAGCCACCACAGATACCCTCAGAACTGGTGCCCCAGGCCAATCAGATTGTGGAATCCACCATTGCCTCGGCCATGAAGCAGACCTTTAATGCATTATCATTGATACTGCTATTAGGTTTTATTACCAGTATTTTCCTGCCTAAATCAAGAAAAATGGGCTGAAAAATTAAATTATTTATATTTTTAAAAAATATAATATAATTATCAATTAAAGGGAGGGGTGAAATATGGAACCACAAAAAATGAGTGGCGGGGCCATGATAGGTGTTGCTGTGATCATCGCCATTATTATCCTGGTATTTCCAGCCTTAGTGTATTGGTACGCATGGTTTTTAGTAATCGTAATGTTCTTAGGCGGTATTTTCTCATTACTGCAAAATTAATTCCTGCCTCGAGCATAATAATAAATCTCTTATTTTTTTATTTTAAGGATTACTGCAAAGAAAAAAAGGTGTTTAAGTGCTGATATTAACATCAACCACACTGGAAGGGAAAAAAATAACCAAACATCATGGTTTAGTGACTGGTGATGCTCTTTTAGGGGCCAATCTGTATAAAGATATGTTCTCGGGGGTGCGTGATGTGGTGGGAGGAAGAACCACTAAATACGAGGAAGAACTTAAAAGCGCCCGTAACCTGGCCATAGAGAGTATGCGGCAAAAAGCCGAAGAAAAAGGGGCCAATGCTATTATAGGGACATTTGTTTCTTATAATAATCTGGGGAGTACCATGGGAAACACCATCATGGTTACTGTGTATGGTACTGCGGTTTCTTTTCAAGAATAACAATTTGATTAGAGTCTATTACCAAGGGGAATATCATGGTTTCTTCTGCGAAAAAATATCTCATTGAAAAACGCTGGGCACTAATCGCCATAGGATTAGGAACTGCACTGGGTTTTGCTTCGGCTATTCTTTGTATTGCCTGGAATTTGGTGATATTTGGTTTTAATATAATGTATATCGTGTCCCCCCTCCTGGCGGGATTCGTGGAAACCGTTATAGCCAGTAAAAAGTACGGTAGAAGTACCGGTGCTATCAGCGCGCTCCTGACATTTATGCTAATCAATGGTTATGGCTGGTTTGGTCCGGGATGGATCTTCCCTAAAGAACCGGTTACTCTGAGTTTAATCACTATAATTGCCATTGTACTGACTCTGCAGGCAGCATTCCCCACATTGATTAATTATATTCTTTTTGTGGGTGTAGTGGGGACTTTAACTAAACTCACCGGGTTTTTAATTAGAAAACCTTCTCAGATAAGTGCCATGTTGCCAGAAAACCTGGAACAACAGGGAATCACATCTCAAACTGATGATATTTTCCTGGAAGAATTGAACATCCCTCTTTTAACTGTTCATCCCTTAAATGGGGATAAAATAGATAAATATATGGGTATGGTGGCGGGGGAAGCAGTAGCAGAAGAAAAACAAGCGGAAGGCCGCGTTTCAGGCCTTCTTAAAATCATAGAGCCAGTGCAATTAGATAGTATTAACTTGGGAAATGCTCGAAAAACTGCTCTATCTCGCATGCTGGAAGAAGCAAAAGCAATGGGTGCCAATGCTGTGGAAGAAGTTTTAATTGACTATGTGTCCATGGGTGGTCTGCAGGGCAGTGCAACCATCGTCACAGCCACAGGAACCGCCATTCTAATTGAAGATGGGGCTGCTAAAACCCCTGAAAAAGAATCTGGAGAAAAATTAATGGGTGCTATTGACGATACGGATGTTTCACAAATAGACGGGGATGATTCAGGTGAGAAGACAAGTGCTCCTGAATCTCATGAAAAAATTAAAGAAAAAAGTGATAAAAAAGGTGATAAAATAAGTTCCAAAGAGCTTTCCCAAAGAATTGAACAATATATCCATGAAAAAAATCATCCTTCCACTCTGGAAAGAGAAACACTGGTAAAAAACAAATTTAAGGATATTGGGGATAGATATAATCATATTTCCAATGAGCTGGCCCAGTTTGAGGAAAAATTTGCAGAATATGATGCAAAATACGACGCATACATCAACAAAAAAATCCATAAAATTTACGGTAATGTAAAGATGACTCGCCATGCCGATTACAAGGAAAATCGAAATGTGCGGATAAAAGAGGGGATTATTGGAAAAGAAGTTCTGGATGTTAATTTAAGGGTAATGGGTAAGGTCAAAGAGGTAAGGGTAAACTCCCACAACCAGGTGGAATCTATAATCATAGGGGGTGGCGGAATTTTAGAAAGATTTGGGCTTTCTAAAAACGATATAACCATCCCTTTTAATAGAGTATCCTCTTTAGGTGACCGGATACTCCTTAAAAAATAATACAGATTACATTAACCTTTAATTCTGGTTTTTGTTATTTTAATTAGTTAATTAAATCTTAGTGATTCAAAAATTTTTTCTATATTTTTTCTGGTGCTCAAGACCCGGCCTAACATGGTGCCTGCGGTAATACCAAGAATAACTGCGAATAATGGATTTCCCTGTACCCAGTTTGAAAAAAAATCTGTTTTAGTGAATACAAAAATCAAATAGCATACTAAAATCACTGCACCAATCCCATCGATGTTGCTAACCACTTTGTTAGTTTCTTCATCCCAACTCAAGGTATATACTCTACCCACAATAATACCCACTACTATGCCCAGGATTATGCCCATGAGAGCCAATATTAAGTTAAATCTACCCATAATTACTTCGAATATGATCACAGCTACTATGATCAACATAATCAATACATAAATTCTTATTCTTCTAATTAATCCGACTATCAATATGGTCTATCTTTGATTCTTTTTTCTTCATTTTATTTGGCCCTTCAATAAGGATTTTTACAGAGTGTATGTTTAAGATATTAATATTTCTTTAAACAAAACATATAATACTTATTTATTATTCCAAGGGGATAATTTCCGGGTATTCATGTTATTAATGGGATGGAATCTTCTATTTAAAGTTTAATCACTATTTTAAGAAATCAAAATTCGCATGTTCCTTATTTGTAAAGGAAAACTTAGAATTAAAATGGATAATCGGGGGTGTAGTGATGGCGGTAATTGAAATAAAGAATTTAAGCAAATACTATGGCAAACACCAGGCACTGAATAAAGTGGACTTAAAAGTGGTAGAAGGAGAAATCTATGGATTCATAGGACCTAATGGTGCGGGTAAATCCACCACTCTACGGATTATTCTGGGTATGCTGCGAAAGAATGGGGGTCAGGTCAAGCTACTGGGTCAGGACCCCTGGCAAGATGCTGTGCAATTGCACCGCCGTCTGGCCTATGTTCCAGGAGAAGTGAATTTATGGCCTAACCTCACGGGGGGAGAGGTCATTGATTTATTAGGCAGACTCCGGGGAGGATTTCGGGAAGAACGCAGAGAAGAACTCTTAAGAATATTTAAACTGGATCCCACCAAAAAGTGCAGTGCCTATTCCACTGGTAATAAGCAGAAAGTGGCTCTTATCTCGGCTCTGGTCTGTGATGTGGAGTTATATATCTTTGATGAACCCACCCTGGGACTGGATCCTCTGATGGAGGGGGTGTTCCGTAAACAAGTAAAAGAACTGAAAAAACAGGGAAAAACAGTGTTATTATCCAGTCATATCTTATCTGAGGTGGAAGCCCTCTGTGACCGGGTCAGCATCATCCGAGAAGGGGAAATAATTGAAACAGGAACTTTTGAGGAGTTGAGACACCTTACCCGTACATCTATAACCGTGGATACTCTGCAACCCCTTACAGGATTGGAAGAATTATCCGGGGTACACAGTATCAGTATAGACGGTACCCACGCCCATTTCAGTGTTGATGCGGAAAAAATGGATTCTGTAATCAAATATCTGACTCAATTTGGTATAAAATCGCTGTTAAGTGCCCCTCCCACCCTGGAAGAACTTTTCATCCGCTATTATGGGGAAGAATACCAGTCCCTAGGAGATGAAGAGATGGCAGGGAGTTGATGTTGGATGCCGAAAATGGACGATTTTACCGGTACCTGGGCTATGATCTGGCTCATGCTGCGTAGGGATAAAATAATCCTCCCCCTTTTCATTATATTAATCCTTATTTTTGTACTGGGGGTGGCCGCCAGTTTCATCAACCTGTATTCTGATGATGCCCTGCGTATGACCTTTTATCTGCAGATGAAAAATAATCCCACCGTTGTGGCTCTTTTAGGCTCAGTCCTGGATCCTTCAATCGGGGGCCTCACTGCATGGAGGTTAGGATTCCCTATTTCACTCATAAATGGATTAATAAGTCTTTTCCTAATAGTTAGACACACCCGCAGCGAAGAAAGAAAAGGAAGGCTGGAATTAATTGATTCTGCACCGGTGGGGAGACAGGCCACCTTAAGTGCGGCACTGCTAACCACTTTTGGGATAAACCTGATAATGGTTATTTTAATAGTAGCGGGCTTAACGGCGCAGGGTCTTCCTGCCTACAGTTCTCTGGTATTTGCCCTGACCATTGCTGCCTTCGGGTGCTTATTTGCCGCCATTACTGGGGTGGCGGTTCAGCTTACTGAAAGCTCCGGTGATACCCGTTACTTAATAGTGGGCCTGCTGGTTTTATTCTTCATAATCCGCATTATTGGTTGGGATGATGGGAATTACACATGGGTTTCCTGGTTATCACCCTATGGTTGGGCGCACGAAGTTGCTCCCTTTGCTGGAGATCATATCGGGGTATTAGGGATATTCCTGGCTTTTATTGCAATTTTAACTGGTCTTGCTTTATGGCTTTCCTCTCTGCGAGATTTAGGGGCTGGAATCATATCCCAGCGCCCGGGTTCTCCAAGGGCAGCTAAAAATCTTCGCAGTGCACTGGCACTGTCCTGGCGCCTGCACCGGGGGATGCTGTTCTTCTGGATTATTATATTTGTGGCTATGGGATTCATGTTGGGATCCATGGCCCAGCTCGTCACTGATGTAGTCGCCACCAACCCCCAGTTTGCCGCTCTGATTCTCCAGTTAGGAGGTCAGGCCGGACTGATTGATAGCTACTTTACCATGATGCTGGCATTTTTAGGGGAAATATTCGCGTTCTACGCAATTTTAGCCACATTAAAGCTGCATTCCCAGGAATCAAAGAAATACTCCGAAATGGTGCTCACCAGTTCGGTTTCCCGGAGGGATTGGGCGGTTAGCAACTTAATATTCGCGGTTTTAGGGCCAGCAGTGGTGGTGATAATGTATGCCTTGAGCTGCGGCCTGGGCTATGCTCTTATTACAAACGACTTTTCTGACGTGATTCTCCGCATCTTAGGGGCTTCTCTGATGTATTTACCGGCTATATGGCTTTTCACAGGGATTACCATGGTATTATTTGGCCTGATTCCTCGGCTGGCTTCGCTGGCATGGGCTGCCTTAGCTATGGTGGTGGTGATTGATTTATTAGGTGAATTTTTTGATATAAATGAGTGGATACTGAATATTTCACCCTTTACTCACGTCCCCCGTTTAATGGCAGGTGATTCTGTAACCGGTTCCTTTATTCTGCTATTTGCCCTGTCCATGGTTCTGATAGTGCTGGGTATTTGGGGATACCGTCGGAGAGATATCGCTTGATGAAAAAATCAATTTTTTTTATTTTTATTTATGAAAAAATAAGAGTTATATTGTACAATATAATAAGTGGTGATTTAGATGGAATTTAAAGAAATACTTGAAGAACGATATGCTACCAAGCTCTTTGATGGTAAAAAAGTTGATGAAGAGAAAATAGAACAAATTAAGGATATGATAAGGCTCTCACCTTCAGCAATAAATTTACAGCCCTGGAAAATTAAAATTGTAAGTGATGATGACTTGAAGGAGAAATTATCTCCTGCTGCCATGGATCAGCCACAAATAAAGTCATGTTCACATCTTCTGGTATTTTGCGCCGAGAAAGACCTTAGAGCGAATGCAGATAAAATAATATCTGGTTTAAAGGCTTCAGGGATACCTGATGAAAATATTAAGTTTCTAGAATCAGTTTTAGATAATTTTACAGCCATGTTTCCTGGTGAGGCGGCAGTTTGTGAATCACAGCATAACGTTTTCATAGCTACCATAACTGCTATCTACGCTGCTAAATCTTTAGGTATTGATTCATGCCCTATGCAGGGTTTTAATCCAGAGGCTTTCTCTGAGATCTTGGAAATCCCAGATAATCTAGTGCCTACCATGATTGTACCATTGGGATATGCTGCCGATGAGCCCATGCCCAAGACCAGATTTTCAAAAGAAGAAATATTCTTCTAAGATGATTATTAAAAAAGCTCAAAAGGATATCAACGAGAAAATGAAATGATATGGGTGTTATAAAAAATTAATATATAGGGGGTTAATACTATTCCAGATCCAAATCTTATAGCCACCATAATACCTTTAGCATGGGCAGCAGCAGTTAGTCCCACGGCGCTATCTGTTTTTTTAATCATGATGTCTATGACTGACAATCCTAAACTTTCTGGATTCTCTTTTTATCTGGGAGCATTATCCGTCCTCTTATTTACTGTACTTATAGGTCTGTTCATGGGAAATGCTCTGCACAACACAGGCCATTCTGATCCGGCCACCATGGCGTCCATTGATATCTTTCTGGGAGCCATACTTGTATTACTGGGGATAAGAAGCGGTTTTTCCAGGGAACGTAAAAAAAATAACTCACTATTTGAGTACCTTCAAATAAATCAAAAGGCCAGTAAATTTACTCAATTCAGACGCTATTTTACGGTGGGCCTGTTAACATTTCTAATTAATTTCAGTACAGCCATATTTGTATTGGCAGCAGGTAGGCAAATTGGAATTGCTAAATCTGGATTATGGATAGATTTAGAGGCCATAGTGCTTTTAAGCATCATCACATTAATTGTGGTGGAAGTACCCCTCTTTTTCTTCCTGGTTTTTCCTAAAACTGCAGAAAAACTCACCAAACCCCTTAACCAGTGGCTTTCTAACCACACCAACCGGGTCATGTCCGTATTTTTACTCTTTATAGGTGGTTTAGTGATTTATAATGGTTTGCAGCGTCTGGCAGTGGTATGATAATCATATAATTCTTTTTTATATTATTTCCAATTAATAATGATTTTAAACACGTTTTAATCTAAATAGGTTATTTATTGGAATTTATTTTGAAGATTAGGATATCTTGGGATTTTTGTCGAAACTTCACCAACCGAATAATTTATATATTTTATTACAAAATTAGTATTAATT
>DATN01000004.1:49981-53230 GCA_002504725.1 Methanobacteriaceae archaeon UBA587 | reverse complement strand
TAATTAAATATTATATTCGGGGGTGAACTTCGTGGCAAGGAACCACTTTTTACCATTGATATTAATTATTTTACTCATTACAGGCCCGGTTGCAGCTGAAAATGGCACCATTCACATGGTCAGTTGGCATAGTCCCGGAGGAGAAGATGGGGAAAGCCGGGACCCGGTGATTAGTGGGGATGGTCGTTATGTGGCGTATACTTCTTTTTCCAGTAACCTGGTAAATGACGATTTTAATATGTTATCTGATGTTTTTGTTTATGATACGATTTTAAACACCACGGAAAGAATCAGTATTGCAAATAATGGTTCTGAAGCTAATGGGGATAGCTTTAATCCTTCTATAAGTTCAGATGGTCGATTTGTTTCCTTTTCTTCAATTGCCTCTAATCTAGTTGATAATGATGCCAATGGCTTTGCAGACATATTTGTCCGGGACCGGTGGTTAAACACCACAGAAATAATCAGTATATCATTTGATAATCAGGGAGCCAACTCCTACAGCTCTGAATCATCCATAAGTGGGGATGGTCGCTTTGTTGCCTTTTCGTCATGGGCAGATAATCTGGTTGAATCAGATATTAATGGTTGGGGTGATGTGTTTGTACGTGATCGGCTTTTAAATATAACTCACATGGTTACGCTAAATAATAATGGTGATCAGCAGTTAACATGGTATAATCTACTAAATGATGAATATGAACCCTGTATTAGTGCAGATGGCCGTTTTGTGGCATTTTCTTCTTACTCGGAAACCCTGGTGGATAATGATAATAACTCTCAGCGAGATGTTTTTGTTAGGGATTTAAATTTAAATACTACTTACTTGGTTTCAGTGCCCAATGAATTTAGGGTATATGATAGTTATAATCCTTCCATCAGTGGTAATGGTTCATTTATTGCTTTTTTATCCGATATTAATCAGGAAGGGCTTTATTCTCCAATCAATGTTTTTGTTTGGGATAGAAGAAGTGGAATAACTTATAAAATAAGCAATTTTTCTGAAGTAAGCGGTTTAAAATATAATAATCCTTCTATCAGTACCAATGGTCGTTATATAGCTTTCAGTGCGGACTTTGATGATGACGTATGCAGTGCAGTTTCTATGGGGGAAGGTTCATCCGAAATAGTATCTTCAAATCCGCTTAGCCCTATGTTTTCCAATATTCTGGTTTATGATCAAGTACTTAATGTCACCACCAGCATATTGCAGGGTGTGGATGGTGAGGAACCTAATTCGCGCTCAGGCAACCCATCTATCAGTGGGGATGGCACCAGGATAGTATTTGAGTCATTGGCCAGTAATTTAGTGAGGGATGATAATAATTATGTTAAGGATGTATTTTTATACTCATTCCCCAGTTCATTTCAGATAGAAGCTTGGTTAAAACCTTTTCTAGGCAAATCTGGCACTTCTATGAAAATTGAAGCTTATTCTAGTGATAATATTGTCAATATGACTGCTTCCATCTTAGGAAATGAATATCCTCTGGTAAAATGGAATAATTCTAAATGGTTTTTAAATTTTACCGTACCCCCTATATCTGATGGGAATTATCCAGTCATAATTGAAGGTATGGATATTAATGGAACAAAAAGTGCAGTTAATCTTAATTTCACTGTTGATAACACTCCTCCATCAATGATTGCTTCTATTAATTCATATTTTGTTAAATCAGGGGATAAATTCCAGCTCAGCGCATTTTGTGACGATGATACTCACGAGGTTTCTGCACAAATACTCCAGGATTCCCATTCTTTTACACATCTAATAAAGACATCTAATTTGGTTCAGGACACCTCTGGTGAATGGGATTCTAACTTTATTTTTCCAAAAGTTTCTGATGGTAATTATTATGTAAAATTCACCGCAAAAGACAGAGTAGGGAACATAAATATTGTTAATCTGAATTTTATAGTTGATAATACTCCTCCTTCTGTAAAACCAACCGTATCTCCAAATAAAATCAAATATCATGGTACCGACGCTCAAAGAAAATTAACTATTTCGGCGGCGGTTTCTCCAGACACGCAGCAGCTTTTCGCAGTTTACAATAATAAACGCATAAATCTGACCAATGTAACGGGTAAATGGTCCTGTATCTATCTGTTACCGTATAGCACCAGTTCTGGTAAAAAGTATATAGACTTTGCAGCAGTTGACTATGTTGGGAACTGGGGATATGCAACCACTTATTTCAATGTTCTGAGTAAATCGGGTAATCTGGTTACATCCACCTCTAAACATAGTAATGTCCTTCAGAGTGCCACAGTAAAGAATAAGTTAAATATTATTAAGCCGGAAGCCGATTTAGACGCATTTTCAGTTTCTATTGTCCTTACTGGTAATATTTCACTACTTAAAAGTGAATGGAATCCCACCATCGATCTTAATAAGGGTTCTGATGATGCTATGGTGAAGTATTATTTTGAGGAATTCTTTATTAAGACAAATATAACTTCTGATCCTCTGAAAGCTTATAATTTTTTATTCAGGTCTCTTACCACTCCTGGTGGTGGTATAGGTGATTTGATAGCCCAGTACACTACCATGAAATTTTCCGAAGCTATTAAAAAAGCATGGGAAACTGGGAACTTCTGGGATTTCTGGGACTACACTTTCATCCACTTCTATGGTTACAGTAATCTGGACCATAGCTGGGGTGGAGAAAACATTAAAATATTATTGGAATTAGCATTTGGGATCGATGAAAATGGAAATGTATCTATTGGTAATTTACTTTTAAATCTATTCGCAATCATTCCTATTGGAAGGTTAGCATCATTATTGCCTAAAATACTACCTAAATTAACTAGAGTGACAAGAATAAGTTCTTTGTTGAATGAAAATATATTACTTAACAGTTTAAAAAAGTTTTTTGGAAAAGTAGCAACTAAATTCAATTTAAATAACCCAAAAACATGGGAAAACATTTATTCTACCCTCAGCAATTTTTCACTTCCCAACCCCCTATCTCTGATAATGATGCCCATGGATGCATTGGCTAGATTAACTGGAAAACAACGTCTGATCAAAATTATAACTGAAATTAATGCATTTGAGTCTAAAAGAGGAATATCTGAATTTATATCCTTATTATCGAGTCCAGATCCTGTTGGTAAAATAAAGGAATCTTATGGTAAATTAGGTGAGTTTTTAACTAGAAATGGGGAGTATATAGTTGATAATGTCAAAAATATGGTTAATTATCCTTTGAATACCTTAAATAAAATTATTCCGGAGGCGGT
>DATN01000004.1:30505-49720 GCA_002504725.1 Methanobacteriaceae archaeon UBA587 | reverse complement strand
CGAATTTAGTTAAAAAAACGGCGGGTACTGTTAATAAAATAGCTTCTAACGTAAAAACAGTTGTTAATAAAACCGTGGCTGCGATTAAAAATACAGTGTCTAAATCAAAAAGTATTCTTAAAAAGGGTGTGAAGACTGGAAAATCGATTCTTAAGAAGGTTACTAGGGGAAGTAGAAGAGGTTAAACTAAGTAATAAATTATAAATATAAAGTTATTATTAATATTATTAAGATTAATGTAGGTGGTATTAAATGATATTTTTCAGTGCAGAACCCACAGATAAAGTAGCAGACCAGATAATAGATGATTTTAATGATATTGATGATTTAAAAAATGTGCTGAGAGATATAGTTTCTTTGGTAGACTCCACTGTTTACAAAAAACTAGTTTTAGGAACTCCAGATAATTCCTTGATAAATTCAGGAGATTATGACGAGCCTTCAACTATAGCAAAACTCGCCGGCAAAAATATGAGTAAATTTCCATTAAGAATACCTGGCGGGCCATTAATCGGATCTAAAGAGGTATTAGTGATCTATACATTTATTAATGATCTTTATAGTTTCAGAATTGGCAGAGAATTATCTTCCAATGAATTAAATGCCTTATTCTACGGTGATTTAGCCACTCGTATTTTACTAATGTTAGATGATTTTGACTCAACCAAAAAAACTCCAACAACTGATGATAAATTCTTCAAAAAGCTTGGAAAACAAAAATGGCAAGATAAAAAAACTAAAAAACTCTTCAATGAATTTTATAAACTTTATTTCATGCTAATTTTTAATAATAAGTTGGACAAAGAAAGGGAATCTGGATCAAGTTTCGATGTCACTCAGGATGCTTTTTTACGTTTGTTATCTGGATGTTATGCGGTAAATAATGGAAGAGATCGGATTAGTCCTGAGGATATTGTTCAAGCAAATAAACTTTACCTCAAGTTGATTCATACTGATCTGACCAGATTCATGAAGTGATATAAATGGGACTTTTTAGTGCGAAACCCACAGAGGATGTAGCGAGTCGTATAATGGATAATTTTAGTGATGTTTATGGGTTAGATGGTGTGGTTTCTGGTATTTTGTCATTGAAAGATTCGGAAATTTATAAAAAGTTAGTATTGGGTACTCCGGATAATCCTTTGATGGATTCTGGTGATTATGATGAGCCGTCTTTGATTGCGAAGCTTGCTGGTAAGAATATGAGTAAGTTTCCTTTGAGGATTCCAGGGGCTCCGTTAATTGGTGCTAAAGAGATTCTTGTTGTTTATACGTTTATTCATGATCTTTACAGTATCTATGCCAATAGGGAACTTAATGCAGATGAATTAGGGGCCTTATTTTATGGTGATTTGGCCGCAAGGGTATTGTTGTTAACTGATGATTTTGATTCTACAATGGAGACTCCTCAACCTACTGGTGAATTTTTTAAACAGTTAGGTAAAGTTAAATGGGAAAATAAAAGAGTAAAAAAACTTTATAATGAATTTAGCGAGCTTTATTTCATGTTAATTTTCAATAATAAATTAGATAAAGAAGTTGAGGGTACAGGCTCGGCATTCAGAACTACACAAAAAGCATTTTTACGCTTATTGGCTGGTTGCTATGCAGTAAATAATCGGAGAAAGCGTATAATTGCCGAGGATATTGTCCGAGCCAACCAACTATATCTAAAACTAATCCATACTGATCTAACCAATTTAATGGAGGAATGATAATTATGATTAGAAAAATTCTAGGTTTTATTTCAGCTGCTGCTGTATTAATTGTTTCCATTTTGATATTGGGCAGCATAGTTGAACAAATATTCGGATACAACGATTTTTTACGGCTACCGGTCATGTTTATTAGTTTTATTGCTGCTTCGATAACATATTCTCTTATCAGGGGCGAAGAGGAAGAACCTGAAATAGATGAAGACGATTCAGAAAGTCGTTATGATGAAAAAGGTCGTAAATTTAGGAAATTCAATTGAATGATTCTAAACAGAACCCCTAAGGAGATTAGCGTAATTTTCTTTATTTTATTTTAGTTTTTTTTTCATTAATTTGATATAACATAAACCCGAATTAATATACATGGAATTCTTACTAAATCCTGACGAATTTAAGGGCCCCTGCAACCTTTCATTAACCATTAACAGTGGCCAAACGTCCCAACCAGCATGGAAAGAAAATCAGGGAGTTTTTAGTGAACTGGTTTCAATTAAAAAAGAGGCTTGCCTTCTAAAAGTGGCTCAACAGGACGGCTCACTAAAAATTAATGCTGAATCACGCAATAATATCTCAGAAAAGGCTCTAAAACAGAGAATTCGCCAAATATTCGACCTGGATTTTGACTTAGATCAATTATATGATTTTCTAAGGGAAGACCCTAAATTAGAGCCTACCATTGATTTTTGTCAAGGAATGAGGTTATTCATAGCCCATGACCCATTTGAATGCATAATTTCTTCTATATCGTCTGCTAATTGTTCTATATTACGATGGAGCCGTTCTATAAGGGATATTAAATATAAATGGGGGAATCCTTATTCATTTGGGGATGAATCATTTTATACTTTCCCTTCCCCAAAAATCATTTCTCAGTTACCTGAACACGATCTGGAGGAAATGCAGAGATGTGAGGATCATTTACCCGAAGATTTTCAATTCAATAATAATCTTCAGGCCTGTGGTGTGGGGTACCGGGCTAAATACATAATCAAAACCGCAGAGATGATCCAGAATGAAATTTCTCTGCATAAAATTGCTAAAATGGACTATGGGGATGCATTTGACACCATCTTAGAACTTCCTGGAGTGGGTCCTAAAGTAGCGGATTGCATCCTGCTCTATGGTTTTGGTATGGGTGAAGCTTTCCCTGTGGATGTCTGGATAAAACGGATAATATGTCATTTATATTTCGATGGGAAGGATGTTGCGGTGCCTAAGATAAGAGACTTTGGTATGGAACAGTTTGGTGAATATGCGGGTTATACTCAACTATATCTCTTCCATTATGCCCGTAAATCGGGGTTACTGGATAAATTAACTACTAAAAAGAAATAAGGATTATTGTTTAAATGTGATATCTGATCTGAATAAGAGGTTAATCATGGGAGAACTCTACACTACTCTTGAGGAATTTACAGAAATATCTCAGGAGTACTATAGAAAAGTAATAAAATTACTCCAGGATAAATACTGCTGGAAGTGTCCGCAGCGTTCTACCAGTGGCCAGATTTCCTGCCGGGAGGTAGATGCCTGGATCAGGTTACTGATGGCTTTTGAGTCAGGGGTTATGGATTCAATTGAAAATGACCCGGATTCACAGCACAGAATGGGACCCATAACCACCAGGTTCATGCAGAAAACAAGACGCAAAACTAAAAGGCCAGGTATTCTTATTTTAATGACAGATCAAGACTATAATCCTTATTTAAAGAAGGGTACTTTTATTTTAATTGAGGAGGGTACCCCACCAAAAAATGGTGAACTAGTTTTAATCTCCCAGATATGTCCCATCTATAATTACTTGCACCTGAAATTAGATTTAACAGACTTTCCATTTAAAGTCGAAAAAGTAGATAATATTTTCCTGGAAAATGGTGTTCGTTATTTATCCACGGTGGAAGGATCCAAAATACCATTGGAACACAGGGTATGGCTCATAAATCGGATTATCTCTAAAGATGATTCCCTATTTGAAGAACTGGGCTTAGGTCGGATAAAAAGAAGAAATATTTAAATATGGTCCTATTTTTGTAAAAATTTAAAAAGGAGTATTAAATCCCTAATCTGTAAATTATAGGGATTTAAGGGATAATATCTAATATAAACCGAAATATTTGGGTAGGGAGGTTAACACCCAGATAATACCTAAGATGACTAGTAAGATTCCTATTTTGCCCTGATCTTTTTTATAATAAGAATAGGCAGCATATATCACAATTAAAATGGTGAAAATGAACATTAGAATATTGGAATTGGGTACTAAAACCACATAACTTCCCAGTGATACTCCGGTAATGAATAAGAGCGCACATAATTGCTTAAATTCCATTAATAGTGTTTCAAAATCGTTTTTGTTTGAACCATCCTTCATTTTTTTCACCCTAAATATTCCTACTAGATTTATAATCGTAATAGATAATTAGTTTTATTATTATAGAGTATACTGTTTAAATGAGGGGAGCAAATGGCAGTCAGATATGATTCACCACTGGATAAGTCCATGCAAAAAGAGGTTTCAATCACCAAAAATAGAATTATGGGTATGATGGATGATTTTTCATTGAAAGAGATCTCAGATGTTGTTTGGGAGGATCTAAAGAGATTAACTGGCAGTGAGCACTGTTATGTGGCTTTTGTGGATCCTGAAAATAGGGATAGTGTAGGGGTTTCATTTTCCCATCTCACCGGGGGGTGCCAAAAATATGCTGATATAGGGGAGGCACGCTTTAAAGTCCGTCGTGACGGTTCTTATGGGGGTCTTCTGGGCTACTCTCTGGATACCGGCGAATCATTCTACACCCATGATCCAGCCAACCATCCCGCGGCCCATGGGCTGCCACCGGGACACGAACCAGTCCGGCAGTTTCTTTCTGTGGCAGTGAAGTATGAGGGGGATATATTAGGTCAAATCGTACTGGCTAATCCTCAGGAAGATTATTCTCCGAAGCATCTGCAAATTGCCAATCAGATCGCGGATATTTATGGTATTGTTCTCAAAAAAATTCTTTTTTCTAAAAAATAATCTTTTTCCATTTACTTAAATTCTTAAATAATACATTAAATCAGCAAATAATTCAAATTTAGCCCTTAAACTAATATTTGCAATTTTTTATAATATTTAATTTAAAATTAATTTTTACCATTAAAAAATTTAAGATAATTTTAAAAAGAAAATGTATTCCAAGTATTGATTAAAGAAATAATCGAGGGTTAGCCACCTATGTTCCATCTCATAAAAACAAAGGCTAGCACTCCAATTACCAGGAGAATAAAAATAACTGCCAGGATAACCTTTTTAAGATTATTTCCTTTCTTGGGATCAATCATGGCCTGTCTTATGATGTCAAATAGGATTAAAAGGCACATAATGAAGATTATTGCCTGGGGTGTGTTGTCGTACCAGGCCCCAAAGAGGTTTCCCACCACTACCGTAGCCATAATGAAAAAAACGTAAATCATTATATTGGCATAGGATTCCAGATAGTTTCTGGTTTCTTTTTTCATCTGGATATCTTATTTAGAGAAATTATTATAAGAATTTTTCCCTTTTTTGGTATTTGATAAAATAACCATAAAATTTAATTCGATTTCACTTACCACTCTTCTTAAATATTCTAATTAATCAATCATGCTTTAAGGTGAAGATCCGGTTAAGCTATCACTTCACTTAATGATTCTAATAAAATAAAAAAATTTAATTAAAAATCAGAAGTACCTGTCTAACATAAAAAAATAAGGTTATTAGGGGTTAAGTGAATTTTATTCTTCAATAACCCTTACTTTGGTCATGACGTCGCCAGCTTCCACATCATTAACTACGTCCATTCCTTTAGTCACTTTACCAAATACAGTGTGTACACCGTCTAGGTGTGGCTGCGGGGAGTGGGTGATGAAGAATTGGCTTCCGCCAGTATCCTTACCTGCGTGAGCCATGGATAATGCTCCGGTAACGTGCTTATTAGGGTTGATTTCACATTTAATGGTGTAACCCGGCCCTCCGGTACCGTTTCCTTTAGGGCAGCCGCCCTGAATTACGAAGTCAGGGATTACTCGGTGGAAGGTTAATCCATCGTAGAATCCTTTATTGGCCAGTTCTTCAAAGTTGGCCACGGTGTTAGGGGCGTCTTCTTCAAATAAAACCAGTTCTATGTTTCCTTTTTTAGTTTCAATTATGGCTTTTTTCATGATATCACCTTATCAGATTAACTTAATTCTTATTTAATAGATTCATTAAACAAATTGCTTCTATTATCTCTATTAAAATTTGGTTAATATATGTCTTAAAATATAGTAGTACTTATTAATAACCGCAACCAATTAAATATAAAATTGCCGGTTTGTTTACGGGGCCCTGACCGGATTTTTTCACAGTTTATGCCCTTACTATAAAATGGTAGTCATGATTTTAATGATTATTCAGGTGATATAATGGATACGCAGGAGATAATGGATTTAGATCAGAAGTTCGTGATGCAAACGTACGGGCGTCAACCTCTAGCCCTTTCCCATGGTAAAGGGGCTGAAGTATGGGATGTAGAAGGAAATTCCTACATCGACTGTTTCGCAGGAATCGCGGTAAACAACGTGGGTCACGCCCACCCTAAAGTGGCACTCTCTATCTGCCACCAGGCCCAGAGAATGATTCATTGTTCCAATATATATTACACCCAGGAACAAGTGGAATTGGCCCAACTGCTTACCCAGGTATCACCCCATGACCGTGTATTCTTTGCCAACAGTGGAGCCGAGGCCAATGAGGGAGCCATCAAGCTGGCCCGTAAATACACTGGTAAGGGAGAAATTATCACCGCCGATAACTCATTCCACGGCCGTACCCTGGCCACGGTCACCGCTACCGGGCAGGAGAAATACAAGGCACCCTTCAAACCACTGCCTGCTGGTTTTAAACACGTTCCTTATGGGGACATCGCCGCCCTGTCACAGGCCATCAGTGAGGATACGGCAGCAGTTTTACTGGAACCTATTCAGGGGGAAGGGGGAATTATAATCCCTCCGGATGGTTATCTGAAGGATGTGGAGAATCTGTGCCGGCAGAAGGATATTCTGCTGATTTTTGACGAGGTACAGACTGGGTTTGGGCGCACCGGTGAGATGTTCGCCTCAGAAATCTCTGGGGTAAAACCAGACATCACCACCGTGGCTAAGGCCATGGCTGGAGGGTACCCTATGGGCGCCATACTGGCTAATGAACGGATAGCCACAGGTTTTGAGCCAGGTGACCATGGATCTACCTTTGGAGGAAATCCACTGGGCTGTGCTGCTGCCAAAGCCACCATCGAGGTTATCCTGGATGAGAACCTGGTGCACAAATCCAAAGAGATGGGTTCCTACTTCCAGTCCAGATTGAAGGAACTGCAGGCCAAACACAGCATCATTAAAGAGGTGCGGGGACAGGGAATGCTCATTGGTGTGGAACTAACCATTGAATGTGGTAAACTTGTTGATGAAGCCCGTAAAAAAGGTTTGCTGGTTAACTGTACTGCAGGAAATGTGCTGCGTCTGGCACCGCCTCTGGTAATTTCCCAGGAACAGATTGACAAGGCAGTAGCTATTTTAGATGAGGCATTAGTCAGTATTTCCTGATTCCTCTTTTTTCCACTTTTTTTCTAAAATTAGATTGTTATTATTCTCACATATTTCCGGTCTATTTTCTGATTATTTTTAGAAAAATGATTTATGCAGACGTTTTTATTATTCCAAGACCTTTCTAATACTTATTTAAAATAAAAAATAAAATTAAATAGAATAAAGAAATAATGGGAGAACTTATTTAAGAATTATTTTTTTTAATGGTCTGGGAGTTAGATGGTTCCAGGGGAACGATTTTTCAAGAACTCCAAAAACCATTCTGACAATTTTAATGAATTTAGTTCTTCCAGATCCACCCAGAGGTATTCCTCGTGTTCATCTGATATTTTAACATCATAGGATGCCACATCCACGTCCATGATTATATGTACAGAGTGTGAATATGGTAAATCTTGCTGGGCTATACCTGCTGCCCTTTTAAGAGTGGCCTGGAGCTGGGTTTCCTCCATGATCTCTCTGATCATTGCCTTATCAAAGTCTTCTCCTGGTTCTACTTTACCTCCCGGCAGTTCCCAGCAGCCAGGATTACTGCGGGAATGAATGGAACGCTTTAAAATAAGGATTTTATCCTCATGGTTTTTTATGATGGCTCGCACCACCAGTTTGAAGGGTATATCAGTCATAATATCCTCTTGAATTATTTGAATTGTTTAACTTAGGAATATGATGGTTTATGGAACTGTTTAGTAACCCGGTGTTTTTATTGAAAAGATCAGGGCTATTTATCAGTATATTCTTTTAACTTTCTAATCAATTTCTATTTCCATTACTAAATATAAATATAATGAAAAAGAAAAAGTTGATGTTAACTTTGTTTTTCCCTACCACTAAAAGGACGAAAGGTACTTTTTAGGGGGAAAAAAGTTGATATTTTAATCTGTTTTACATGGAGGATTATAAATGGGTTTTGATTTAGATATTAATGAAAAGGGAAATCTAAGTATCGGTGGAGCCGACGCCACCGAACTTGCTGAGGAGTATGGAACTCCTCTATATGTTATAGATGAAATGAGGGTGCGGGATAACTACCGCCGGGTTTACAGTGCATTTACCAAATACTACTCTGACTTACAGTTATTTTATGCCTGCAAGGCCAACACCAACCTGGCAGTCATGCGTATATTACAAGAAGAAGGCAGTGGAATTGATGCTGTGTCGCCTGGTGAGATTTACACGGCACTTTTAGCTGGATTTGATCCACAAAAAGTTTTATTCACAGGAAATAACGTTAAAAACGAGGAACTCCAGTTTGCAGCCGATAGTGGGGTGCGCATCAATGTGGACTCCGTATCCCAGCTACATCGACTGGCCCAGATTGTAGATCCTGCTGACTTTAAAATATCCTTCCGGGTAAACCCTATGGTGGGAGCCGGGCACCACGAACATTGTATCACCGGCGGAGAGATGAGTAAATTCGGTGTAATGGAAAAAGAAGCGGTGGATGTTTATAAAATGGCCCTGGAACTTGGCTTTGAGCCTGTGGGAATCCACACCCACATTGGCTCGGGTATACTGGACCCGGAACCATTTAAACTGGCGGTACAGACCCTGATGGACATTGCCGGAGACGTGGCCCAGAACACCGAAGTGGACTTTGAATTCATTGACTTTGGTGGCGGTTTGGGAATACCCTACACTCCGGAAGAACATGAACTGGATCTGGACAAGTTTGCTGGAGAGATTGTTGGTCTATTTAAGGATAAACTCGGCCAGTATGGTATTGGAAAACCTACCATGTGTCTGGAACCCGGCCGATACATTGTGGGTGATGCTTCCTACTTACTTGCTCGGGTAAACACTGTAAAACAGAGTTACCGTAAATTTGTAGGGGTGGATGCAGGATTTAACACTCTGTTACGGCCCTCCATGTACGGATCATATCACCATATTGTGGTGGCCAACAAACCCCAGGCCCCCGAGGTGGAAGCCATTGATGTGGCAGGAAATGTCTGTGAATCAGGTGATCTCTTTGCCCGGGACCGACCACTACCGGAAATAGAAGAAGGGGACTTAATTGCCATTATGAATGCGGGTGCCTACGCATTTTCTATGGCATCCCAGTACAATTCCCGACCACGACCTGCGGAAGTACTGGTAAAAGAAGGAGAATCTGACGTGGTAAGGGAACGAGAAACCTTTGCTGACGTATTAAATAAACAAAACGTACCAGTAAGGTTATTAAAATAGTATAACTGGTGGAATTGTTTAATAATAAAATTTTAGCAAAAACAATGAGGTTGTTAAAATGAGTAAAAACACTTTAATCTTTTCCAAAATGCATGGTCTGGGAAATGACTATGTGGTTATTGATGAATCAGACCAGGAAATCATCAGTGAAGAGCAAAAACCGGAACTGGTGATAGAACTCTGCCGCCGCGGGTTCTCAGTGGGAGCGGATGGGGTAATATTTGTAGCCCCCGCCACTGGTGAAGGCGACATCCGCTTCCGAATATTCAATGCCGATGGTAGTGAAGCCGAGATGTGCGGTAATGGTATTCGCTGTTTTACCAAGTTCGTCTATGACAACGGTATCCTGCGCAAAGAAAAAATCCTGGTGGAAACTCTGGGGGGCCTGAAAACCGTCAGTCTCAGTATTGAAAATGGTAAAATGACATCCTGCAGAGTGGATATGGGAAAAGCCACCTTTAAAACAGATCAGGTACCTATGGATGTGCCCCAGGACGAGTTCGTGGACCAGGTTTTAAGTGTGGAAGGCGAACCCATCCAGATGACTGCTCTCAGTGTGGGAAACCCTCACGCAGTAATCTTTGTGGATGACGCCGCCCAGGTGGATCTGGACAAATTCGGCCCGGCCATTGAAAACCATCCTGCCTTTCCACAACGTACCAACGTGCACTTCGTGGAAGTAGTCAGTCCTCAGGAGATTATTATGATCACCTGGGAGAGAGGAGCAGGTCCAACCTTTGCCTGCGGTACTGGGGCCACTTCCTGTGTGATTGCCGGTAACAAACTGGAAAAACTGGATGGCAGTGTACTGGTGCATCTACCTGGCGGGGAACTGCAGATTGATGTTTACCAGGAAGGAAACGAATTAGGAGCGTTTATGGAAGGCGAAGCGGTCCTGGTTTTTGATGGTCTAATGGGCATAGACATCTAAAACTCCTAAATGCTCTAACACTCTAAAATAACTTATTTCCTATTTTTTCTATTTTTCCTATTTTTTATCTTTTTTAATTTTTAATCTTCTTTTAGTGGGTGGTGAAGATCAATAATAAAAATGGTTTTAATTAATTATTTTAATCAAATCGCCACTATAAACACCTATTTTAATAAATAATCAACTTTTTTCATTAATTATAAGTATTGGTAAATATATAATACTAAAAAAATAAGGGGTTTATTATGGGGGACGACTTTACTTTTACAGAAATAATTGATGGAGATAAGATAAAAGACATCCTTGAGAGTTTTTTTAAGCTCACAGGAGTCCCATCTACTTTGATTGATGTGGAAGGTAATATCCTCACCACTTCCCAGGGAGAGTGGGTGGCAGCGGGATGGCAGGATATTTGTTTGCATTTTCACCGTAAACATCCCCAGACCCTTAAAAACTGTATACAAAGCGATACTCAACTGGCAGGCCAGTTAGATGATAAAGGAGATTATTCCTGGTATCAGTGCCCCAATGGACTGGTAGATGCAGCAGTACCCATCTACATTGATGGACGGCACATGGCCAATTTATTCACCGGCCAATTCTTTTTTGAAAAACCCGACACTGATTTTTTCAGGAATCAGGCCCAAAAATACGGTTTTGATGAAGAAGAGTATATGCAGGCCCTCTCTAAGGTACCGGTGGTTTCCAGGGATTTTGTCCAAGAGGCCCTTATTTTTCTTACCCGTCTGGCGGAAATGATTGGAAACATGAGTCTGGACAAAAAAAGACTAATGGACTCCCATGTAAAAATAATAGAAGGGAAAGAGCTTTTAAATACCATCACCTCCAATATTCCGGGCATAGTATTCCAGTTTCTTTTGAAAAGAGATGGTTCCCAGTCCATACCTTATGCTAGTCCTGGTTCTTATGAACTGATGGGGGTGGATTCGGAACAGATAGTGGAAGATGTTAATAACCTGTTTGCTCTGGTGCTTGAGGAAGACTTGCAGGAGGTATTAGGGGCTATACAGGAATCATCCCGGACACTAACTACTTTTAATGTTGAATTTCGCATAGAACATCCTAAAACTGATAAAATAACCTGGTTAAAGGTAAAATCTACTCCCTATAAATTAAATTCTGGGGATATATTATGGAATGGGGTGGCCCTGGATATCACCGAACGTAAGGAAGCCGAAACTGAACTGCAAAACCGTCTGCAGGAGAAAGAGATATTAAACCAGGTAATCACGGATCTCATAGGAGTTACCCATGAAAAGGAGATCTTTAAAATCATCTACAACACTATGCGCCAGCTGCTGCCGGGGGTAATTATTGGCATCAGCTATATCTCCCCTGACAAGACCTACCTTAAACTGGTGGAGGTGGGAGGCCAGCAGGATTACCAGAGGATAAATAAATTTTTAGGCAGCAACATAAAGAAAATCAAATTTAAACTGGATGAATTCAGTGATGAAACATTGGATAAATCATTATCTGGAAAATTAGAACGTTATGATGAGGGAATACATGGATTGGCTTTTGGCCAAATCCCCCAACCACTCTGCAAATTACTGGAAAAAGCCCTGAAGATTAATGAGATATATTCCATGGGATTTATTGGAGAGAATCTTTATGGGGGCTTGTTACTGGCCATACCCCGGGGTAGTGAGTTGAATCATCAGGAACTCATAGAAGATATCATGCGCCAATCATCAATAGTTATACAGAGGGTGAGGGCCAATAAGAAATTAGAAGATTCGCTTCAGGAAAAAGAAGTGCTGCTGGGGGAGATACATCATCGTGTGAAAAACAATATGCAGATTATCTCCAGTCTCATCAGTCTCCAGGCCGAATATTTACCGGATGAAACTGCATGTAATGCTTTTTTAGAAAGTCAGAACCGGATAAAATCCATGGCCCTGGTTCATGAAGGGTTGTACCGTTCAGATAATGTATCGGATATTGATTCTCATGAATATTTGCAGGGACTGGTCACCAACCTCTTCAATACCTATGCTGCGGGGTCCCGCATAAAAACTAAGTTGGATGTGCAGGGGAAATTGAATCTGGAAACTGCCATACCCCTGGGTTTGATTACCAATGAACTGGTAACTAATTCCTTAAAACACGCCTTTCCTCAGGGAAGGGAGGGCACTATATCCATAACCCTAAAACCCTGGCAGGATCATTACCTGTTTCTGGTGGAAGACGACGGGGTGGGTATGCCTCCGGATCTGGATATCAATAAACTGGATACACTGGGATTGCAACTGGTTAGTTCGTTGGTGAAACAGTTAGACGGCGTTCTTACCATTGAGAGTCCTCCGGGGACCGTTTTCAAGATGGAATTTGATGAGTTGAATTATAAAACCCGCTTATAACCTATATCTTTTCTATTTTGGCAAATAAAGTATTTTTAGTTATTTATTTTATTATTTAGTCTTTTGGGATTTTGGTAAATAAGGTATTTTTAGTTATTTATTTTATTATTTAATTTAGTAAACAAGTTCTTTGATAAAATAGGTATTTTATAAAAATTTTATATTTTAGAAATAAATTTATAAAAGATTTTTTTAAAAAAATAGGATTCAAATAGTAAATAAAAAAATTTTAAGAGAATAATATGCTATTATTTCTTTATTCCAGGCGAATCCATGTCGGGTTCCATAATCAGGAATACATTACCTTCGGTATCCTCAAAGGAGCCCATGGTACCAATTCCCGGTATGGTCATTTTGGGAATCACTGATTTCCCACCATTCTGGATTACCTTGGCAGCATAATCTTCAAAGGAGTCCACGGCAATGGTGTTGCGCAATTGTTCCCCCATGGCCCGGGTCATGATGGCCCCGTCAATTCCAGGTTCTTTCTCGTCCCCGGTCATCACCAACCAGTAGTCAAAGGGACCCTCCCATTTCTCTATTCTCCATCCAAATACTTCCTCATAGAATGCGATGGCCCTTTGAGGATCATCGGCAGGTATCTCAAAATGAATCACTCTCGGCATATTTTCACCACGGTATATATTAATCTGATTTTTCTACCAGAAATATACTTATTATAAATCAGTAAATTAGTTCTAGGAGCAAACACCATGAAAAACCAAAGAAAATGGGACTACTTTGACCAGGGACTGGACTTATTTGATGAGGAAAAATACCAGGAAGCCCAGGAATTATTTGAAAAGGCCCTGAAAATTGACCCTGGATTAGAAAATGCCATAGCCTATAAATCATTTACCATAACCGAACTTGAATCACTGGAAGCATCATTGGAGTATCTAGAAAGTCAGATAGAACTATTTCCCGACTACGGATCACTTTATTATCTGAAAGGTAACCTGCTGTCTGATTTAGAACACTATCAAGAATCCAATGAATACTTTGACCTGGCCCTGGAAAATGGATTTGAAGAAGAAGTAACCTATTATGGGCGGGCCTATAACTACCTGGGCCTGGGAGATTGTGAAAAGGCCATTCCTTTCTTTGAAAAACACCTGAAAACATATGTGGATGATATACAGTCCTGGTGTCAGATGGGAAACTGTTTAAATTCCCTTTCAAAATTCAGAGAGGCTCTGAAGTGCTATAAAAAGGCTATAGAAATGGATCCTGATTATTATCTTCCCTACTCTTATCAGGGTGATTCCTGGCAAGGTTTAGGTGAACGTGAGAAGGCCATTAATTGCTATAAAAAGGCCCTGGAATTAAATCCCGGGGATGAAAATGCCATAGTCAATATGGAGAGGTTGTCTCCAAAATAATTTTTTAAAAACTTCTTTAATTATGGAAATCTCATTCTCCACCATCTTTTTTATATACTAAATAAAATATAATTCATATCTCACTATTCTAACAACTCATTTTACAATAATTTTGAGGTAATAATTTGACTTATAATCAGGCTAAACAACTTTATTTAAAAGGAAGGGAACTACAGTTCCAGGAAAACTATCACGAGGCACTTAACTACTTCCGAGAGGCAGTGGAAACTGATCCGGGATGTGTGGAGGCCCAGCTGGAACTGGGTTATACTCTGGGAACCCTGGATAAGTACCCGGAATCTCTGAAAGCATTCGACGCTGCACTGAAAATGGAGGAAAGTTTTCCCGCCTACTATGGTAAGGGACTCACCCTATTTTTCCTGGAAGAATATGAAAAGGCCAGCCAAGCCTTTGCCATGGCACTGGAAATCGGGGAAAATGCACTGGTATGGTATTATCTGGGCAGCTGCCATCTGGTTCTAGGGGAATACGATGAGGCAGTGTACTCCTTTGACAATGCTCTGCTTTTAGACAACGATTTTTTGGATGCCTGGAATGACAAGGGAGTCACCTTCAGCATCCTGGAAGAGGACGAAAAAGCCCTGGAATCATTTAAACAGGTTTTAAGAATAGATCCCAATTTTGGACCAGCAATCTACAATATGGGAACCACCCTATCCGACATGGGGCGCTATGATGAGGCATTAATCTTTTTGGAGAGAACGCTGGAGGAGGAACCAGAAAACTTCAAGGCACTGTTCTACAAGGGAAATGTGCTTTATTTCATGGGTCAAGTGGAGGAATCGCTGGAATACTTTACCAAAGCCCTGGAAATCGACCGGGAGCAGCCAGAACTATGGAACTATTTGGGTTATGTGCAGGCCAGTCTGGCTCAGGATCATGAGGCAGTGGAGTCCTTTAAAGAGGCCATAAAACTCTTTCCAGAATACGAAGCAGCTTACCTGAACTTGGGTAATGTGTATAATGATATGGCTCAGGAAGAAAAAGCTCTGGAGTGTTTTAAAAAAGTTCTGGAGTTGGATCCAGAAAATGAGGAAGCCCAATATCATAGGGATACTATCCTGGCGGATAAATCCTGATATTTTACCTTTATTACATCAGGGGATACTATTCTGTAGATGAATCCCTGTTTTTTAGTTAGTATTCAGGAATAATTCATTAAAATCTTTTTTTTCAAAAATAATTCTAGATAGTTTTTTTTTAAAAACAATCATTCTATTTCATTTTTTTACACAATAAATAAGTTTAATTCTTACAAAAAACCACTAATAACCACTATTTCTTCGTAGAAAAACTGCTCTGAGGCAGTAATTTCCACTTTAAAACCCAACTCCACCAGTCTGTGGCAGGTCTTATCATTATCTGATAGAGAGGACTGTACCAGCTGCACCCGGCCCCCATCATTTAAATAATTCTTCACCTCATTTAAGAAACGATCAATGACTCGGCGGCCATCTGGTCCACCATCCCAAGCAGCATCCAAGAGGTCCCCTATAGCATCGTCTTCTGTACTGGGTAGATAGGGAGTATTAAATAAAATCAGGTCAAAGGTCTCCCCCTGTACTGGTTGGAAGAGATCGCCCTCCTTTACCTGTACATTTTCAATACCATTTCTCTGGGCATTGTGCCGGGCACATTCTGTAGCATAGGGGTTTATATCTGTTGCTATTACCTTAGATGCCTTGATTGAGGCATTTAATGCCACCAGACCAGTACCTGTTCCTATCTCCAGTACTCTGTCTCCGGGATTGATTAAAAGATTATCTGCCAGAAGAAAGCTGTCATCAGAGGGGGCATAGACATAATCGCACATCTTTATGTCCATGTGGTCATATTCATACATTTTATCACAGAATAAATTCCTCCTTAAATCTTAAAACTCAATATCTGTTTCAAATCCCTCTAAAGCAGCGGGTAAGCATTCTAGAATGGAAGATAAACCCGATAGGTGCAGGTTCATTACCACCGCCCCTTTGATTTCCTCCCAGGTGGCACCCATCTTTTTGGCCATGGCGGAGTGCATCTTAACCCCCTGCACATTGCGATGGGCGGTTTGGATGGCGATATTTATTAACTGTTTGGTTTTAGGGTCCATTCCAGGTAAATCGCGCTGGGCTTCCACTAATTTATTAAAACTGTCAAAGAGTTGTGGGCATTCTTCCTGAAATATTTGGTAGGGATTTTTCCGCATATTAATTCTCCTATATTAACTATTATTTTTATTTAGAAGAAATCATTGATAAAATAATCTAACATAAAAATTTAAAAAAAAGGTTTTGTTATCCCTGAAGAAATCACTTCAAAATTTCTTTTAAAGAATTAGAAAGTGTCATTATCTGTGTGGGGGTTAATTTAAATACTCTTTCTTCCCCCAGATCATCATCCACTCCTTGTAAAATCTCTTTAATTTCTTCTTTTGACCGGGGAGCAATCTCATGGAAAGATTCTTTAAGTGCTTTACGGGCTTTTTTACGCCGGTGCTGGAACAGTGCCCGGCAGACAGAGGAAAAGAAATCATCTACTTTAACATCATGCTGGGGAGTCAATTTAACCACGGCAGAATCTACTTTAGGTGGGGGTATAAATGACTGGGGTGAGACGTGATCCAGCAGTTCCACCTGGGCCTGGAAGTGCAGCATCACGGACAGCCGGGAATAATGTTTGCTCCCTACCGGGGCATTCATGCGTCGGGCAAACTCCTTCTGGTACATTAGAATACCCCGCTCAAAATCATATTCCAGGAATTTGAAGGTGAGGGGTGAGGAGATCTGGTAGGGTAGATTGGCCACTATCTTGTTAAAGTAAGGAAAATCCACTTTTAAAGCATCCTCATTTATCAACTCTACATTGTGCAGGCCTTCTGCATCTAACCTTTCTGCCAGAATATCTGCGATGCGGGGGTCCTGTTCAATGGTTACCACTTTTCCTGCTTTACGGGCTAGAGGAATAGTTAAAGTGCCAATACCCGGCCCAATCTCTAGAACAGTGTCTTGTGCGTTTAAATCAGCAAAACTAAGTATTTTTTTTCTTTTAAAATCATCAATCAGGTAATTTTGTCCTAAACGACGATTTAAACGGATACCATGAGAATTTAAAATTTCTTTGGTTTCTTGAGCCAGAGAAACATTCCTTTCGTGCTGTTTTTTATTTTTCAAGGAAATTTCTCCACATTTTTTTTAAAATAAAATTAGTTAGAATAAAAATCAGTTTAAAATTAGAAAAAATAAAATAAGAAAATTTTACCGGCGTCTGGCCGGTGGTCGGGTAAACAAGATATACTTTTTTTTGCCACGTTTTGCCTGATCTACATCCATTTCTAGAAGGACTCTTTTGACCAGGAGTTTAACGGGATCAGATAACATGGGGACCCTGTTTTTAAGGTCTTCATAGCTTTCAAAGGGTTTTTCTTCCCGGGCTTTGATGATGTCCCACATGTGTTTTTTACCAATTCCGGGTAAAAGTTCTAACTGGTGTAACCGAGTACTGATGGGTCCTGCATCGTTGAAAAACTTGATAAACTTGTCCTCTTTGGTTTTTATGATTTCCTCCACCACATAGGGTATTTCCACCCGGGAGGTGGCGGTAAGGTCATCGAACTGTAATCTTTTACTTACCCGGGATATTTTCTCCCGTTTTCCAGAGCCGATATAGACCTTTTCATGTATTTCAATATCTGCTCCCTCTTTGGGAGTGAGCTCCAGCAGAGTAAACTCTTCTTTACCAATGGCTTGAGCCACTGGTTTTCGCTTAAAGTTAATGCCTTCCTTAATGTACCCCAGAGGAAGGTAGTCGAGGATAATAGCATAATCTTCCATCCAATCAACCCCTAAAGGATATAAATACAACTTTTTAAGTCTTATAGTTTTTTCAACGAGCCTAACTCTAATGGATAAAAACTGAATTATTCTTCAGGTCGATATTTATCCACTATTTTGAGAATTTGCTCCAGATCCTCATTTTTTATGGGGATCCTTTCCTTGGCAAATAGTAACCTCAGATCGGCCATGTCTTTGGGGAGCATGTAAGTTATACGAACCGCGTATTTCTTCTTTACCACTTCTTCCAGTTCCTCAATTAGTTTGTAGGAATCTTCCACATCTAATTTGGTGAACTTGATTACGTGATCCAGAGTAAGGTTCTGCTCGTAACTCAGCTCGTGTTCCTCGGCCAGCTCTTCTAAAGTCCTTTTTACCTCGGCAATGGGGACTGGTTCGGTCTCCAACACCTTTTTCCCTATCATGGGAATCACTCTTGTATTTTCAAGTGTTGTGGGCGTACAATAAGTGTTTTGGCTTTATTACCATCTTTTAATGATACTAGGTAAGCCCGTCCTCTTTCTTCCACCACTCTTCCAGTCATACCATGGAATCGGGGGTGTGGTTGACCTTTCTGTACACTAGGGTCGATTATAATGTGAACCAGATCGTTCTGATTGAATCTCTGGATTTTTTTGGTAATTGGGTTACTTCTACCTTTTCTGGTAGTCTTTTGAAGTTTATGTCTTGTTTTGCTTCTAGAACCTCTTGATCTTTGTACCATATTTAAAACCTCCATAATTGCCTTTCGGCGGTAAATGTTATTAATAGGACTGTGACATGCAGCAGTTATCACAGAATAGGTTATCTACTCTTTTAAACTCGAATAATTCTTAATAATATCAAAGAAAATCCGGATGATTTTTTAGCATGTGCTACTTAGTAATCATCAATACCTATTAGGATTTGTTATTAAATTTATTACTAATATATTTAACCCACCCGGGGTTTGACTACATTGTATCAAGCTCCCACTTCCAGCACATCCAGTTCCACACAAAGGGCAGAGGTACCTAAAACCTGACTCACATTGGGTATGCTGCGGCCCTCATCACCAGAGATGAGTTCTTTGATATATAATCCTCCCTGGGTCTTGATAACTAATTCCAAAGTTTTAGGTCCCAGCATCTTGCTGTGCAGACTCTTCACTTCACGAGTACGCACTTTATC
>DATN01000004.1:16611-30267 GCA_002504725.1 Methanobacteriaceae archaeon UBA587 | reverse complement strand
TTATAGGTGTCCGGGGAAGAAGTCTTAATATCTGCCTTACGGGACCGCACCGAGTACTTAAGATCTAAAACTTCCACCTTGTCTGCGGCATGCTCATTGATAAGTACGGTGAGCTTTTCCAGGTCCAGGGTCCGTCTGCGGGGCTCCTTTAACTCCAGAACAAAGGGCCGGCCAGTACCCAGCATGAGTACATCGATATCTTCCCTACCTGCTCCATGAAATTTAGAATCAGGGGATTTACTCATTTCCAGGGCAGGGGCGGATATAAGCTCCTCCACGGTCTCGGCATACATCTTACCGGTGAAATCACAGCTCTCACAACCTTTACCCTTGCACTTACGGCAGGGCCACTTGGTCTGGGGGATGCCCCTTATTAGTTTTCGGTAACGACCTTCAATAAACAGGGGGTTAATCTGAATGTGTATGGAAGGAACTTCCTTTTTAAAGTTAACCATGATTATGATGTGAGGATTATCAAAATTGGCTTCTTTTCCCAGCTTCTCTTCCAATAGTTTTCCCAGTTCCCGGTTAACCTCTTTTTTAATGTTTTCTACTTCTATTCCTAATTCATCACTTAATGACTGGTCTTTATCAAGAATATCTGTGGATATCTTACTACCCACCAAAAATCCGTCAAATTCCAGGTCCAGATACTGGATCTTATCAGCAATGCGGCCTATAAGATCATGATTAATCTTCAAAAAAAGGTCCTGGCAGATAAAACAGGGTTCTGCACCCAGAACTTCTTGTTCAGACCCTTCTTGATTGTTAGGTAAGACATCTTCCTCTGCAGATAACATCTCTCTTATTTTCTGCCCGCGCAGGGGGTTGCCTGGTCCTTCCAGGTCCTGAGAGAATTTACGGCCTAAACAATGGGGGCATATATTTCCCTTGGTGATTTCCATAATTTTTAAAGCGTTTTCTTTAATTTTAGATTCCATTTAAATCCGCCTGAATAATGATTTTATTCATGATTTTTTAGTCTATTTAAATTAAAAATTGTAAGTATGGGGCAAATTTGTTTGCTCATGGTTAAAAATACTTATAATAATCTATAAATTAATTTATTCAAGTTAATATTGAAAAAAAGAATTATAAAAATGGTAGGGTATTAATTCCCTGATATAATTCCTGATAACTAGCGCATGAACTGGCGCATGAGGTTTCCCATGGGCCCACCCATTTTACGTCTCCCCAGACCTTTCATAGCCTTTTTTGTGACGTTATAATACTTTAAGAGTTCCTTAACGTCTTCATTACGCATACCTGCGCCACGGGCAATTCTCTTCACCCGGGACTGTTTGATAACCTCGGGGTGCTCCATTTCATACTGGGTCATGGAACTCATAAGGATTTTGTATTTGTCAATTTTCTCCTCAGTCACCTGGCTGGCATTTTTAGGCATTTTACCAGCGCCCGGAATCATGTTCATGATCTGCTGCATGGGTCCCATTTTACCCATCATCTCAAACTGGGTTTGCATGTCCTTCAAGGTGAACTTTCCAGATAGCATGGCGTCCATGGTTTCGGCCACCATATCCTCATCCGCCACTTCTTCTGCCTTTTCCATGAGAGTTTTAATGTCCCCCATTCCCAGCAGCCGGGAGATGAACCGTTCCGGATCAAAGGCCTCAAAGTCATCGATGCGTTCCCCGGTACCAATGAATTTGATAGGGGCTCCAATTTCGGCCACGGCGGAAAGTGCTCCTCCACCCTTGGCAGAACCATCCAGTTTGGTGACGATAATGGAACCTACCTTGGCGGCCTTGGAAAAGGCCAGGGCCTGTTCACGCGCCTGCTGCCCGATGGTACCATCGATAACCAGTATGGCTTCGTCTGGTTCCACCACGGCGGATATCTGTTCCATCTCATCCAGTAGATCCTTTTCTTCCTTGTGCCTTCCTGCTGTATCAAAGATAATCAGGCTCTGCTTTTTGAATTCCTGTAAACCTTTACGGGCCAGATCCAGGGCGTCCTTGTTGTCAGGATCACCGTAGAGGGGTACATTCATTTCCTCGGTGAGCTGTTTTAGCTGTTCAAAGGCCGCTGGTCTCCAGGTATCGGTACAGACCACTGCGGGATTGAAACCCTTTTTTTGCAGGTAGCGGCTCAGTTTACCAATGGTGGTGGTTTTACCACTTCCTTGCAGTCCCAGGAACAGTATCTTGTAGGGTTTTTTATCTATCTCCACGTCCTGGGCTTTTTCTCCCAGAAGATGCACCAGTTCCTCATAAACAATGGTCACCACGTGTTCCTTGGGAGTTATGCCCTTGGGTGGTTCTTCGTTTAAGGCCCGGTCTTCGATAGCCTTGGATAACTTAAATACCAGTTTAATATTAACG
This sequence comes from Methanobacteriaceae archaeon UBA587, assembly GCA_002504725.1. Taxonomy (GTDB): domain Archaea; phylum Methanobacteriota; class Methanobacteria; order Methanobacteriales; family Methanobacteriaceae; genus UBA587. The sequence goes on along the minus strand of DATN01000004.1, from coordinate 27,925 downwards.
TCAGATTGAATTAAAGCTCGCTGGATTTCTTTTATGACTTCTTTAACTACTTCTTCGTCCACGATGGACATTCCAGCCAGTTTTTTCATGGTTTTGGTAAGGTTCTTACCTAGATTGCCTAACATCCTCTCACCTTGGTGAAATGATTAATAAATAGATTCATGTGTAATTGCAGTATCAAATTTAGATTTAATTTTACATTTTTTGCAATTCTTATAAATTTTCACGATATGAATTTTTATTAAAATTTTAAATTATTTATAAAATATCATTTTACAACTCGTCTAACTTCAAAAATACATGAAGTTTAATTAAATTTTGAATTGTTTATAAAAATATTTGATAACTTATACTATTTTGATAGTTTATTATAATAATTGGTAATGCCAATTTATGTGTTATAATAATATTATAATTAATTTAACTATAACTAGGACTTAAACTAATTTATATATAAGTATCATTTCTAAGCTCATGACATTTATTTCTAATCAAAGTCACTTTGATGAATTATCATGATTAACTAATCGATATATAGGATTAACTAATTACAAATTCTGGTGAAGATTATGCTGGAAAAACTTAAAAAAAGTTTAGAAGAATCTCCTATTGTAAAAAAAGGAGAATATAATTATTTTGTACACCCGGTAACCGATGGTATTCCTCTGGTGGAACCAGAAGTTCTCTCGGAAATCGCCCGCACCCTTAAAAAACACGCCACACTGGATGTGGATAAAATAGTCTGTGTGGAGGCCATGGGTATTCACCTGGCCACGGCACTGTCTCTGGAAACCGGAATACCCTTTGTGGTGGTAAGGAAACGACAATACGGTCTTCCAGGGGAGGTAGGAGTACATCAAACCACGGGATACAGTCAGGGAGAACTTTATATCAATGGAATAGAATCCGGAGATCGCTTGCTACTCATTGACGATGTGGTGAGTACTGGAGGCACCATGATTGCCGTATTACAGGCTCTGCAGCAGATGGATGTGGAAATGACTGAAGTAATTGCTGTGATTGAAAAAGGAGCTGGTAAAGAGATAGTGGAAAGAGAAACAGGACTTAAACTACGGACCCTGGTGAAGGTAGATGTGGTGAAGGGTAAGGTGGTTATAGAATCTGCCCTAGGAGATTAATTGCCATGGGAGACTTAATTAAAGGGATATAGTGGTCCTATTAATTACTCATTATTCTCATTTTTAATAATTAATATTATAACAACTAGTTCCTTTTCCCGATTTAAAAAATATTCATGGTACTAAAATGACGCTTTATAACTTGGAATTAGAAAAAGTCACCCGACGTATACATGATATGGGTGCCCGGGTAGTGGGATTACAGTTTCCAGAGGGACTTAAAATCCACGCCACCCAGGTGGCCCGTCATATAGAAAAAGAAACCGGAGCCCGGGTAATAATATCTGCAGACCCCTGTTTTGGGGCATGTGATACTGCTGATAGGAAAATGGCAGGTCTGGTGGATTTACTGATTCACTTTGGACACACCGCCCTGCCCCTGGACTATCCGGTACCGGTGATGTTTATAGAGGCATATTCCCAACTGGAAGTTAAGGAATCACTTCAAAACGCCCTGAAATTATTGCAAGATTACCATAAAATTGCCCTGGCCACCACCACCCAGCATCTGCATTTTTTAGGCGAGATAAAAGATTTTTTAGAGGATCATGGTAAAGAAGTGGTTATGTCCTCCGGGACCAGCACCCGGCTGGGACAGGTGCTGGGATGTAACTTTTCTTCCATCAAAAACCTGGACGCCGAGGCATATTTATTCATGGGTAGTGGTAATTTCCACCCACTGGGCATAAAACTCTTCACTCACAAGCCGGTGATTATAGCTGATCCCTACCGGGGAGAAGCCCGGGATATTGAGGAATTTGCCGACCGTATTCTACGTATAAGATTTGCCCGCATTACCAAGGCCAGAGAAGCAATTAAATGGGGGATACTGGTATCCTCCAAGGAAGGACAGTACCGTATGGATCTGGCCCAGGATTTAAAGGAAAGTTTAGAGGAACAGGGAAAGGAAGCATTTATCATCATGATGGAAAATTTATCACCGGATCTTCTGCTGCCTTTCCTGGATGTAGATGCCTTTGTGGTAACAGCCTGCCCTCGCATTGCCGTGGATGATTCAAATATGTATAAGAAACCCCTGATAACGCCGCAGGAATTAGAGATAATCCTGGATGAGCGGAAATGGGAGGACTATCAACTGGATGAGATTATGTTTGGATAATAATATTGGGGAATTTTAGTTTTTTCTCCCTATTTTTCTTATCCCTGATTACTATTTCCACCATCCTGAATTCTGATCTTATCCATAATAATATATAATAGAACAATGAACATTATTATATTCTAAAATGTTTTTTATAATCATTTCAGGTACTTTGTTTTAGATAGAGGTGAATGGATGAAAGCTAAATCTGGAGATTTTGTGTTACCTGGAGATATTCTGGGAGTCAGTGAGGAGTTTTTACCTGCTGACTGGACTTGTGACGATAATGGAAATATAAAGGCACTGGTAATAGGAACCGTTGACCTGGATGATAAAAATAAACGTATCTCTATAATTCCACAGACTGATTCTCCAGCAGAATTAAAAAAAGGCATGGATATCGTGGGTCAGATTATGGAAGTCCGAGGACAAAGGGCCCTGGTAAAAATCAAGGGCATCAAGGACAATCCACGGGGTCTGGTAGTGTCTTTTGTAGGAGGAATACATGTTTCTCAGGCACAAAAAGGATACCTGGCCAAATTAACCGATGCATTCCATATTGGAGATATTGTGGAAGCTAAAATAACCAAAACCGTAGGAATTGATAGTATAGATTTGAATACTTCCTATAAAGAACACGGTGTGGTTAAGGCCATGTGCACCCGCTGCCGACATTACATGAAACAAAGCGGTAAAAATGAGGTTACCTGTCCTAACTGTGGCAATAAAGAAAAACGAAAAATCTCTATAAACTACGCAGTATAATAATAAATTAAAAAAGTATACAATAAAATAAACTAAAATTCTAATTTATTAATCTGATTTAATTAACTTTTAAATTTTATTTAAAGATTTATAATGAGGTATAATATGGAAATTATTACTAATAAACGATATGAAATGGAAATACGCATGGAAGGAGAAACCCACACTCTCTGTAATGCTGTCCGTAAAATTTTAATGGAAGATAAGGATGTGAAAATCGCGGCTTATTCCAATGACCACCCTATTGTGGGTCAACCCCAACTTTATATTAAAGCTAAAAGCCCTAAAAAATCACTCAAAACTGCAGCTGAGACTTTAAAAGAACGTTCTGAGGAGTTCAAGTCTCTCATAGAATCAATTGAATAAAAATACTTTTTCTAACTTTTTAATCCTATTTTCTATTCTGCTGAGATATCGCTGAATATCAATCGGAATAATTAATCACATTAAATAATGGAATTAAGTGAATTAAGTTCATTTATCATGAATAATAAAAAATTTAGAAAAATCAAGCCAGAAATAAGAATTTTAGGCATTGATGACGCTCCCTTCACTCCTCATGAGGAAGGGGAGGTTCTCCTAGTAGGAACAGTTTTCCGGGGAGGGTCCTGGTTGGACGGGGTTCTAACTACTCATGTCCGGGTGGATGGTACCGATGCCACCTCTAAGATTATAAGCATGGTACTGGATTCACGGAATCTGGGGCAACTGGGAGTTATCATGCTGGATGGGATTACCTTTGGTGGTTTCAATGTGGTGGATATTCAGCAAATTTATGAAAAAACTGGCATTCCGGTTATTGTGGTCATGCGCAAGTATCCTCGTTTTGAGAAGATTAAAAGGGCCCTGGATAATTTTGAAAATTATGCTGAGAGGTGGGATTTAATCCAACGGGCGGGTGAAGTGCACCTGGTGGATGCGCCGGAACCAATTTACATCCAGATTCACGGTATTGATCTGTCTGATGCCCTGGAGATCATACAATTATCCACCACCCGCAGTGCCATCCCCGAGCCTATTCGGGCCGCACATATCATCGCCGCCGGTGTGGTGACTGGCGAATCTCGGGGCAGTGCCTGAAACATGATTAAAATAATTCAAGATAATATTATTCAAGCTAATCCGTATACAAATAATCTAATTCTATGGACTAAATAACTCATTTAATCAGGTGGAATTATTTCAGAAAACAGTACATTACCTAATAAACATCCTCTTTTAACTGCTGATGTGGTCATAAAGTGTCCTGACGGTAAAATTGTCATGGTTAAGCGGAAAAACCCGCCTTATCAAGGGTACTGGGCATTTCCTGGAGGTTTTGTGGAATACGGGGAAAGTGTGGAAAGTGCCGCTATTAGGGAAGCCCTGGAGGAAACGGGTCTAAAAGTAGAACTGGGGCAAATGGTAGGGGTTTATTCTCGCATGGGTCGGGATCCCCGGGGTCATGTGGTAACTGTGTGTTATCTGGCCCGCTGGGTTTCAGGGGAATTAAGGGCAGACACCGACGCTGCAGAAGTCTCTAAATTCAGCAAAGAAGAATTAAATGAAATGGAACTGGCCTTTGATCATCAGATAATCTGGCAAGATGCCCTTAATCTTTTAAATCAAACCTCAGATAATGATTAGAAAAATATGCTCAAATAATGCTTATAAATAGTTAAATTAAATAAACAGTTCAAAATTAGGTTAATGTTTTAAAAAATCTGTCCAAGATTTAGTTAAATAAGATATAGCCAAAATATTAGCTTGTTTTATCACTAAATAATGTTACATTCAATATTAAAATATAAATTATAATTCTTGCAGGTATTTTTTTCATTTTTTGAAAATAAATCAGAAATTATAATAATATGTTGATAAATAAAATAGAAGAATTAATAGATTTGATTGATAATTAATTAATAACCCTGCCATTTTAGTAGAGGTTTAATGTTCATATTTGATTATTAATCTCATGTTCTCATAAGGAGGATTCAAATGGAGTTTTGCCCAAAATGTGGAGCTATGATGTTTCCAAAGGACGACAGTTTCCAGTGTAAATGTGGTTATGAAAAAAATGTCAGTAAAGAAGCCGTTGAAGAATACGCAGTTTCTGAAAAAATAGAATCTAAAGACACGGTTATATTCACCGGGGATGATGTGAGGACTCTTCCCACAACCAAGGCGGAGTGTCCTAGCTGTGGTAATATGGAGGCATTCTGGTGGCTACAACAGACCAGAAGAGCTGACGAATCTGAGACCAGATTTTTAAGATGTACCAAATGTAAAAAGACCTGGCGTGAATATGATTAATTAAATCTAAATATCTTAATGGGATAAGGGGGCATAGGATGAAAGAAAACAGGGCATCTGAAGAAGGAAAAGGAGAAAATAGAGATAAATCAGTAGTTTATCCCTTTATTCAATCCATTAAAAATTTTGTTAATAAATTAGATCCAGATGGAGAAACCAAGGATAAAGAATCATCCTCTGAAGATTCTGATAAGAAATGTTCAGATGCTCCAACTGTTTCTTCAGAGAACCCCCAACATCTAGAAAATCCTGATAATTCAGAGAATACTGAAAAGGAATATCCTAAGAAACCCAGGTTTCAGTCTAACTCAAAAACAGAGGAATATGCTGAAGTTAAACCCCAAAATCCTGTTAAAAGTGAAGATACTTCTGAAAGATCATCAGAACTGCCCCTGATAACTTTATTTCACCATGCCGAAGAAAAAGTATCCCATATTTTCCAATCAGACAGAAAACAAATAATCCGTATGGTGGGTCTTATCTTAGCGGCTCTTTTGATTATTTTAGGAATGGTATTGCTCCTGGGCTCCGCAGATAAAGTAACGGATAATGTGATTTCAGGAGAACGGGCAGTAATTTCTGCTTTTTTAATAATCGTTGGTTTATTAATCATTGCAGGAATAATGGCATCTAAAATTGTAGGAAAAACGTCTTTTGATGATTTATTTAATGAAGTTCAGAGTTTAGAAGGTAAAAAACCATCAGATGATGAAAAAAATAAACCAGAAAAAGAAGCTGCTTCTAAAACAGAGCCTAAAATAGATTCTGGTAAAGAAAAAGATGGGGAAGATAAAGATAAATAATAATATTATTCTAAAGTAAATTTAGTCAGGTTAAATGTAATTAGATCCAGCAGATTATAGGTACGGAATCATTAATGGACTATTCCTGCTTGAGATGGGGACAATCACCTAATCGTGATATTATTTCTATTCTACAACTGCCCTGGAAAATTTATCTGCAGAAAATGCCATAAATAACCAAAGCATAAATACTTAATTTAATAAATATGGGAAATGATTAATGATTAACCAATATTACTTCAATGATTATTCTGTTCATCAGGATATTTGAGAAAAAAGGAGGATGAAAATGTTTAAAGCGGAGTTAAGCGATCCCAATGTATTGAAAACCAGTTTTGATGCTATTTCTTCCATTGTGGATGAAGTGCAGATACAGACTGATAGCGAAGGCATGCGTCTGGATGCTCTGGATAGAAGTCACATCACATTCGTGCATTTAGAATTAAAAGCCAGTTTATTTGATGAGTATGTCTGTGACCAACCTGAGAAAATCAATGTGGATACCGAAGAACTTATGAAAGTTTTAAAACGATCCAAAGCTGATGATAGGGTTTACATGTCTCTGGATGAAGGTAACTTCATTATTACCTTTGAAGGAGAAGCCAAAAGGAGATTCAAAATAAGGCTAATCGACATTGAATATGAAGCACCAAGTCCTCCAGGTCTGGAATATCCTACTGAATTCGATGTTCCCTTTAGCTTATTAAAAGACTCTATCCAGGATATTGATATTTTCTCTGACAAAATATCACTCATGGTAGACTCTGACAAGTTCAAGGCCTCGGCTGAGGGAGAATTTGGAGATGCCAATATTGAGTACGTGCATGGTGAAAAAATAGAAACCGGGGCACGTTCCGTATTTTCACTGGAAAAAATCAAGGAAATGCTCAAAGCAGACAAGTTTTCGGACATAGCTACTATTAGTTTAGGCGACGACATGCCATTAAACCTTAAACTGAAAATGGTTTCAGATGAAGGTGAACTAAGCTTTTTACTAGCTCCCCGAATAGAAGCAGAAGACTGAGGTCTCCCGCTTCTTTTTTTCAGATACTTTTTCTGGTGTTAATTTATTATTTAAGGCTATTTGGTGGTGCTACTGACTTTATTCAATGTTATTAGCATTCAAAGGATTTAATCAGTGATTCATCAATCAACGATTAAATCTTATGAGTATAAGTGAGGAATCGGGTTGGACGAGTTTTTCCAAAAATTAAGGGACATACAAAAGAAAGAGCGCAACAATAGTGGCCTGGCCAGGGTGGGAAATGATTTTTATCACAGGGTGCACCGCTATCTGGAAGAGCTGCGGGACACGGTAGGTAATGATCCATTTGCCAAGGAACAGTATTTGCTCCGGGATACTCAGCGGATAGCCACCGAGATTTGTGAACGGAGAGAACATAAAATCACTGATAGCGCAGTGATGAATATTCAGCGTTCCTACCATCTTTTCAAAGGTAAGCCTCAATTTGATTTACAGGATACCACTCCCCTCAATCTCACACCGGAAGAGGAACAGCTATATTTTTCTCTGATTGATATTTTAAAAGGTTATCGGGATAAAATAATCCCATCTCTGGATGCTCTGGATGAAAAAGCTAAAATACCTAAACATTTGCCACCTACCGACTTACACAAAGAACCTAAAGATACACAGAAAACTAAAATACCAAAAACAGTTTCCTCAGAGGCTTCTCAATCCATTAAAGCACCCACCGATTTAGGATCTGGAGCAGTGGATGAATCCGTTATCCGTGAATATTTATCCGGCACAGGTTCTGTGGATACACTTCCTCGTAAAGATAATGGGGGGAATAATGGCAATTCAGGAATCATTCCCGATAATAAAGAAAAAGCTTCCTCTAAGATTTCGGAACCCGCTACTGATTTAAATTCATTATCTGACCTATCATCAGATTCGTCATCAAATGAAAAAAACATGAAACAGAATGAACAGATTATCCCCCATGCCTTAAAAACTTCTAAAACTCATCCAGATAAACCTAATGGTAAAATTAATCTGAATACTCTGGTAATATTTGATGAAATTCCCTCCATAGTAGGGGTGGATGAGAAGGTTTACGGTCCATTCTGTCCTCAGGACGTGGTTATATTGCCTGAAGCTAATGCTCAGATTTTTATCAAGGCCCGTAAAGGGAGATTAATACGTTCCTAATTTAATCTTAAATCAGATACCTTTAAACAGCATTATAATTTTTAATGGCTTCTCTTAAATCCGTTAAAATAAATGTCTGGTTTTATAGGGATGTACCAGAACAAGTAAATATTAAACATAATAAAAAAATAATAGTAAACAGTCTATCTTTTACATTTTTTAAATTATTAACTAAAAATTATTATACGATTTTTCCTGAAAATCGGGGTAATAATTAGTGAAAATGACCACTACCTATCTGAAAAAATATTGTCATAATTTTTCTATCCAAACATATAAATAGAGATTCAAATGATAAACTCATAATATATCTTTTCTACCCCCACATCCGGGTTAGTTAATTATTATTCAATTCACATCAAATACATGATATGAATTATTTTTACAATAGAGGTGATTATATGAAGATTCCTAAAGAAAGGAGGACTTACTGTCCAAGTTGTAAGAAACATACAGCTCACGAAGTATTCGAATCAAAAAGAAGGAAAGCCAGTGAATTAAAATGGGGACAAAGACAGTTCCGACGAGTAACTGCTGGTTACCGGGGTTACCCACGACCACTTCCATCTGGAAACAAACCTGTCAAAAAATTGGACTTAAGACTTAAGTGCAAAGAATGTGGAAAAGCCCATATCCAGAAAAAATCTTTCCGAACTGGAAAACCAGAATTTGTAGCTAAATAGATACTAGCTAATGGCTAATTTAACTTAAGTAAGGTGTTATTATGGCAGTTTTTCGTAATCCAAAAAGTAATTTTCTACGGGTAAAATGTGTGGACTGTGGAAACCAGCAAGTGGTCTTTGACCGGGCGGCTTCTGTAGTACAGTGCATTATCTGTGGCAAAACCTTAGTTAAACCTAAGGGTGGGAAATCCCAAATCACAGCCCAGATCGTAGAAGTTTTAGATTAAATTTTTTTTAAATTATTTTTAATTTTATTTTAGGTGTTCATCATGGTAAGAAGAAAAAATCAGTGGCCCGATGAAGGTGAACTGATAGTGGGAACTGTACACAAGGTTCTTAACTACGGTGCATTTGCCAACCTGGAAGAATATCAGGGTAAAGAGGCATTTATTCACATTTCAGAGGTTTCATCTGGTTGGGTAAAGAATATTAGAGATTATGTCCGGGAAAACCAGAAAATAGTGGCCCGAGTTTTAAGGGTTAATCCTCGTAAAGGACATGTAGACGTATCCATGAAGCGGATCCGTGAAGACCAGAGAACTAAAAAAATTCAAGCCTGGAAAATAGAACAAAAGGCAGAAAAGTTCCTGGAACTGGTGGCTAAAGGTCTGGGCAAAGATCTCGATACAGCCTATGATGAAGTAGGTTACGACTTAATGGACAAGTTCGGAGATATCTACGGCGCCTTTGAAATTGCAGCTGAAGAAGGAGAACAAGCTTTATTAGATGAAGGAATTAACCCGGAATGGGTTCCAGGCCTAACTGATATTGCCAAGAAGAATATCACTCCTCCAGAAGTATCCATCACAGGATATGTGGATCTCAAATCCTATGCATCTGATGGTGTTGCTATTATAAAAGAGGCATTGAAAAGCGCGGAAGCTGATAATATCAATATTCAATGTGTGGGAGCTCCCCGCTACCGTTTGATGGTTAAGGCCAGTGATTATATCCAAGCCGAAAAAGAACTTAAAGAAGCAGCTGAAAAATGTATTGAAGTTGTGGAAGCTTCTCACGGCGAAGGAAAATTCTACCGTGAATTGGAATGAAACTTAAAACGCGTAAATGTAAATCCTGTGGAGAATATACTCTCCAGGATGTTTGTCCGCATTGCGGAGGAGATGTAGGAGTTATTTATCCTGCCAAGTATTCTCCTGAGGATAAGTACGGGAAGTACCGAAGAATGCTTAAAAAGCAGATGCTTAAAAAGCAAGATGCTGGAGTAGATGCTTAAAGAGCATAATTAATAGGGGCGTAGATAAAATGAAAAAAACCTATATTAATATGTTAAAGGAGGTTGAACTGGATCAACCTATTTTTATAGAAGCTCTCCCTGGCATTGGTCATGTGGGAAAACTGGCTGCGGACCACATTATAGATGAACTCCAGGCAGAAAAATTCGCGGAATTATATTCTCCCTCCTTCCCACCGCAAGTAATGGTAAATGAGGAAGGGATAATAGAAAACATGAAAAATGAGTTCTATTACCTTAAATCTGCCGGGGGAGACAAGAGAGATTACATAATCTTGGTGGGAAACACCCAAGGATTATCTCCCGAGGGCCAGTACGAAATCTGCGGATTTATATTGGATCTGGTGGAAAAATATGGGGTTAATGAGATTTATACTTTAGGTGGACTGGCAACTGGTCAACCTGTAGAAAAAACCAGGGTATTTGGAGCCGCCACCAACACGGAATTAACTGAAAAGCTCAAAGAATTTGAAGTGGTTCTGCGTTCTGCTGATGGAGGTATAATCGGAGCTTCCGGCCTATTACTGGGCATGGGAACTCTCCGGGGCATGGAAGGTATCTGCCTTATGGGTGAAACGCCGGGTTATTTCATTGATGCCGAGGCCGCCAAGGCACTCTTAGGTGTGCTTATGGCCCTGTTGAATATAGAAGTGGACACCGAACAGCTGGAAGAACGGGCTCAGGAAACCCGGAAGATGATATCCAAAGCTCAGCAAATGGAACAAGAGATGATGGAGCGTATGACTCTCAAACCCGGAGAGGAAGATCTGCGTTACATTGGATAATCTTTATTCTTCTTTTTTATTATTTTTTAATTTTAATTCAATCTGGATTCATCTTATTTATCTATTAATCCCGAATTTTTAAGTTTTCAATTTTTTTAATTAATTTTTTTTAATTATAATATGAGTTAATAAAATTTTATTTTCCGATTTTTCTTGTTAAATATAAATAGAAATATCATCAAAGAATTTTCCATGATAATTAATGCTGATTTACATATTCACAGTTGTTTTTCCCGGGCCACATCTAATAACATGGTTATTGATGCCATCGCCCCTCAGGCCAAATTAAAGGGTCTCCAGTTAGTGGGGACCGGGGA
>DATN01000004.1:9224-16400 GCA_002504725.1 Methanobacteriaceae archaeon UBA587 | reverse complement strand
GATGGAATTTACTCCCAGGACGATTGCGACTTCATTATCACTGCTGAGGTGGAGGACAATCGTCGGGTACACCATCTCATGATTCTCCCTTCCATGGAGTCAGCCCATTCCATAAGGGAGGAAATGGTCTCTGTGGATAAGGAAAGAGAGGGTCGTCCCCGGGTGCGTATGAATGGGACGGAAATCATGGATATCGTGCATGATCATGAAGGTTTGATGGGACCGGCCCATGCATTTACTCCCTGGACCAGCATGTACAAGGCTTATGATAGTTATATGGACTGCTATGGTAAAAAACCTGATTTTCTGGAATTGGGACTCTCGGCAGACACGGACATGGCCGATGTGGTGGAAGAACTGCAAGATATTCCATTCTTGACCAACTCTGATGCTCATTCGCCCTGGCCTCACCGCCTGGGACGAGAATTTAATACCCTGGAAATGGATGACATATCTTTCACCGCTCTGAAAAAAGCCCTGCAAAAGAAGACCATTAAGGCCAACTATGGATTTGATCCCCGTATGGGTAAATACCATCTCACAGCCTGCACTCGCTGTTATGAAATTTATGATCCCCAGGATGCACTGGAAAGAAATAGAAAATGTTCATGTGGCGGGACCATTAAGAAGGGTGTTGATTTCCGGATATCAGAGATAGCCACCTGGAAAGAGCCCCATCACCCGGAGCACCGTCCCCCTTACATACACATTCTGCCCCTGGCAGAAATCATCAGTTTGAAGTATTCCAAGGGAGTAACCACCAAATTTGTGCAGACCATATGGGAGGCACTGGTACAAAACTTTGATAGTGAGATAGATGTCCTTTTAAATGCACCACTGGATCAAATAAAAGAAATAGATTCTGGGATGGCCCCAGTTATACAGGCCTTCCGTGATAAAACACTGGTTATGATTCCTGGTGGTGGGGGAAAATATGGGGAGATCCAGTTCCCAGAAAATAATTTAGATGCCTTTTTAAAGTAATGAAAATGAGCAAAAAAGAGATTAAAATAAGAATTAAAATTTACGGACCCGCCGGGATTCGAACCCGGGACCCTCAGATTAGGAGTCTGATGCCCTATCCTGGCTAGGCTACGGGCCCATATCAATTATATAATTAATTTCGATATTTTTTAATTTATCTTTTTAATTCTTTTAGTATAATTTTTTTAAATTTTAAATAAATAATAATAAAATTACTTTAACAGCGTAATTTTAAGAAAAAATTGTTTTTAACGGACCCGCCGGGATTTGAACCCGGGACCTTCGGATTAGAAGTCCGACGCCCTATCCAACTAGGCTACGGGCCCTTCAGAAATGGTAAAAAGATATTAGATTGTTTTCAGTTTTATAGTTAACTGTTATTTAATCCCCAAGAAGTATGTTGTTTTAGATGATGGTATCTGATCTGGGTGTTACAATCTACTAAAACATATTGAAAATGGATAAATAAAAATTTTTGTTGACAATTACATGTAAATTGGGGATTCTGGTTCGTTTTGTACTGTTTCAGCTAGTTTTTTCAGCCGGGATTCGATTTCCTGTGCTTCTTGTAGTAGAGGCTCGGGATTTATACTTGTTCCTAGCATATCATTCAGGACGTCAACCACACCGGCAGCTGCCCGTGGGTCAGGATAGGGATTGAGTATCTCTGCAAATAGACAGGATGCATTGATGTCCTTGGAGGCACACCGGGTAAGTAAGGTTCCGGATAGTCCACTGAGATTTCCAAAGGGTAGTATGGGTAAATCCATATCAGAAAGTCTTTCCACTGCTGCTTCGCTGTTACCTGCTGCGGCTACTTTGCCATTTTTTTCCCGAACAATCATACTGTTGAAGGTAATCAGTTCTTTACTGTTATTGCGGTCCATCCACTCCACAATGGAGTTGGTCATGTCGTAAACCACGTTTGGTGGAACAATGAAATCGGATAAGAACAATACCAGTCCTTCTGCTTCATAAATTCGGAATGGATGTATGGCAACTCCTTTATAGAGAACGGCTAAAGGAGGGAAATATTTGGAATCAATATATCCGATCTCCTTCATTTTCAAGTCTTCTACCAGAAGCCAGCCCAGAATGTTCCCAATTAAACCAACACCGGGTGATCCTTCCAGGACAACCGCATCTTCCACATCTTCAGCAAATATGGTACAGCATTCGGTTTTGGTTTCAATTTTCATCCTTAACCCCCTCCGGCTCCTTTGAGGTTTTTACCGGTTATGGCGTCTATATAAATCTCACCAATAACCTGTCCTTTTTCAAAGTTAGAATCACTACCATCAGCAATTACAGGAACCACATATACTTTGGTGCCCCACATGCTTTTTAAAACAGGTGTTCCTAGATATGTATCTGGTTGTTGGTTCACTTTACCTGCTAAAGTTTTTGCTTGGCTTGTTGAAACTTTCACGTCAGCACTTCCTTGACCACTTCCCGATGAAGTTCCAGTTCCACTTGAAGTTCCAGTTCCACTTTCCGCTGAACTTGCAGTGGAAGAACTGTCTTGACTGGAGTCCTGGGTCTGGGAATCGGTTAATGTGAATAAGTTATTAGTGCTGCTGATTTGGTAACCTGCAGCGGCTACTCCTATGGCTGCTACTATCACAATTGATATTAGAATTTTTGAGTTCATATTGACTCACCTTTAAATTATTATATGCTTGGTTGTTATTAAAACTTGCCACGCCATTTTTTCTTTTAATTAATCTATTCCACAAAAAGACTCACATAATCAATTAATAACATTTAGAATCTGTATTGCAAAATTGAATAGGTTCTCTAATAAGCAGTTCCATATATTATTAGAAGTTCATTAGAGATTCCAATAATATGTTGCTGTGGTTTATATAATTTTTCCCAAATTACCTCTAATTATTACATAATTTGTATTCATAATCAATAACTACCAAAAACGATAGGTTCTCCTAAAACCGCGAAGTGAATTTCAATTATAGGTTAGCCATTATATAAATACTTTTCACTTTTTTTTTAAATGGAAACTTTATAACATATAATATTAGAATATAATTGATAGTTTTTTTGAACTTTAAAAACAAGAGGTGATACATTTGAGCGAAAGGATTGTTATATCGCCGACATCACGACAAGAAGGACACGCAGAACTTGTCATGGAAGTCGATGATGAAGGAATCGTAACCAAGGGGCGATACTTCAGTATTACTCCTGTTAGAGGCCTAGAGAAAATTGTAACCGGTAAAGCTCCAGAGACCGCACCTGTCATTGTACAGAGGATCTGTGGTGTTTGTCCTATACCTCACACTCTAGCTTCTGTGGAAGCGATTGATGACTCCCTGGGCATAGAAGTGCCAAAAGCAGGCCAACTCTTAAGAGAGTTAACCTTAATGGCTCACGACGTAAACAGCCATGCTATCCATCATTTCCTGATAGCTGCTGACTTCGTACCAGAAAACTTGTTTGCAGCTGCTGTAAACTCTGTTGCGGAAATACGAAAAACCTCCCAATACGTAGTGGACATGGTTGCTGGTGAAGGTATTCACCCAGCTGATGTACGGATTGGAGGAATGGCTGATAACATAAGTGAATTGGCCCGAAAACGGTTATACACTAGATTAAAACAACTAAAACCAAAATTAGACGAACACGTTGAATTAATCATTGGTTTAGTGGCAGATAAAGGATTACCAGAAGGTTTAGGTGTACACAACCAGCCAACTTTAGCTAGTAGCCGAACCTACGGTGACCGAACTAAATTTGATCTGGACAGATTCACCGAAATCATGCCAGAAAGCTGGTATGATGACGCCGAAATCGCAAAAAGAGCTTGCTCTACCATACCATTATATGATGGTGTAAATGTGGAAGTAGGTCCACGAGCAAGAGCTGCTGAATTCGGTGGATTCAAAGAAAGAGGTGTTGTAGCACAACACATAGCCCGAGCATTAGAAATGAAAACTGCTTTATCCAGAGCTATTGCTATCCTGGATGAATTAGATACTTCTGCTCCTGCCCGAGCTGACTTTGATATAACCGGTACTGGTAAATTAGGAATCGGTGCAATTGAAGGACCAAGAGGACTGGATGTACACATGGCTCAAGTGGCTGATGGTAAAACTCAGTTCTACAGTGCTTTAGTACCTACCACCTGGAACATCCCAACTATGGGTCCAGCAACCGAAGGTTTCCACCACGAATTCGGACCTCACGTAATCCGAGCATACGACCCATGTCTGTCCTGTGCTACCCACGTACTGGTAGTTGACGACGAAGACAGTAGTGTCATTAAAAACGAAATGGTCAGACTTTAAGCTCAGACTTTAAGCTAATTAAGGGAATAACATGCCATACGATGCGGAGATCTTAGTTGTTGGCTGTGGAAATGTCTTATTCAAAGACGATGGATTTGGCCCAGCAGTGATCGAAGCCTTGGAGAACTACTTCAAGGAACATGAAGACGAACGTCCAGAGAACGCTATGTTCATAGATGCTGGAACAGGAGGCCCTCACTTTGTATTTTCACTGCCTCATGACTCTTGGAAAAAGATGATTGTGGTAGATATTGTGGAATACAAGGCGGAACCTGGAGAATTAAAGAAATTCGAAGTGGATGAAATTCCGAAGGGATCCTATGAAAACATGCATTCATGGCCGGTTAACCAGCCATTGCATGAACTCAGTGAAAAAATTGATGTCATGGTAATTGGATGTAAGCCAAAAGAAATCTCTGCTCCCAACGTAGAAATGGGCCTTACGCCCCCAGTTGAAGAAGCTATTCCCAAGGCCATTAAAATGATTTTAAAGGAAATTGGGGTTTAGCAATGAGTTTGATCAACCGAATTAAGAAATTTTTTGGAATGGAAGCTAAACCAGACATTGAAGCTGAACCAGATGCAGCCAAATCAGCAGAAGGAGCTTCAGAACAGGAGGTTGAAAAAGTGGCTGAAGAAAAAGCAAAACCAAGAATAGGTTACATACACTTAAGTGGATGTACTGGAGATGTTATGTCGTTAAGTGAAAACTACGACATTCTCGCCGAATTACTCACGAATATGGTAGATATTGTTTATGGACAAACCCTGGCAGATGTATGGTGGGATGATGAAAACCCAATGCCAGAAATGGATCTAGCTTTAGTAGAAGGGTCTGTCTGTCTGCAGGACGAACACAGCCTGCATGAATTAATGGAAGTAAGAAAAAGAGCAGCAATGGTCTGTGCTTTCGGTTCTTGTTCCGCAACCGGGTGTTTCACCAGATACTCCCGTGGTGGACAACAAGCAAGACCTGATCACGAATCATTTGTACCAATCGCTGACCTGATTGATGTGGACTGTGCCATCCCTGGATGCCCACCATCCCCTGAAATCATCGCAAAAACCGTTGTAGCTCTAATTAACGGAGACATGGACTACTTACAGCCCATGATTGACTTAGCAGGAATGACCGAAGCATGTGGTTGCGACCTACAGTTAAAAGTAGTTAACAAAGCCCTATGTACCGGTTGTGGAACCTGTGTCATGGCTTGTCAAACCAGAGCTCTCGACATGACCAACGGCCGACCAGAACTAAACAGTGACCGATGTATTAAGTGCGGAATCTGTTATGTACAGTGCCCAAGAAGCTGGTGGCCAGAAGAACGAATCAAAAAGGACTTAGGACTATAGGAGGCTGGAAAAATGGTTTTAGGTACTTACAAAGAAATAGTTTCTGCAAGAGCAACCGATAAACAAATCCAAAAAGTCTCACAAGACGGTGGAATTGTAACTGGTTTATTAGCCTTTGCATTAGAAGAAAAAATCATCGAAGGTGCTGTAGTCGCCGGACCAAGTGACGTTTTCTGGAAACCAGAACCAATGGTAGCCATGTCTGCTGATGAAATCATCGCAGCTGCCGGTACCAAGTACACTTTCTCTCCTAACGTAATGATGTTGAAGAAAGCAGTACGACAATACGGTATTGAGAAATTAGGAACTGTAGCTATCCCATGTCAGACCATGGGTATCCGAAAAATGCAGTCCTACCCATTTGGTGTACGATTCTTAGCTGACAAACTGGAATTACTCATCGGTATTTACTGTATGGAAAACTTCCCATACGCATCTCTGGAGACTTTTATCTCTGAGAAAATGGGTGTCAGCATGGAAATGGTAGAGAAAATGGACATTGGTAAAGGTAAATTCTGGGTATACACTCAGGATGAAGTCTTAAGCATACCACTCAAAGAAACCCACGGATATGAACAGAGCGGATGTAACGTCTGTCTGGACTACGTGGCTGAACTTGGTGATGTGTCCACTGGATCTGTCGGTTCCCCTGATGGATGGTCCACTGTGATCACCCGTACTGATGGTGGAGACTCTATCTTCAAACAAGCAGTAGATGCAGGAGTATTCGAGACCAAGGCTATCGCTGATGTGAAACCAGGTCTAGATCTCTTACAAAAATTATCTGCTCAGAAGAAAGAGAAAAACCAGAAGACTATCGACGAGAGAAAAGCAATGGGATTACCTGTTCCATTCTAATTCTCTTTTCTTTTTTTATTTTAATAAATTAATTCTGTTTAATTAACTCTATTTAGCTTCAGGTGCTTTAATGGATATACTAATTATTTTTGCAGCTGTAATAATTGTTTACATTTATATTATGATTCTATATTTTTATAGACGTTCCCAAGAAAAACAAAAAAAGAAATCGGAGCTTATGTTAAGGGCTATAACTTATTTCCGCCGTGAAAATTATGACCAGGCCAAATATTATTTCGAGTTGGCATACAATGAATCTGTGGAATCAGAAGATATCCATATAGCTGCGGAAAGCTTATATTATCTGGCATTTATTCTCAATAAAAACGGGGATACGGAAATGGCCCGAGAATTCCTTAAGGAATCCCTTGATTATTATGAATATTTAGATGAAAAAGAGGAGATGCAAAAGGCACGGGATTTGATTTCAAAAATCTCTTCATAGATACATTCTATCCTCATATTTCTCCTCATATTTCTCATGTTTTAATAATTGACTTATTTTTCACAAGATTTCATAAGATACTATCATGTAAGTACTATTCAGTAATTATCTTACATCCATCTTTTTCCACAATAACCGTGTGTTCCGCCTGTGAAACCCAAGCACCACTCTTTTCTCGTAGAACATGGTAGGGGTAAACGGCACGGGATCTTATTAACTGACGCATCGATG
>DATN01000004.1:3121-9021 GCA_002504725.1 Methanobacteriaceae archaeon UBA587 | reverse complement strand
TATTCCATTTTCACCTGGTTTAAGACTTTTTTATCATGCATGGATCGCAGAGGCCGGTCTCTCAGGAAACGGAAAATATAAGTCTGGGGCATGTCAGTAACCATCCCCACTCCGTCAGTGGCAAATGGTTCAATGGCCAGTACATCACCTTCTTCCAGTTTATGGCTATTTTTTTCGCTTATATTGGGCACTGATATCCCTGCATGCAATATCCACTGATCCATGCTGTGACCGGTTAGATTAGCCACTGGACGGAATCCAAAGCTGTTTATGGTTTCCTCTACGGTTTTCCCTATTTCACTAAGTTCTATTCCCTCTTTTACAATACTCAATGCATTATCAAGGGCTGATCTAGAAGCATCTATCATTGCCAGGTTTTTTTGGTAAGTTTCTTCTCCCAAAACCTCAACTATTTCGTCATCGGATCCAATCAAGACCGTAACTGCAGAATCTGCAATATAACCATCTAAATGGGCTCCTAAATCAATTTTTACCATATCTCCTATTTTTAAAATAGTTTCATCATTGGCTGGTGAAGTATAATGGGCGGTTACTTCATTTATAGAGATATTACAGGGGAATGCTGGCTTGGCACCCTGCTCCATTATACCGCCCTCAATGATTTCAATAAGTTCCAGAACTTTCATCTCTGGTTTTACTATATCTACTGCTTTTTTCCGAATATCTGCCACGATTTTTCCAGCTTTTTCGTATTTATCCATAATAAGACCACTTAAAAATTATTTGAAGAATTAACCTTTTTTTTGTTAAGTCGTTTAAATAATACATAAACTCATTTAAATTAGAAATTAGTTTTTAATTATTATTCACTTCAAACTTATTCTCTCATTAATTATATAATTGATTAATGTTCAATACAATTACTATTATCCATTATTCTGGTTTTTGATATTAAGTACCATATTAGTAGTTAATTGGATAATTAAAGTACTGAAATACTATCTTTCCCAGAATTTTCTCTAAATTAATGGTTAATATACTATTTATGCGAATTTTTATATATTATTCTTAATATAAAATAAAAGGAGGGAATGTTATGGCTACAGAAATTGCAATACCCCAAAACATTTTTTTGTTAGCACTGGCTGTAATTGCTTTAATAGCAATCATTGTAGTTGTAATTCAGTGGAGAAGGGTAAGAGAAACTCAAAATAATGTTACTCTTATGGAAAAACAGATAGAACTAAAAAAGATCGCGCTGGTGGAAAAAGACCTGGAATCCAAGAGATTAATGGAAACTGCTATTCCACTTCCTGCGGATCAGCAGGAAAAACTTGCCACTATACGCAAAAACACTTCGGAATTAATGCATGAAGTAGGATTCCTGCATAGTGAGATAAGCGAGCGTTTAGCCCGTTTGGAAACTCAAACTGAATACAAAAAGCTGCAAAAAATGTTAAAAGACATTGAAATTAAAGAGAAAGAACTGGACAAAGATGTGGAAAAAGCAAAGGGGGATTAATGAATGACTCCAATTGAATTACTGGCCATTCTAATTTTGGCAGGGGCAATAGTAGTTCTAATATATTACTATCTCCAAAACAACGGGATTGGTGATATGGGAAGTGTGAAAACCCAGGTATATGGTTTAGGAGATCGGGTTAGTGGTGTAAGAAATATGGAAACAGGAGAAAAAATGTCGGATATGGGTGAAAAAATGTCTGGAGTAGGTAACAAAATGTCCGGTGTGAGTGATAAGATCATGGGTAAAGTACGGGATGTCCCTATAAGCACTGATGTTCTTTCCAACAAAATCGACGTATTTTTAAATGAAAAAAGCGATGAATTGATTGAGGACTGGTCTCTAGCCACTAAAAATGACATCGGTGAACTGGAAAAGAAAATGAAGGTGGTTACCCGTAACATAGATGAACTGGAGCATAGATTTAATGAATACCGGGGATTCACCAACAAAAAACTCGATTCACTGGATGAACGTCTTAAAAAATTGGAAGGGGAAGAGGAGGAAATAGAAGAATAATTTTCTATTTGAATTGATTCTCTATTTTTTACTTTTATTTGAGCATTTCTTTAAGGATATTTAAAGTAATAATGTCTCACTAGTAAACAGAATCTATTACTAAATTATATTTTTTTGGATTAGCTGATTTTAAAATCTATTTTCTCTGAATAAAATATTTTAATGCCATATTTAATTTAAATCAGCTTATTTTCTAGATAAAAAAAATGAAAATTTTGGTTATATAGCAAAAAAGAACATCATCTTTTAGGATTGATAGGGGAAACCTTTATATATGAAAATCACTAATGTTTAGTTACAGCGGGGTGGGGTAGTCTGGTGATCCCGCGGGGCTCATAACCCCGAGAGCCCTAGTTCAAATCTAGGCCCCGCTATTTTTCTTATTATTTTTAAAATAACTAAATCCATTTAAAATAATTACGGTGCAATGATCTTTTTAGTTTTAATCCTTTTATATATTACTTTAAGTTCATTACTTTTTATCATAAACTGTAAATCCTGAAAGATCAACTATAAGCAGGAATTTTAAAATAGAAGTAACATTTATAAACCTGCAATTTTAATAGAGAATATACTAATTTAAGGTTTTAGATTGATGGCAAGCCGAAGGGCAGCCACCGGTTTCCCGTAAGGGTTCAAACTGAGGAAACTCCACCCATCACACAGATCCACGGTGCTGTGAGGCACCTGCTGAGAAGCTGGACTCTGGAGCAGAAACGAAACGTCTTTTGGTGAATGAAAATGAAGCTTCATCTAAAGAAGCAGAAAGACACTAAAAGGAACGGTGAAACGGCCAATCCGTGGGATGCAAGGGCAAATGCTGCTGATGAAAACTGTATGAGGCAGAGGTAGTCCGCCTAGATGAATGCTGCCGAAACAGGAGGTGGGTTACTCCCGGCATGCCATCACTCTTTAATTTTAAGAAGTATCACTATTAAGGCTAATTTTAGATTTTTTTAAAGTTAACTCCTAAATAATGGCTTTTATTTCTTTAGAGCCCCTTTTTCGCAGTAAAATAAACCAATATTATGATATTCTAACTGCACTGGACATCTTACACAGGGACAACCCCATTTTTCCAGCTCACAGCTGGTTGCACCAGAACTGCAAAATAAAACTTCTCCCTTATCCTGCATGCACTGGTTATAGGAGGGGCAATCCGGACAAAGGCATTTTTGTTTATTCTCCTGAGTAGGGGGCACCACCAACTTTTTATCATCATTTTCAGTCATATTACTCCCTCTTTTTTAGAAATAAATTCCACTAATAATCATTTTTGCGGTGATTATATATTAGTCCTATTGGCCATAAATTTATCCCCTTTCAAGATAATTTTAATTCATGGAGTTTATGTCTTCCCTATTGAAAAAATTAAGTAATATAGTTAATAAAATCAAAAAGGACCTTAAAAATAATAAAAAAAGAAGCAAGAATCTATTCCATGACATGGAACAAAAATTGGAAAAAGAAAGCAGATTCCGGCTGTTATTCGCTGCTTTAATCGTAATTCTGGTGATTATAAATCCACTACTCATTCCTTTAATAGCCGGTTTAGGATTTATAGGGTCTATTATCAGTTCTATTATAGGGAGTTTAACTTTTTTAAGTGCTCTTGAGCCACTTTATTCAGGCATATTGACCCGGCTTGTTAAAAAACCAATTTCTTTTTTCATCATTGGTCTTTTTTCCCTTATAATTGGATTAGAATCCATTTATTCCTCATTTAATATGGGTTTAACTTTAGAAAATTCACTCTCAGGGTTATTAAAGCTGGGTGTAGCTTCCTTATTTTTCCATTATTTTTTGAAATATAATAATGCCCCGGATTTAAAAACAAAAAAAAGTTAATTAATTAAATTCTATTTTTAACTATCCGGATACAGTGTAATAAAATAAGTTTAAAAGAATTAAATTTAGGTTTTCTGATGAATTAGATTAGAATGTTGCGATATATGTGCATATCGTAACATCAATTAATGGATTTAGAAAACCCTACTATTTTAATTAAAAACAACTAAAATTAAATAAGGGGTTTAGCTTTTATCTTCTTTTTAATAGAAGTATAAAGCTATATTATTCAATGACTGATGGCATCCTTAACCTTGTCAAAGAATCCTTTATCATCACTTTTTATTTCATCCCCACTAATATCTGCAAATTCCTGCAATAACTCCTTCTGTTTGGGATTTAGTTTACGGGGAGTAACAACCTTAACTTTCACATAAAGATTTCCTTTACCGCTCCAACGTAGATGGGGCATTCCCTGACCTTTCAATCTAAAGGTAGTTCCACTTTGGGTTCCTGAGGGTATTTTGAAATCAACTGGTCTTTCCAAAGTGGGAATTTCCACATTATCTCCCAGAGCGGCCTGGACAAAGCTTATTTGTTTTTCATAGTACAGATTGGCCCCTTCTCTCTGGAATAATTTGTGATCTTTTACAGTTATCATAACATAAAGATCACCAGGAGGACCATTATGGGGTCCCACTTCTCCTTCACCAGGTACTCTTAATCGGGAACCGGTTTCAACACCTGGGGGTATTTTGATATGGATACTACTGGTTTGTTTTACAATTCCCTGCCCATGACAGTTTTTGCATGGTTCTTCCACAATATTTCCTTCCCCCTGACAGGTAGGACAGGGGCGTATATTTACCATCTGACCCAGGAAGGTGTTGTTTATTTGCCGTACCTGCCCGCTTCCACCACAATTTTCACATTGACGGGTACCGGTACCGGGCTCAGCCCGGGAACCATCACAGACCGGACAGGTTTTAGTATGAGGGACCTGAATATCGGTTTCTAAACCGGCAGCTGCGTCTTCAAGAGCTATTTCCATGTCATAGTAGACATCTCTACCTCTTTGCGGTCCCTGCCGGTGACCCCCTCCAAATCCAAAAATATCAAAAATATTTCCAACATCAAATCCAAAACCCCGGAAAATATCATCAAAGTTGATGTTATTGAAAATATCTTCCTGGGAAAATCCATTCATCCCGGAGTGTCCAAACTGATCATAAGTACTTCTTTTTTCTTCATCAGATAGTACAGCATAGGCTTCACTGATTTCTTTGAATTTATCTGCTGCTTCAGCATCATCACTTACATCTGGATGATACTTCATAGCCAGTTTTCTATAGGCCTTTTTTATCTCTTTTTTATCGGATCCTTTATCTACGCCCAGAACCTCATAATAATCACGCTTTTCTACCATATATTTTTCACCTGAATTAGATTGATTGGGGATGAATTATTTTAATAATTAGAATGATATGAATCATAAATTAATATTAATCACGGTAAATAGTAATTATAGTTTACTGAAGTATAAAATGATTTTAGTCCATATGTTGCTTAATTCAATATAAAAAAATAATAAATTAAGGTGATTATTTCACCTTTTAATTTAATCCTTAACCTCATAATCGGCGTCAATAGGTTCATCTTCAGTTTTAGGTTCTTCTTGTGATCCTGCTTCACCCTGCTGTTGAGCCTGTTCTTGCTGAGCTTGCTGGTATATGGCGGCACCTATTTCCTGTACCAATTTGGTTAACTCTTCTGTTTTGGCTTTTATGGCTGGAATATCATCTCCAGCTACCATTTCTCGAAGCTCTGCCACTAATTTTTCTACAGACTCTTTTTTATCAGAATCCACTTTATCTCCCAGTTCTTCCAGGGTCTTTTCAGAAGTGTAGATCATGGAATCTGCATTGTTACGCACTTCGATTTCTTCCTGTTTCTTCTTATCCTCTTCAGCATGTATTTCTGCTTCTTTGACTTTTTGTTCTATTTCATCGTCAGATAATTTATTAGGTGCAGTAATGGTAATGGCCTGTTCTTTACCGGTTCCCATGTCTTTGGCAGATACATTCATGATACCATTAGCATCAATATCAAA
>DATN01000004.1:0-2863 GCA_002504725.1 Methanobacteriaceae archaeon UBA587 | reverse complement strand
AGGACATGAATATCTACTGATGTTTGATTATCAGCTGCTGTGGAAAATATCTGACTCTTTTTAGCAGGTATGGTGGTATTCCTTTCTATCAGCTTGGTGGCTACTCCTCCCATGGTTTCTATACCCAAAGATAAGGGGGTAACATCCAGTAAAACCAGATCTTTAATTTCTCCAGCCAGCACTCCACCTTGAATAGCAGCACCCATGGCCACACATTCCATAGGGTCAATTCCACGTTCTACAGGTTTTCCTACAAAGTCTTCCACAAATTTCTGAACTACAGGCATACGGGTAGGTCCACCTACCAGAATGATTTTATCCACATCAGATTTACTCATTTTAGCATCAGCTAAAGCCTGTTCCATGGGCCCGGAACATTTTTTAATGATGGGGTTAACCAATTCTTCCAGTTTTGCCCGACTTAAAGTCTGAATTAAGTTTTTAGGACCATCAGCTGCTACCGTAATAAAGGGAAGGTTTATTTCGGTAGTGAGGGTGGTGGATAATTCTATTTTTGCTTTTTCTGCAGCTTCCCTTAGCCTTTGCACAGCCTGGTCATCTACCATGAGGTCAATACCAGTTTCCTTTTTGAATTCATCAGCCAGGTACTTCATAATGGCGTTATCCATATCGGTTCCACCTAATTTAGTATCACCACTGGTGGATCGAACTTCAAAAACTCCTCCTCCAAAGTCCATTATGGTAACATCAAGAGTACCTCCTCCAAAATCAAATACAAGGATTTCTAATTCTTCATCCTCTTCCCGGTCAATACCATATGCTAAACTGGCTGCAGTAGGTTCATTTACCAGTCTCACCACATCCAGACCAGCTATGGTACCTGCATCTTTAGTAGCAGTCCTC
This sequence comes from Methanobacteriaceae archaeon UBA587, assembly GCA_002504725.1. Classification (GTDB taxonomy): domain Archaea; phylum Methanobacteriota; class Methanobacteria; order Methanobacteriales; family Methanobacteriaceae; genus UBA587. The sequence continues at coordinate 1,999 of DATN01000004.1, read as the reverse complement.
TGGTTATCATCAAAATAAGCAGGTACGGTAATCACTGCTTTTTTAACTTCTTCTCCTAAGAAACTTTCAGCGTCTTTTTTTATTTTTTGCAGGATAAATGCGGAAATTTCCTGGGGAGTGTATTCTTTACCTTTTATATTTACCTTACGGCTGGTTCCCATACTCCTCTTAATGGCACTGATGGTATTTTCGGGGTTAGTAACTGCCTGTCTTCGGGCTGGTTCTCCTACTAACCTCTGACCATCGTCAGTAAATGCCACGTAACTGGGGAAAGCTTTACCATACTGGGATGCACCTTCTGCAGCAGGAACCATGGTTGGTTTCCCCCCTACCAGAACGGCAGCTGCAGAGTTACTTGTTCCTAAATCAATACCAATAATTTTTTCTTTTTTATTTGCCATAAATTCACCTCAAATCTTTAAATTGATTTAAATTAATTTAAAACACTGATTTTTTTAAAATATCTTATTTGGTCTTTTTTTTATAAATCAAATTCTTAATAAATTTTAATATAATAAACTCTTAAGAATCATTTTTTTTACAAACTTTAACCATGGAATATTTAATTACCTTATCTTTTAAGATGTATCCTTTACTTAATTCATCTATAACCATACCATTTTCAAATTCAGAATGATCTTCTGCCATTAATGCTTCATGTTTAAATGGATCGAATTTTTCACCCTGAGCAGGTATTTCTTTTAATCCTTCCTTTTCCAGTATAGTTTTAAGTTTGCTGTAAATTAGTTCTAATCCTTCTCTAAGGTCTTTTTCAGTTTGACAACTCTCTAAAGCACGTTCAAAATCCTGATAAACATCCAGAATTTTTAGAATAAGTCCTTCAGTTGCGTAATCAATGGTATGGGCGTGTTGTTTTGCAGAATGTTTTTTATAATTATCAAAATCTGCATGTATCCTTTGTAATTGAGAATAATATTCTGAACTTTTTTCTTCTTCTTTATTAAGCTCTTCTTCATTTTTTTTTAGCTTTTTTTCCATTTCTTCTATCTGGACCAGTGCTTCTTGAAGGGCGCTATCTTTTTCTTCTATAAGAGATTCTTTTTCTTTTAATTCAGCTTTGAGTTTTTTTATATCCTTATCGTCCCACATTAATTCACCTTTTCCATGATTTAAATAAAATAAAAATGATTCTCTCTTCAAATAACTTTCTGGAATTAAAGTTACCAGAGGTTATACTATGTCCTCTTATGATTATAGTTACAAAAGGTTATATAAACCTTTCTACAATAGTAGTTTGATGACTGAAAATTCATTTGATGAGATGGATATAGAGGCCATACTTGATGTTATGGGCTGCCGTACAAGGCGTGAAATAATTACTCTTTTAAGAGAAGAACCTAGATTCGTGAGCCAAATATCTAAAGAGCTTGAAATTGGACAAAAAGCAATTATAGAACATTTAAGAGCTATGGAATCTCTTGGAATTCTCAGGTCTTCTTTCAAAAAGATTGAAAGGGGCAGGCCCCGTAAGTATTATGACATGTCCCGGGATATTACTGTGAACATAATCATTAATCAGACTTCATTTGAAGTGGATATTACTGAAAAAGCCCTGAGCAGGAAACAACTTCCTTCAGGTGAAGAGTGGTCAAAACTACTCAACATAGAAAAAAGAATACGTATGGGGCAATGGGAAGCTATAGAAGAATTAAAAAGCCTAATAAGATTATATGAAACTCTAAAAAAAAGAGCAGAAGATCTTTTATTGGAAATTGAAGGTTCTAATGATGATTAAATAAACAATATTTTAATTTAAATTCTGGAAAGGGGACATATTAATTGATTTTTGTTTGTGGGGCCTGGATTAAAACGATATTAAGGAATATTTTATTCGCCACAAACCTCAACTAATATCTTTTTTATTTAAATAGCTTTTAAAATATATAAAATTATGAATATCTTATTTTCCATATTTATAAGCAGCTATGGCGGCCTGACCTAATGATACTGATCCGTCTCCTGCACAGGAGCTTTGGTG
>DATN01000008.1:57359-95703 GCA_002504725.1 Methanobacteriaceae archaeon UBA587 | reverse complement strand
GTTCGATATATATAAATACCACCTTAACAAATCATTACCTTAATATTAACGACATGTTACAAGCTGATCGCATAATATTATTAACTATATATTAAGGTGATAAAATGGATAATAAAACTGTATTAATAGCAGTTATGGCCGGAATAGTGATCCTTCTTACCGGCTTTGTTCTGGGAGCTTCATTAAACCCAGACGATAATCAAAACGAAACTCAACTTTCTTTAAATAACACCAGCATGAACAGTACTTATGCCAATGATTCCCCAGATACTACCACTACTACCACTACCAGTTCCAATACCAAAAAGACCACTACCCCTACTAAAAACACCACCGACGACAGTAATGATGACGGTAACACCAACACTAGCCAAACATAATAATATTTTTAATTAAATTTCTTTTTTCATTTTTAATTAAATTAAACTAATTCTAAAGGACTTATGAAAATAAAAAACTTACAAATGAGCATAATAATTTTTACTTATTTTTAAACTAATCTAATCACTTTAAAATTTTTCATAAGTCAAGGTTATATTATTTATATTTGAGACGAACATAGACTTAGCCATAGGAGGACTTTTATGTACAAAATAGGTGAAGCTTTAATAGGAAGCGGAAATGAAATCGCTCATGTTGATTTAATAATCGGAGACAAAAACGGGCCTGCTGGCACTGCATTTGCCAACAGCCTTGCTCAACTCTCCCTGGGACACACTCCAGTGCTCTCAGTAATCAGACCCAACTTAATGACCAAACCCGCCACAGTAATTATCCCCAAAGTGACCGTGCAGGGTTTAGGTGATGCAAACAAGATATTTGGACCCGCTCAGACTGCCGTGGGAAGAGCCGTGGCTGATGCAGTGGAAGAGGGAATCATCCCTAAAGACCAGGTGGAAGACCTGGTTATCATGGCCAGTGTATTTATACACCCCGAAGCAGAAGACTACCGTAAAATTTACCAGTACAATTATGGGGCCACTAAATTGGCACTAAGAAGAGCTTTAGAAGATTATCCAACCATAGACAAAGTTTTAGGCGAAAAAGACCGTGGAAGTCACCCAATTATGGGATTCCGTGCTGTGAGATTATGGAACCCACCATACTTACAGGTTGCTCTGGATCTGGACAACATGGATGAAATGGAACGTATCATCAACAGCTTACCTGACCGGGAAAGAATTCTCTTAGAAGCAGGCACTCCACTGGTTAAAAAGTTCGGTGTGGGAATCGTTAGCAAAATCCGGGAACTGAGAAAAGATGCATTCATCATAGCTGATCTTAAAACTCTGGATGTAGGTCGAATTGAAGTTAAAATGGCCGCTGATGAAACTGCAGACGCCGTAGCCATCTCAGGATTAGGTACCGTGGAATCCATTGATAAGGCCATACACGAGGCCCAGAAACAGGGAATCTACTCCATCCTAGACATGATGAATGTGGACAACTTCGTGGAAAAACTCCAGACCATTAACTACAAACCAGATATCGTTTTACTCCACCGAAACGTGGACTTAGAAACCCTAAAAGCCGAAAGGGGTGAAGATGTGAGTGAAATGACTGAGTGGGGTAACATTAGTCAAATCAAGGAACTCATTGGTAAGAATGGTTTAGTAGCAGTAGCCGGTGGAATAACCCCTGCTAAAGTGGACGAAGCATTAGACAGCAAAGCCGACATCATCGTGGTGGGACGATACATTATCGGTTCCAGAGATGTGCGAAGAGCAGCTGACGACTTCTTAGACCACATGCCACAAGACCCAGACACCATGAGACTGGCTCTGGACGAAGACGAGTCTATTTAAATAAAATTTAAATTTAACTCTCTTTTCTCTTTTTTTAAAAATTTTTTAAAATTAGTTTATCTGAATAAAAATAATTATTTCTTGATATTTTCTATAGTCTAAAAATTCATATAATAAAATATAAATCTTAAGCTAAAACATAATTTATTATATGAAATTAGAAGTTTACCTAATTTTAGGGCTTATTTTATGTGTTGCAGCTGTTATGGGTTGTACTTCAAATACAGATAATTTCAGTGTTAAGCATTTTGAAAACGAGCATGTTTCTTTTGATTACCCTGATAACTGGACGGTTACTGTGATAGAAGACCTATCAGATTATCCTACCACAGAATGGATGATTAGAATCGAAAATCCCAAAGAGAAAATAGCCAGTGTGGTAATATCTGAGGTGGAACCTGCTTTCCAGGCTAATAGCGGATCCCCCAGTTCTCTTAAAATAGACGGCAGGGATACCCTGGAATCAAGTGATAATAGCACTTTTAGAATGTACACTTTCTCTAAAAATAACAAAAGTTATGAAATAATAGTTTATGGCTCAAATACATCTCGATTGTTCAAGGATAGTGTGTTCACCAAATACCAAGCACATTATGATACCATAATCAACAGCATTCAAATAAAATAAATCCATGCTAGGCAACTTAGGAATTATGCGAAAATTTAAGATTTAATTATTATTTACTATTAATGTGGGGAATTAGATGAAAAAGTTGATTCTTGGAATATGTGGTAGTCCCAGAAAACAGGCCACGGATTACGTTTTAAAAGAAGCTCTGGACCAAATGGAAGAAAAAGGATACGAAACCGAATTTTTCGGGGTCAGGGGCAAAGAAATTGGGGCCTGTCGTCACTGTGACTACTGCCTGCGGAAAAAGGAATGTTTCCTGAAAGACGACATGTACAAATTATACGAATTGCTGGGAAAGGCCCAGGGGATTATCATTGCCTCCCCCATGTACAACGGAGGCATAAGTGCCCAGACAAAGGCCATAATGGATCGTTGTCGGGCATTGGGGGCTGCTGATTATGATTTTTTACGGGGCAAAATTGGTATGGGTATTTCCGTGGGAGGAGACCGTGCTGGTGGTCAGGAACTGGCCCTGCAACAGATCCACACTTATTACATCCTTAATGGCATAATTCCTGTGAGCGGAGGATCATTTGGAGCCAACCTGGGTGCCTGTTTCTGGTCTCAGGATACCTTAAAAGGTGTTCAGGAAGATAAGGAAGGATTTAGGGGACTTAAAAAGACAGTTGATATGTTTGCGCGTTATTTGGAAAGATATAATCCAGTTAGGCATGAACCTTAAGAATTTCATTTTTAATTCTAATTTTGGATTATGTAAATGAATGAAATATTTTTTAAAATAATAAATTAAATTTTCAATCAAGTATATTAACTAATACTCTAAATAATATCTATTTCAAACCCTATTTTTAAATTTTTCAAGACTTATTGGTGATTCAATGAATACAAGTAAGGGCACAGCAAAATTACTACGCGGCAGCACCATTATAATGATTAGTAACCTCATTTTTAGAGTTGGGGGTTATGTATACCGGGTTCTAATGGCCAGAATGCTAGGTCCTGAACAATATGGATTAGTAGGTCTAACTTTACCTTTCCAAGGCATTTTTCAGATACTTTCAGCTGGAGGGCTGCCCCCTGCAATTGCTAAATATGTATCCCAGCATAAAGCCCTTGGTGAAGACCAGATGGCCCGCCAAGTAGTTTTCACTTCTCTTAAACTTATGATGTTTCTGGGAATAATATTCTCATTATTTATGTTCTTTGCGGGTCCATTCATAGCCAATGAAGTCTTTCATAAACCTCTTTTAGCTTATCCCTTGCAAGCAGTCGCATTAATCACCCCCTTCAGTGTAATTGTAGGGGCCTTCCGGGGCGCTTTTCAGGGACTTTATAAAATGGAATATATTGTGGCTACTCGTGCTGTTGAACAAATTTTCATGATTGTTTTTGCAGTAGTTCTGGTTTCAGCAGGTTTCTATGCCGCAGGAGCGGTTATTGGTACTGGACTCGGTTTTATGGCCTCCGCTATATCTGCCGTGCTTATATTCAAAAAATATTTATACAAATATCTTCCCAAACCAGACCCCGAAGATCAATTCAATTTCCGCCAGGAATTAGGATTAATGGCCAATCTTTTGAAATTCTCTATCCCAGTTATTATAACCGCACTTTCAGAAATGGCCATATATGACGTGGGCGTTTTTGTAATAGGTATCTTCTTAGTAACCAAATTTGCCAGTTACTATACCACCGCGGATCCCATAGCAAGACTGCCTCTGGTAATTTCGCTTTCTGTGGCAACAGCTGTACTTCCTGCAGCATCAGAAGCATTTAGTTTAAAGGATAAGGCTCTTTTAGAGACTTATGTTGTCCAATCTTACCGTATTGTAATTTTAACAGTGTTCCCTATATGTGTGGGAATTGCCCTATTTTCATATCCTATCTTAGATTTGTTATTTGGTAGTCAGTACGTTTTTGGTGCCGGGGCCTTAACTATACTGGTTATGGGAATGGCATTTTATAGTTTATTTATGACTTCTTCCAGTATTGCCCAAGGGATAGGAAATCCTAGAATGCCCATGTACGTTCTTTTAGGAGGTACTGCAATCAATATAGTCCTGAATTTAATTATGGTGCCAATTTTTGGTATAGAAGGTGCAGCTGGAGCTACAACCATCTCCACATTCATTATAATGGTAGTAGTAATGTGGAAAACATTTCAAATTACCCAAATTAAACCACCCTATTTGGCTTTCCTTAAGATAGCTCTTGCTTCAATAGTTATGGGCCTGGGAATTTTCTTTATTCCTCAGACAATATTAGGATTAATTTTAGCCATTATAGTATCTCCTCTGATATTCGTAACGGCATTTACTTTACTTAAAGGATTTGAAAAAAGAGACATCCGCATGATGCGCCGTATCACAGGCAGGTTAGGGCCTTTATCAGGACCCTGCGAAAGAATTATAAAGGTTATTGATAAGTACACACCGGCCTAATTCATTATTATTGGTTAAATTTATCAAGTCTAAACCATAAAATAATAAAAAAGGTGTCTAAATGACTAATTCTAGAGATATCCCCGAATATCAGTTGCAGATAGGAGATAAATATCTGCTCATGGACGAAAAAAAATTTCGTCTGTTGAAAAGCATTGATAACTGTGGTTCTATTACTAAAGCCTCTAAAAAGTCCCGGGTTCCCTACCGAACTGCTCTAAAATACATTGAAGTCATAGAGAAAATCGTGGGAACTCCAGTGGTATTTACCCAAAGAGGAGGTAAAGGGGGCGGGGGAGGGAGTGAACTCTCAGATACAGGAAAATTAATTCTTAGAGAATTCACTAAACTAAACCAGATACTGAAAAAACACTCCAATTTGAATGAAATAGAAGGTAAGGTAAGTTCTCTAGATTTAGATAATCGGGTAATGAATATTAAAATTGGAAAAAACGAAGTTTTACTTCCTCTAATTGAAAACTTTGAGGAAGGAGACAATGTCTTAATTCTAATCAGCCCAGAAGATATTTTCATAATGCTCCAGCCCCAAGAATCCAGTGTGAGGAATATTGTGGAAGGAAAAATAGTGAGTATGGAAATAAAAAACGAAATGGTAAGACTTAAAGTAGCCTTAGACCCTGTTATTACGGTTTTAGTAGATATTACAAAATATTCTTGGGAAAAATTGGAATTAAGTCTTGAAAAAAAGGTTTTTGTGGGATTTAAAGCTACATCACTATCTTTAATTAAAATTTAATTATTATATCTTATAACTTAGAAGTTATAACTTATAACTTATAATCTAAGGAAATATGAGAAAAAAGGTAAAATAACATCGAAAATCATCAAAGCATGAGAAGAGGTTAACTTATGAAAATTCTAGTTGACAAAAATAAATGTACCGGCTGCGGAACTTGCCTGGAAGCTTGTCCTAAAGGAGGAGTGATCTGGAGTATTGACAAGAAATCAAAAAAAGCGGTTGCAGATAATCTAGAATTCTGCCACCAGTGCACTATTTGTGCGGGTAAATGTCCCGAACAAGCCATAAAAATTGTTAGAGATGATAATGATGCCAAGGGAAAGTTCTAAGAAAAGAAAAACTTCTGAAACAGAAATTGATATTTCTTTAAACCTGGATGGAAAGGGACAGTATACTGTTGAAACTGGAGTGGACTTCCTGGACCATATGCTGGAATCCTTTGCCAGACACGGATTCTTTGATCTGGAAATCCGTGCCCAGGGAGATGTGGAAGTAGACGACCACCACACCGTGGAAGATGTGGGAATACTATTAGGAGAAGTATTTAAAGAAGTAGTGGGAGATAAAAAAGGAATAAAAAGAATAGCCCACTCAATTGTCCCTATGGACGAGGCACTGGCCACCGTAGCAGTGGATATTAGTGGCCGGAGCTACTGTATCATGGACATGAACTTCCACAAACCTCAAGTAGGGGATCTTTCCACAGAAAATGTGGAACACTTCCTGGAATCATTTGCTCACAGCGCCCATATAAACATCAATGCTCGGGTGGAAGGAGAAAATGATCACCACCAGATCGAAGCCTTGTTTAAGGCTCTAGCCCGGGCATTAAAGGATGCTGTGCAGGTGGAACACGATCAGATACCCAGTACCAAAGGCGTCTTATAAATATCCCTTTTAACATTGATGTTAATTAGGACTAGCTTAGAAAAAAGGGATGTATATTTCACCCGCCCTAATTTCATATTTTAAATTCAATCCACTTCCAGGAAAACTCAATTTTCTTTTTTGTTTAAAGCCAAAAATTTCGGGAGAAATTTACTGATTAATTCCTTAAAGAATCCTTTATGAAAATTATCATTTAATGGTTTTATAGCACTAATAGTCAAGGCAGTTATCATTTTCCACATAGATCAAAAATAAATACTATAATGATTGTAGGAGGAGATATATCAATATGGGCTCCTCTATCTATAATGAAAAATATTTATTTTTAATGTAATTTTTTATTACTTTTCACTGGAAATCAAGGTCTTTTTTAATACTAAAATAAAGTTATGAAAAAAGGTGCAAAGGGAAAAAATTACAAAAATATTATGAATTTTTCCTTTTCGTCCAGAAGGCACCTAAACCCAGACCTGCCATCAACCCCACCAGCAAACCAGTTGCAAAGGGAAGCAAGAAACCGCTATTTGTATTGTCTGTCAGTAGCATTAACCCATTTTTAATATCAGTTTCATTGGCAGAACTTACAAAAATTCTATTGGAAACAGATGGATTTTCAGATATAAATAGATTTACTGTGTCCTGATAGGCTACTGCAAGAATTCTCTTGTTAGGATCGGAAAGAGCATGCTCTAATTGGTGTTCAACATCAGCCGCTGATTTAAAGTTGTATACTGAAACATTGAGGCCCATCTCATTTGCCAGTTTTTTAACCATGACTCCAGTGGAATTATCCGCAATTACAATCACTGATTGATTGGTAACATCCACACCGTGGGCATGGACGGTATTTATCATTCCAAAAAAAATTATTAGAAAAGTAATTAATTTAATATTCACTTTAAAGTCTCCTTAAGATTATAATTCAAATTTTATCCATTTTTAACATCTCTGGTTTAATTTTAGAGATAAAAGATATTATGAAAACATTTACGGCCCCTTCAAGTACTGCTATGAATAAATAAAATGGTATCAATGAAGCCAGTAACATTTCAAAGGTGGCCACACCTGCTAACACCAATATGAAAACTTGAGTTATGGTCCCCATTATTATTCCCAGCAGTGTACCACAGAATACCGCCAATTTTTCATTTAAATCTAGGGTCAGCTTGTAGAAAAAGTAGGTGGAACAGCTTATCATTATCCCCATGGTAAAGACATTGGCCCCTAATGAGGTGATGCCTCCCATCCCCAAAAATAGGAACTGCACCAAAAGACATAAAAATGCCACCATAACCCCGCTCAAAGGCCCTACCAATATTGCAGCTAAGGGGATTATAAAAAAGTGTATGGGAACCCCGAATGGAGAGGGTATGGATATAGAAGACCCTGCAATAGCTGCAGCTGAAAGTATTCCTGTGCTTACAATTATTTTCTCTTTAGAATCGTTTTTAGAAAGTTTAAAGAAATATAAAGCCAAGGGTATCAGTACTATAATAAAGTAAATCATTGATTGCCCTAAAGGTAAAAGTCCGTCAGGTAAATGCAAGAATAAATCCTCCTCCTTTGATTAAAACTCTATTTAAAATATAAATTGAAGAAATATACTTCATCTTATTTGGATAATAGTCCTAGTTTAGATAAAGCAATTACTGCGCCAAAACCCATCCCAAATACCACCATTAGTGAAAGAATATCCCCAGGCATGTTATCAGAATTTTTAGATGGATAGTTGGTAGAATTATTAACATCAGTTACTTCTTCTACACCGCCAGTATCGGCACTGGTGTTGGAAGTTCCCTCATCTGATTCTTTAGATGAGGTATCCGAAGAAGAGGGAGATGAAGACGATGATGACGAAGAAGAAGCATCAGATCCAGTATTAGTATTTTTATCATAATTATCACTGGAACTTCCACTGGAAGTATCATTAAAGGTCACCTCATCGGGATAATAATCCCCATGCCCGGGGTGAGCCACTACAACACCCATGCTGGTTAAAAGAATTGAAGCAGTTATTAAGATTATGATCTCTTTTTTTATGTTCCCACCTCCATTTAGTTTTAAGAGTTAAAATGGCAATTGATTGTAGTTAATACGATTAAATTTTTATTAAAAAAATAAAGGGTTGCTGGAGTATCCAGCAAAAAACCCCGGATTCTAATGTTGATTTACTTATACTTTTCCACCGAGTCCTCCTCGCAGGAAACCAAATCCAACTAATCCACCCAGAGCAAAGATACCAATCAGACCATAAATATACCAGCCCATGTTATCTCCACTAGAAGTGTTGCTGTTATTTTTGGTAACCTCGTAGGCTTTTTTACCAGATGAAGAGGAATCATCACCAGCTTCGGTAGTTTCAGAAGCTGCAGAAACCGCTACAGAACTTTCACCAACAGATGCACCTCCATTAGAGTGAGATCCTCCATTATGAGAACCACCATTGTTGGATCCATCATTGCTTCCATCATCATTACCATCATCATTACCATCATCTGAACCATCATCAACAGCAGGTATCAGATCAGATAAGGATCGTACTGGTAAACCCTTTAGGAAAGCTAAAGCACTTGCAGAAGCAGTTCCACCCTGTTTAATAAGGTCGAATTCTTCTTTAGTGATATACTTCTCTTCAGAAGTAACAATACTCAGGGGAGTCGCAATATAGGGACTGTTTTGTCCTTTGTAAAGAGCTACAAATGCAGATATCATGGCTTCCCTTTGAGCTTCACTGGTAGTGAGACCTGCTAAGTTATAGGTAGGCCATTTGAAACTTATTATGGCTGCCTTTCCCGTGTTGGTATCTGGATCCCAGACTACTATCACTCCTTCCTCAGTTCCGCCAGGCAGATATTCAGAGGAAGTTTCTTCACCAGTGAGTCTTTGGTTCATATAGCTTCCCATTCCAGGAGAAACGCCCAGTAAGTAGACCAGACTGTCGTCCTTACAGTAGATACTGGATGCCATCCAGAAGTAGCTCTGATTGCCACTTAATGGATAGTTTTGGAAGATATAGTCCGTTATAAAGAATCCGGGCTGTACTCCCGGACAGGCGTGGTCGTGGAAGAGGAAGGTTATCAACTGGTCGAATGATGGGTCATTTCTCCAGGCATTGGCAATACTCTGGATATTGAACCAGTTTCCATCAGGAATAACGTACTTGCTCAGATTACCTACTTTACTAGCATTGTTTAAAGCAGCAGGTCCAATGTCATTTACTAAATTACCATCAGTAGCCGTATTGTTACCTATAAAGAAGGTATCATTGTTGGGGTTGTATCTAAGGTACACATTACTCATGGTGGTTCCATCAAATCCTCTCAGGACAAAGTCAAACCATAATGGTTTCCATAGTCCCATATGAATTGGTAGAAGAGTAGACCTACTTAAACGGGAACCTAAAACTTCAAAAATACCATCCCAGGTTGCTTCGGTGGTTTGTCCGTTGAGATAGACATAACCTGCAGAAGTCAGAACAGCTAAGTCCATGTCATCCTTTTCCAGATCAATACCCTGGGCTAGGAATATCTGTTTTGCCAGTTCCGCAGCCCTTTTACCGATGTCCTTCATTTCATTATAGTTCAGGTTATCGATGGCAGTGACATTGTTGGAACGGGTGGCATTAGGCAGGTTCAGACTCTGGATGTAAGCAATATCCAGACCATGTGCTTCTGAGGCATTGAATCTGGTCTGACCCTTGTTGGTGGCATTAGCAGTGGTAGGGAACGTAATATTAGTGGCGGTTCCCACCAGGTAGTAGTAATGAGTTTCATTCAATCCCTGTAATTCCAGGGTCACATTAACCAGACTAATAGGGTTGGTTAAGATTTTCTGAATTATCCATGAATTAAACTGAATTTCTTCCAGTGACCCCAAGGTGGTTATCCCTTTTTCAGCCATGAATAATTGCTGGTTAGCATCTCTATTGTAACTCATTACTATGAGGGTTCCATTTCCCGGTACATTTACCACATAGGACTGGGTTCCGTCGGTATTGTTCACCAGTTTGTAGGTGGTGTCGGTCCAGCGGATGAATCCCACCATGCTTACAGTAGCCCCAGTAGAAGTGGTATCATAACCCACGTATCCACTTTTACCCGGTGTAGCATCCAGGAAATACATTACTGCATCATCATCAGAGTCTCCAGGTACCCCCAGGATTTTATAGGAAGTTACATCTCCTGGAGATCCAGGTCCGCCCATGGTAGCTTGTACCGGAGGATAGTACTGTAATAATGCCCTGGTTATGGTGTATCCCCCCAGTGTTCCTTGACAGACGTGCCCATGGAAAGCAGCTTCTCTTAATACATCATTAGGAGCTCCAGCTGCCCAAGCATTGGCCAGGCTGGCAAATGAGAATCCATTTTCAGTGGTTACATTCTTTACATAGGCGTTCCATTGAGCATGAGTCATGTTCTCAGATATGGTGCCAATGTAAGCCGGTTTTGTGGAACCGTTTCTGAATATAACCGTGGTTAAGGTGTTTCCTTTCTTAGCTATGAAAGCAAAGTCCACTGGATCATTTGCGGTTTGCCGTAACATCAACAAATTACCCTTACCATAGCTTATGAAACCATTGGCCTGATTCAGGATACCCTCAATACAGTCCTCACTGGTCTCAACATTCAATTTGGGCACACCTGCAGTAGTTATGACCAGAACGCTATCTGCACCAGAGAAGTTAAGTATCTGGTTGGCTTTCTGGGTTACTGTCCTTCCTAATTTGTAGTTTGCCGTGGCTTTCATATTGAAGACCGCATTGCCATAGTAATTAGGGTCAGAACCATTGGTTGCTGAAGTGAAAACACTCAGCTGCTGCATCTGAGTAATATAACCGGTGCTGAAACTGTAATGTTGAATTTAGTACCATTGACAACTCCAGAATAATCAAAACTAAGTTGATATGCTTTAAAAGCATCAGAATATGTCTTTGTGAAATTTATCTTTGTACCAGTAGTATCGTAAACCTTTATTTCCGGATTAATGTTCTTGTCCGAATCATACTCATAATTCACAGTTATCCCAATAATAGGGTCAACCATCTGATTATCAACCGTAGTGGTTTCATTGCCTCCTGTAGTTGATAAGTCTTCTGCGGACACCGCTCCACAAATACACAGTGCCAAAAGAACCGTTAAGCTCAGTAATACCATATGTCTCTTAATTCCTTGTTTCTTAATACTTATCACCTCCATTACGTTTAGTAAAAAATGGTTGGCTTTATTCCTATTTAATACTTTTTATTAGTTTTGTGTTATTACTTTTCAGTGTAAATCCCGGTCTTTTGTAATACTAATAAAAAAATAGTAATACTAAATTATATTTTGAAAAAAGAAAAAACTAAAATAAGATATATTTAGCGGGAATTAAGAATTATTAAACTTTAAGAAAAATATATAACCCTCTAATAAAATTAATTTGATAATTAAATGAATTCCAATCTTATTTTTAAAAATAAAATATAATAAGGTTAATAAAAAGTTTGTCCATAATCACTCCAATGATCTAAAATAGAAACATATTCCTTTTTAACGACTTCTAGATCATGTTCCATGCCATTCAACTCATGAGGTTCAATTTCAATAGCCATCTGATGGTAATCAGATAGTAAATCATCAATAATCCCTAAAACAGAATCAATTTTAGCAACCTGGAACTGCATGAAATCCATGAGATGCATAAACTCTTCAGTATTTTTAAAATTAGTTTTTTCCTCAATCAAACTTATTTTCTGCCTATTTGACGATGCAAAAATCATTATTTCATTATAATCATCGAATATTCTGTTTAAATCCCTTTCTGAAACCATAATATCTCTCTTTGAGGCTATTATAACATTATTCATCGATTAGTTTCTCTAAATTTCGGAAAATTTGACCAAAATCAATTCCTGAAACTTTTTTAGATTTCCATTCATCCATCATAGTTTTTTGGGCTTCTTCCATGTCTTTGGAGGTGACTCCATGCCGGAATGATATTTTGGTCTCGGCAAAAGCAGCTAACCTATCACACGCCTTGATTAATTCTCCGTCCAATGGCATGAAAACATCATCATTGTATTTTTTATTTAAATCATTGAATGAAACGAATTTAACCTCATCTTCTTGCTTGATTTTATTCTTGAACTCGTCTCCAGTGAAATACTGCATTTCAGGGTGCCATGTTTTCGGAAGAAGAGGCAGTAATTCTTTTTTCATCTGATAATCTTCGTATTCCTTTATAATATCATCTAAACCTTTCACTGACTGTTTAACTGGCGAAATAATATCTTTAGTCAGGACTTCCGGGAGATCATGAAACAGACCCGCAAAAAAGTTGTTGTATACTCTCTTGTCACAGGGTTTTATCCCCATTTCCATGGTGCACAGGTAAGAAGTAGCAGCCACTATCAACATGTGCCCCAATACCGATGTTTCAGGTATGCGGGGCGTGTGGGCCCATCTTTTTTGGAAACGGAGCTGCCCACATAAATCTATGAATCCAAAAGACTTCTTCTTAAGCATTATCTTTTGAACACCAATCAGATCGTAGTGATCTTCAATCTGGTTCTCTATATTTTCCTTGGTTTTTTCAATTCCATAGATAAATGGTGCACTATTATAGATTATCTTAAACTCCCAATCCGTGGCTAGATAATGGGCTGCCCGGAGAATTTTTCTCTCCAAGGTTACCTCGCCACTGGAAAGATAATTTTTGAACTTAATCTCAAAATTAGGATCATTTAAACCTTCCAGGTCCGTTTTCAATTCTCTTAAAACGTGCTGATTCAATTCTTCCCTTTTTTCATCCATCATACGGTGAAAAACTGATGGTTTAAGATCAGTTAAAACCAGACGATACAGAAAATCAAATAAAAATCCCTCAATAAGGTTGATCCAGTTAATAGACTTAATACCTCTGCTGTCCTCTTCTATTTTAGCCAGGACGTATGCTATGATCATTTTATGAGCCTGTTTATCCAGTTCGGTCAGTTCCACAGGACGAATATGGTCATTCCATCGCTCCATGGTGGCTGCTTTAAAGAAACGTTCTATTAGATTTTCTATCATATTTCACCTTGATAATACAATACTACATAATACATATTAATTTAGTACTATATAAATCTAAAATAATTTTATGCAATAATACGAATTCTGTGCTTATTCTAAATTATAATAATCAATAAAAGTATCAATAAATAACCATGAGCAAGTTTGAATTGATAAAAACTTTCAATTAATTAAAAAATGAGATAATTAAAACAAAAGAAAGAAAAAATAAAATATTAGCAGTCCAGAGGACCGCTTGTTAGCTAACTTATTCTGGTTTGTCCATTAAAGCGGACTTAGCCATGGTTTGTCCTTGTCCACCGTGTGGGGTTCGGACAACAGTGTCGTTAGCTTTTTCGATTTCTCGAGCTTCAGCTGCGAGTTTAGCTGCGGTAGTAATCATTTCGTGAGCAGATGCAACGATTGGTATGTATTTTTCTGCTTCTCTGGTCATGAAACAACCTTCTACGTCAATATCAGCTACTTTGGTAGCGATGTCGTAGGCAGCCATGGCTTTAGCTTTAGCATATGGGTTAGAGAATTCAGCAGCTGCAATAGCTACATCTCGGGAAATTACCACTTTAGGTAATTCAATTGCGCTTCCAGCTTCAACAGCTGCGACTGCAGCGTCGATGGTGTTTTGTACAACTCTGTAAGCACCAGTTAAAGCTAACACTTTAATTACGTCAGCATTGAATGAAGCCATTTCAGTTGGGTCCAGTAATTCTCTTCGTGCACCGATCATTGGGTCGGCTTTAACGATGATGTATCCTAAACCTTGTTCGTCCATTTCGTCTTTGGATCGTAGCCCTGGAGCGTCACCAATGATGATGGCAGGTACGTCTGCTGCAGATAATAATTCTCTGGCTTTAGCAGGACCTGGAGCGCCTGGGTTAGGGCTTATGAATATAACAAAGTCCCTTTCCATTTCAAGCATTAATGGTACGGCTTTTTCGATTTCTTCTGGGTTCATCTTAGCCCCAGAACCGATTACACATACATCTATGTTTGGTCGGTCTGCTCTCTCATCAAGTAATAAATCCAAGACAGGAGAGGTACCGATGTTACCACATTTAATTATACCGATTTTTACAACCATTATATCACCAAAATGTGTTAATACTTGAGATATTAAGTACTTTTTGATTTAATTATGATGATTAAGTTTTTATAGGAGTAATGAATCCTGATAGAAACACTCCTTAAACATGTTTAAAATTAAAAATAATAATCATATATTATAATTAGCCTATTTAAATTCATTTAATTGATTTTATGAATATTTAAAATAATTTGAATGATTTTTTTAATGTGTTTATTCAAAGGGAGTTCCCATTAACACCAGAGCATTTCCACTGTAAATTTTAAGGAATTCCTCCTTTTTCAGTTCAATCTCCCCTAAGGATGGATCAGCTAAGATCACCGTCTTTGACCCCAAATGATGGATAACACTGTAATGAGTCTTTCCACCCATATTTAAAAATACTATATCACTTACCCTCAAATTTTCAGCCTTTTTTCTTACTCCTCTTGCATTTAAACCTCGTTTACGTGCTGCTTGCATGAGACCATACATGGTGGTTCCCGTCTCATCAGTGCCGGCCAGTTGGGCCAGATCCTGTTCATTGCACTGAATTCCCATGTAATTCATTACCGTGGCCAGTGCCGCCGGGCCACAGTTGTAACTGGTACTTTGCATTACAATTTTATGCTTTAATCTTCCCCTTAAGGACGAGGAATCATTCCAAGAATCAATACGAGAAATTTGCCTTCCTTTTATGCCAATCACCTGATATTAATTTTGATACAATTAAGTAATACTTAATTAATATTTAATATTATTGGTATAAAAGGTAATACAATATGAAAATTAGAGGTTATTGAAAAAAATGAAAAAAATAGAATCTCTTAAAGTGTTAAAATAAAATAGCAGAACAAGTTATCGGAACTGTGAGCGGGCATTCCAAATCTTTTTCAAACTTTTAAAGCCACTTTTAGATCTTTTTTCATTATTAAAATTAGTAATTAATGAAATCAAATTATTAATGGCAATCTGGGCACTATCAACCAAATAGTCGCCATCAGGTTTCTTTAAATCGTCAAAACCAGAGGGAATCTGATTAATATCCAGTACTTTTATGCCCAGAACCCGGGCCAGATCCACACTGGCGTGTTGGTGATGAAATCCAGCTATCTTAATGGAAGGCACCTTTAAAATACCTGCTTCCAGGGTGATGCCCATTCCAGCCCCATAAACCAGGGCCTGGGATGCATTCATTATACTGGGAAGATCCACAAATCCATCCAGCACACGAATATGATTAGAACTAACCTGAGATCGCACGAATTCCGGACTAAAACGGAAGGGTGCCACCAGTACTGTTTTCTCCAGCGATTCCATAACCTGGATAAGTGGGGGAATATCCTCCCCCTTTAAATCACCGCCTAATGCCAGTAAAACGAATTCATCAACACCATATTGATTTTTGATCTCCTCCTTTCCCAATATATTCATTTTACTGACATAAGCTGCCATGGGATATCCCCCGATGTTGTGCACATTTTTCAGGGAATAATTATTCTCCAGATAATTTTTATAATCCTCAGAAGGAGCTGTAATCAGATTAGAAAAGGCAATCATTTCAATAGGATTGTAGATATCCTGTTCAATATGTAAAGTGGGAATACGCAGTATATTTGCAGCAGATATGGCCTTACGCACATCACCTGCATTTCCACAGGTTAAAACTAAACCCACTCCCTTGCCCTGGAGAGCACGGCGGGCCTTTAATATATCCTTAATAACCAGTTTAGCAATCTGGGAATTTGATCTTTTCTGGGCTCCTGCACCTCTCCCCTGTCCAATGGGATGAATCTCACTACAATATGGTTGCAGGAGTTCTTTTGCCCCGGGCCCGTGGGATAACCCTATGGTTTCCATATCCAGTTTTTCCAGGAGGGGTACGAAAGTCCGGGCTGGGGCCGATTCTGCAGCTACTGCAATTTTCATAATAGCACCTTGTTTAAATTGTATTTCCTAATATTTATTTGATAGTATTATTGGATTTGAAAGCCCATATAATTAAAATAAAAGATATTAAATAGAATATCCAGACCACCAGATCTGTGGGGCCGGTTTCAATCCAAACCAGAGTCTGAGCCAGGATTATAGCATAAAATGCTGTATAAACACCTTTTATTTTTTTTTGCAGCGAGTACATTAGCTGCATAAGCAAACCTATTAGAAACATTTGAATGGCTAAGGCCCACATTCCAAAGTCCAGTAAGGCCGGGCCAAATATGGTGGAGGTTGTGGAATGATCATATCCCAGTACCGCCTGTCCCACCATAGCCCGAGGATCGGCTGCCTGGAAAAATCCGGTCAGGGAGTAGTAAAACAAGGTTCCATGGGTGGTGCCCTGTTTCAGGAGTAACTGGTCAAAAACAGTTAAGGTATATCCCGCCCGATAAAAAAACAACTCTAATGGATTAAGGGCCCATTGTTGCCATTGAATCGATTTTACTGCAATATATCCCACTAAAAGACCTATTACTGCCAGGGCTGCCACAAATAACAAGAAATATATTGATTTCAGATTCCGGGTAAAGTATAAGGTTATGAAAACGCTCAGTATGATAACAATAGTGGTGGTACGGTAACCGGTGAATGCAAATAAAGCCATTCCTAAAATAAATAACAGATAATACCATTTTCTGTTATATTTAGCCAGAAGTATGTTTATACCCGGTAAGAACAGCAAGTAAGAAATTATCCATATCCGGGTCACCGCTTTAGCTTTTAAATAACCGCTAAAAAGAGGTATTCCTCCAGAATTGTATAAATTAATGGATTGGAGCAATATCCCCAGGAATACGACTAGGATGAGGATTAACTCGGTTTTTGTGAAGTTGAAGCGGGTGAATAACCTCTCTTTTTCATCTTTCTGCTTATTCTGGTTGGAATTTTTAAATCTATTAAAATTAAACGCATTATTCAGTTTTTCTAATAATTTCGGAAATAAAACCCCTATTAAGAAGAAAAGAGTTCCCCCAAGGAAATATAAATATACGTTAAGGGATGGTGGATTTAATCCTTTAATATGATAATAAAATGCCGGGAGGGCCAGAGCCAGATACAATAGTATCCCGAAAATTATTATATATGGGGAAAAAATGTCTATTTTTTTTAGATCCTGAAATTTCATATTATCTTATCTCTAATCCGTAACTAATCATAATTATAAAAGCAAATTATAATTCCGCGGCATTACGGGTGAAGTTTTCTGCAAATCCCGGGCAGGCTGCGGCGTGGGTATGCACATAGCTAGCCACTGTATTTTTATCCATGATGCCATCCTGTAAATCCATTATACCACGACCCCGCAGTACTTCAAAGGCGAAACGGGCTTTTTCTGGAATATTAACCCGGGAATAATGGAATTCATGGCCACGCAGTATGTCTCCTTTCTGGGTGATGATGTTATCTTCCTGAGCCCGGGCAATAACATAACTCAACCCCTGCACCTTAGGAGTCATTTCAGCAGAGTACGGGAAGACACCACACATTTTATGCTGGTTAATAGAGTTCATGAGGTACATTAAACCGCCACACTCCGCATAGATAGGTCTGTTCTCCCCATGGAACTTCTTGACGGAATTACGCATGGAAGTATTATTTTCCAGCTCCTTAGAGAATATCTCTGGGTAACCCCCACCAATATAGAGTGCATCCACATCAGGAACTTCTTCATCATGATACGGGCTGAAAGGCACTATCTTTGCAGAATTATCTTCCAAAGCTTCCAGATTTTCCTGATAATAAAAAGTGAATACCTCATCATGAGCCACCCCAATTTTCACCTTCTGATTATTCTGGACCCGCCAGAGAGGTTCTTTTTCACCAGGAATCTTACCTGCATTCTTCATTATATCCTGCAGGGCATCCAGATCAATGTTTTCCTCCACCACCTGACCCCATTTTTCAATGTATTCCAGCAAGTTTTCTCTTTCCACAGCTGGAACCAGACCTAAATGCCTTTGTTCTACGGTTAAAGAGTCACTGCGAAGTATTCCCCCTAAAACAGGAGTATCAGATAATTTCTCCACTGCTTCTTTGGCTTTCAAGTAGTGGCGCTGGTTTTTCACCTGGTTTAAGATCACACCCTCGATACGTATCTGAGGATCCAGAGTTTTGAATCCCAGCACCACCGCCGCGGCACTTTTAACCAGGCTACGAGCATTCATTATCAATACTACTGGAGCATTTAATGCTTTGGCAATGGAAGCCGTGTTTCCCACATCTTCAATAGGACTTATACCTTCATATAAACCCCTTACACCCTCAATAATCCCATAATCTGATTGGGATATACTAAGTGCACGGTTAAATGCCTCCCTCACCTGTCCCTCCGACATGAAAAAGGAGTCCAGGTTACGGGAGCGATTCCCGGTGGCCAGGGTGTGATAGGTAGGGTCAATGTAATCTGGGCCTACTTTAAAGGGTTGTACTTTCTTTTCTGCCGATAAAGCTTTCATGATTCCGGTGGAAATGGTGGTTTTTCCCACCGCACTTCCAGTACCTGCCAAAACAATTCTCATAATTTATAGTAAATCCACCATTTTATTTAAGTATGGGAGTAATTTTTGAAAAAACGGGTCTTAAAAAAATTTCAGTTTGAGATGCAGGCCTCCATATTTTCTGTAATTTTCTGTAATAATTAATATTATTTTTTCTTTATCAAATTCCTCTTCTTATCTAATCTTCTTCTATCTAATTCATACACCATTATCTGGATCAATATTTATTTTCAAATGGTCTACCATAACACAATTATAGTTGGGGAGACAGATTATATTTCAATGAATACCATGCGCAAAATGCAGGTTTTAAGTGATACTGCTCAGTACGACCTGTGTGATTATGTGAATCATCATAAACAATCCACTCCCCAGCTACCAGGAATATATTATAGTACCAGGAGTAATGGGTGTCAAGTACCCCTATTCAAGGTTTTAATGAGTAATAAGTGTTGTAATGACTGTAAATACTGTGTTAATCATAGTAAAAGGAATTTTACTCGTATGGAACTTACTCCTGAAGAATTAACTCGAGTATTTCTTAATTATTATCAGCGCAAGTTGGTGGATGGCTTATTTTTAAGTTCCGGGATTTCAGGAGACATTGAATCCACCATGGAAAATGTGGTGGAAGTGGCCCGTATCTTAAGACTAGAACATGGCTATCAAGACTACATACACCTTAAAATTATTCCCGGAACTTCTAAAGATCTGATTAAAAGAGCCATGGCCCTGGCAGATAGGGTGAGTGTGAATATTGAGGCAGCCACCCCTGATGGGCTTTCCGAGCTTACCAGCACTAAAGATTACCAGAAGGACATTATGCGCCGTTTAAAATGGATAAAAGATATCCATGAACGTAATCCCAAGTATGCCCCCTCTGGACAGACCACCCAGATGATTGTAGGGGCCACTGATGAAACCGACGAGGATATTCTTAATCGCGCCAAATGGTTATATAACAAACTGGATGTGAAGAGAAGTTATTTTTCGGCTTTTCAGCCACTGGAAGAGACCCCCCTGGAGAATCAGAGCGGACCTCATCCTCAAAGAGCAGGACGGCTTTATCAGGCCGATGCACTTCTAAATTCCTATAATTTTAAGTTAGACGAATTGGTTTTTCAGGAAGATGGGCTTTTAGATGTGGAACAGGATCCTAAAATTACTGCCGCCTGGGAAATGGATATTTTCCCCCTGGAAATAAATTCAGCATCTTACCGGGACCTTATCCGGGTGCCGGGTATTGGAACCATTTCTGCCCGTCGTATAATTGCCATCCGTCAAAAAAAACCATTCCATAAAATGGATGACTTGAAAAAATTAGGTGTGGCGGTGAATCGGGCTGAAACATTCATCAAGTTACAGGGAAATTATCAGACCGCCCTGGATGCCTATTAATTTTAATTCAAGACCTTAAAACTTTTTAAATAAATTTTTAATAATTTTTCAGGCAAAAGAAAAATCTAGTTATAAGTTATAACTTATCACTTAGCGAGTTATAACTTATAAGTTATAAGGGACGGTTATAGGAAAATGATAAGAATTATAGAAAAAAATCATTGTTGAAAAAAATTAAAAAAATAAAAAAACAAGAGATTTGACTAAATATCATCAAAAATATCCCATATTTCAGGATATTTCTCTTTAACTGCCTCTTCAATGAGTTTTGATGCCTCATTACTGATACTGAATTCTGGTTGTGTCTTTTTAAGGTACCTGAGAACCGCAGCAGAACGAGCCGACCACAAACTAATCCGGGGATTCTTCCGGACTTCAGTTAAAACTGCCTCAACCCGTTGAGAATCAGCAGAGGATACAGATGAATCTTTTTTAGTGGATTTTTTGGTAGATTCTGAAGCAGCAGATTTTTGAGGAGTCTTTGACTTCTTAGATGGGGATTTTTTAGATTTTCGGGTTCTTTTTTTAGGAGTTTCTGGAACATCCTCCTTCTTGGTGACAGATACCTCCAGCTCCTCATCCGATTCTAATATTAAATCAGTACCCCCATCAGCATCACGCTCTTCAACCGGTTTAGTTTTGGCTTTAATAAGAGCATCCAAACCCAGCCCCAAACCTGTGCTTTTGGATTTGGAAGACTTGCGTTTGGCCATTATTAATCCTCCAGTTTAACCATTTCCTGGGCCAGTTTGATGTAAGCAATGGTACCTGTACTTTCCTGATCATATAATATGCAGGGCTTTCCATAGCTGGGGGCCTCGGCCAGTCGCACATTACGGGGGATGGTGGTCTTGAAGATGTATTCCTCCTCCCCAAAGAATTTTTTAACTTCGTGGTGTACATCCCGGCCTAGTCTGGTGCGGGAATCATATAAAGTCATCAATATACCTTTAATTGGAGCGGGACTTTGTAATCGTTCTTGTACAAGGTTAATTGTTTTTAGTAGATCTGCCATACCTTCTAAGGCATAATATTCCGCCTGAATAGGTATAATCACACTGTCTGCAGCCACCAGTGCATTAAGGGTGAGAATCCCCAGGGAAGGTGGAACATCAATTAAAATGTAGTCAAATATATCTTTTACCTCTTTAAGGGCTTCTTCTAATATAGAATGGAAACCAATTTCCCGGCTGAGCTCCACCTCTGCCCCACTCAGGGAAATATTACTGGGCACCAGAAACAATCCTTCCACCATGGTAGGGGTTACTGCTTCTCGCATGGTAGCCTGTCTACTCAACACCGTGTATACTGTTCTCTCTAAATCGGATTTTTGCACACCAAAACCAGTGGTGGCATTTCCCTGAGGATCAAGATCCACCACCAATACTTTTTTATCTAAAAGTGCCAGTGCAGTGGATAGATTAACCGCAGTGGTGGTTTTACCACAGCCTCCTTTCTGATTGATGATTGCTACTACTTCTCCCATGAAAAAATCCTCCCACAGATATTTTATAATAATATTATAGTAATATACTTCTAAGTTATAAGTTATAACTTTTGTGGTAAAACCCGTATTATGGGCTTAAAACTAAGACCCTTTACTTCCATTGATTTATTTATTAATATTAAATTAATTTCAAGGACATCACGAAAATAAAGTAAAATAAATAAAAAAAGAAAAGAATTAGAAATTAAGAAAGAAAAAAATTAATTAACCGTTGATTGGATTAAAAATTGATACGCTGGGACACCTGCAGAGGAAGAGGCAGAGCACGGAATGGCATATCCCGGGTTTCTTCTTGAACCGTTTTAACAAGGGTTTCCAAATCCATGACTTGTTTTTCCTTGGTTTCCCGGATATTGACTGTCAATTCCTGACTTTCTCGTTTTTCCATTTCATTATCCCCAATAACCACCACATAAGGCACCCATTCTGTAGCAGCATTACGTATTTTTTTACCCACAGTTTCTGGCCGGTCATCCACATCCACTCGAATGTTTTGATCCTTAATCTGTCGGGCCAGATCCAGGGCATAGTCCATGTGCCTTTCGGCAATTGGTAAAATCCGTACCTGGGTAGGAGTTAGCCATACCGGCAACATTGGTGGTTTTTCCTTCATTTCAATGGCGGTTTTCTCCAACAAACTGCAGATAACCCGTTCGATACTTCCAGTAGGGCTGCAGTGCAAGATTATAGGGTATCCTTCCTCTTCGTTTTCTTCCAGATAGGTGATACCAAATCTTTCGCCGCTCTCCACATCTATCTGGACGGTTGGATTCTCAATAGGTCGTCCCAGATAATCAATAGCAGCAAAGTCCATTTTAGATATCCAGTAATGTTTACGTTCTGGTAAAATCTCTAATAAGACTGGTTTTCCTATTTTTGCTGCGGAAGCATGCATCCATTCTTTATATTGGTCGTAGAAGTCCTGGGTGGCCCGGAAGATTACCTCGTAGTTCACCTGGAAGTCCACTCCCGTCTGCATACACATATCAATCTGATTATCAAATTCCACCAGAGATTGTTCCAAGTCCCTGCACACCGTGTGCAGATCGGGCATGGTGAAACCACGCAGCCTTTTGAGTCCCACAACTTCTCCCTTTTTCTCCATCCGGAAACTGTAGGTGGAGAGTTCGTATACCCGTGCCGGTAAGTTCTTCCAGGTCAGGAATGAATCAGATAAAACCCGGAAGGCACCAAAACAACAGGCGTATCGCAACATGAGCTCTTTATTCTTGTGGCCCATACGGTACTGTCTTTCCCCGAATTTCTCGGCATGCACCCGTATGGCATCATCAGCCAGATCATACATGATAGGTGTTTCCACCGGCATGGCCCCCTCTTTGGTTACCAGTAAATAAACGTAATCTGCCAGAAGATCCCGGATCAGCCGGCCCTTAGGATACCATCGAAGGTGTCCCACATCTGCAGAGGGTTCGTAATCAGCCAGTCCCTTTTCCCGCATGAGTTTAACGTGAGGTGGTTCTTCTCCACTGGATTCACCTTTTCCAAGTTCATAGTTTACCAGTTTTCGTAGATCCTCGTTTTCGAATTTGAATTCATCTGGATCAATTAGATTGCCCTGGTCCAGAATGTACCACTTGGATTCTTCGGCTTTATCTGCCTTTTCTTCTTCTCTGGGCTTAGCAGTGATGGTTCGGGACAATTCAGAGAGAGGGTGTCCCTTACAGGATACTTCAAACGACTTGTACCAGCCAAATGGTACCCGGGCCACTTTTATATCTTCTTCCTGGAGTCGGGATTCCATTTCCTGCAGAACAGTCTTGGCCACATCAGGTTTACTTAAAGAAGAACTCAAATGAGCATAAGGGTATATAACCACATTATCTGCGCCAATTTTACCTAAAACATCCTTGACTTCCGTGATAACATTTTCCACGATTTCTTGTGGATTTTCCTCGTCTTCCTGTTCCACAGCAGTGAAGACCACTAATGAATCCTCAAAGAATCCTTCTTTCTTATCATCTTCGATCTGCTCTGCTATCCTGGTTTTTGATTTAGTTTGGTATTTTAAATAATCAGAGTGAATTAACAATACGCGCATCCTATCACCTAATATTTAACCTAATAAATAAGTTTGAATTTAATGAAAATTAATCATTACAGTAGATAACTTATAATTTAGATACTTATATGAATATAGATTATTGAGTATTAATCCTCATACTTTTTAAGTTTATTTAAGTTTCATTTAAATTAATCAGTTTCATATACCATCATACGAATTATTATTTTTTAAAAAATATTAAAAATAATAAAAATATTTCAAAATAAATTAAAATAAAATTTAAAAAAAGCGATTAATAATTAATATACCATTAAAAAGCCATTATAGGCGAATCAACCCCTTTTAGGCATGTCTCCCTCCCACATATTCTCAAATACATGAGCATAGTTCCGGGCAATCTCGGGATACTGGTTCCACACCCCAATGGCGCTCTGGGGAACCGCCTTCTTCTCCTTACCTGAAAATTTAGAGAATATGAGCATCATCTCTGTACCGTCCCTTACAATCATCTTCACAAAGGGTATCTGGTAGATTCTGATCTCAGCCTGCATACCACTCAATTCCTTGGAGAGGTGAATCTTCTTGTTGCCAATGATAGTAAAGGGAGCCGCCATTATTTTGGTCTTCACCCCACGCCGATTTGCCTTGTTGATTTTAGATTTAAGGTGTTCTGCTTCCCCCTCAAACATGAACCCCGCCCGGATATTGATGCTCTCCTTGGCCCGGGAAATTATTTCCATCTCTTTTTTAATGATTTTTTCTGGTCCATGTATTAGCCATATAGGAGCCGGTACCTGGGAGATCTGACTCTCATAATCTGCAGTGAGTTCCAGCTCTGCCTCTTCCAGATCTTCCAATAGACTTTGTCTATGCCTGTGAAAAACATCTGCCGGGGGCACCACAATGTACTTTAAAGGTCGGCCCCTTTCAATTTCTACAAATCCTTTACGGGCCAATTCTTTCAAAATATCATAGATCCTGGATCGGGGGACTTTAGAGGCTGTGCTAATCTCAGTAGCAGTTCCAGAAATCATTGATGTCAGAGCCAAATATGTCGTGGCCTCATAATCAGTTAAACCCATAGTTTTTAATGAATTCCACGTTTTTTTATTTACTGGCACAATATCACCATATAATTCTTAAAATAGGATATTTAATCCTTTTAAATCTGATCAAAGTTATCTAAAAATTTATTAATTATTCATTTTATCTCAGATTTTTTAGGAAAATTTGATTATAAAACAATCTTTTTCTTTGTCTTATTTTATACTGATTTAGTGACAAAAACTATATATGTTTTGCGGGTAGGGTTTAGTATAGGGAACAAATCTGGTGAAAAAACATGAAGTACAGATGTATAGTATGCGCGTATATTTACAATCCCGAAGACGGGGACCCTGACTCTGGAATAGAACCTGGAACATCATTTGAAGACTTACCTGACGATTGGGTTTGTCCTCTGTGCCAGGTTGGCAAAGATCAGTTTGAACCGTGCTGAAAATTTAATTGGGCCATAATTGATGGATGGAATTGAAATCAAATGAAAAGGTCCAATAATTCAATGATAAACGAGGCGATAACATGGGATTTGTTGATATGATTAGAGGCATGAAAGATCAAAATTCTGACCAGAAAGTAGAAGGAGGAAATAAAATGGAGAAAGAAGCATTAGATATGTTTTGTTACCAGTGCTCACAGACCGCCCGTGGGACTGGATGTACTGTTAGAGGAGTATGTGGAAAAGAACCAACCGTAGCCCGGTTACAGGATAACCTGCTCTACGCCATAAAGGGAATATCTGCTTACCTGTACCACGCCCGGGAATTAGGATACACCGACGACGAAGTGGATGCCTTCCTGGAAAGAGGATTCTACTCCACCCTGACCAACGTGAACTTCGATGCCAGTAAATTCGTGGAACTGGCCTTAGAAGCCGGTAAAATGAACATCAAAACCATGCAACTTCTAAAAAAGGCCCACATGGAAACCTACGGCGAACCTATACCTACTGAAGTGAAAGTAGGAGCGGTTAAAGGTCCCGGAATTGTGGCCACCGGTCACAGTTTAAAAGCCCTGGAAGAACTCTTAAAACAAACTGAAGGTAAAGGAATCAATGTATACACTCACTCTGAACTATTACCTGCCCACGGATATCCCGGACTCAAAAAATACAAACACTTGGTGGGACAACTGGGAGGGCCCTGGTTTGACCAGAAAAAGACCTTCGCTGACTACAATGTGGCTGTAGTGGGAACCTCCAACTGTGTCTTACTTCCTAAAGACGAGTACAAAGAAAGGATGTTCACGGTAGGTGTGGCTGAATTACCCGGAGTACAGCACATCGAAGACTATGACTTTACTCCAGTAATTGAAAAGGCCTTGGAACTGGGTGATCTGGAAGAAGAACCAACACAAGCCACTTTAACCACTGGATTCGGAGCTTCCACCGTACTGGGATTAGCTCCTAAGATTAAAGAACTGGTAGAAGCTGGAAAAATCAAACAGTTCGTCTTAGTAGGCGGATGTGATTCCCCACTGGCTAAAGCCAAATACTACACCGAGTTTGTGGAAAAATTACCAGAAGACGCTGTGGTTTTAACCCTGGCCTGCGGTAAATACCGGTTCAATGCCATGGACCTGGGAGATATCGAAGGCGTGCCACGACTCATAGATCTAGGACAATGCAATGACGCTATTGTAGCCATTGACATTGCCGCAGCATTAGCTGAATTATTCGGAGTGGGATTAAATGAACTGCCATTAACCATAGTCCTGAGCTGGATGGAACAAAAAGCAGCCGCTATCTTGTGGAGCCTGTTAGCCCTGGACCTGCAGGGAATGTATATTGGACCAATCTTGCCGGGATGGGCCAATGATGATATCGTGAATGTTCTGGTGGAAAACTACGGACTCACCCCACTGGGAGAAGCAGAAGACGATATAAAGAAAATTATGGGACAATAAGTTCCTAATTTAACCTATATAATGAGGAATTATTTTTTTCCTCATTTAATAATTAATTATCTAAATTTTATCTGTTTATTGTTTTTATTTATTGTCAGGAGCTAAAAAATGAAAATTACTAACTTTAAGGAAGTTCCTATTGCAGAAACCCCTCATAAAGTAGATGTACGTAAATTATATGATACTGAAAACGCAGTGACTGTTCATATTACTTTAAAACCAGGCGAATCTCTTAAAAGACATATTACTCCGGTGGATGTAATTTTTTATGTGCTGGAAGGTACCGGGATAGTGGAAATCGGCGAAGAAAAAGAGGAAGTGGGAAAAGATTCCTTGATTGAGAGTCCTGCCCATATCATGCACTGCTGGTACAATGAAAGTCCTGATGATCTTCGTTTCCTGGTTATAAAAGTCCCTAGACCCACTAAAGATACTCGAATTGTTTAAAATACTTTTTGATAAATAAAAAGTTATTTAATGAAAAATCATTATATTTTAAGTGGTGATTTCATGTCTGAAGATTTAAAAGCAAAAGCATTGAACCTGGCAGACCTACTGGAATATCAGGAAGGTGCTGTGGTTAGTAGAGAAATAATCAGAAAAGAAACCGGTACCGTGACCATATTTGCCTTTGATAAGGGAGAGGGCTTAAGTGAACACAGTGCACCCTTTGATGCCCTGGTACAGATTATTGATGGGGAAGCACTTATCACCATCTCAGGGAAGGAGAATCTGGTTAAAAAAGGCGAATTTATCATTATGCCCGCCAATGAGCCCCACGCCCTGCATGCAGTGGAGCAATACAAGATGTTGCTGACCATGATTCGGTCTTAATAATTTATAATTATTTACTTTTTTATTAATTGTGCTATTTTGAAATCTATAATCTATTGTTTATTTTCGTTTTTAGTTAATTAATAGGATCCTATTTAATCCTAGAAGTTTGATTTAAATTTATTTTACTATTGAAATTTTTAATAAATCTAAAATAAAAAAATCAGGACAGATTAGGAAAATAAAGATAATTTAAATTAAAATAATGGCCAGAAGACCGGAGGCAATAATTATAGCAAAAAGAACTCCTACATTCTTTCCAAATTTCCGGGTTCCTAGGAAAAGAGCTATTCCAAATTTAACCACAGTATTTGATATGCTGGCCAGAGTAATGGCCGTAACCGCTGTGGTGGCAGTTACTGTTGAACTCTGGGCCAGAAGGGCCATACTGATGGTAATTGCATCCACGTCTGCCACCCCGGATATGATGCTGGCTACATAAACTCCGCTACTACCAAAATAGATGTTGGCGATTTTACTGATAAATAAAATGGCCACAAACAATGCCCCGAATATAAGGGCTGGTTTTAGAGAGAAGGGGTTCTCCAGTTTAACCCGGGAATCCATTTCCCGGATGGTGGAACTTCTCCATACCCACACCCCTAACAGAATCCCCAGTATACCCATAATGAGCATAGGAGCTGCCAGTAAGGGAGCTAAGGAAGGATTTACCACCAGAATCTCCAGGAAAATCCGCAGAAACATCATGGAACTGGCCACCACCGCCGCAAAAACTGCGGCCTTCATAAGGGTTTCTGATTCCCTGACCCGGGCAGCCATGGCTGTGACCACCGCAGTACTGGACACTAATCCCCCAATAATCCCGGTAAGTCCCAATCCCCTCTCCGGACCCACCAGTCGCATGGCTATATATCCCGCATAACTGATTCCCGATATGAAAACCACCATGAGCCAGATCTGATAGGGATTAAACACCTCCCAGGGCCCCATGGTCTGGTTGGGTAATAGGGGCAGAATAACAAAGGCGATGATTAAAAACTTCAAGGTATCGATCATTTCCTTTTCACTGATTTTCTGGACCAGATGGTGCAGGGATGGTTTTAGTGCCAGTAGGGTGGTTAGTATGATGGCAATTATCGGGGCCAGTTTGTATCCCTGATCCCAGAAACACATCACCCCCAGTACAAAGGTTAAAAGGGCAGCTATCTCAGTGGTGAGACCCACATCACCATTATCCCTTGTACTCACCCAGTAACTCAAACCAATCAATATAGAAAGCCCTATGAATGCTATCAAAACAAAATTAGAATAATAAACCGATAGATAAGCAGAAACAATGCCCAGAAGAGCAATTAAAATGAAGGTTCTGATTCCAGCAAATTCTGATTCCTTGGTCTTGCGTTCTCTTTCAATGCCAATTAAAACCCCGATAGCCAGGGCAATTACAAACTTGAGAATCAATAAAGTATCCATGTTTATAATTATTAGATTTCACACATAAAATAATAACAGTTCTATATGTAGTACATCGTTAGTACATCAGTAGAAACTGGATATTGCTATAAGAATTAATTGAAATAATTGAAGAAACTATTAATTTTATTAACATATACCTCCTAAAGTTAGACATCTATAATTATGATATGGTTTATTATGATAAATGGGTTAAAAATTTGATTTCTTGAATATCTCAAGTAATGGTTTAACAATAACTGATTTATTAATCGAAATAATTGATTAACTATTAAAAAAATTTAATTAGATCTGTTAAGAGGATTGGTGATTTAATGAGAAGTGATAAAATAAAAAAAGGATTTCAAAGGGCCCCTCACCGTTCACTGCTTAGGGCCTGTGGGGTCACTGACAAGGACTTTGAAAAACCTTTCATAGGAATAGCCAACAGTTTTACGGACATTGTACCGGGACACATCCATCTGAGGGAACTGGCTGAAACCGTTAAGGTGGGTATCAGCCAGGCCGGAGGTGTGCCCTTTGAATTTAATACCATGGCCATCTGTGATGGTATTGCCATGAACCATGAGGGAATGCGCTATTCTCTGGCTTCTCGTGAGATAATCGCCGACACCGTGGAGAGCATGGCCCAGGCCCACAGTCTGGATGGTCTGGTGCTGATGCCCACCTGTGATAAGGTGGTTCCCGGGATGCTCATGGCCGCCGCCCGGCTGGACATCCCCTGTATTGTGGTCACCGGAGGACCCATGTTACCAGGAAAATTCCAGGGCAAAGACGTGGACTTGATCAATGTTTACGAAGGAGTAGGGGCCGTTTCCTCAGGAAAAATGTCCATGGAAGAGTTAGACGAATTGGAAAAATGTGCTTGTACCGGAGCGGGTTCCTGTGCCGGCTTATTCACCGCCAATACCATGGCCTGCCTTACTGAAGCTCTGGGAATGAGTTTACCTGGATGTGCCACTGCTCACGCCGTGGACGCCAAAAAGATGCAGATTGCCCGTTCCACCGGAGCAAGAATCGTGGGAATGGTTAAAGAACAACTTCTCCCTTCACAAATAATGAGCCAGGATGCCTTTGAAAATGCTGTGGCCGTTGATTTAGCCCTGGGAGGATCCAGTAACACCGCCCTGCACATACCCGCCATTGCCAGTGAATTGGAAGAGAAGGGAGTGAAAGTGGATCTGGAACTTTTTGATGTAATGAGTAAACAGATACCCCATATAGCATCCATTTCCCCTGCTGGAGAACACATGATGCTGGATTTAGACCGTGCCGGCGGAATTCCTGCTGTATTAAAAGCACTGGAAACTAAGCTCAACACTGACGTAATCACCTGTACTGGCTCCAGTATGGAGGAAAATTTGGCAGAGATTTCTGTCAGAGATGAATCAGTTATTCGACCTCTGGATAACCCTGTGCA
Organism: Methanobacteriaceae archaeon UBA587; assembly: GCA_002504725.1. Lineage (GTDB taxonomy): Archaea > Methanobacteriota > Methanobacteria > Methanobacteriales > Methanobacteriaceae > UBA587. The sequence goes on along the minus strand of DATN01000008.1, from coordinate 65,029 downwards.
TACCGAAGGAGGTATTGCCATTTTAAAAGGGAACCTGGCACCGAATGGATCTGTGATTAAACAGGGCGCAGTGTCTGAAGATATGATGACTCATCAGGGGCCAGCCCGGGTTTTTAACAGTGAAGACGAGTGTGTGGAAGCCATATTTGATAACAAAATACAGGAAGGAGATGTCATTGTCATCCGTTACGAAGGACCCAAAGGTGGCCCGGGAATGAGAGAAATGTTAAATCCTACTTCAGCAATATCTGGAATGGGGATCGAATCTGTAGCCCTTATAACTGACGGAAGATTCTCTGGAGGAACCAGAGGACCGTGTGTAGGACATATTTCTCCAGAAGCCATGGCTGATGGACCTCTTGCAGCCTTGCAGGACGGAGACGTGATTAATATAGATATTCCTAACCGCTTACTGGAAGTTAAACTTTCTGAAGATGAAATAAAAGAAAGAATTGCCTCTGCAGCTAAACCGGAACGAAAACTTAAAGGATGGTTAGCTCGATATCAGAAAATGGCCAGTTCTGCCGATAAAGGAGCTATATTAAGATAATTTTTAATCTTAATATAAAAAATCTTTTTACAGGGTTATCTTGTGAAGATTAAGTATACTTAAATAAAACTATACCCATAGAAAAAAATTAGTAATGATTTATTAATGAGTTATTAATAGTCTAAGAATCAGGGACAGGACATGACCTTTGATACTTAAGGTGTTTAAATGATTGATAAACGAGAAATAGCCATTTATATCCTGATTATTGCCGTGGGAATAATAGCTGCCCAGCATATGAATGTGGTGGTTTCAGGGAGTATGGAACCGGTCTTTTACCGGGGAGATATAGTGCTGGTGGAAAAGGTCAACTTCCTGGGAATTCATGAGTTCAACCCCAACGAGATTCAAAAAGGTGAAATAGTAATTTATGACGCCACATGGTTCTCAGAGCCAGTTATACATCGGGTTATAGACGTAAGAACCAATAATACAACAGGACAAAAATATTATGTTATCAAAGGAGACAACAATCCCCGTCCAGATCCCAGTCCAGTCTATCCTTCCCAGATAATTGCCAAAGTAATAACCATAGGCAATCAACCATTGTACATCCCCCGAATTGGTTACGTCACCATTTGGATCAGGGGATTGTAAGCTATTTATTAGATCTACCATCCCTATTCTTTATTCATCTGAAATCGATTATTATTAATAAATCAATTATAAGGATATTAAGAAAATAAGATAGAATTTCTCCTTTTATCATTTTATTAAATTTTATCTAAAAATATTGAAATTGAATTATAAAAAATTTAGATTATAAGAATTGAATTAATTACTATTAAACATTACAAGGTGAATTAATGTTTGCAATAATTGAAGAAGAAGCCTTAAAATCATTGGAAAACGCTCTGCATAAACTTGATTACCCGGTTCCTGCTGAAATAAAACTGGAAGAACCACCTAACCCCCAGATGGGTGACCTGGCCACCACCATTTCTTTCCAGTTATCCAAGGAACTCAAAAAATCACCTATGGAAATAACCGCCAGCATATTACAGGTACTGGAAGTTCCCGAGATATTTGAGACAGTGGAATCCAAAGGCCCCTATATCAACTTCTATGTGAATTATCCTAAATTCTCTTCCCAAGTTATAGCCGGAATTGGCCCTGATTATGGTCAGAGACCCCCATTATCAGAGAAGATAATCTTAGAACACACCTCTGCCAACCCCAATGGCCCATTACATATAGGACATATAAGAAATGCAGTTATTGGTGATTCATTATCCCGTGTTTTAAAATCAGCAGGTTATGAAGTGGAAACCCAATATTATGTCAATGATATGGGGCGTCAAATCGCCATGGTGGTGTGGGGACTTCTTAATCTGGGTGATGATCTGGAATCCTACAGTCCCGGGGATAAAAAAGATCACCAGATTGGTAAACTCTATTTCCAGGTGAACCAAAAACTTAAAGAAAATCCCGACATGAAAACCGAGATAGACCAGTTAATTAAACGCTATGAGAGTGGAGATGAAGAAGAGCTCAATGCCACTTTCCAAAAGGCCGTGCAGGACTGTCTGGATGGAATGGAAAGTACCATGCGACGTTTGCATGTTAACCATGATGCCTTTGTATGGGAAGGAAAATTCGTGAGAAACGGAGATGTGTGGGACATAGTCGAAAAAATCAAAGCCAGTGGACATACCAAAGAAAATGAAGTACTTTATCTGGATTTAGAAGAATTTGGACTGGAAAAAGAACTGGTACTGACCCGTTCCGATGGTACTTCCCTCTATTCCACCCGGGACCTGGCCTATCATATGGAAAAATCCCGTCACTGTGATGTAATCCTTGATATCTTAGGATCGGATCATAAGCTGGCCATTGACCAGATTCGCATTGCCATGGGACTTTTAGGCGGTGTATCCCCTGAGGTAATATTTTATGAGTTTATTACGCTACCCGAGGGATCCATGTCCACCCGTAGAGGAGTTTTCATTTCTGTGGATGATTTAATGGATGAAGCTGTGCAAAGAGCACTGGATGAGATCAAAAAGCGAAGAACTGACTTAAGTGATCAGGAAGCAGAGAAAATCGCCAAGGAAATTGGTATTGGTGCTATAAGGTATTATATTGCCCGATTATCCCCCGAAAAACACATTGTATTCAAATGGGATGAAGCCCTGAGCTTTGAACGGGGCTGTGCTGCCATACAGTATGCTCATGCCCGGGCTGGTAAATTACTGGAAAAATCTGGTTTATTAATTGATGGCCATCTTAAAGAACTGGAAATAGAAGAAAATTGGATTCTGGACGAAGTAGAGATAGATCTGATTAGAACACTTTCCAAGTTCCCTAAGGTGGTGGATGAGTCTGCTCGAATCAGGAGAGTGCATAATTTGGCCCAGTATGCCCAGGATTTGGCCAGTGCCTTTAATAAATTCTACAAGGCCACTCCAGTAATTGGATCTGATTATGAGAAGGCCCGCTTAGTCCTGGTAGATCGCAGTAAGATCACCATTAACAATTGCCTGGAATTACTGGGAGTTAGTGCTCCTGAGAGCATGTAACTACTTGTTAATTATAAAATATTTTTTATATTTATTTAAATAACTGTTTTGGGTTTTATTCTTCTCTTATTCCATCTTTTTCGCCTTCAGCAAATTATAAACCACAGAAGCTAACAATAACAGCACTCCCCAGAGTATAAGCCTTGATAAACCATTAAATTTGAAATCAGGCCAATAAGTAAGAAAAATCTCTGATAAAACTAATGCGACAACAATAAAACTTAAAATTGCAGCTATGAGTGCCAACACATTACGCCAAACAACCATAAAAATCACCTTTCAATCTAATAACATCTCAAACATATTTAAAAATTATAAAGACCTAATCAAAGGATCCAAATCAGTATTAACTAATTTAATATAAACTTTATTACCTACAACTAAATCATTCACGCTAATAACATTCCTACCACTATGAACAGCATGACAACCGGCCAAAAAACGAGTCCAGGCCAATTCATTAACGCCAAAAGTAGGTGGTGATTCCCCGAAGGCATTAACTTGAATAGTAGTCCTAAAACTTAAAAAACGATCCGAAAACTTCTCTGCAGACTTATCCATCTTCTTAATCTTACCCAATTTTTTAAAGAATTCTTCATCGACAGGAGGAGTTTCTAGATCCGAATCAAAATCATCTAATAAGAAAATTATTCGTTTTACTAGGTCTCCATAGTAGACTTTTTGGCATTCTTCCTTAGTTAACTCCCTATCTAATTGACTGGCCCAAATATTCCAGACAAAAGTGAAACTCACATAAAAATCCTTCACATCAAAAATAGGGATAAAAGGCAGCCGTAAAGGAAAAGTAGTTAAGTATTTAGCAACAATATTCAACATAGATATCTTATCCGGATCAGGACCATCCCCTACACTATCAAAACCAATGAAAACCGTCTTCTTATAAACCTCTGACTCAACTAAACCAATATAACCGTCCACCGCATCCCTAACACCATTAAAATCTCCAAAATCAGATATAACACGATTAACAACTTCCTCGTTGCTTTTTTCAAAAAAACCCATCTAAATCACCTTTCAAGTTAATAAATCTTAAACCTATTTAAAAAATTATAAAGACCTGATAAAAGGATCTAAATCAGTATTAAGTAATTTAATATAAATTTTATTACCTATAGCAATATCTTCAGCACTTACAAAATTCCTACCACTATGAACAGCATGACAACCGGCCAAAAACCGAGTCCAGGCAATTTCATTAGCACCAAAAGTCATAGGAGACCTATTAAAAGTATTCATCTTAACTGCTTGACGAAGATCCAAAAAACGATCCGCTAACTTCTTAGCACCTTTATCCAACTTCTTAATCTTACCCAACTTCCTAAAGAATTCTTCATCAACTGGAGGAGTTTCCAAATTAGAATCAAAGTCTTCTAAGAGGAATATTATTCGTTTTACTATGTCTCCGTAGTAAATTTTTTGGCATTCTTCTTGATTCAACTCCCTACCCAATTGACAGGCCCAAATATTCCAAACAAAAGTGAAACTCACATAGAAATCCTTAACATCAAAAATTGGGATAAATGGAAGCCTTAAAGGAAACGTAGTTAAGTATTTAGCCACTATATTCAACATAGATATCCTATCCGAATCAGGACCATCACCCACACTATCAAAACCGATGAAAACCGTCTTCTTATAAACCTCAGACTCGACTAAGGCCAAATAACCATCCACCACATCTTTTACGCCATTAACACTACCAAAATCACGAATAATACCTTCCGCAACCACACCATTCGGCTTACTATCAAAAAAACCCATAAAAAGTACCCCTCTTACAAAGACCTAATCAAAACATCCAAATCCGTATTAACCAACTTAACATAAACCTTATTCCCTACAACCATTTCATAACATCACAATTAATCAACTTCAAATAAACACGCTGACCCACCAAAACATCTTCAACACTTATACGATCACGACCATCCAAAACCGCACTACAACCCGCCCACAAACGAGTAACAGCTAACTCATTAACACAAATAGGTGAGAAATCCTTACCCGGCCAAGTATTCAGCATAATAGTTAATCTCAAATCCGAAAAAGCGACATTTAGTTTACTTGCTTTTTTGTTTTCCCATTTTAGTTTACCTAGTTTTTTGAAAAAGTCTGGTGTGACTTCAGGTGTCTCCTTAGACGAATCAAAATCCTCCAACAAAAACATCAAACGAACCGGCAAAACACTACCAAAAAACATCCGATAATCATCCAAAGTCAACTTACGACCCACCCCAAGAAAATAAAGACTAGGAATAAACGTAAAATGAAGCCAAACATCATTAGGACCTAATAAACCCGTGAATGATGTGCGCAGAGGAAAATTACTCATATTCTCAGCAGCATACTTAACAAAAGAAGGGACCTCCTCAATTTCACTAGTATCTACACCCGGTTCATTGATTTCATCCAGATCAACATAAGTCAAATCCTTATAAACACTAGAATGCTCCAACTCCAAAGTCAAATCCACCAACTCAACCACACCACCAATATCACCAAAATTACTAAGAAACTTCTCAGTTTCCTCCTCATTCGTTGGATTACTAAAAATTCCCATTTTTTACCTCCAAATTAATTTTATAGTTTCCATAGGCCATATTACCATAAATGCCATTTTTTACCTGTCTTGCTCAAATAATCCAGTCCTTGTTTTATAATAGGCGCATTTCTAAGTTTTTTATAAATTTTAGTTTTTCTAATTGGATCTAAATATTTATGAGCAACTGGTTTTACATATTTTTTATTAAAACTTTTAACTTTACTTTTTGCCTTTTTCCATTTCTTTTGAGCTTGATGGTACTTAGATTTAATATAACCCTTTTTTCCTTTCTTTTTATATTCTTTATACTCTTTACTAAGACCTTTTACGATTTTTTTAGGAATATACGGTTTCACAGCTTTATAAACACCCTTAATAGTTTTTTTAGCAGCATATTTAAAATTTTTAACTAAAACATTTTTAAAAGCATTTACTTTATTTGTTACATACTTTGTTTTATTAGAGGCCTTGACAAATCCTCCCCAATCAGTCACAATAGAACGCTTGAACTGATAAGCACTAAAAGACTTCAAACCCTTATTTAAATAATCCAATACAACATTTTTCTTACTCTTAGCCGTAACACGACTAACAAATTTTGCAAAAACATCAACCAAAGTACTAGCACCCGGAAACAAAACATTACCCACACCAGAAACTAAATCCTTAATATTTCTGTTATTCAAATGCAATTTTTCAAGCAAATACTTGAAAACATTCTTAAGTTGAAAATATTTTTCACTGTTTTTTAATGTTTTAAGTAAATTAGATAATAATTTATTGTTTTTTAAGCTTTTAGGAAGTATTCTAGCTAAATATTTCCCCCCACCAGTGGCCAAACGGGCCAGTGGAATAATAGCAATTAAATCTATTAAGAAATTGCCCACAGAGACATTTCCATGTTCATCCACTCCGGCCAAACCATCCAGGAGCCATTTTATATTTCCACCACCCCAAGTCTTATCCAGGTTACTATAACCATAGACATGAAAAATGGTTGTATTCCAGAAATCCCAGAAATTACCTGTTTTCCCAGCTTTCTTAGAGGCCTCACCCGATTTATAAGAAACATAATTAAAAATATTCCAAATAAAATGCTTCAACGGCCTAAAATGCTTGGAAAATAATATTAAAACTAAAAGCAAACAACATGCTATTAAAAAAAAGAAATTCAATCAAAATATAAAAAAATGAGAATATAAAAAAATATCTAAATTCATAAAATAAATAGTGATTATTTTATTTCTTCTTTTATTCCATCCTTTTCTTCAACTTTTATCAAATTATAAACCACTGAAGCCAATAATAAAAGCACTCCCCAAAGTATCAGCCGGGACAGGCCATTAAATTCGAAATCCGGCCAATAAGTAAGAAAAATCTCCGATAACAACAATCCACCAACAATAAAACTTAAAATAGCAACTATAACCGCAAAAACATTACGCCAAACAACCATAAAAAATCACCCCATCACCTTTAAACATTTCTTAACATCCTGATTAAATCACAACCATTTACTAACATCAGTATTAACCAACTTCAAATAAACACGATTACCCACCAACACATCCTCAACACTTATACGATCACGACCATCCAAAACCGCACTACAACCCGCCCACAACTGAGTAGCAGCCTGCTCATTAACCGAAATAGGAGTGAAATCATTACCTGGCCAAGTATTAACCATAATATTCAGCCTAAGATTATTAAAAGCCAAATTTAGCTTGCCTGCTTTTTTGTTTTCCCATTTTAGTTTACCTAGTTTTTTAAAAAAGTCTGGTGTGACTTCAGGCGTCTCCTTAGACGAATCAAAATCCTCCAACAAAAACATCAAACGAACCGGCAAAACACTACCAAAAAACATCCGATAATCATCCAAAGTCAACTTACGACCCACCCTAAGAAAATAAAGACTAGGAATAAAAGTAAAATGAAGCCAAACATCTTTAGGACTAATTATACCTGTGAAATTTGTTCTTAAAGGTATTTTATGTATATTTTCAGCAGCATATTTAACAAAAGAAGGGACCTCCTC
>DATN01000008.1:0-57261 GCA_002504725.1 Methanobacteriaceae archaeon UBA587 | reverse complement strand
ATATCACCAAAATTACTAAGAAGACGCTTCGCCTCCACCTCATTCGTATCGTTACTTAAAAATCCTATAATATTGTTAATAAACCCCATTTTAGACCTATCCTCCTAAAATTTTATTTTTGTTTTAGTAAAATTATCATGTTTTATTGTGATTATTTTTTTACCATAAATGCCATTTTTTACCGGTTTTACTCAAATAATCCAGTCCTTGTTTTATAATAGGCGCATTTCTAACTTTTTTATAAAATTTAGTTTTTCTAATTGGATCTAAATATTTATGAGCAACCGGTTTTACATATTTTTTATTAAAACTCTTAACTTTCCCTTTTGCCTTTTTCCATTTCTTTTGAACTTGATGGTACTTAGATTTAACATAACCCTTTTTTCCTTTCTTTTTATATTCTTTATACTCTTTACTAAGACCTTTTACGATTTTTTTAGGAATATACGGTTTCACAGCTTTATAAACACCCTTAATAGTTTTTTTAGTAGCATATTTAACATTTTTAACTAAAACATTTTTAAAAGCATTTACTTTATTTGTTACATACTTGGTTTTATTAGGGGCCTTGAAAAAACCTCCCCAATCATTCACAATAGAACGTTTAAACTGATAATCACTAAAAGACTTCAAACCCTTATTTAAATAATCAAATACAACATTATTCTTACTCTTAGCCGTAACACGACTAACAAATTTTGCAAAAACATCAACCAAAGTACTAGCACCCGGAAACAAAACATTACCCAACCCAGAAACTAAATCATTAATATTTCTGTTATTCAAATGCAGTTTTTTAAGTAAATCGTTAAAAACATTCTTAAGTTGAACATATTTTTCACTGTTTTTTACTGTTTTAAGTAAATTAGATAATAATTTATTGTTTTTTAAGCTTTTAGGAAGTATTCTAGCTAAATATTTCCTATTAAAACTAAAAGCAATTAACACTATTAAAAAAAAGAAATTCCAATCAAAATAAAAAAAAATGAGAATATAAAAAAATAGTGATTATTTTATTCTTCTTCTATTCCATCCTTTTCTTCAACTTTTATCAGATTATAAACCACAGAAGCCAATAATAAAAGCACTCCCCAAAGTATCAGTCGTGACAGGCCATTAAATTTGAAATCTGGCCAATAAGTCAGAAAAATCTCAGATAACAACAATCCACCAACAATAAAACTTAAAATTGCAGCTATAATAGCAAAAACATTACGCCAAACAACCATAAAAAATCACCCCATCAAAACACTATTAAACATTATAAAGACCTAATCAAACTATCCAAATCCGTGTTAACCAACTTAATATATACCTTATTTCCAATTACAATATCCTCTGCACTCACAAAACCTCTACCACTATGCACAGCACTACAACCAGCTAAAAAACGAGTCCAGGCAATTTCATTAGCACCAAAAGTCATAGGAGACCTACTAAAAGTATTCATCTTAACTGCTTGACGAAGATCCAAAAAACGATCCGTTAACTTCTTAGCACCTTTATCCAACTTCTTAATCTTACCCAACCTCCTAAAAAACTCATCATCAACCGCAGGAGTTTCCAAATTAGAATCAAAATCTTCTAATAAGAATATTATGCGGTTTGTTAGGTCATTGTAAACCATTTTTTCCTCTTCTGGTGTGAGTTCTCGGCCTAATTGGCAGCGCCAAATATTCCAAATAAAAGTATATGAGACCAAAAAATCTTTTTTATCGAATAAAGGAATAAAAGGCAGTCTCAATGGAAAACTGTTCAAATGATTAAAAGCCATCCTCACTAAAGGAAACTCATCAATATTATAAGGATCCTCATCCTCACCAGAATCAATAAAACCAATAAAAACAGTTTTTTTATAAATTTCCGACTCAACTAAGGCCAAATAACCATCCACCACATCCTCTACACCCGGCACATCACCAAAATCACGAATAATACCTTTCGCAACCACATCATTCGGCTTACTATCAAAAAAACCCATATATAATCACCTTTATAGTTTAATTATATTAATTATGAATTAAATCATTAATTAATGATTTTACCATCTGAAAAACTTTTTAATGCCGTTCCAAGTATTTTTAACTGCATTGTAAATCTTCTTTCCTGTTTTTTTTGCATAATTCTTAGCTTTGTTATACACTTTTTTTATATATTTCTTCGCTTTGTAGTAAATTTTTTTAGCTTTGTGATAAACTTTCTTTGCAGCTTTTTTTACATAGGTTTTAGCTTTATGATAAACCGTTTTTACTTTTTTAGAGTATTTGATTACTTTCTTTTTAATTGTTTTAGCTGTAGTCTTAATTACCGTTTTAGCCTTGTTTATGGTGCTCTTAACAGCAGATTTAATTTTTCCTGCGACTTTGCTAATACCTTTAGCAGCTCCCTTAACAACCTTGCTTACAGTTTTAGCAAGTCCTTTCACTTTAGCAGCTATACTTTTAACAGAGTACTTGAAATTGCGACTAATATTGTTAATAGTTTTTAAAGCATTTTCCTTAACAAATTTAAATTTATCGGGGGCTTTTATAAATCCAATAATATCCCCTATGGCCCTCTTACTTTGATACGCAGCAAAATTAGATAAGTAAATAGTCGCTTTATTGCCAGATTTTAACACTTTTGAAACTAATCTACTCGCAATATCAATAATTGTTCCCAAACCAAAATTTATTGCATTAGTTACAATAGAATAGGCCCCTTGTGACCAATTGCTTAATTTATTTATATTCAATTTTTTAGCCAAATCACCAATAGTTTTACTGATCTTACTATTCTTAACCACATTAGGAACTATCTTAACCAGGCTCTTACCGCCCCAGGAGGCCAATCGTGCAATAGGAATAATAGCAATTAAATCTATTAAGAAATTACCCACAGAGACATTACCCTGTTCATCCACACCGGCCAAACCATCCAGGATCCATTTAATATTTCCTCCACCCCAGGTCTTATCCAGGTTACTATAACCATAGACATGAAACATAGTTGTATCCCAGAAATCCCAAAAATTACCAGTTTTCCCAAACTTCTTAGAGGCCTCGCCTGATTTATAAGAAACATAATTAAAAATATTCCAATAATAAACTTCAACGGACTAAAATGCATGGAAAAATTAATATTAAAACTAAAGGCAAACAACATACCTACTAAGAAAAACAAAAAAAGAAGCCTCCATCAAAAAAATAAAAAAAATATCTAAATTTATAAAATAAATAGTGATTATTTTATTCTTCTTCTATTCCATCCTTTTCTTCAACTTTTATCAAATTATAAACCACTGAAGCCAATAATAAAAGCACTCCCCAAAGTATCAGCCGTGACAAGCCATTAAATTTGAAATCTGGCCAATAAGTCAGAAAAATCTCAGATAACAACAATCCACCAACAATAAAACTTAAAATTGCAACTATAACCGCAAAAACATTACGCCAAACAACCATCAAAAATCACCCCATCAAAACACTATTAAACATTATAAAGACCTAATCACAACCATTTACTAACATCAGTATTAATCAACTTCAAATAAACACGTTGCCCCACCAACACATCCTCAACACTTATACGATCACGACCACCCACAACCGCACTACAACCCGCCCACAACTGAGTAACAGCCTGCTCATTAACCGAAATAGGAGTGAAATCCTTACCTGGCCAAATAGTTAACATGATATTTAATCTCAAATCAGTTATAGCAAGATTTAGTTTGCCTGCTTTTTTGTTTTCCCATTTTAGTTTACCCAGTTTTTTAAAAAAGTCTGGTGTGACTTCAGGCGTCTCCAAATCCGAATCAAAACCCTCCAACAAAAACATCAAACGAACCGGCAAAACACTACCAAAAAACATCCGATAATCATCTAAAGTCAACTTACGACCCACCCTAAGAAAATAAAGACTAGGAATAAAAGTAAAATGAAGCCAAACATCATTAGGACCTAATAAACCCGTGACTGATGTACGCAAAGGAAAATTACTCATATTCTCAGCAGCATATTTAATAAAAGGAGGAATCTCCTCAATTTCACTAGTATCCACACCAGGTTCATTGATTTCATCCAGATCAACATAAGTTAAATCCTTATAAACACTGGAATGCTCCAACTCCAAAGTCAAATCCACCAACTCAGCCACACCACCAATATCACCAAAATTACTAAGAAGACGCTTCGCCTCCACCTCATTTGTATCGTTACTTAAAAAGCCTATAATATTGTTAATAAACCCCATAATTAAATCACAACCATTTCATAACATCACAATTAATCAACTTCAAATAAACACGTTGCCCCACCAACACATCTTCAACACTTATACAATCACGACCACCCACAACCGCACTACAACCAGCCCACAACTGAGTAGCAGCCTGCTCATTAACCGAAATAGGAGTGAAATCCTTACCAGGCCAAGTATTCAACATAATATTCAGCCTAAGATTACTAAAAGCCAAATTTAGTTTGCTTGCTTTTTTGTTTTCCCATTTTAGTTTACCTAGTTTTTTGAAAAAGTCTGGTGTGACTTCAGGCGTCTCCTTGGACGAATCAAAATCCTCCAACAAAAACATCAAACGAACCGGCAAAACACTAAATGTAGTCAACCTATAATCATCCAAAGTCAACTTACGACCAACCCTAAGAAAATAAAGACTATCCAAAAACACTAAATTAAGCAAAACATCTTTAGGGCCTAATAAACCCGTGACTGATGTACGCAAAGGAAAATTACTCATATTCTCAGCAGCATACTTAACAAAAGGAGGAATCTCCTCAATTTCACTAGTATCCACGCCAGGCTCATTGATTTCATCCAGATCAACATAAGTTAAATCCTTATAAACACTAGAATGCTCCAACTCCAAAGTCAAATCCACCAACTCAGCCACACCACCAATATCACCAAAATTACTAAGAAGCTTCTCAACCTTCTCTTCCTTTGTATCGTTACTTAAAAATCCTATAATATTGTTAATAAACCCCATTTTAGACCAATCCTCCTAAAATTTTAATTTATTTTTTTATTTTTAGTAAATTTATCGTGTTTTATTGTGATTATTTTTTTACCATAAATGCCATTTTTTAGCAACTTTACTTCCGAAATCCAATACTTGTTTTACAACTGGCAAATTTCTAATCTTTTTATAAGTTTTAGTTTTTCTAATAGGATCTAAATATTTATGAAGAACTGGTTTTACATATTTTTTATTGAAACTTTTAACTTTTCTTTTGGCCTTGTTCCATTTCTTTTGAACTTGATGATACTTAGATTTAACATAACCCCTTTTTCCTTTCTTTTTATATTCTTTATACTCTTTATCCAACCGATTTGTGATTTTTTTAGGAATATACGGTTTCAAGGCTTTATAAGCACCCTTAATAGTTTTTTTAGCAACATATTTAATATTTTTAACTAAAACATTTTTAAAAGCATTTACTTTATTTGTTACATACTTTGTTTTATTAGGGGCCTTGAAAAAACCTCCCCAATCATTCACAATAGAACGTCTAAACTGATAATCACTAAAAGACTTCAAACCCTTATTTAAATAATCCAATACCACATTCTTACTCTTAACAGTAACACGACTAACAAATTTTGCTAAAACATCAACCAAAGTACTAACACCCGGAAACAAAACATTACCCACACCAGAAACTAAATCCTTAATATTTCTGTTATTCAAATGCAGTTTTTTAAGTAAAAGATCAGAACTCTTTTTGAGTTGAACATATTTTTCGTTGTTTTGTAATGCTTTAAGTAAATTAGATAACAATTTATTGTTTTTTAAGCTTTTAGGAAGTATTCTAGCTAAATATTTCCCTCCACCAGTAGCTAATCGTGCAATAGGAATAATAGCAATTAAATTTATTAAGAAATTACCCACAGAGACATTACCATGTTCATCCACTCCGGCCAAACCATCCAAAATCCATTTTATGTTTCCTCCACCCCATGTCTTGTCCAAGTTACTATAACCATAGATATGCAAAAACGTATAATCCCAGAAATCCCAAAAGTTTCCAGACTTCAAAGCCTTATTAGACGCTTCATTAATTTTTATAGAAGTATAAGATTTAAATAATCCCATTAAAGGTCCTCCGGGGCCAATACTATTAATCATGAACATATATGCTTTTAAAGGATCTTTAGTTATATTTGTTTTAGTTATAAAAGCATCATAATAATATTCAGAAACACCAGGATAATTTTTAACCTTTTTAATAGTAGAATCCGCTTTAATTCCTAAATTCAGAGGTATTTTTTTGGCAATGGTAGAACCGGTTTTAGGATTTTGAACAGATTTCAAACGGCTCAAAACAGAATTAATAATCTTATTATTATTTTTAATTACCGGCTTAACAACCGGTTTAATAACAGAATTACTCGGTTTAACAGGAGTAGAAATAACATTAAAACTAAGTAAACAACTATCATTGGCCAGAGAACTATAGGCCATTAAATTAACCTTTTGTTTACCGACTTTCTCACCAGCAGGAACTTTATAACTGCCCTCCCAGTGTCCATTTAAGAAACTTAAATTAATTTTCACTCCCTTAATTAAAGCAACCACAGATTTCGCAGGATAAGAAGTTGAGGCGATTACCTTAACCCACTGCCCAGCCTTCAATTTCAGGGGAGTTAAATATCCATTTAACTTAAATTCAGGGTTGGAAACAGTCACACCATGAGCAAAAATATCACCCAATTCATTGTAATCGTTATTGGTCATGTCACTGGCCCATGATGTGAATGAGACTACAGAACCATTATAATTTATAGATGGCTCGTAGCTATCAGCATTAGCTTCAGATCCATTTATAGACCAGCTTATTTTATTTATATCTCCAGTAAATAAGTCTTTAACAAAAATATCCTTGGAATTAATTATGTCCCCTGGAACCAGAGCTGATGCCTGTGAGATCTGATTTTTAGGAGTTGAATAAATCCATCCATGGCCAGGAGATGCTGCACTAACTTGTGGAGGTCTATTTCCAGATTCAAATGCTACATATCTACCATCACCACTTATTACTGGATTTGAACTCTCCATACGAACTTCTTCACCTAATGAAGATTCACTGGCTCTTTTAGTAATATTATAAACCAAATCTCTAACAAAAACATCTCTTCGGCTATTATTATCGCCATCCACTAAATTATTGGCCATTGATGAGAAAGCAACTCTTGTCCCATCATTGCTGATAGATGGGGATGAAGAATAACTATTAGTTTGTTCTCCATTGTTATTCAAACTAGCGATTTTAATTACACCAGATACTATGTCCTTAACAAAAATATCCTCTACACCATTATTATCATTGTTAACTAAATTATTTGCAGAAGATACAAAGGCAATAAACTGTCCATTAAAACTTATAGATGGAGTGTAACTTTCAAAATTTCCTTGTTGGCCATTAGCACTTATACTAACTAATTTTGTAGTGTTCAGAATCATATCTCTGATGAAAATATCAGACAATCCATTACTATCACTAGATACTAAATTACTGGCCCATGAAGTGAAAGCTACAAATCTCCCATCACCACTTATGGCAGAATCTCCACAATCACCATCTGCAGCATCTCCAACATTGTTTAAACTTATAATTTTCGTTATATTCAAAATTCTATCCCTTAAAAAGATCTGTGAAGATGATATTCCAGATTCCATAGAAGTGAAAGTCACGTATCTCCCATCACCACTTATAGAAGGTGCATAACCACCTATTAGACTACCAGATGATGAACGACTAATGCATTCAGTATTGTTGTGTTCTAAATCTCGGATATAAACATCCGTAATACCGTTATTATCACCATTGACCAAATTATTTGCATCTGATGAAAAAACAACATATCGACCATTACCACTTACCATAGATTCATAACTGAAACCATTGGACTGATTTCCAGAAGAAGAAATACTTTCAAGCTGAGTATCATTGACTGCACCAACTGGCCCATTCCATTGTAAAAATAAGGTAAATATCAATAATAAAACTAAAATTTTTTTATACAATCTAATAGCACCCCTAAAACTATCGTAATAATTATTACTTTATGATTAAGAGTTGCTAAAGTATATATAAATTTTTCGATTTATTCTTTGAAAAAAACCTTTAAATTAATATTAAAAAAGTTAATTTAGAATAAAAATAAGAATGACATGAAAATAAAATAAACAGCCTAAAAAGGCCTAATCCTTCATTAAACTATACATAACGGCCTTCTGAGCATGGAGCCTATTCTCAGCCTGATCCCATACCACTGATTGAGGCCCATCAATGACCCCTGCCGTAGTTTCCTGTCCCCGAATGGCCGGTAAACAGTGCATGAATATAGCACCTTCATTGGATAGGGCCATTAATTCTTCATTAACCTGGAAAGGCATGAAATCATTTATTCTTTTTTCCTGTTCTTCCTCATCACCCATACTGACCCATACATCAGTATAAATAATATCAGCATTTTTTACTGCTTTTTTAATATCATAAATGATCTCTAAAACAGAACCAGATTCTTTGGCCAGCTCCTGAGCTTTTTTAAATATTTCTGCATTGGGCTCATATCCTTCAGGACAGGCCACTGTCATATTCAATCCTAAAATAGCAGAAATTAAAAGCAAGGAATTGCATACATTGTTTCCGTCCCCTACAAAAACCAGTTTTCCTTCAAAAGTGCCCCTGTGTTCTTTTATAGTCTGCATATCTGCTAGGGCCTGACATGGATGTTCCAAATCAGTTAAACCATTTATTACTGGAACTGAAGCATTTTCAGACAGTTCCACAACATCTTCGTGTTTGAGTGCTCTTATCATTATTCCATCCACATAGCGGCTCAAAGCCCTAGCAGTATCAGGTATGGGCTCTCCTCGGCCAATCTGAAGGTCGTTGGTAGATAAGTATAAGGCATGGCCTCCAAGTTGGCCCATTCCCACTTCAAAAGACACTCGTGTCCTGGTGGATGATTTCTGAAAAATCATAGCCAGAGTTTTATTTTTAAGAGGTTTATCATCAGATTTACCTTTTTTAAACCACATAGCCAGATCCAGCAATTGAACCACTTGATCTTGAGCATCACAAACTGATAAAAGATGTTTCATTGTAATTCATCTCCAAATAAATGTTAAAGATATGATATAATTCTTAATAGAGAATATATTATGTATTATCAAGCTTAAAAATCTATTTAAATTTCTAGGTAATTCATATAGTGAAGTATAAATTTGCAGTGATAATTCTTAAATGTTTCTTAAAAATAGTTAAAATTAATTTCATCTATTTTCAAATTTCAAAATAATTTAGAAAAATAAAAAAGACAAAACGAGGTAATAATGTGTTTATTATCGCCTTATTTTCTTCATGTGGTCAATTCTCTTTTGAATAAGTTCTTTAGTCCCCACATCCCTGCGGTGATACAAATCTCCCTTGACAAACTGAGTAGCCTCTTCACATATCATTTCAGCTTCTTCAATGCTTTCACCAGCAGCTACCACCCCTAAAGCACGTGAAGAAGAAGTATAAACCACATTATCCTTTTGATTTACCGCAGCATAATAAACCTTACCACCTAAATCAGCTATGGACTTTTCATCCACCTGAATTGGCTGGTTGGCAAATTTAGTTTCCGGGTAACCATCTGGAACTATGTATTTACATACTGTGGCCTTATTTTCAAACTTGGCCTTTTTAAGATTTCCATCCACAATTCCCTGACAGATATCCACCATGCTGGTTTTTAAAAGAGGTAAAACATTCATGGCCTCAGGATCTCCGAAACGGGCATTGTATTCCACCAGCCTAGGGCCATCTTCACAAAGCATGAATTGACCATATAGCACCCCTTTGTAGGGACCTGCTTCTTTGTTTATGGCATTAATAGTATCCTGCATTATTTTTACAGCATCATCATAATCTTTCTGATTCATGAAAGGAAGTAATCCATTTTTATCAGAATAAGAACCCATTCCACCAGTAATAGGACCTTCATCACCTTCAAAAGCATGGGGATGATCCTGAGCCGCAGGCATAGGGGCCAGATGCTCCCCATCCGAGAAGGCTTGTACTGTAAATTCTTCACCCACCAGACGTTCCTCAATAACTACCCGGGGATGGCCCCCCATCTTGGTTTCCATGACGTGTTTAGCATATTCCTTGGCTTCCTGGTTGTCTTTCAGGTGGTCGCCCACTATTTTAACTCCTTTTCCACCGGTAAGTCCCACGGGTTTTACTACCACGTCACGGTCAAATTCATCCAGAAAGTCACTGATGTCCTGATAATTATCAAATACCCGGTAAACCAGAGACCCATCAATTTTATATTTTTCAAATAGGTTTCGCATGAATGATTTATCAGTTTCTATTCTGGCAGCGCTTTTGTTTGGTCCGATACAACTTATTCCTGCTTTCTCCAGCACATCCACAATTCCTTTTTCCAGAGGCGATTCTGGACCGATGAACGCCATATCCACTTTCTTTTCCATTGCAAATTTTTTGACAGTTTCCAAATCTCCCTCACTGGCCACTTTAAAATCAGATATGCGCGCTATTCCCGGGTTCTGATTACTCATTATAGAAAAAAGTTCCGCTTCTCCTTTTAAAGCTTCGCAAATAGCGTGTTCCCTTGCACCTGTTCCTACGACTAAAATTTTCATTTCAAAAGTCCTCCAAAATATATAAAATAATTGTAAAATTTAAATCCATAGCTGATTAATGCTAAAAATCACATGATGATTTACGATTGATAATATTGATTATTCCATTTATTATCTCGAAATTATCTTATGAAATATTACAACAGTAATTTAATTTGTTTATTATCTGTCCCATATAAGATAAATACCATCATTATATATAGAATATGCAATATGAGTATAGATTAACTATATAAAATAATCATGATAAATAAAATTTATAAAAATTTATATTATGAAAAATAACCTGAATCCTAACTTTTTAAGGATTTAAGGTTAATAAGAGAACAAGGTGTTTTTTATGAAAGGTGGCCAAGCCCTAATTAAGTCGCTAATAGACCAGGGAGCAGATATTGTCTTTGGATATCCCGGAGGACAGTTACTTCCCCTATACGACATGATATACGATTCTGACTTAAAGCACATCCTGGTAAGACACGAGCAGTGCGCTGCCCATGCAGCAGATGGATATGCCCGTGCTTCAGGAAAAGTAGGAGTGTGCATTGCCACTTCTGGACCAGGTGCAACTAATCTGGTAACTGGAATTGCAACAGCATACATGGATTCTTCCCCAGTATTGTCCATTGCTGGACAGGTGCCAACCCACTTAATTGGTAATGACGCCTTTCAAGAAGTGGATATGATTGGAATAACCATGCCCATAACCAAACACAACTTCCAGGTAACTGATGCCAATGAAATACCTGGCATGGTTAAATCCAGCTTTGAAATAGCCCTCAGTGGTCGTCCTGGACCTATAGTGATAGATCTACCGAAGGATATTCAAGAACAGGAACTGGAAGAATACCGGGATGAATTCCTGGATATTCCAGGTTATAAACCAACCAAAAAGGGACACGGCCTACAAATTAAAAGGGCTGCCCAGACTATTATTAAATCAAAAAAACCCGTCTTACTAGCGGGTGGTGGGGTTATTTCTGCAGGAGCATCTTCTGAGCTAAAAAAACTCTCAGAACTAATTAATGCCCCGGTTACCACCAGTTTGCTGGGTAAAAGTTCCTTCCCGGAAGAGCATCCTGCTTCCATGGGGATGCTGGGAATGCACGGACGTAAAGTAGCTAATTTAAGTGTTGACGAATGTGACTGCTTAATAGCTATAGGTTGCCGTTTTTCTGACCGTACAACAGGAAAAATTGATGAATTTGCTCCTAATGCCACAATCATACATATAGATGTGGATCCCGCAGAAATTGGAAAAAATGTAGATGTAGATGTCCCTATTGTCGGTGACGCCAAAGTAGTTCTCCAATCATTAATTAAAATGCTGGAAAAAGATAAAAACAGTCCGGACACCGTTAAATGGCTGGATTACGTTAAGGAATTCAATGAAAGCTGCATACCCCGAATTTCATTTGAAAAAGATCATCCACTAAAACCCCAGCAAGTCATAAAAGAACTGGCCCAGGCCGTAGACGAAGACACCATCGTAACCACGGATGTTGGTCAAAATCAGATGTGGATGGCCCACTTTTACAATACTACTAAACCCCGAAAATTTATTTCTTCCGGCGGATTAGGAACCATGGGATTCGGATTCCCGGCGGCCATGGGGGCCAAAGTGGCCATGCCTGAAAATGACGTGGTCGCGGTTTGTGGTGACGGAGGCTTTTTAATGGTATGTCAAGACCTGGCCACAGTTAAAGAGTACGATATTCCAGTGATAGTTTGTGTCCTGGATAACCGCTATCTGGGAATGGTTGCCCAGTGGCAAAAACTGTTCTATGACGAGCGTATGTCCCATACTCATTTAGGAGAAGTTCCTGACTTCGTTAAACTAGCCGAGGCTTTCGGTGTAAGGGCCGAAAGGGTGGAAAAAGTTGGAGAAACAAAACAGGCCCTCAAAGATGCTCTTAAATCGGGAGAACCCACATTACTGGACATAATCATCGATCCAGAAGAAATATTACCTATGGTTCCACCAGGATGTGGCCTTACCGAAATTGTAGGAGAATACAAAGTAGAAAGAGAAATTCCAGGTGAGATACGCTATAAAACACCAGGAAAATCTCATGAGGGTGGTGATTAAAATGCCAAATAAAATGGAAAAAAGCAGTTCTGCAAATAACCATATTATCAGTGCTCTGGTAGAACACAAACCAGGTGTACTCCAGAGAGTTGCAGGATTATTCACCCGTAGAGGATTTAACATTGACAGCATAACTGTGGGAGAGTCAGAAGTCCACGGGTTGGCCAGAATGACCATTATTGCTCAGGGAGACGAGAAAGTACTGGAACAAATCACCAAGCAGTTAAATAAATTGCTGGATGTGATTAAAGTACGGGACCTGGAAGTGGAAAGTACAGTTAAAAGAGAACTATGCCTCATAAAAGTTCATGCCCCCACAGAAAAAGTTAGATCAGAAATTATCCAGTACGCTAACATATTCCGGGGAAGGATTATTGATGTGAGTAGTGAAGCACTGACTATCGAAATTACCGGAGATTCTGACAAGATCGATGCTTTAACTGACCTTTTAAAAGGTTTTGGAATAAAAGAGTTGGCCAGAACCGGTCCTACCGCCATGTCCCGTGGTGCAAAGACCATTTAAAGCTTTTATGACATTAAAACAGGCATATAATAATATTAATTCAATATTTCAGGTAATTAATTAAAGAAAAAATAATAATTTTCGGTTTTTTCTCTTTTTAAAATACCTTGTTTTTCATTTTTTAAACTGAAATATTTTGAAAATAATTTGAAATTTATGTTAAAAATTATAAAATTAATAAATTTTTGATAAGAAATAAGTAATTAATTTATATGTGAATTAAACCATAATTAGAAGCACATTAATTACTTACCCTGATTAGCATTATGCAAAAATGAATCAATGAAAAGCTTATTGCAAATTACAGGCGATTTACTCAGAATTTATAAAAGGAGGATGTTAAATGAAGATATATTACGAAAAAGATGTGGACACTGGAGTCCTGGCTGATAAAACTATTGCAGTTATAGGATATGGAAGTCAAGGGATGGCTCAATCTCGAAACATGGCCGACAGCGGATTAAATGTTGTTGTAGGATTAAGAGAAGGTGGTGAATCATGGAAAGCTGCCGTAGCTGATGGAATGAAGGTTATGAGTGTAGAAGATGCTGCCAAAGCTGCTGATATCATACACATCCTTATTCCTGACGAAATACAAGGAGCAGTTTACAATCAGTCCATTAAACCATATCTAGAAGCTGGAAATACATTATCTTTTTCCCACGGTTACAATATCCACTTTGGATACATAAAAGTTCCAGAAGGAGTAAACGTAACCATGAGTGCCCCTAAAGGCCCTGGAGCTATGGTTAGAAGGACTTATCTGGAAGGTTTTGGAATTCCAGGACTGGTAGCTGTGGAAATTGATGCTACCGGGGATGCAAAGCAGTTAGCCTTAGCCATGGGTAAAGGATGCGGTTTAGCACGAGCAGGAATACTAGAAACCACATTTAAAGAAGAAACAGAGACCGATCTTTTTGGAGAACAGGCTGTTCTTTGTGGAGGAGTAACTGAATTAATCAAAGCTGGGTTTAAAACTCTGGTTGATGCTGGTTACCAGCCAGAAGTGGCTTACTTTGAAACATGTCACGAATTAAAACTTATTGTAGACATAATCTATGAAAAAGGATTTGCTGGAATGTGGCACGATGTAAGTAACACCGCCGAGTTTGGAGGAATCAGTAGAAGATCCCGAATCATTACTCCCGAGGCCCAGGAAGAAATGGCTAAAATCCTGAAAGAAATCCAGGAAGGTCAGTTTACCAAAGAATGGACCTTAGAAAACCAGGCCGGTAGCCCTATGCTCAACCGAATGAGAGACATAGAAGGCGACCTGGAAATCGAAGAAGTGGGTTCCAAACTGCGAAAACTATGTGGATTACAAAAATAAGGTGATATCATTGGTATTCGTGGGCATGGACCACGGCACCACTGGTGTCTCTTTCACCATCCTTTCTTCTTCCATAAAGAAGGAGGATGAAAGTTCCTCTGAAAACTTTAAATTAGGTCGGGAAGATATTTCCAGTGGCAAAGTTTCTGCCCTGCAGGAATTATCCCAAAGGGTTGATCTGGACTCTATTGACCTCATGGTCATTACATATGCCATGGGTGATGGTTTAAATGCCATTAAACCCCTTAATAAAGTTAAAGACAGAGGAATATTATCTATTAATGGAGCGGGTAAAGTTACAGGTGGTGGGACAGCAGTTTATGAAGAAATAGAAAGATCTGGAATTCCCACCCTGCTCATTCCGGGTTTGCATAAAAAAACCCCTTGCATCGATAGGAGGTTTGCTGCAGCATATTCTCATCACGCCAGTGCAGAAAAAGTTTCTATAACTTATAATGCCCATCTGGAAACCGGATGGGAAAATATGGTAGTGGCAGATATCAGTTCTAACTCGGTAACCATGCTGGTGCAAAATGGTAAAATTGTTGGTGCCATGGATGCCTGTTTAGGAGCAATGGGCGTAATTCATGGTCCTCTTGATTTAGAAATGCTGAGAGATATTGATGATGGTAAAAAAACGGCCAATGAATGTTTTTCACATGCGGGTGCTGTAAAAATTGCGGAAATTGAGACCAGTGTTTCACAGGCCAAGGATGAATTACTGGAAATGGCTAAAGTCGGAGACGATAGAGCTATCCTGGCCCTGGACACCATGATGATGACCATTGCCATGGAAATATGGGGCCTTATAGGTATTGCAGATAAAGTTGAGGGTATAGTTCTTACAGGATCCATGGGAGCTATGGAAGAGCCGGTAAACTTCTTCGGACTTTTAAAAGAGTATTTAGAAGGAGTAGTACCTGTAGTAAGAATTCCACCCACTTCAGGTTCAATGGGCAGCGCCCAGATAGCACGGGACATTTATAACGGAAAAAGAGATATTTTAGGCATAAAAGTAGAGGGATATTCTCCTAAGAACCATGATTAGAATATCCTGAAATTTATTTTTAATTTTCTAAACTTAATTTTAGCTAAACTAGAAAAAAAGATAGGGACTTTGTCCAGTTATATTTTATTGAATAATTTATTAAATTTATTTTAAAATACTGTTATTAAAATTTATCAAAAAGGATAGGAATCTAAGGATCATCTATTCTTTTAAAGCAATAAATGATATTTTACTACCCTTAATGAATTTGATTCCATCTTCCCTTTCCAGCACGGTGTTGAGATAGTTATCAAGAGCTATTATTTTTCCCTCATCTTCATCTCTGTTCTTCAAGCTGATGACTACTTGTTTATCTTTAAATCTTAAAAACTGTTTATTTACCTGAAAATCATTATCTGGTCTTGACATCTTTCCACTCTCAATAATCATAAATTTGATATTTAGCTAAATAGTATCTGATATGACATTATAATTATTTTAATTAAATAAATTTAATCAATTTTTTAATCTCTAATTAAATTAACTAAGAATACTTAAAATTGAATAGTTTCTCTCATATAGTTTTCGCCATACCACCAAATTTATTTTTAAATAAATTATTTTAAATCAAATTCTGTCGAAAAAATTTTATAACATAGCCCTAAATAATTTAATGTTTATGGATTTTGAAGAAGATATCCAAATCAAGGGAGTTTTTCCATGCCAGTAAACCAGTTAGAAACTAATCTGGAAGCCATAACCATAACTTTGGCCCACCTCGAGAAAAAAGGCGATTGTGAAGTAGAATTATTAGAGGAACTTAGAAAAGAGAGAGACCGGTTATTAAAAGAGTTGAATGTTCAGTGAAAAAAGTCTCGGATCTTAATTACGCACTGTTTATTTAATTACGCTTAACCTATTATTTTTTGATTTTAAATACTATTTTAATACACTTTGATTTATTTTCTTTGGAAAAAAAGAGAGTTTGGCACTTTTTTGTCAAATTACTCCCAAGTAATTTTTAAAAGCACAATTAGCGCCCCTAATTGAATAATATTTATACTGAGCACGGGTCCGCCCATTCCCGGTCCGTGAAAACCTTCCCTTAGTAGTAAAAAAGCTATAAAAACTGTGTTTTGTAGAATAAGCAACAATACAAACAATATCAGACCTAGAGTAAAGCTGGATTTCAGTTTTTTATAACTGGATAGGTAAATAAAAAGCATAACCAGTAAAAGGCCTATATTTACTGCTCCTACCAGTGCCGCCAAAATGGCCAGGTTAGGATCATCAAATAATTCAGTTTCAAATTCGTCTCCTTTAAAAACCGGTTCAGGACCTGGTTCAGGAACAGATTCAATCAATCCAAACACTTAAACTACCTCTTCTCCCATTTGATTCCATATTTCTTTAAAAAGTTCATAATTTTCCTCCATGGGTGAAGAAAGGAAATACATAGTCCCATATTTTTCTCCCGTGGACGTAATAACCTGATTGTCTTCCAGTACTTTGATGTGATGCCTCACTGTTTTGTAATCCAGTTTCAGTTTTTCCGCCAGTTGGTGAGCATTATAAGGCCTTTGGTTTAACTCATTGATTATTCGGGCCCTATTAATTCCTCCTTTTGTACCGGCAATCAGCCACCAAAGTATTTTCTTCATGAGCATCACATAATAGTTAAGATTTTCCTTACTCCTTGAATTTTTCTAACTATTAGTTGGCCCAGACCTTAAATAAAACTTTTTAATGGGAATATTTCACTGGAAAAATAAAGAGTAAAAAAATTACCAGAAATTTATTTGGATGTACCTCGGGTAGCTCTGTTACTATCTTTATTCAGATTTCCTTTATTTGTTGAATTAAAGCCAAATAAAGTTTTTAACATCTTTTTAACTGGCTTTTGGTAGATGTGGATGTGAATTACAGTTCCAATCACCATCAATATGGCCAGTTCAGCATGCCAATAACTTATTCCAGCATTATATGCCGTAGATATTCCCATATTTATCATTAAAGTCAATAAAACGCCAGTTATCCCCGTTCCAATATATCCAAAGGTCACCAGAAGGTTCCAGATCCTTTTATGTTGTTGGGGCCTTAGTATGCCTTTTTTGAACAGGAAATAGGTGAACAAGTATGACCCAAAGAGTATCAGCGTCACCGGTAGTATGTGGAAGTTGGACCCATCATCCAAGTCAGAACCAGTTAATCCTGAATCAGAATCAACTGGAACAGTAGTATTATTGTCCCCTGCACTACCATTAGTGGCATCGTGGCTATTTCCTGAGGTAGAAGTAGTTCCAGTGGTGGAATCCGTTGAACTGTCTGTGGATGAGCTTCCCGTATCAGTAGAAGTGGTGGTAGGAGTTATAGCCAGATCACACAAGCCATTACCATCCCCATCAGTAAATCGTCCACATTGACCATAACACGGACTAATTACCCCATAAGGACATCCCCCTGCACAAACACCATTCATACTTCCGGCAGCAATGATGGGAACCGTGGCAGCAGCCCCTAAAATTTTTAAGGTTCCCGGAGATATATTTTGAGCACGTGACTTTAGTCCTACTAAGGCTTTTTTGACTTGGTTTTTTATGATCTCACCTCCTTACAGGATCTTTTATTTCCCATGAACATCTTCCTGGTCGATTTCCAGTAAATATGGAAATGGAAAAGAGATACCAGTGCCAGGGTGATTCCCAGCTCCACATGCCAGTACATAAGTTCAAAGTTAATTGGTGATACATAGCCCGCCTCCATCAGAATCATTACCAGAAATCCCGCTCCTCCAGATATTAGAAACGCTATTAAAATGATAATATTCCATAGATGGACGTGGATTGCCTTTTTAATAAATCCTATTTTGTAAAGAGCATATGTTACTGAGTAAAAACCTAGAAAAGGAATTATGGGTATTAAAATTTCATAAACCATTTTGTTTCCCCCATTTTTTCATGATAAATTTTAAAATTATTTCCATGATTACTTTGTGAGTAATTTTGTTCGGGTACTGTAGTACAATATAATGTGCTTAACTTAAAAGTAATTTTTCCAGAATTAGACCCAAATCTAACCCAATTAACTCCCAGAAGTTATAAATACTCAAAGAAAAAGATATAAGTGCTTTAATTACTTATATTATTCATTATAACAAAATTTAATTAGAATTAAATTCTTATTTTAGATATATAAAGAAAATAAGTTTAATCAATAGCTTAAAGATTATAATTATGTCAGATGACACAGTAAATGATTTTTAAAGCACACCTAATATTTTTTTTATCTGATTATTTTCAATAATCTACTAAATTAAATTAATATAATCCCCGCACCAGCACCATTAAAATTATCTAAAGCGTAAAAAATAAAAAATAGCATAGCATTTTCCAAGCATTATCTGAAAAATACCTTCAATTAAATGATAAGAATAAAAAATCCAATTTGAATTAGCAAAGCTTACTTGATTTTAATTCATAGCAACTGAAAAAATGATCGATGTGCATTAAAGAGTACACATGAGTACACTTATAATAAAACTAAAAAAAGTGAATGTTGATTTTAAATTACTAATCCAGCCAGTTTTCCATTAAATTTAGTGGAGAAGTACAATCCAGTGATAAAGGAGTTAATGTCGCCTTTTTTTCCACTTTCAGTGTATGAACATCGGTTCCTGGGACATCGTCTTCTACAGAATCGCCATCCAGCCAGTAGTAGGGCCTTCCCCGGGGATCCAAACGTTTTTTAATGTGTATATTGTACATACGCTCCCCCAGGCGGGTTAACACCACCTCATCACTTTCCACGTGGGATGGAATGTTCAGATTGACGAAATCCACTCCTTCGGGCAGTCCTTTCTCTAATATATGTTCCGCTACCCTGCGTATGATTCGCTGAGCAGCTGAAAAGTCTACATCAACGTGCCCGTCATGGAACTTAATATCACCCCGATTAACCTGTAATGAGACTGCTATAGAGGGTATGCCATGTACCGCTGCTTCCATAGCCGCCCCTATGGTGCCTGAAGTAGTGAGTTCAGATTTACCTAAGTTTTCCCCGATATTAATCCCGGAAATTACCAGATCCGGTTTCTCATCTTCCAGTTCAAAAACTCCGATTATCAGAGCATCAGTAGGAGTTCCCGAAACTGAATACGCTTCACTGCCATCAGGTAGAGATGTTGCCGTCACCCTTATAGGTTCAAAAAGAGTTAAAGCATGTCCAATACCACTTTGCTGTGTGGCCGGTGCCACCACCCGTATATCTCCCAGCCCTTCCACTGCTTTTTTGGTGGCCATGATTCCAGAAGAGTTCACCCCATCATCATTAGTTATCAAAATTCTCATATACTCACTTTTATTATCAATTATAAAATAGTTTACCGATATGAAAAAATTGCAAAAATTAATGGATAGGCACGATTAGGAGATAGTTTTACTTACATGTGCAAAAAATGGTTTATTATTTGATGATGTCCCCCCAAAGCAAACATTAATTAGTAACCTCAAAAAGCAAATATTAATATTAACCTATTAATAATAATATTAAGGATTACTAGATTATCATCTATTTCAAGGCAATAATCGTCATCCTTCAGAAGGTGGGCAAAGTGGACAAGAGCAGACTGGTCGAATTCATGGCAAAAATTATGGAAGAATCCGGCTTTAAAGTTTATAAAGACTTTAGAACCTCAAGACACCTTATAGATATTTATGGTATTCTACCCACGGTCTTAGGAGATCTGGGAGTGGTGGTGGCCTGTAAAAACTATGAAGAAAAGTGGAATGTCGGTTTAGACGTGTTAAAAGAAATGGAAATGGTAGGTAAAACCCTTAAGGCGTCTAAAATAGTAGTGGTGACTACATCTGGCTTCAGTGCCCAGGCCATAAATTATGCTGCTCGCCGCAATATTAAACTCATTGATAGAGAGGGCGTGCTGAATCTGGCCCATAAATTCTCTAAAAAAAGCCCCCATTTAATGGATGAAGATTATCATGAATCAGACTATGAAGATTATGAGGAAGGTGAAGGTGCAGAGATATCATATGAACCTGCCAGCAGTTCACGAAGCTCTTTTTTTCATCCGCCAAAAAAAGGATCTTTAGACCGTAAAAGAGATCGGCTTAAGACTTCCTGGTGGCCCATTATCAAAGGGGTTCTCAGCAACACCATCGTACTCATATTGCTGGTTATTGCCATATCCTATGTGATATCCGCTCTCATAATAATTACTACCACCAGTAATAAAGCAGTACTGGGTATTGTCAAAATCCTACTCTCCGCAGTACTTTCCTATGGACTGGTATATCTCTTAGAAGAAAGAAGTACGGTTATGCTGGTTAAAGGGACTACCGTCTTTTTTGTATCTCTTCTGATATCCATACTCCTCATTATATTCTAATTTTTTTTAAATAATTATTCTTAAATTTCAAATTTTATTTTAAAAAAAGTATCTCATTTGTTTTTTTAAAAAAAAAGTTTGGAAAATCAATATAGTCCAAAATATCAACATTTAAAGGTTAAATAAAGAGAATAAGATTTTAAAACAGTTAAATAAAGATTATGGGCCGGACGAGATTCGAACTCGTGATCACCTCGGTGTGAGCGAGGTATCATACCCCTAGACCACCGGCCCCCATCTATTTATTTTCAATTTTAATAATAAAATAAGTCTTATAACAATTTATAATTTTCTTCTATTATTTCTGGTTTTTAAACATTTCCCTAAATATATAATCCTTTGAAAACCAATAAGGCAAATTAAAAGTTTATGGATATAATCAAGAAATTCAAAAAAAGTTTTAATATTTTAATGGGCCGGACGAGATTCGAACTCGTGATCACCTCGTTGTAAGCGAGGTATCATACCCCTAGACCACCGGCCCTCGCGTACATCACACTTTGAACACATGGCCATATAAACTTTTCTGCCAGTTCACTAAAAAAGTACTCCCCCATACCATTCCCCCGATCATAAAGTATACCTGGTTAAATTATTTTATAAATGATATTGATTCTTAAAATAGATATAAATCTGTTTGAGTTAATTTTAATAAAATTTTAATATCTGGAAAGGACTTAATAACTTGTTGAATTATTCTGAAGCCGCCAATTTTTTTTGATATATTTAAAAAGTTGGAGCACCTAACTAATTAAGAATATCATTATGAAATATTTATTCACGAAAATTTTCACTAAAATTTATTGAGGTATTATCATGACCGGGGATGAAACAGGAAAAATTTGGTTTAATGGAGAAATGATGGATTGGGAAGAAGCTAATATTCATGTCCTCTCCCATGTAGTTCACTATGGATCCAGTGTCTTTGAAGGGATACGCTGCTACCACAACAAAAAAGGATCAGCCGTGTTCCGTATAAAAGAACATGTGGAACGTTTATTTGATTCTGGACGGATATACCGTATGGATATTCCCTATACACAAGAAGAAGTCTGTCAGGCCATTATGGAGACCATAAAAGCCAATTCTTTGCGAGAATGCTATATCAGGCCAGTGGTCTTCAGGGGTCATGGCGAGTTAGGTGTGAACCCCCTGAACAGTCCTCTGGAGACGGTGATTGCAGTCTGGGAATGGGGAAGTTACCTGGGTCAGGAAGCCCTGGAACAGGGGGTGGATGTGGGCATATCCACCTGGAGACGTATGGCTCCTGGAACCATGCCCAATCTGGCCAAAGCAGGGGCTAATTATATGAACTCCCAGCTGGTGAAGATGGAGGCCCTGGAAAACGGCTATGACGAAGGGATCATGCTGGACTACTTGGGAATGGTTAGTGAAGGTAGTGGGGAAAACATATTCCTGATTAAGGATGGGGAACTTTATACTCCACCGGTTTCTTCTTCACTTCTGAGAGGAATTACACGGGATTCTGTGATAAAATTAGCTAAAGAAATGGATATTAATGTAAGGGAAGAATCCCTACCCCGGGAAATGTTATATATGGCCGATGAATTGTTCTTCACCGGTACTGCTGCAGAAATAACGCCTATTCGGTCCGTGGACAAAATAGTTATCGGAGCTGGTAAAAGGGGCCCTATAACTGAAAAACTGCAAAACAGCTTCTTTGATATATTAAAAGGAGATGTTGATGATCGTTTTGGCTGGTTAACCTATTTAGAATAAATTAAAAAGAGAGTTATAAGGTCTAACTTATAAGTGATAAGTTATAACTTATAACTTATAATTTAATGTTTATTTTTAAGGGAATATAAAAATCATTTCCCGGATTTGTGATCATTTTCAAAGAATTGAGCTTTAAGGAAAATTTTGAAATTTGAGGAAAAGTTCAGCCAAATTGGGAAAAACTATTTTTAATTAAATAACCTATCTCCAATAAAAATAATCTATTCTGAAACTAATCAGATGGCATATAAACCTTTAAGAAAATTTTTTAGATAATTTTTAGATTAATTGAAAAAAATTTATAGAATTAATTTATGGTGATTTAATGGATATGACTATTATACAGGCAATAATCATTGGAATAGTACAGGGACTAACCGAGTTTCTCCCTGTGAGCAGTTCCGCCCATCTGGTATTTGTACCCTATGTTATGAGCTTTGAATCCAGTTTGGCCTTTGACACAATTTTACATGTGGGTTCTCTGGTAGCAGTATTTGTATACTTCTGGAAAGACATCGTGCATATGATAAAATCTTTTATTTCCAGTCTGCTGGATATAACTAAAGGAAAATTCAAAGAGGGATTGAAAGAGGATCAATTTAAAAAATTAGCATGGCTGGTAATAATTGGTACCATACCTGCTGGTCTGGCCGGCATCTTATTAAAAGACTTCTTCGAAGGATTGTTTAATAACGTCCCTGTAGTGGGATTCTTTTTAATCATTACTGGTTTTTTACTCTGGGGATCTGAAAAAGTATCCCGGAAAATATCTGAAAAAACTAATTTAAAAAACATGAGTGTTAAAACCGCCCTGATAATGGGTATTGCCCAGGCATGTGCAATTGCTCCCGGTATTTCAAGATCAGGAGCCACCATAGCTGCAGGGCTATTTTCAGGGCTTGAACGTAAATTAGCTGCCAAATACAGCTTTTTATTATCGATACCTGCTATTTTAGGTGCTGCGCTGGTTCAAACAAAAGACATAAGCTCTTTAATGGACTTCAACTTAGGCGTTTTTGTGGCAGGCTTTGCCGCCGCAGCCATATCGGGTTACATAGCAATCAAAATTGTTATGAAATTAATCCAGGAAAGAGATCTACTTATCTTCGCATATTACTGCTGGATTGTAGGTGTAATCGCTGTGGTACTATCATTCTATTTTGGTTTGATCTAAACCAAACCTTTTTTTAAATTTTCGATTAAGGTCTATTTAGATTATATTCTCTATTAATTTTAATTAAAAATAAAATTGAAAAAATTAAAATCTGGTTTTAATTAAATATCCTGGAATAAAACAACTGGGTATAAAAATCGAACCAGCCGATATAAGGATGGGTGAACACATATACCCACCATGTGCTCCAGAAAACCTCTAATAACGCCGCTAATGCCAGTATTAAAGTTATCTTGAATATGAGTGGGAAGAATTCGTTTATAAATCCCTCTTTAAATGGTTGAAATGACCATTGACTGATAGAAGTACCTAATGACCTGTAAAATGATATAAATGCATCGATAGCCAGGAGAGCCGCCAATATCTCCAGATGTAAATGAAACAAGCCCAAAAACATTAGCACTCCCTTTAATCCCATGGATATAATCAGTGTAGCCAGTAATGATCCGGAGAAACTGATTAGTCCCACCAAAATTGAGGGAATAATGGCAATACCCGTAAAGATGCAGAGTAGAATTACCTGCATGTTCCACATGAAGATATTTCCCCAAACCGTCCCTAAAAAATCCAGGAACTGAACTCGGATATATTCCCAGGACCATGACCCCACCGGGGTGAAGTTAACCGCCATATTACCGGTTAAAAAGCCGAAACTAAAAACTCCCGCAGTCCCCGTAGGGGATTGGAGGGTCCAGAAAAATCCCAGGAAAAAGAAAAAAGATGCCAGGATAATTACTTTAAGAGAGGGCAGCAAATTTAATATAAATTTCTTCAATTCTCTCCTGATTTCGGGACCGTTGATTTTGCTTTTAAATAAAAAGCGGGGTTTTTCCAACATTTTTTCTATTTAAATAATTTTAGATTATTTTTAATTAAAATATTTCCTGGCATAATTTCTCGATTTTCTGTCTGATATCATCCAGAGAGATTCCCTGAGTCATGGCGGCCAGTATGGCCCCCCCAGCACCTACTCCCTCTTTAACCGAGCCATTTAGGTAAGTTTGCAGTCCTTCATTATCGGATTTGTGGAAATAGGGGTCCACTGCATAAATGGAGATATCCCCTATCTGCTCCACTATGTGATTAATATCCGAGGTGGCATCCTGGGCCACGAAAATAGTGGTGGTTATACATAAGCGTGAAAAATCAAAATCAGGATTTATGGCTTTTATCAGGGCGCATACCGCAGTCATTTGTGTCCCTCCCGCCAGTGAAATGGGAATCTCACTTCCCATAACCAGTCCGGCTACTGCAGGAATCATAGGATCTCCTACTGCCTCCACGGCCTGGAATGCGTCTTTGACTGTTTCACCCCATGGAATGCCTGCATTTTCCATTCCTTCTTTAACAACATCTTTTTTTAGATGGTGGGGATTTTCAGGCATACTTCCACTGACCTTAAAGCTGGCATCATAGCCCAGGGCAGTTAATACCCCTAAAGCGGTGGTGGTGCCTGCGGGTGTGCTTTCACCAATTATTAGATGATCTGTAATCTGTGATAAGGTCTTACCCAATATTTTAGCATTTTCAAATATGTTTTCTGCACTATCCACTGCTTTACCCGTGCGTATGTCTTTTCCTGCCTGGTCATTTATCTTAATGTAGGGTAAGTTAGGTTTGATGGCTGCACCGGCATCTGCCACCAGGAAGGGGATGTTGGCCAGTTCCAGAGCTGCTTTGGTAATTACCGCAGGCGTCGGTGCTGATACACCCCCTACTACTGTTTGGGGAATTTCTGGAAGACAGGAAGGAGCTCCCCTAACAATTAACTCAACATCCGCTGCCGGAGTGTACTCAGTAAGTTCCGGGGTGACCCCTGCCCCAGTTATACCTTCAATACGGGAAGTTTCTGTGGTGGCAATTGTACACAAGAAAAGAGATTCCTTCCCAGCCACATTTGATAAGAATTCAGTTGAACCATAAATTGTTAATCCATCATACATTATTTCACCAATTTGTTCTACACATAGAAATTGTTCCTACTAGTAGATATGGCTTTTTAATATCAGCCCCCTTTGCGGTATCCCGAAGAATTATGGAAAGATGCTCATATTAAATTGATGATTTTAAGGGGTCAATTAAATAAAAATAAAGCATGGTATCATTAAATTAACATGCCTGAATTAGGCTTAATGTTTTTTGTATGTAAAAAATAGTTCATTCTTAGAAAAATAAAAAAAAGAAAAAAGGGTAGATTAGTTTTTGTTGGTTTTTTACAGTAAATGAGGTGGTACCACAATTTGCACGCCTAGTGTAGTCCGGTTGATTCTGAACCGTAACATGGCATGAGCCGCTCTAGCCTGATTGGCTGGAACATTAGCCAGCACAAAGTTTTGCACATAAGGCGCAATACCCGTGGCAGTCCAGGTGTTAGCCACATTAACCGTTTTCACAGAAGTTGCGGCATTATACACGAACTCATCGGTACTGACATTAGCTCCCACCACAAAGGTTCCAATATTGAAACTGGTAGATTGACCAGCATTCAGGTAGAAATCATATTTTTTGAATATGGGAGCCGCACATGGCTGATAGATGGTTACATAGTAAATGGCATGTATACGTCCACTACCATTGTTTTTCACACCTAAGGTGAAGGTCTTCTTGGCAGGTACGGTGATACTGGCACTGGCTATGTTATTGGATGAATTCCAATCGTATTGGTTTTCTGCCGTCTTATTAGCCGTGTTAGTAACAGTCACACCACTTAAACCCTCGGTAGCATTAGTTACAAGTACCAGAGTGGCAGTTGAACCATTGAGCAGAGTACCCACATTCCAAACACCGGTGATGGTGTTATAGGTACCCTGTGATGGAGTAAATGAAACCAGGTTCAGGCCAGCCGGTAACAGATCAGTCACCACAACACCTGTAGCATCATTAGGACCATTATTGACCACAGTAACCGTCCACTGGAAGTTTTCACAAACCAGAGGATCTGTACTATTCGTAGTCTTGGTCACTGCGATGTCTGCAGAAGCAGGAATAACTATACTTACCGAACTGCCGTTATTTGCCGTGTTGGTATCATACTCATTAACCGCAGTTAAATTAACCACATTAGTGATAGTCTTATTAGCATCCATAACCTGTGCTACCAGAGTTAAAGTAGCAGTAGCACCATTAGCCAGATTACCAATAGTCCACACACCAGTGGCATTGTTATATGAACCAAGAGTTGGGGTAGCAGACACCAAAGTCA
This sequence comes from Methanobacteriaceae archaeon UBA587, assembly GCA_002504725.1. Taxonomy (GTDB): domain Archaea; phylum Methanobacteriota; class Methanobacteria; order Methanobacteriales; family Methanobacteriaceae; genus UBA587. The sequence continues at coordinate 30,160 of DATN01000008.1, read as the reverse complement.
GACCAGCCGGCCAGACATCGGTAAGTACCACACCTGTAGCATTATCCGGACCATTATTGTGAGCCGTCACCGTGAAAGTCACATTACTTCGATAATTCGGAGTAGAATTATTCACCGTTTTGTTAACCACAATATCCACCGCTTTCACATACACCGTAGCATTGGCCGTAGCATTAGTCGGATCAAACTGATCCAGACCAGTCACATTGACCGTGTTGACAATGTTATGACCAGCAGAAGGAGCTAAGGCAGTCATATTAATCACCAGAGTGGCGAAGGTGCCATTAGCCAGAGAAGGAATCGTCCAAATTCCAGTTAAGTCATCAAAACTACCTACAGATGGAGTAACACCGTTGATGTTATACCAGGTAGCTAAGCCCGATAATAAATCAGTTACCACAATATTTGTAGCATTAGCCGGGCCATTATTGCTTAGAGTAACTGTCCAGAGAACATCTTCCCCCACATTAATACTCGTTTTATCAGCAGATTTTGTAATTGAAAGGTCACTAATTGGTAAATAGATGGTGGCACTTGATTCGTCGTTTTGAGTATACCAATCATATTCATTGACATATAGGACAGATGCATTGTTAGTCACGTTGGATGATCCATTAGCCGGATTCACGATAGTCGTAATATCCAGTCGAACCACACTAAAGGCTGACATATTACCAATGACCCAATTCCAATTGGAAGCTCCAGGATAGAATATACCTTGTGTAGCACTGTAACTGACATAAGTCAGTCCTGCAGGTATCATATCATAGATTTCCACATCATTTGCGTCATCTGGGCCGTAATTGGTCACAAAGATGGTCCAAATAATGGTATCTCCAATTAATGGATTGGAATTACTCACTCTCTTTTCTACACCAATATCCGCCGCAGGAGGAACGTCTATATCCACACTGTCCTCAGCATCTTCTGTGTCCGGGTTGTACACATCTGAACTAGCATTAGCAAAGTTAGTAATAGTAGTATTAGATAATACAACCTGAGCCACTAGGTTTAAGGTAGCAGAAGTCCCATTTAACAGGTTACCAATATTCCACACACCAGTAGTACTGTTATATGAACCAACACTTGGCGTAGCTGAAACAAAGATCAGACCACCAGGCAACAGGTCAGATACCCTAGCATTAACTGCAGTATCTGGACCCGAATTGGTCACTGTGATGGTGAAGTTCACGATATCCATGTAATTAGGTCTATCCTCATCCACCGTCTTGGTTAACTGCAGGTTTGCAGCTGGAGGAACCGTAACGTCGGCACTGGCGGAGTTGTTAGCCAGGTACCAATCATAGGTTTCCGAGCTGGCATTAGCATAGTTGGTAATAGTCGTATTAGATGCTATAACCTGAGCAACAAGTTGCAAGGTAGCAAATGTACCATTAGCTAAATCACCAACCGTCCACACACCAGTAGTAGTGTCATAAGAACCAATACTTGGAGTGAATCCGGTTAAACTGAAACCAGCAGGCAACAAGTCAGACAACAACACATTAACCGCCGTATCCGGACCATTGTTAGTCACCGTAACCGTGAAAGTCACATTATCCAGATAATCTGGATTAGGTTCGTCCACTGTCTTGGTAACTCCAACATCTGCTGCTGGAGGAACAATCAATGAAGCCGTAGCATTGTCATTGGTTGTGTTCCAATCATACTCATTTTGAGCAGTTTTATTAGCCCAGTTCACAATGGTCATATTGCTATCAGTTACTGTAACCCATATATCCAGCAAGAATTCTTCTCCAGGAGCCAGATCGTAGGGTATAGTCCATACTCCAGTGGCGCTGTTCCAGGAACCGTCTTCACCGATCCAAGAATAATAGTGGGTCCAGTAATAATAACCATCTGGAGTGTATATTCCATAAGTAAGTCCAGTGGGTACTAAATCCGTGATTTGAATACCTGAAGCATTATCCGGACCATTATTAGTCACATGCACTCTAATTAGAATAGTTTCATCATAGTTTGCAGTACTAATGGGATCAAATTCTATACTTAGGAACTCTTTAGTTACCATTACATCAGCTGCTGCTGGAATAGCAATGTTCACACTTGCATTGTTGTTGGTCAGGTTCCAGTCATAGGTCTCAGAAGATGCATTAGCATCATTAAAGGTCTCATTGTTATGGCCAATGACTTGAGCAACAAGTGTTAAGGTCGCAGAAGCACCATTAGCTAAATCACCAATAGTCCAAATACCAGTCAAAGGATCATAAGAACCTTGAGACGGAGTATCAGACATGTAACTGAAATCAGCCTGTAAAATGTCAGACAACAACACATTAACCGCCGTATCCGGACCATTGTTAGTCACCGTAACCGTGAAAGTCACATTATCCAGATAATTTGGTGTATCATCATCCACCGTTTTTTCTACCTCAACATCCGCAGCAGGCGGTACGAAGAGGTTTATGGTAGTTGCATTATTGGTATTGTTCCAATCATACAGATCCGTGGCATTGAGACTTGCCGTGTTACTGATAGTGGTGTTATGACCTAAAACCGTCGTAGTTAATAGCAACACCACAGTATTTCCACGGGTAATATTACCTATGTCCCACAGGCCGGTCACATTGTCATAAGTACCTTGATCAACGGAGAACAGAGCTAATAATAAATCAGTGGATAATAAATCCACTACCTGAACTCCTGTAGCATCATCAGGACCATTATTGGTCACTGCAATGGAAAATACTACAGTATCTCCGTGGTTTGGCGTGTAGTTGGTGGCGGATTTGCTCACCTGGATATCAGCCGCTGGAGGTACGTTAAGGGTCACCTGATCAAAGTCGTTGGTGCTGTTCCAATCGTACATGTCGGTGTCATTGAGACTGGCATTGTTTACAATGAGTCCCGTGGCATTTATGGTACCGTTTAAGGTTAATCTGGCGAAAGTAAATGCACTTAGGTCACCTATACTCCAAATACCTGTGGCATTATCGTAGGTTCCCATAGTAGCCGTCCAGCTCGTTAGAACGAAACCAGCAGGCAGAACATCCAGTATTGTAACACCAGTTGCATTATCCGGACCATTGTTAATGGCATCTACCGTCATGCTAACATTATCCCCATAGTTTGGAGAGTAATTATCAGCAGATTTAATGACCTGAATATCAGACGCAGCTTGTACTTCAATAGAAGCACTTACAGAGTCCTGGGCAGGGTACCAATCATACTGATCAGCACTGGCATTAGCCGTATTGGTAATGGTACCAGTAGCATTTACCAGAGTTTGCAGTACCAGAGTAGCAAAACTGCCGCCATTTAACGTTCCCACAGACCATACACCAGTCACATTATCATAAGTTCCCTGTGAAGGAGTTGCGAGTTGTAAAACCAATCCCGCAGGTAATAGATCGCTTAAGTTCACGTTAGTGGCATTATCCGGGCCATAGTTGGTCACCGTGATGGTCCAGGTTATCACATCCAGATAATTCGGGAAACCATCATTAACGGTTTTAGTTAACTCAAGGTCTATAGCAGGAGGAACAGTCATATTAGCAGTGTCGTTGTTATTATCTGATATGGGATCATACTCGTTTTGAGCTGTCTTATTGACCATGTTAATTATGGTCATGTTACTACCCGTTACAGTACACCAAACATCCAAGAGGAACTCATTTCCAGGAACCAGATCGTAAGGGATAGTCCAAACACCTGTAGCGGTGTTGTAAGTACCATCTGGGATCTCATTCCAGTTGGTTCCGTTATCATAGCTAGTCACGTAAGTCCAAAATACATCACCACCTAGGGTGAGTCCTGCAGGAATCATATCAGTGATTTGTAACCCTGTAGCATTATCCGGACCATTATTAGTCACATGGACTCTATACATTACCACCCCATTATAATTTGCAGTAGTTATATCATATTCCAAATAACTTGTCCAACCATTGAACTGTTTAGTAACCACCACATCCGCAGCAGGTATCCGGAACTCAGCACTGCTCTGGTTGTTAGTAGAATTCCAGTCATATGGAGTACTATTAATCAGAGTAGCCGTGTTAGTAAATGTCTGTCCCGCATTGGTGGTGTTGTTCAGGAATATGTCAATATAAGCCAGACCGTAATCATTTGGACCTATATTTGTAAGAAATATTGTCCAATTATTTCCTATACGACTTAGACTAACAGGGAGACCATTTTCAGGAACGTTAATCCAATCCCAATCGACAAAATTATTACCTCCTGGGAGTCCAGTGACATCAAAAGGTAAAATATCTTGCACTATTACATTGGTGGCATTGTCTGGGCCGTTGTTTCGGATCTCCACATAGAATCGTATGGTATCTCCGATATTGGGCCGGGTGTTGTTTACCCATTTGGTAATCTGCAAATCGGCTGCCGGAGGAACCGTCAGGGTCACCGCCGCCATATCGTTGGCCGTGTTAGGATCTTCTCCACCTATAGCGGTAGGTTGAGGTACGATCTTGGCTGCAATGTTGGTCACATTTCCAGATTGGGTGACATAAGCTTCGAGAATGAGAGTTGCTGTTGCGCCATTAGCAAAGTTGGTTATATTCCACAAACCAGTAACCGGGTCGTATGTTCCCTGGCTGGCCGAATGGCTTACGTATTGTAATCCATTACTGGCCGTGCTGATGTAATCCTGCACATATACCTGGGCAGCTTCATCAGGACCGTTGTTGGTAACATTTATGGTAAAATTAACGGTACCTCCCACATTAGGGGTGGAGTTGTTTACCGACTTGGTTACCCCGATATCACTGGTTGCCGAAACAGAACCAATCAGAGCTAAAGCTAAAAAAAGAGTCGCTGTAATTAGGGTCAGCCTTTTAAGCATATCTTTTTGCACATTTTCACCCCCTTTTACAATTTTTGATATGCAAAGAATACTTTTGTAATTGCTAGTAGTAAATATTTTCTATTTACAGCTAAACCAATAAAGTGAATATATCCATTTAATACTGTAAAATTTCAATTTCCATTGGCCAAATCATTTCTAAAATAATTTAAATAATTAATATAACGAAGAAAGAAAAAATATCAGATATTATTACTTATTAAAATCAGGATAATATTATCAGAAGTAATTAAGAGGATTAAAGAATTAATTGATTTAAAAGATTTATTTAAGAGGTTTATCTAAAAAAATAAAGGCTAAAAATACTCAAATTAATTTTTAAAAATGTCCTGAAAATACATTATCTCATTAAATTTTTAATAGATTCCCAGAAAAACAGATTTATTCTCAAGCATATTTGTTCTTGTTTAAAAAATAAAAAAAGAAAAAAGGGTAGATTAGTTTTTTTGCTTACTACATCCTTCTAGGTGGAGATACTATGTATACGTTCAGAGCGTCCTTAGTCGTCCAGAAACGTTTCATAGCATGGGTTAAACCACCGGCTGGAACGTTGGTAACCACGAATGGTTGTACATACGGAGCAAAGCCCGTTGCAGCCCAGACATTAGTCACACTGATGGTTCTGGTACCGGTTGCCCGGTTGTACACGAACTCATCGGTACTGATACTAGTTCCCACACAGTAAGTTCCAATAGTGATTGTTCTGCTTTGACCTGGATTCAGGTTAAACACATACCTATTCAATATCGGAGCAGCTCCACATGGCGGGTAAACAGTAATGTAGTATACACACTGTATAAGAGATACACCATTGTTGGTAACTTTTACAGAATAGGTCGTATCACCTGGCACCTGGATACTACTACTGCCTATGTTATTGGAGGAATTCCAATCGTATTGGTCTTCAGCCAATTTATAAGCGTTGTTAGTGGTAGTTACACCACATAAAGCGTGAGTAGCGTTAACTACAAACACCAGAGTGGCGGTTGAACCATTTAACAAAGTACCAACAGTCCAAACACCTGTAGCGGTGTTATAGGTACCTTGAGATGGTGTGAATGACACCAGGTTTAAGCCAGCAGGCAATATATCAGACACCATTACTCCTGTAGCATCGTTAGGACCGTTGTTAACCACAGTAATAGTCCAGTTGAAGTTTTCACAAACTAATGGATTATTATTGGTGGTGGTTTTGGTCACAGCAATGTCCGCAGATGGCGGAACATAGATGCTCACTGAACTACCGTTGTTTAATGGGTTGGTATCATATTCAGTCACAGCAGTTAGGTTAGCTGTGTTGGTGATGGTCTTATTAGCATCCATGACTTGAGCAATGATCTGCAAGGTAGCAGAAGCACCGCTGGCCAGGTTACCGATAGTCCAAATACCAGTTGCACTGACATAGGAACCAACAGACGGAGTAGCAGAAACAAAACTCATACCAGCAGGTAATAAGTCAGTTACCACCACACCAGTTGCATTATCCGGACCATTGTTGGAAGCAGTCACCGTGTAAGTCACATTAGCCCGATAGTTCGGAGTAGTGTTATTCACGGTTTTGTTCACAACCACATCCACTGCTTTAACATAGACCGTGGCATTGCCAGATGCGTTGTCTGGATCATATTGATCAAGACTGGTCATGTTGGCCATGTTGGTCTGGTTAGTACCAGCAGAAGCTGGTAGAGCAGTCATAGTGATGTTAATGGTACTGGTTGCACCAGCAAGAATCTGGGCGATGGTAGCATTTACATACGTACCGTCGAAGGTCCAAATCCAATCCGGAGCATTTACAGTTACAAACTGCATACCAGCAGGCAACAAGTCACTAATGTTCACGTTAGTAGCAAAGTTAGGACCATTATTGGTTACATTAATAGTCCAGATTACGTTTTCACCAACATTCATACTCGTTTTATCAGCAGATTTTGTTATTGATATGTTACTAACAGGTAAGTAAAGGATAGCACTAGATTCGTCATTTAGAGTATTCCAATCATATTGGTCAACGTTGGCCACAGACGCGTTATTAGTCACGTTTGAGGATCCATTAGCCGGATTCACGATAGTGGTGATGTTTAACACGAGCGTGGTAAAGGCTGGGAAATTACCGATATCCCATATTCCAGTGGTTTCGTTGTAGGTACCAGCATCAGCAATGTAGCTAACGAAGTTCACACCAGCAGGTAAGAGATCAAAGATCTGTACACCAGTGGCATTGTCCGGACCGAAATTGGACACTTCGATAACCCAGGTAACCCAGTCACCAATTTGTGGGTGATCATTGTCTACCCGTTTATCTACCACAATATCAACAGCTGGAGGTATCTCCAATGAAGCTGTAGCATTGTCGTTGGATGTGTTCCAATCGTAATCAGTCTGAGCCGTCTTATTAGCTATGTTGACTATGGTCATGTTACTACCGGTGACATTACACCATACATCCAAGATGAACTCTTGTCCAGGAGCCAGATCATAAGGTATGGTCCATACTCCCGTGGATGTATCAAAGGTGCCGTCATCGAAGTTCCAACTCCATCCACCATCATAGCTGGTTACGTAACCGTACATTAGAGTTCCGAAGGTAAGTCCCGCAGGTATCGGATCTGTGATCTGTAAACCAGTGGCGTTGTTCGGACCATTATTTGTCACGTGTATTCTGTAGAATACAGCGTCACGATAATTGGCGGTGGTAATTCCAGGAGTATCGATATCAGTGTCGTTTTTAAACTCCTTGGTGACTACAACATCAGCAGCTGGAGGTACATTTATAACAGCAGTACTGCTGTTGTCCATATTCCACCAGTCGTACTGATCCACACTAACCAAGTTCAGGGTGTTAACCACAGTACTGTTAGCTAAGCTCATTGGAATTGTAGCGTTGATTTCGAACTGAACAAATCCACCAGCAGTTAGGAACATGTCTGAACTTAAATTGTTTCCGATCAGACTGATTATTCCTCCAAAGCCAGATTGGCCAGTAATCACGTATGGAGTGAGTACTAGTCCAGCAGGAAGCAGATCAGATATAACTATGTGTGAAGCGTTGTCCGGACCAGTATTATACACGAGGAACGTGTAAGTCACGGTCTGAAGCACATTTGCCGTGGTAGAAGAACTACCATTCACAACTTTAATTACACCTATATTCACTGCAGGCGGCACGGTAATATTTGCACTAGCGTTGTTGTTGGTCATATTCCAGTCATAAGTCTCTGAAGACGCATTAGCATAGTTAGTTAAGGTAGCATTGTGACCTAGCACTTGAGCAACAAGTGTTAAGATCGCAGAAGTACCATTAGCTAAATCGCCAACAGTCCACACACCACTGTTGTAAGAGCCAGCAGATGGAGTAGCAGAAACTAAGTTGAAACCGGCAGGTAACAAGTCAGATACCAGGGTATTAACCGCAGTATTAGGACCGTTATTTTTCACTGTAACTGTGAAGGTCACATTATCCAAATAATTTGGAGTAGCATTATCCACAGTTTTAGTGACTTCAACATCAGAAGCTGGAGGAACTTCAATGGAAGCTGTACTCTCATTGTTAGTATTATTCCAGTCAAACTGGTCCACACTAACCAAAGCAGCCGTGTTATTAACCGTCTGATTTGCAGCAGACTGCAAGACCAAAGCAGTTAAATTATATACCACATATCCACCAGGTAGGAAAGTACCGTTAAGGGTGAATGTGTTGGTAATTGCATTCCATGAATGAGTTCCCCATGAATCTGCAGAATCAACAAAGGTATATATCACATACTGGAGACCAGCAGGTAACACATCGCTCACTACAGCATTCGTAGCAGAGTTAGGGCCGTTATTTCTCACAACAATAGTGTAAGTAATAATTTGTCCAACATCAGGAGTACTATCATCCACTGTTTTCTCCACTGCAATATCTACAGCAGGAGGCACTTCAATGGAAGCTGTGCTCTCATTGTTAGTATTGTTCCAGTCAAACTGATCCACACTAACTAAAGCAGCCGTGTTGTTTATGGTTTGACCAGCGGCGGCCATTAAAACCTGAGCCGTCAGACTAGCATTCACATAACCACCTGAAGTAATGTTCCATCCACTAATAGTGAACGTATTGGTACCAGCATTCCAGGTTAATAGTCCAGGAGTAGCTCCAGAAGAACCAATCAGACCATTTGTTATGTACAGAAGACCAGCAGGTAACACATCCGTCACCACAACATTAGTCGCATCGTTAGGGCCATTGTTAGACACAGTTATAGTGTAAGTAACAATTTGTCCAACACTCGGAGTGGCATTATCCACTGTTTTCTCAACTGCAATATCTACCGCCGGCAACACATTAATCGAAACCGTACTAGCATTGTTAGTATTGTTCCAATCAGTCTCAGTTACATTGGTTAAAGCAGCCGTATTATTCACCGTCTGATTAGCAACAGACATTAAAACCGTAGCCGTCAGATAGTACGTCGCATAACCACCAGGAAGATATACTCCAGTGAGGATTAAGGAAGTACCATTCCAAGCATCTAACACCGCAGCATTAGCATAAGGACCAGCAACATAACTGACATACTGAAGACCAGCAGGTAAAGTATCAACCACAACCGCATTATGCGCAGTATTCGGACCATTATTAGTCACAGTAATCGTGTAAGTAATATTCTGACCTACACCAGGCGTAGCATTATCCACAGTCTTATTCACCGCAATATCAACCGCAGGCGGAACATCAATCGAAGCCGTACTAACATTGTTAGTATTATTCCAATCAAACTGATCCACACTAGTCAAATTAGCCGTGTTATTAACCGTAGACCCAGCAGCAGCCATTAAAACCGTAGCCGTAATGTTCAACGTAGCAGAAGCACCATTAGCCAAACTACTAATCGTCCACACACCAGTACCAGAATTAAAGATACCAGTATTAATCTGGGCAGATACGAAGCTTAAGCCAGCAGGTAACACATCCGTCACAACAACATTAGTCGCATCATTAGGACCGTTATTTTTCACCATAACAGTGTAAACAACATTCTGTCCCACAGGCACCGTAACATTGTTAGCCGTCTTATTCACAGCAATATCAACCGCCGGCAACACATTAATCGAAACCGTACTAGCATTGTTAGTATTGTTCCAATCATACTCTGTTACATTGGTTAAAGCAGCCGTATTATTCACCGTCTGATTAGCAACAGACATTAAAACCGTAGCCGTCAGAGTGAAAGTAGCAGAACTACCATTAGCGAATGCTCCAGTGATGATGAAAGCAGTTCCATTCCAAGATCCAGTTGCAAGAGCAACTCCTGAGTAAACAGGACCAGTGGATCCCACATACTGAAGACCAGCAGGTAACGTATCAACTACAATTACACCATTGGCAGTGTTAGGACCATTATTACTCACCACAATGGTGTAAGTAATATTTTGACCTACAGCAGGCGTGGCATTGTCAACCGTTTTATTAACCGCAATATCTACAGCCGGAGGAACGTAAACTATAGCTGTACTCTGATTGTTAGTATTGTTCCAGTCAAACTGATCCACAGCAGTCAAAACAGCCGTGTTAACAACAAACGTACCAGCATTAGCTATTCCAATGGTAGCCGTGATATTCAAGGTAGTGGATGCACCACTAGCCAAATTACCTATAGTCCATGCACCAGTACCACTGTTATAGGCACCAGCACCTGTATCAGACACATAAGTTAAGCCAGCAGGTAAAGGATCCGTCACCACAACACCAGTGGCGTTATTAGGACCGTTGTTAGTCACCGTTATGGTGTAAATAACATTCTGTCCCACATTCACCGTACTGTTGTTAGCTGTTTTATTCACCGCAATATCTACCGCAGGTGCCACATTCATGGAAGCAGTACTCTCATTGTTAGTATTGTTCCAATCATATTGATCTACAGTGTACAGACTAGCCGTATTGTTAATTGTTCCTGTGCCATTTACATAACCACTGATGATTAAAGTCACAGTAGAACCGTTGGCTAAATTACCGATATTCCAAATACCAGAAGTGGCATTGAAGGATGGTAAACTAGAACTAGTAAATACAAAGCCAGCAGGTAGAAGATCTAATATTTGCACACCTGTAGCATTATCCGGACCATTATTGGTTACCTGGATAATGTATCCTACACTCTCTCCAAAATTAGGCGCCGTATTATTCACTGTTTTATTAACAGCTATGTCTACAGCTGGAGGAACGTTCAATATTGTGGTAGACCAATCATTCGCTGAATTAGGGTCGTCGCCCATTGGTTCGGGTAAGGGTGTTAGCTTAAATGCCGTGTTGGTTAAATTTCCGGATTTTACAACCAGTGCTTGTAAGTACAAGGTTACCGTAGCACCATTACTCATGTTAGTAATGTTCCATAAACCCGAGCTTGAATTATAAGTACCCTGCGTAGCAGAATCACTTACATATTGCAATCCCTGGCTTGGATCTAATACATCCTGCACTACAACATCCACAGATGCATCATCGGGACCATTATTGGTAACAGTTATAGTAAAATTAATAGTGTCGCCCACATTGGGAGTGGAGTCGTTTACTGTCTTGGTTACCCCGATATCACTGGTCGCCGAAACAGAACCACACAAAGCTAAAGCTAAAATAAGAGTCGCTGTAATTAGGGTCAGCCTTTTAAGCATATCTTTTTGCACATTATCACCCCCTTTTACAATTTTTGATATGCAAACATTATTTTATTTTTAATACTAGTAAATAATTTCTATTTTATTGTGACCGAAAGACATTTATCCAAGTACCCCACCAAAATTGGCAAAGAAATAGCATGAAATTAAATTTACCCCGAAAATTTTATTTTTAGAGCATCTGTGTTAATTAAACGATTTATACTCTTCCAATTACATTAAAATAGATTTTAATATCTTTAAATTAAAAATAAATTGGATATGAGTATATTTTAAAGGTGCATTTCCAGTGTAACATTTCTAAAAATAAGATAAAATATTAAACATATAACTAAAAAATGAATGAAATACTGTATTAAATTATAGCCGTGCTTTTACTGAAATTTTGTGAAAAAACGAACATTATCAAATACTTATCCCTGTATCGGAAATTTTTCCTGAAAAAATTTCCTGGTTAAAATCATTTAAAACAGATATATTTCAGTTCAAAGTATAATTGAATATTTCTAGATTAAAATAATCTAAATTAAGGGCTATATAGATAATTTAAACTTAATTAATGGATATTTATTTAAAAAACAGGAGAAAATAATATAAATAATAATTTAGTGTATGTTATTATTAAAAAACAGTTTTTGTGATTTAAGCCAAGTTTGATTTCATAAATATCCCATTAGATATATTAAATACAAAAATTGATAAGATTCAGAATCATAGGGATACTAATAATCCCTTTAAACAATTTTTTATAAACAAGTAAAATTCAGTATAATAATTTTGAGAAGGAATATTCATGTTATGCCTAGGAATTGAAGGAACCGCAGAGAAAACAGGGGTGGGAATAGTAGATAATGATGGAAAAATCTTATCCTCGGTAGGAAACCCCTTAATACCCCTTAGCGGAGGCATTCATCCCCGGGAAGCGGCGGAACATCATGCCCATAATATTGTTCCCTTGATTATCCAGGCCCTGGAAGAAGCTTCCCTGGAATTAAATGAAATAGAGATGGTGGCCTTCTCCCGGGGGCCGGGACTGGGACCTGCTCTGCGTACAGTGGCCACTTCAGCACGTGCTCTGGCTTTATCCCTAGAGGTACCTATTGTAGGGGTAAACCACTGTCTGGGGCATGTGGAAATAGGTAAACTGACCACCGGAGCGGTAGATCCAGTTTCCCTGTATGTCAGCGGAGGGAATACCCAGGTTATTGCCTTCCAGTCCGGTCGTTATCGGGTTTTTGGAGAAACCCTGGACATTGCCATTGGCAACTCCTTGGATCAGTTTGCCCGGGAAGTGGGTCTAGGACATCCCGGAGGACCACAGGTGGAAAAACTGGCTCGAGAATCATCTAATTACATTAAATTACCTTACACCGTCAAGGGCATGGATCTGTCTTTTTCTGGTCTTTTAACGGCTGCAATACGGAAAAGGGAAAAAGGTGCTCCTCTGGAAGATGTGTGTTACAGCTTGCAGGAAACGGCTTTTGCCATGCTGGTGGAAGTCACCGAACGGGCCCTGGCCCACACTAAAAAAAGGGAAGTGATGCTCTGTGGTGGGGTGGCCGCCAATACCCGTTTAAGGGAAATGCTGGCCCAGATGGCAGATGAACATTACGCAGAGTTCCATATGCCCCTTGTAAAGTACTGTGGGGATAATGGGGCTATGATCGCCTGGATGGGGCAGTTAATGTATAAAAACGGTCTGGTTAAACCCCTTGCTTCCATGGAGGATACCACAGTTATCCAGCGCTACCGTACCGACCAGGTGGATGTGCCCTGGATGAAAAGCTCAAATGCAAAGTTGATCTTGCCCGATGAAATTCTGGCCAAAGGGGCGGAAGCCAATATCTATCCCGGAAAATGGCTGGGTGATGAGGTCCTGATAAAGGAAAGAATACCTAAAAAATACCGCATAAGGGAAATCGATCATCAACTCCGTAAATCCCGTACCAAAAACGAGGCCCGTTTAATCAGCCAAGCCAAACGAAATGGAGTACGGACTCCTGTGTTACTGGACATTGATCTGGATAATAAGGCCCTGGTTATGGAAAATATTGAGGGGACCTTAGTAAAAGACGTTTTAACTGATATGTCGTCTGATGAGCGGGAAAATCTGTGCAGAGATATTGGAGAAAACATAGCCCGGCTACATCAGGGAGAAATTATTCACGGGGATTTAACCACTTCTAATATCCTATTAAATAATCAAGTCCTGGTTTTCATAGATTTTGGCTTAGGCAAGTTTTCCAATATGGTGGAAGATAAGGGAGTGGATCTTCTGGTCCTTAAAAAGGCCCTGCAGAGTATTCATTACCGGATTGCAGGAGAATGTTTTGAAGCCGTGCTGGAAGGTTATAAAAACTCCTCTGAATATGAGAAAGTTGTTAAAAAAATAGAGGAAATTGAAGGTCGCGGCAGATACACCACCGATTAAATTTCCATGTTAATTTTACTAATTTCCTTATAATCCATTATATTATTTAATAAAATTAAATAAAATTGAAACATTATTAAAATAATTTTAAGTAATTAGATATTGAAGGATTACTATGAAGGTAACATTTATAACCGGTAACCAACACAAAGTAGAAGAAGCAGAAAATATATTTCAGAAGTTTGGCATTCAAGTTCAGCATGTGGACCTGGGCTATCCAGAACTTCAGGGAACCCTGGAGGAAGTGGCCCGGTTTGGCGCGAAACATGCCGCTGAACGTCTGAATAAACCTGTCATCGTTGAAGATGCGGGGCTGTTTATTAGAGCTTTGAACTGGTTTCCCGGACCATATTCTGCCTATGTGCAGGAAACTTTGGGAAATTCAGGTACCTTGAAGCTCATGGAAAATGTTGAAGACCGCTATGCCGAATTCAGGTCGGTAGTTGGGTACTGCGCCCCCAGGACCGAGCCCGTGATTTTTTTAGGCGTGGTTAGAGGACATATTTCTAATAAGGAGAAAGGAAATTTAGGTTTCGCTTTCGACCCACTGTTTTACCCGGAAGAAGAGGATAAAACCTTTGGTGAACTTACTATTGATGAAAAGAACCGGTTTTCTCATAGAAGCAGGTCTCTAGAACAGTTCGCCTTGTGGTACCATGAACAGGATAAATAGTGGTCAAAAAGAAGCATAAACATCAATCTAAGTAGTAAACTAAATTAATATTAAAAAATATATTGATTTACAGATTTAAAAAATCATTCTGAAATTCTACTAGATTAATTAAACTAATTAGGCTATGTGACTAATTAATGAACATATTATAACATTAATTAAAATGTGAATTAAAAGAATACTTTATTTAATTAATGGTGTCCTTGGAGAATAATTTCACAGGACGGTTCTAATATCTCGTTGATAAATAAATACTAGCCAATTATAATTATAAAATAAAAATAAGTAATACAGAGGAGATTATATGGCAAATAAACCTGATTGGGTTGAATACTCAACCGAAGAAATTGAAGAATTGATATTAAAATTGACCAAGGAAGGAAATTCCACCAGTAAAATCGGAATCATCCTTCGGGACCAACATGGAATCCCTAATGTAAAGGCAGTCACTGGTAAAAAGATTACCCAGATATTAGCTGACCATGATCAGAACCCAGAATACCCTGAAGATTTAATGAACCTCATTAGAAGAGCCGTGAATATCCGGGACCACTTAAAAGAGAACCCTAAGGACCTGCACACCAAAAGAGGACTGCAAATTATCGAGTCTCAGATCCGCCGACTGGGAAGATACTACGTCAGAGAAGGCGTAATGCCAGAAGGATGGAGATATGACGCACAAAAAGCAGCACTCCTTGTTAAATAGGGCTGATGAAGCCGGCCAGGTCCTGAAAAAGCACTTGGAAGAGGAGAACATTGTGAGAATCATCTCTCACAATGATGCTGATGGTCTTTCTGCTGCAGGAGTAGTGGCCAGTACCATAACCCAGGAGAAAGGCCAGTTCCACGTCACTATTGTACCGCGCCTACGAGAACATTTCTTAAAGAAGCTTCTCAAAGAACGGTACAAATTATTCTTTTTTTGCGATATGGGCAGCGCCTATTTAGAAGATATCTCCCGCTTAAAAGGAGACGTGATTATAGCTGATCACCACCAGCCCATGGAATTTGAAACCAAAGAGAATATTACCCATGTTAACCCCCATCTCTTTGGGGTGGATGGTAGTAGAGAAGTGAGCGCCTCGGGCGTGACCTATCTCACTGTACGGGGAATGGAAAAGCAGTCTCTGGCAGGTATGGCTCTTGCCGGTGCTTTTGGTGATATGCAGTACTATGATGGATTTTTAGGCATCAACCAGATGATTGTGGATGAAGGACTAGAAGCAGGAACCGTGGAAATTCACCAGGACCTGAAAATTACTTCTAAAACCGAGGAACCTTTGTACAAGGCCCTGGCCTACACATTTAACCCACCATTACCCGGACTCTCTGGTGACATGGAAGGTTCCATGGCATTTTTAGAAAAAATAGGGCTTTCCTATGGCATAAAATTCTCAGACTTAGGTAACGAAGAAAGGGACATCTTGAAAGAAGAGCTAATCCGAATTAATCCTCAGATTTTCAGCGACACCTACAGTAATCCCCATGAAAGACCTTCATTACGTAATATAGAGGATTTTTCCCGGGTGCTGGATGCTTGTGGAAAGAATAAAAAGTATGGTCTGGCCATGGGATTGTGTCTAGGTGAAAAAGGCGATGCTCTGGATGTATCACTGGATCTGCAGCGTAAGTACAGGGATACCATATTAAAAGGCGTGGAATGGATTAAAAGAGAAGGATCCACCACTCTGGATCATGTTCAGTACATTTATACCGAAGATAAGGTCCGTAAAAGTGTTATGGGAACTATTGCCGGTATTTCCCTCTCCATAGGATTATTAGATGCTAATACACCTCTTTTAGCCTTATCCCGTATGGACAACTTAATTAAAGTTTCTGGTCGTACCACAGTGGCCACGGTGCAGGCCGGGGTGGATCTGGGAAAAGCACTGCATGATGCTTCCCAAAGTTTTGGTGGCAAAGGTGGCGGACACGACATAGCCGCTGGAGCAGTGATACCCTACAAGGAAATGGATAATTTCCTGAATTTGGTGGATGAAATAATAAGCAGCCAATTAGTTTAATCTATTTTAAACTAATATTTTTACTTTTTTATTATTTTTTATTCCTATACTAAAAATAATAAGCTCATTTAGGCCAAGCCCGGCATTTATTTTTAATAAAAAATATACATTAATAAATAGAAATTTCTATAAATAGATAATTAATTTTAAAATAATTTTAAAGAGAGACTATTTAAATCATATAACTATTATTTGCTTCATTTAATAAAAGTATTAAATTAACAAAGGGATTGAAATGCAGCTCACTCAAAAAGAAGAAAAAATGTACCAGGGAGAATACGGAGAAACCATTAGAAAAAGTATGGAGATTCTGGTGGCCCTGGGAGACATCTACGATGCCCAGGAATTGGTGGATATCACCTCGGCCCAGGTTTCCGGGGTATCCTACAAAACCATTGGCGATGCCGGGATGGAATATCTGGAAGACCTGGCCCGGGACCCCCAGGCTAAGACTAAAATACCATCCACCCTCAACCCCGCTGGAGTAGATCTAGATCGCTGGGAAGAACTGGGTTTTTCCCCGGAATTTACCCACAGGCAGCAGCGTATCGTGGAGGCCTATGGAAAAATGGATGTCATGACCACCTGTACCTGCACCCCTTATCTCATTGGTAATGTCCCCCTACAGGGATCCCATATTGCCTGGTCTGAGTCTTCAGCCGTGGCCTATGCCAATTCAGTGTTGGGTGCTCGCACCAACCGGGAAGGGGGACCAGGAGCTCTGGCTGCAGCCATATGTGGAAAAACACCTTGTTACGGGTTTCATCTGGAGGAGAACCGTCGGGCTAATCTCCTAGTGGATGTGGAATGTGAATTGCAGGGAGCAGATTATGGTGCTTTAGGTTATCTGGTGGGACAGACTGTGGGAGACGGCATCCCCTACTTTACCTTATCTAATCGCCCGGTGGTGGATAACTTAAAAGGATTAGGGGCAGCTCTGGCCTCTTCTGGGGCAGTGGCCCTGTATCATATAGAAGGATTGACTCCTGAATACCAGAATGCCCACCCGGAAGAAGCAGAGGACAAAATCACGGTGACCTGGGATGATATACAGGAAGTTAGGGAGAACCTTTCTACCAGCAGCGAAAAAGCGGATCTAATTTGTCTGGGGTGTCCCCACGCATCCTTAGAAGAAATTCGGGACATAGCCGAAACACTTCAGGGTAAAAAATTGAAAAATGAGTTGTGGCTCTGCACCTCCATCAACATGAAAGCTGCTGCAGAGAGAATGGGTTACAGTCAGATGATTGAGCAGGCCGGGGGCAAACTGGTCTGTGATACATGTATGGTGGTTTCACCCATTGAGGAATTGGGCTTTGAAGTTATTGGAGTGGATTCCGCCAAGGCGGCTAATTATGTGCCCAGTATGTGTGGATTAGAAGTGGTCTTTGATGATTTCAAGAATCTGATTGTGGAAAAATAATCAAGACACCCTTAATTATTTTTTTAAATAAATAATTTTTTTTGAGTTTAAAAATTATTCAATCAGCTGAAATGCGATGCGAGATCTTTCCAATGCCAGACCCAGTTGCAAACCAATTGAAGAAAGATTTTCCAGACTTATTTTATTATAAGGTTTAATTTGACGACTGCCCAGATTTAAAAGGCCCGTTATTTTATCACCGTACTTTATAGGCAGTATCAGCATGGTTTTAATGTCATTTTCCTTAATAGGGGTTTCAAGAAGTTCATAATCCTCTGATTCGGCATTAATATAGACCAGGTTCTGATTTTCCAGCGTTTTGCTGAATAGATCCTTGAACATCCCATCCATGCACATTTTTCTCAATTTATCAGGTAAATTCTGATGCACCCGCAGAGCCAGTTCCTGATTTTCATCACTTAAATAGATACATCCCATCTCAAATCCTAATGATTCAATGGTGACACGCACTGATTCTTCCAGCATCACATCTTCTTTATCTTCCGGGTATGAGTTAATAATCTCTGAAACTTTATTCATGGCCAGTAAAGTGTTAATAAATTCCTCTTTTTCCTGTTTAAGTCGTGACATATTAATAAAAGATGCAAATTCATCGGCAGCAATTTCCACGCTCTCCATACTAACCGAAGTGATATATTTGGCTGTGGTTAAGAGTACTAATGATCCTAAAGCATTATCATCGTCAATAATAGGTATTGAAATCATTAAACCCAGTTCATGATCTTCTAATTCGGATTTAAGGATTTTTAGAGGGATATCTTCACTTTCAGCAGATTTGGTTTCCAGATCAACCATGCTTTCCTGGGCAAAATCCCGTATAATGGCCCCTATATCTTTATTATACTTATGAGAGAGTTCTGGAGATATATAATCAAATAATAGATTACCTCCCTCTTTAAGAACTATGACCAAATATTTAGAGGGAATTAATTGCTGAACTCCCTTAATTAATTCCACCACCAAATCTTGCCGGGTTTCTGCCGACGCCGCCCAGCGAGCAATACCCAGTAAGATTTCTAAATCCCTTTTACTGCGTTTAATGGAGGATAATTCACTTCCAATAAAGGAAGTTCCCATAACTTCATTGCTCTTATTGAGAATTGGTTGTAAAACAAATGTATATGGTCTTTTTACACCCTGTTTCTCCATTAAATCCAGTTCCATGGTGATTGAATCTTTTGAATCCACAGATTTCAATGCATTTTCCAGTCCTACAATCTGCTGGAGGTCCAGGAGTTCCCTTAAATTTTTAGCCGTAAAAAAAGCATTAAATGAGTCGTTGGTAGCCACTACATCCCAGAATGAATTTATGGTAAATATAATGGTTTCAGGATGATCAATAGACTTTCTTAGAGCAGATTCTTGAGAAATTAATGAATGTAACTGGGAGGCTTGATGGGCCAGATCGTTGAATATCAGATCATTAGTTTCCTGAATAGTGATTTTAGATGAATCTTTTCTTATTTCCTGATTTTCAGAACCCCCCGCCATGCTCCACAGTTTACTTCTTCCCACGAATTTATATTCAATTATACCCTTGGCATGGAGTATTTCTAAATATTTAAGCACTGTTGCCCGGCTCCGACTGGTACCCTTGGTTATTTTGTCCAGCATACACTCTTCCGGAGGGTGGGACTGAATATAAGTCAAAATCAACCGCTCGGTATTGGATAATTCTTCCATGCTTCTTCCTCCATTCGGGTAATGTGATCTGAAATTATTTAATCCTTTAAGTGAGAGGATCAACATGATCTATTATACTATATAGTATAATTTTTTGTATATAAAATTTTGTGATTAATGAAAAAAAGAAGATTTAATTAATTCAGGAATAAATAAAAAATAGATATGAGTATATTTTAACTCTTTTTTAAAATTTAATTAATTTAGTGTTTTTTATCCATTTTTTGAGCATTTTTAATAGTATTTACCATAGGATAAGTAAAGTTTAAATACTATTAGTTATGCTATACCTTATAGTTATACTATAAAGTATAAAAAATATAAAAATTTTCATCGAAATAAAATCAGGACAAAGGAGATGAAAACATGGGATACCAATCTGTTGTAAAAGAATTAAAGGAATTATTAGACTTAAAAGGAAATCCGGTAGCAGTTAAATTAGTAGAAAGTCTGGATGAAATTCCAGCAGGCTATCAAAAAATGGATGAAAAGAAAAGACACTGCGAGTTCGTCCAGGACGCCCGATTAAAGGGTTTTAAAGGATATGCCACCGGTGAAGAACATCTCTGTAAAGGTGGGGCTGGAGTAATGGGAATTGAACCACTCCCTGAGCCAGTGGCCAATGGAAATATGTATTATAAGCTGGGGAACTTCCAGACTCCAGAAGGAGCTCTGGAAACCGTGCAGGCCATTCCTAAACTGGAACAAAAGTACACCGCATCACTTTACTCACCATTAGAATCCGCTGAATTTGAACCAGATGTGGTAGTTCTTTTAATTAACCCTAAACAGGCATTAAGAATCTCTCAAGCTTATCTCAACAAAAAAGGTGGTCGTATTGCCAGTGACTACTCTGGTATTCAGTCCCTATGTGCCGATGCCGTGGCTGCTGTTAAGGAAAGAGGAATTCCAAACATGACTCTTGGTTGTAATGGGTCCCGTAAATTCGCTGAAGTGGCAGATGAAGAGGTAATCATCGGCATTCCACCAGAAAACCTGGCAGATATTGTGGAAGCCCTGAAAACCTTCCAGGAAAAGTGGAAGTAGATACGGGAATATCTAAAAAAATTTATTGAAATTAAAGGATTAAGTGATGGATTAAATCATTTTAAGGATTTTTAAAAGGAGATAAAATGAAAAAAATCAAAGCTCGGGGTATCAACATCCCCCATTCCACCATAATGGTGGAAAATATTATAAAAAATGGAAGAGATGATGGGCTGATTATAACTCTCACCAAAGGTGCCGAGGCAGATCTACCGGTACTGGCCAAAAAATATGGTTTAAATCTAGAAAAAGAAGAATCTGAAAAAGAAATTGTGATTAGAATGAGTAAAAAAGAAATCAAAGAACTGGATGTTACAGGGGAAACCTGTCCCGGACCCATAATTATTGTAGGCGACCAGTTGAACTGTATGGAAACGGGAGACCGCCTCAAAGTTAAGAGTAATAAAGCGGAAACCATTGAAGATATAGCAGTGTCCCTGCCAGAAATGGGGGCTAAAGTAATAGAACATGGGCCGGCTGATGATAAATATTTCTTAGTAATGGAAAAAGTGGAAAAGGACGTATCAAACAGCGCTTTGAGTGCCGATGCAGTGAAAAGGGACAAAGTTCTGGTGGTGCAGAGCAATGGTATTGGCAATGCTGAAAAAGCCTATGCTACATTTATATTTGCCAAAGCAGCCCTCAGCATGGGTAAAGAAGTGACCGTGTTTTTACTCATGGATGGAGTGAGTATAGCCCCTAAGGGCAATGCTGCCACTGTAAAACACCCTGCATTTGAGAGAATGGACAAACTCATGGCAGAAGCCGTGGAAGGGGGAGCAAAAATCTACGTCTGTGAACTAAGTGCAGAATTTAGAGGAATTAAGGCCGAAAATCTGGCGGACGGATGCAAGTTAGCCGGAGCAGCCACATATGTTACCTTGTTAAGCGACCCCAGCTATGCGGTGGTGAATTTTTAGAAGATTATATCCTCTCAACCAGTGATAACCGATTAATAAGCAGATTATGATCAAATTATTAAAATCATTATTTAAAATAAAAATTAACAATCAAAATAATAATTGAATTTAGGTGAATTTTATGCAAGTTACATACCCCATAATAATCCTGGCCATTTTATTCAGCAGTATGGTCAGTGGATTCATAACCTTCCGCATGCTGGGAATGCGTCTGGCCCCTCACTTCGTGGCCCTCATAGTGGCCCTCATAGCCACTGTGCTGAGCATAGTCCTGAACAATGTATGGGTGCTCTATGCTGCCGCTGGATTACAGATAATAACCACCATTACCGCATTTACCCAGGTATGGCCTACCCTTAAATATAATTTCCAGACAGCGCCCTCTTATGCTCCTCATCTGACTTTGATGATGATGCTACCTGTTTTAGCCCTGGCCAGTATTTTATAGGTATTGAAGAAACTTTAGGTTAAATTATTTATTTTTTAATTTATTTTTATTATTTGGAAAATTTTTATTTTATTGATACTTAGATTCTAATTTAAAATAAGTGCCGGATGATATAGTGCCGATTACTTTAATATTAATACTTTAAACTAATTAATTTAGAAATTGAGTGCATTACATGTTTTATTTCATTATAAACTACTTATTTAATTTAGATGTACGCCAATTACTCATGAATCAGGTGATTCGTTATATGATATTATAAATTTCCAGCTTTAAATTCAGCATCAATTTTATATGAAACCTTTTTAATATACAAATCATGGAAACCTACATCAGCCACCCCTTAGTCCAGCCTAAAAAGGTTGAAGCCCGACTATATCAGCAATTGCTGGCTGCTGACGTTTTAAAAAAGGGCAACACCATGATAGTGGCTCCTACAGCACTAGGTAAAACCATTGTAGCTGCACTGGTGGCAGCAGACCGCTTGAATAAATATAAAAACTCTAAAATAGTTATGGTGGCCCCCAGCAAGCCCCTGGTGATTCAGCATGAGGAAAGCTTTAGAGAATTTCTTACAGTCACCCCTACCTCTTTAACCGGGGCCATTAAAACCGAGGAAAGAAGCAAGCGTTGGCAAGATTCTCAAATAATCTGTGCCACGCCTCAAACCATTGAATCTGACTTAATTAATAACCGTTATTCTTTTAAAGATGTATCTCTCCTGGTATTTGACGAGTGTCATCGGGGAGTGGGTTCCTATGCCTATGTATACCTGGCCTCCCGTTACCTTCAGGAAGCAGAACATCCCCTTATTCTGGGACTTACTGCCTCGCCGGGATCAGATAAGGAAAAAATTAAATGTGTATGTGAAAACCTCTTTATCCAGGAAGTTATTGTCAAAAGTGAGGAGGATCCCGATGTATCGCCTT
Organism: Methanobacteriaceae archaeon UBA587; assembly: GCA_002504725.1. Lineage (GTDB taxonomy): Archaea > Methanobacteriota > Methanobacteria > Methanobacteriales > Methanobacteriaceae > UBA587. Next base: position 7,070 of record DATN01000008.1, on the reverse strand, counting down.
ATTTCAATCCTATTGAAATTGACTGGGTTAAGGTGGAGATGGGAGAGGACCTGAAAAAAATTAAAGGCCATCTGGACAAGGCCCTTAAAAACCGTTTGAAGATGCTGAAAAACCTGGGAATTCTACCCACCATTTCAGTAAGTAAAAGGGATCTGCTTAAAGCACGATCCCAGGTGCAGAATAGAATTGCCCGCAGCACGGTTCCGCCTAAAGAATGTTACAAGGCCATATCCATTATTGCCGCGGCTATTAATGTGCAGCATGCCCTGGAACTTCTGGAAACCCAGGGGATAAGTACCTTGCAGCAGTATTTTCTGCGTTTGAAGAAGAAGAATACCAAGGCTGCTAAGGGGTTGGTTATGGATGCTGACTTTGCCCCGGCCATGATTTTAACCCGTAAAGCCCAGGAAAGAGGAGTGGAGCACCCTAAACTTAATAAACTAATCGAGATTCTCCATGAAGAACTCCAGAAAAAAGGGGCTCGGATAATCGTTTTCACCCAGTTTAGAGATACTTTAGAACATATCTATCAGCGCTGTCAATCCGAGAACATTAATGCTGTGAAATTCTTTGGTCAGGGCAAGCGTAATGGAGAAAAGGGACTAACCCAAAAAGAACAGAAAAATATTATCAAAGCTTTCCGTATGGGTAACTATGATGTTTTATTATCCACCAGTGTAGCCGAGGAAGGTATTGATATCCCGGCAGTGGATCTGGTGGTTCTCTATGAACCCGTACCCTCAGAAATACGTATGATACAGCGCCGAGGACGTACCGGCAGGAAACAAAAGGGAAAGATGATGGTACTCCTTACCAAAGGAACCCGGGACGAAGGTTATTACTGGTCCAGTGTACATAAGGAGAGACGTATGAAAGAGGAGTTGGGGAAGGCTGCCCCTCTAGAAAATATATTAATTAAACCAGTTAATTTAGAAAAATCCGAGGTGAATCCCTTGCCTAGTAATCTGTCAAATCAACAATTAAGTGCTGATCAAAATTCTGATATTGACCCTAACCTCCCTGATAAACCCTATAAAGATTTCAGTTCAGATAAAGATAAGCCACTAGTATATGCTGATTCCCGAGAAGGAAACTCCAAAGTATTACGGGAACTTACCAAACTAGGAGTGGAGGTTGTGGTTAAGCCTCTGGCTGTGGCTGATTACCAGGTGAGTGATGAAGTGGCCCTAGAACGGAAAACTGCTTCGGATTTCGTGAGTTCCATTGCTGATAAACGCCTTCATAAACAGGTTAAAGAAATGGTGGAGGAATTTAAAAAACCATTGATGATATTAGAAGGAGATAATCTCTATTCAGGATTCATGAACCCTAATGCCATACGTGGTGCCCTGGCTGCGGTTGCTGTGGACTTTTCATTGCCTATAATCCCCACCAGATCTGCTGAAGATACTGCCGCCATGATTAGGCGTATTGCTATCCGGGAACAGGCTCACGAACGTCCGGACATACAGGTACGTACTGAAAAGAAACCCCTCACCCTGTGGGAACAACAGTTATTTATTGTGGAATCACTGCCTAATGTAGGGCCAGTTACAGCCCGTAAACTCCTGGAAGAGTTTGGATCAGTGGAGGAAATAGTTAAGGCATCGGAAGAAGAACTACAGCAGGTGGATGGTGTTGGTAAAAAGATTGCCCGTGCCATAAGAAGGGTCTTGAGCGCCAGTATTAAAAAGATTGAAGCCGATACCAATCAAAAACTTATTGATTAAAAATAAGAAATATAATCAGTGGCTTCAATAAATAAAGAGCTAATAAAGTATAGTAATTATTTGATATTTAGATGATCATAGGACTCGATAGGTTGTGATGGGGGGATAGGTGCGGTGATTTTTATATCAAAGCTCCCGAACTAGCAAGAGATTCCAGAGACCTTTTATAATTCCAGTACTTGATGAATTGTTTTCAATATTATAAGGTGATTATTTGCGATTTTTAATAGATGAAAGAGGAAAGAAATATCTAATCTCAGAAGAAGAGGAATTTCAGAATGATCTGGGTATCTTGAAACAGGAAGACCTGGAAAATAGTAAAGCAGGTGATATTCTCATCTCCCATATAGGGAAAGAGTTCAAAGTAATCCAACCCAGTGTCAACGATATTATTGAGCTTATGGAACGAAGATGTTCTATTTTATTACCTAAAGACATCGGAATAGTGATTTCATACACGGGATTAGGAAGTGGTCAACGGGTAGTGGATGCTGGTACCGGGGCCGGGGCTATAGCCCTTCACTTTGCCAATGTAGTGGGAAGAGAAGGAAAAGTTTACAGTTACGAGGTTCGAGAGGATTTTGCGATTATTGCCCGGGAAAATGTCAAGCTTCTGGGACTTGATAATGTGGAAATAAAGAATCAGGATATTAAGGATGGGATTCAGGAAACTGAGATAGATATGATATTTTTAGACCTTCCCAAACCCTATGAAATGTTAGAAAAAGTATATGATGCTCTAAAAGTTGGTGGTTGGCTGGCCGTTTATGCCCCCTACATCGAACAGATGCAGATCTTGCACCGCATCGCCAAAAAAGTGGGTTTTGATGAAATAATGAGTATTGAATGTATTCTAAGAGAAATGGAAGTAAAAACCAAGGGTACACGACCAAAAACTCGTATGGTGGGCCACACAGGGTATCTGACCTTTGCCCGAAAATTATAAAAGAGAATCCTACCTGATTCAATTTTATAATTCCGTTTTATTTTCATTCATCACTTAAAAAAACTTATAAATATTTAATTATATTTTATTTTTAATTGATTAATTAATTTTTAATGATGGAAAATAAAAAATAAGAAAATAAAGAGTTTACTGTTTTTTACTGTAATATATTCCACCCATAATGGTTATAACGCCTAAAAAGAGTGCTCCTAAAGGAATACCTGTCTTCTGCATGGGTATGGTCCCGGCACTGACATTATTGTTTTCGATGTCGATATGGAGATTATCCACAAAAAGGGCACTATCCACAACTCCGTCCCTTTCATCAGCCACCCAGAAGTTCAGTTCCACAACTTTTCCCTGAAAGGCAGAAACATCAAAAGAGGCTGTGTATATTCCATAAACCAGCCTATTTCCAGTTACATATGGATATACCACATCGTTTGGTATTATAGTCCCTGAAATCTGATTGGAATAATTTCCAGAACTATTTACATCTACTGCTCTACCATCAGGTAATAGTAGCATGTTATAGGACGTCCCCCCATAGCTTAAAACGGCACGGGCCCAGTCCCAGTAGGGCGCACCTAAAGCCTCGGTGGTTGCAAATCTCCAGTCAAAACTCAAAGTTTTTGCCCCGTAGGGAATATATATTTTGAAGTAAAGGTTGGCAATGTCATAAGAAAAATTACCACGATTACTGTATTGTCCTGTGGTGGTTGAATTACCACTTTTTACAAATAGATTTCTTCCTGGTCCACTGGTACCATTTATGCCACTGGCATTACCCGAACTAATCACCGCAAAACTAGATCCATTAGTGGGAAAACCCTGCAAGGACTGATTGTATACGGCAAACTGAGTGGAATTACCACTGGTACTGCCTACTTCTACAATATAAGATTGTGTTGATGGATCCACAATAGCATCAGATAGTTCTTCTGGTGTAGCAGCACTACATGGGGCTAAAACTAAAAATAAAAGGAATATTAAGGCCCCTATTTTTTTTATAATCAAATCACCCCCAGTTTATAATTATTTATAAATTATGATTTTTCTCTGTTAAACAATTTTAGAAATATTTAAAATTAATAGATAATTATTAGAATTTTTTCTAAAAAAATAAAATAGAAACAAGAAAAAAAAACGATAAATCCCTAAAATACTATATAATTGTCAAATTCATTATTAATAGAAAAATAATTATATTCATCCCATACAATTCAATTATAGTATGATATTAATTAATTTCAATAGTATTAAGCTTAATTGGAGGATATAGATGTCTTTTTCTTTAAAAAATGTTATTTCTATCAAGGATTTCAGTAAAGAAGACATTAATTTCATTCTTAAACAGGCCAAGGAACTGGAGCCCATTGCCCGTTCCCAAGAAATGTGCCAGACCATGGCCGGGAAGATACTGGGAATGATGTTTTATGAACCCTCCACCCGAACCCGTCTCTCTTTTGAAACTTCCATGAAAAGGTTAGGTGGAGGAGTTATCGGATTTGCTGAAGCCGGTGCCAGTTCAGTGACCAAAGGGGAAACTTTATCTGATACGGCTCGTATGGTTAGTGAATACGCTGATGCACTGGTGGTGCGACATAATCTAGAAGGAGCCGCCCGCTTTGTTTCAGATGTGGTGGATGTACCCGTGATAAATGCCGGTGATGGAGCAGGTCAACACCCCACCCAGACCTTACTGGACCTCTATACTATGCAGCGGGTTTTTGGTAAAATAAAGGGTCTCAATGTGGCATTAATTGGTGATTTGAAGTACGGTAGAACAGTACACTCACTTTCTTATGCTCTGGGAATGTTTGGTGTGAAAATGAGTTTTGTTTCCCCTCCGGAGCTACGTATGCCCCGGGAAATAATGCATGATCTGCGCCATAATAATGTAGTGGCCCAAGAAACAGACAGCATTCAGGAAGTGCTGGATGATGTGGATGTCCTCTATATCACACGTATACAAAAAGAACGTTTCCCGGACATTGAAGAATATCTGCGTATCAAGGGAGCTTATCGTATTAATGCAACCATGTTACAGGGAAAAGACTTGATAGTAATGCATCCCCTGCCACGTGTGGATGAAATATCACCGGATGTAGACGATACACCCTATGGAAAATACTTTGAACAAGCTTTCTATGGTGTACCCGTGCGTATGGCTCTTTTAAATGCTTTAATTAAACCATTTGAATAATTTTTTAAAAAATAATTTTTTAAAAATATTATTTATTAACCATTTTTTTTATTTAAATAACATAATTATGGATTAATTTAAAAATAGAAACTTAAAAATTGAATAAAATAAGAAATAAAAACATTATTAACATTAATTTAATAATTTGTGTTATATTGTGTTATAAATAATTAAATAGTGGAATATAAAAAATTACATTCCCCAAATAGCGTCTTCCAAGACAGACATGTCACACTGGAGGTCAATTATATTGGTTCTACCTTTAGCCCGGCCACGTGAAACAGTGTTAGTTGAAATAAGACCCAACATTTCCAGTTCATTTATGAAATCAAAAATTCGGCGATACGATACTGTGTCTCCCCGGGAAACATCTTTATAAACCTCGTAAAGTCTTCCTGAAGTAATTTCTTCCTTGCGCTTGGTCAGGTAAAGTATGGATTCCAGTACCCGTTGTTGCTGGCTGGGTAAGGTCATGATGATATCTGTGATCTTATTGTGCTCAATATAGTCTTTAGCTTCCCTCACATATTCACCCTGCACCAGGTTAGAATCTTTTTCATCAGCCAATTCACCAGAAGTTCTTAAAAGATCCAGGGCATATCGTGCATCGCCCTCTTCCCTGGCTGCCAGGGCAGCACATAATGGTATCACATCGCCCTCTAAAGCCTCTTCCACAAAGGAAAGTTTTGAACGCTCTTCAAGAATATCCACTAATTGTTGAGCACCATAAGGTGGAAATACGATTTCCCTATCTCTTAAACTGCTTTTAACCCGGGGTTTAATGAATTTTTTGAAGTCCACATAGTTACTAATGGATAGGATAGCCACATTCTCGGTACGGGTAAGGGTATAAAGCAACCCATCACCATCATTACGCAGAAGAATGTCAATTTCATCCAGAACAACAAGTAGAATCATGTCCTTCCCAAAAGCGTTCTTTTTCAGTAGATTACGGAAGGTATTGATAACTTCTGCTTTGGTCCATCCCCGGTAGGGTACATCTCGACCCATCTGTTGACATAATCTAGCAATAACCTGATATTCAGTAGTATAATCAGTACAACGAATATATTCGGTTTTAATATCAAGATCTTGATCTTTAGAAGCTTCTTTAAGCTGTTTCATAGCAAATTTAGCCACCGCAGTTTTTCCAGTACCTGTTTTACCATAAATAGTTATGTCTGGAGGAGTAACGCCTTTTAAAGCTTCTACCCAATATTTTGCTATGGATTTGATCTGCTCCTCTCGGTGAGGGAGCTTATCTGGTAAAAATCTGTGATCTAAAAATTTTTTATCCTTAAAAACTGTTTTTTTATCGCCTAATTCATCGAATATATTCATAAGACCACGCATCAAAGTTTATACTGAGAGTTTAATTATTAGCGCCCCCAACTAACCATCTAACAAATTTATTTGTTAAATATCCTCTCAAAAAGATTGTATATTGAAAATATATGAACCCTGGCTGTGTTATAATTAATTTAACAACAACCTGAAAAGCATTATAGGATCTCAAAAAAGTTGAAACCATTGATATGCAAATTGACTACCTGAAGAAAAATAGTCTCAGGAACAGGGTGGTTAATTTCAAGTGTAAATTGTCTGAGTAAACTATCAAATAAAAGTTTTTATTACACTATCAAAAAAAATTATGTTGTGAGTGTGAGACATTGATTTCAAGTGTAAAGTCATTAAGTTTATTTTCCAAGATAAGAAAGGGACATCAGTTTCCACTGTAAAACTTTTTTTAGTGTATAGCATGGCAGATTATTATTTATTTCAAAAAATTGTAGACATGATTTGCAAGTGTAATAATATGATTTTTAGGTAAAAACATGGAATAATTTTTTTAAAATAAATGAAGTTAACCATTATTTCAAGTGTAAAACAATACATTATTATATCTTATTTTTCAAAATGTGTCCATCATTTTCAATAAAGGCAGAATACTTATTTTAGAGAATTTAAAAATTAGAGAAAAATATTTTGACATATTTTTGACATATATAATTAGTTATTAGGTTTTTGAGTTTTTATCAGGTTTAAATTAAATATTCATAAAAAAACAGGGGATACTTTAATTTCAGCAAGTTTTAATAGATTAAAGAATTATTAGTTGATAATTAAAATTTTTAGGTATTTTTTACTGATTTAAATCTCTGAAAAGTTATATTACCCTGTTTAAGAT
>DATN01000009.1:210710-257087 GCA_002504725.1 Methanobacteriaceae archaeon UBA587 | reverse complement strand
ATCCACAAAGTTATCCATAGTTATCCACAAAGTTATCCATAGTATTATTATTATTATTATTATTTGATTTATTCAATCGTTATTATAATATACAGATGAAAACTAATTTTCTATTATGAATATAAAAAATCAAATCATTTTGGCCATGGATATTATGGATATATCACAGGCAATTGAGGTTACCAAAAAAGTTGCGCCTTATATTGACACTATTAAAATTGGTTATCCATTAGCACTCTCAGCAGGGTTGGGATGTTTTTCTAAATTCAAAGAAAACTTTGATTTTAAAATTATAGCTGATTTTAAAGTGGCAGATATTCCTTCCACTAATGAAATGATATGTGAAGCCACACTGGATGCCGGCGCAGATGCGGTAATTGTGCACGGTTTTGTAGGTTCTGACAGTGTTTCTGCTTGCCAGAAAGTGGCAGAAGAAAAAGGAAAAGAAATTTTTGTACTGACTGAAATGTCTCATCCCGGTGCAGAAACTTTCCTGCAATCTGTTGCTGATGATATTGCCAGGATGGGTGTTGATTTAGGGATTAAAAATTATGTGGCTCCATCTACAAGGCTGGATAGACTGTCTGAAATCCGTAACATTGTGGGGAAAGACTCATTTATCATATCTCCCGGTGTAGGTACTCAGGGTGGGGATCCCGCCCAAACATTGCAATATGCTGATGCTATCATTGTAGGTAGATCTATTTACATGGCAAAAGATCCGGAAAACGCTGCTGCAAACATTATTAAATCAATAAAATAATAGAAAAAGAATTTAAATGAAATATAATTTAATTTATATACTCTATTTTTTTCTATTTAATTACGGGACTTAAATTGAGTTTTATCCTTTAGGCACGGTTTCAATATCTACGGGTGTCTTTAGTTTATTTATTCCTTTATAAATTCCATTATAAATTTTATGGGATGACCTCCCACCTAATTCATAGGATATTTCAAACATTAAGAAGTATATAATAGTTAAAGGACTTAAAAAGCTCATGCCCGGGATACTGAATCCATTCAGGGCTTGATATAATCCTAAAATGCTCAATACTCCAATGGTGATTTTCATGGCAAACCTATATCTAAAGAAAATTTCTAAGAAATGGCTTTTTGCAGCGAGTTTAGGGTTATCATTACCAATTTCATCCAGATAAGCCGCCAGGAAACATATAAACAGTGTAACCAGACCGATTTCAGGTATTCCAAACAGGAAGGCCACCAATACAAAGGTGAGCAGTGTGAGGATATGGTGTATGCCGTCGATTTTTTTAGAGGCCAGAGTTCCTAAAAGTATTCCAAAAAATATGTAGGTGGCATCGGTGCTGTTTGTCACTAGAAATCCAATTATAAGACCACATATTATTCCAGTTGCCACGGCGAATTTCTTGTTGCGGTGTTCATCGTAAGCATCATCTGATAATTTCATGAAGAAACCAGATAATGCATAGAATATCCCAATAAGTAATGCTTCCAAATTTATAATCTCCTTAAAACTGCTTAAATGATTTTTTATTATTTATTATTTTTTTTGTTTTGCGAAAGATGTCTTTTCTTTTGATAATTATATAATATATTCCAATCCATTCCGGGATTATCAGTTTTTTATTAATTATTTCAGTTTATGGGTAATGATTACTGTGTCTCACGAGATAAATCCAGTGCTCCGGCTAGTATAAGGGGGAAAAGAACCGTGGCATCTCCCACTACTGTAACCAGGTTGGAACCGGCGCGAGCTTTGGCCCATGATTTTGCTTCTTCAAGTGGTGCACCTCCCAGGCTTCCGGTTTCACTTCGATCCATGGTTATTTGTATGGCTGCATCCACCCCTCCTTTCAGGAGATTGGATGCTAAAGCATAATGTTTAGGTAGCCCTCCACCTAATATCACTGCACCAACTTTCTCAGCATCAAAAACAATATCTGAGAGTCCGTGCATGTCTGCAATGGCGTCCAGACATAAATTATTGCTTTGAGTAAACATCCACAGTTGCAAACCCAGCATACTGTCAATTATTCCAGGAGCATAGATAGGTATATTTTTATCAGCGGCATTCTTCAGGATAGATTCTTCATCAGAGATACGGGTACCAATTTGATGGAGTAATTCCTGAATGGAGGTTACTTGTCTCTGGGCAGCTATTTCTTCCAGAATATGAGTTATCTCTTTTTCAAATACCTCAAAATCATCTGATTTAGTATAAACATCAGCTATACGTCCCATTCCTTGTTCGTGAAGTTTTTCATCATCAAAACCGCACTCACGGTAATGCCTACCACCAAATGATTCTAAAAGGTCGTGGGTGATATTGGCACCACTGGTAATCAGGACATCCACGTGTCCCTCTTTTATCATGTCTGAAATGATTTTTCTCATTCCCCCAGGGACCAGGGGACCAGCAACACTTAGGAATATCTTGGTTTCAGGATCTTTTATCATGTCAGAAAGTAGTTTCGTGGCCCTGTAAACTCTTCCAGCTCCTAGAACTCCAGAATTACCTAATTCTTTAATAAATTGGGATATTTTCATATCAGGGGTGATTTTCATATGATTAACTTTCAAAAGTTACACATCCGTAATAGTAAATAAATTCTGTACTTAATTAATAAAATTTAATTATCCGTGTTAATTAATTCAAAATGAATTATATTGAATAATGAATGAACAAACAGAATTTTTTTCTTAACAATAATTAATATAATCTATTTATTTAAAAATATTAATTAATTATCTTAGATTTAATCTTAGAATACATCAATATTCATATGATTTGTGAATATAAAAAATAGATGGTATAATAAAGTTAAGTAAACTATTTTTAAATTGTATATTTGGGTTTGAAGATTTTTTTAAAATTAAAATTTTATATTATCATTATCATCGGAAACACTATTGGATATCTATCAGAAAAAAATTAAAAAATAGGAAATTTTATTTCAATCCTGCTATTTTATCCAGGAGATCCGTTCGGGTTACGATTCCCACCGGTTTTTCGTCATGATTTACTACAATAAGCCGTCCGATCTTATTTTTGTTCATGATTTCAATGGCATCGGCAATCATCACGTCCTGATTAACGGTGATAATGTGGTGGGACATTACTTCATCCACAGTATATGATTCCTTGCCATGGGCTATGGCTTTGGTGATGTCACTAAGTGTTAAAATACCCACAATTTCACCATTTTGAGTTATCGGAGCTCCTTCAATTCCTTCATTAGTCAAAACCTGCGCTGCATTTTTCATGTTTGTATCAGCATCCAAAGTAATTAAATCCTGAGTTGCCACATCCAAAACGGTTTTTTTAGGGATACTACGGATATTGGTGGTATCTAAAAGCAGAATATTGTCCATATCGTCTCTTCCCACAACCACACCATTGATAACCAGCTTGTTTACGGGGGTGGGACCTACACGAATCTTGTCACCTAAATCCAATTGTTTAATATTTCCCACGGCTTTTATAGCGGCTTCACATTCTCCGGGGTGTGGGATACTGGTAAACTCAATTTTAGCCACAGAAATATCTTTGAGAAGATTCCCTCCTTTAAAAATTGGCACCAATGTTTCTTTATCAGTTGAAGAAATATTTAAGGTGTGATATGCTTCGATGGTAGGTTTATAACCTCCTCTTGGTCCTGGAACTCCTTTTACAAGTCCTAAACTCCGGAGGGATTGCATCTGGTTACGTATAGTTCCGGGGTTACGGTTCATGATTTCTGCAATCTCTTCACCCTTAATGGATTTGCCCTGTGACTTTCGATACAGGTTAATTAAACTTTGTAAAATCTCCTTCTGGACAGACGTGAGCATGTAAACACCTTTAAATTGTTATGGTAATTTATTGTGAATAATAATTATAATTATTTCTCATTATTTATATAAAGCTATGCAATTATAGCGTGTATGTAGGTTAGAATTTTTCTAATAGTTACTGATTAATATTAAATATGGTATTTCAGTTTTAATAATTAGATTTGGAATAGGGCAACTAATAGTATTAGGGGAATTGCTTTATTGGCCACGTTGCATATAATAAAAAATTAGAAATTAAGTAATAAAAAAAGAATAAATATAGATACTGGTGGGGTATCTATATTTCAAGGCATTAAATTATAGATCTGCTTTTTAGACAGTATCTAAATTTTAGGGTTATATTTTAGATTCCGCTCTTACCATGGATCCTATTGCGCCACCAACAATGGATAGGATTATTTGTATGATAAAAGCAACTATCTGGGTGCTTAATAGTATATTTAATATACTGAGATTGTAACCGATGGCCATGATATAAAGCGCGGATATGATGATGGATATTACTAAGGAAATTAGGCCCATTATAGTTCCATTAATGGCCCCTTTCTTTAAATCAGTTCCAATCATAAATCCGACGGTTATTGCTCCAACCAGGAATGCTAAACTGGTAATACCAAAAAAGTAGCTTATTAAAGTAATAAGTGTACCAATCAGTACCGGGTTTCGTTGAAACATTTCATTATTATTGTCTTCCATGTTATTTCACTTCCTTTACTCTATGATGAATAATGGTAGGTACTAATATATAATTATTGTACAAGAATTAGACCCAAATCTATGAATAACTTTTAATACTCATTTTCTGGGTAATTTTGTGATATGTAAGTAAATCGGTGATATTTTATCGAATTACACATTGAATTCATGATTAATTAATTATTACAAAATCCAATGTAATAAATATTTAAACTATTTTTTACATATAATACTTAATACAATTTAATATTCCATAAATAAATTAGAGGTTAAATAGGTTTAAATTCTCTTAATTCATTAATTGACAAATGATTATCAGAATTGCATGATTTAATATTAAATTCAATGAAAACGAAATATGATAAATACTTAAGGTTATCTAATGGATAATGATCATAAATTTGAATTGATAAAAAATGAATTTTCTTTTCGTAAAGGCTCTGTTTTAGCAGTCATGTTTCTACTGGTTTATTTTGGAGGCATACTCCTCCTCTTAAATCAACCGGAGTACTGTGAAACATTTTCTTATGTCATGATTTCTGTATTGTATATATTGGTGGCCTTCAGTTTATTGGCGGCTACCAAACACGCTAAAGTTCAGGGTAAACGTACCCAAATCGCCTGGGGTATTTTGACGTTATCTGTGTTATTCTCTGCAGTTGGGAGTATTTTATGGGCAGTGATTGTTCTTTATTATAATCAGAATCCATCCACATCTATTGCCGATATTTTTTATCTACTTTTCTTTCCCCTGTTTCTATTAGGTATTCTAGTATTCCCCTCATCACGTATTACCAACCGGCAGCGTTTCAAAGCATATTTTGATATAGGGATGGTTATATGGGCCATAACATTAGTGGTCTGGACCTTTTTCATTGCACCAGCTATTGAAAATTATAGTGGGGATATGCTTTCTTTGAGCTTTCAATTAACCTACATAATTTCTGGATTTTTTTTACTTTTTGCTTTACTTGATTTAATATTTAACCGGATTAAAAAGGAGTTTCAGGCACCATTCCTAATTCTGGCAGTGTCTATTTTAATTTTAGTGATTACTGATAGTATTTATGCCTATCAGAATTTATCTGGTAATTATGTGGTGGGTTCAATCACAGACTATGGCTGGATGATTGGTTATCTGATTATGGGTCTGGCGGGGGTGGCACAGATTACTAACCAAAAAACTGACTTGCAGTTTCTTTCCAAACACATTCCCTGGCACGCGGATTACCACTGGACACCTTATATAGCACTTGCTGGAGTTTTTACAACATATATATGTTTATTATATGCAATCAATACTAATGATTCTCATATAATGGTTTTAGAACTAGGGGTGGGTGTTTTAATAGTACTGGTGATTTCCCGCCAGATTGTTTCCATTACTGAAAACAAAAATCTGTACCGGAAAGCCCAAGAAGAGATTAGCTCGCGTAAAAAGATCTATAAATCTTTAGAGAAATCAGAATCTGCATACAGGACCATATTTGAAAATACCGGGACCGCCACCATAATTATTGATGAAAATAACATGATATCCATGGTAAACACTGAATTTGAAGAATTATCTGGTTATTCTAAAGAGGAATTGCTGGGAAAAAAATCTTGGACTGATTTTATTTTTGATGAAGATTTAGAAAAGGCCCAGCAATATTTTTCTTTGGGCTCTGATCAGTATTCCTCAACAAATAATCATGATTTTCGTTTTAGGGATAAATCCGGTAAGATTAAAAATGTTTTTTTAATTTTTACCAATATTCCTTCATCAAAAACAATTTTAGCAACTCTTTTAGATGTTTCAGATAGGACAAAAGCGGAAAATGAGTTGAAAGCTTCCCTGGAAGAGAAGGAAATGCTTCTTAAGGAAATACACCACCGGGTAAAAAATAATCTCATGGTGATATCCAGTCTTTTAAGTCTTCAATCCATGTACATTAAAGATAAAGAACAATTGGAGATGTTCAAGGAGAGCCAAAGCCGGGCTAAATCCATGGCACTAATACACGAAAGGTTATATCAATCAGATGATCTTAAAAGAATCGATTTCGGGGAATACATACAAAAACTGGCCCTGGATAGTTTCCATACCTATGTATCTGATCCCGGGGCTATTAATCTGAATTTAAATGTAGAAACAGTTATGCTGGATATAAACACCGCCATACCTCTGGGGCTTATTTTGAATGAGCTTCTGAGTAATAGTATGAAATATGCATTCCCTAATGGTAAAAAGGGTGAAATAACTGTTAATTTCTTTAAAAAAGATGACAATTACACTTTGATAGTTGAAGATAATGGCAGGGGATTCCCAGAGGATATCGACTTTAAAAATACTGATTCACTGGGACTGCAATTAATAAACAGTTTAACTGGTCAAATAAGTGGTGAAATCTCTCTGGACAGATCAAAAGGGACTTCCTTTAAAATTTCCTTCAAAGAAGAGGATTATTGATAAAAATTAAATATTTTCTGTGCTGTAATCCTTTAGTAATGATTTTAGATTTTTTTATATTTATTCAGTTAAGGGATTAATAAACCTGTTTTTTAAGCTATTTTTTCTTAAAATATATACAATGCTCGGGTTTTCCGGGCCCTTTTGGGTGTCGACAGTTTAAACTCACCAGCTTCTTTTCATGAACCACAATCTTGCACTGAAATAAGCATTCTTCACATTTATCGCTGGAGGAAACTATTTCATATTTGGGGTATTCTGTATTATCTGTTTCCGGGTATTTTCTCATTTAATGGCCTTGAAATTTTTTATTTAATATTTATCTATAAATTTTAGGGAGATATAAGAATTCGTGGAGTATACCTTTCTGAGGAAATGTAAAATTATCCACTAGATTAAAATTTTAGTTTATAGTCTTTATTTGCATAAGATGTATAATTCTATTTAAATAATATTAATAAATAAAACATAATCCCATAATATAAATAAATCAAAATAAATCAAATAAATAGTATAATAAAGTTAGAGTATGATGTCATGATTAACCATGTTTTTGGCCTAGCAGTAAGAGTTCTTCTATATGATGATAATGGGAAAATTCTTATTTTAAAGAGATCTACTGATTCCAAGACCAATCCCGGAAAATGGGAACTACCGGGGGGTAAAGTTGATCAGGGAGAGTCTTTTGATCAGGCCCTTATCCGGGAGGTATTTGAGGAAACCGGCCTTAAGATATTCGTTGAACATTTTGTAGGTGCTTCTGAACAGAATTTACATGTAATAAGAGCCATCCATATCATCATGTCCGGTCGCATAATGGAAGGGGAACTTAAATTAAGTGAGGAACATGAGGGATATGCCTGGGTATTCTTTGAGGAACTGGCGGATTATGAACTGGCAGACTGGTTAAATGATTATTTTATTAATCAAACTAAAATACTTAGTCATGATGATGGAAAAGAAACAGAAGAATCTGAAAATGCCCTACAGCCCTGGTTAAATTCTGTTAAAGGTTCTATTGATAATTTGAGAAAACGTTAACTCTTATTTTAGACAAATAACCAATCATCATATTTTATTATTTTTATTTTTATTATTATTTTCACCAATTTTTAATTAATATCAGCGTTAATTAAATAAAAAATAGAAGTAATTAAAATAAGTAAAAATTAAATTATTTCAGGTTAAAATCTTAAAATTACCAGGATTATATATTCATCAAATCCATACTTGTCTTTAATATTGTTAATCTCATTTTCGACAGTTTTGACCAATTCATTAGCACTCAGGTTCTTATTTTTTTCCAGGAATTTCATGAAATTTTGTTTACCTTTTGCAGTGTTCTCTCCAAAGGCGCGGGGAATTCCTTCATTATATAAAACGAGTTTATCTCCCTTATTGAGCTGAATATCATATGTATTTAAAATTAAATTACGCATATGCCCTAATTGTTCTGTGTCCTGATTAAGTTCCAGTATTTTATTTTCTGAAGCATTAATTAAAAAGGGAGGTATATGGGCTGCATTGACATAGGTCAATATCTTCTTTTTGAGATCCAGTACTCCATACAAAATTGTAACCTTGATTTCGGAACTTATATCAGGGGATATGAGTTTATTAAGATAATTTAAAAGACTTTTAGGTTTTTCATGATGCTTTGCTTCGTTGCGTATAATAGTTTTAGAAAGAGCCATCAATATAGTGGCTGGAATACGGTCTCCAGATACATCAGCCATGGTTAATCCTATTCTATCTTGAGATATTTCTGTGAAATCGAAAAAATCACCGTCAAAATCTTTAGAGGGCATATTCAATACCTTAACTTCCACGTCATCTTCATAAGGAATTGTGTCTGGTAAGAAGCTGTGCTTTATTTTGTCGGCGACTTCTAATTCATGTCTTTTCCTTTCCAGTTCATCAAAGTATTCATCCCTCTCTCTGGCAGTTTTTCGTTCCCGGATAAGGTTGGATATCATAATTGCGAAAACCAGCATTCCCAAAGCATTGGCAAAGATTATGGGTCCACTTAAAACTTCCACTACTTCCAGGGCATGGGAATATGGAGTGGCCATTAAGAGTGCTAAAAGAAGGTGCAGTGATTCCATTAATATGGCAAAAGTCACGGCTCCTAAAACCCCTATAAATTTTCCATTATTGAATTTGTAGATTAAACCGGCAAAAAGTCCAGCCAGTAATGTGGAAAGTGCACAGGGCACTGCTGTAAATCCCCCTAAAGTCAATCTGTGGATACTACCTATCAGTGCCGCCCCTACACCCACTATGGGGCCTCCAACTAAACCGGCCACCATGGGTCCCAGGTCCCGTACATTGGCCTGGGCACCAAATATGTCTATTCCGGTATAAGTTCCAAAAATGGATATCAAACCGAAAACAATAATCATTAGGGCCTGATTTTTGAGGGTAAACTTTTTATCTAATATTTCAGTGAAAAAATTCAGACGGGTCACTACATAGGCCAGTACAACAATAACACATGTTTTTTCAATTAACACAATGAAAGCGTGATTGGCCTCAGATAGGTTTAAAACATCGTATTCCAAAGTTAATAGAATAGTTAAACTTCCTATGATGGCCACAGCAGCATGGAGATACATTACTGAAGCTTCTTCGTCGTTGTTAATCCTATTCTTAATTTTGTTAATAAGGGGGATTTCTGGGAAATTCATTTCACTCACTGAACATTTTATAATGTTTAATTTTAGTTATTCATATAGGGCTTTTCTACTAAAAATAGTTAATTAAAATTCCGGGCTGTGGCTAAAGTTTACAATTCAAGAAAAAGTTCATTAAAAATAGTTAATTAAAATTTAATGAACATAAACTGATAAACAAAGAGAAGAAGGGCTATGATGGGTAATGCCATGGTTAAAATGAAATATTTTTTATCGGCACCTAGTTTGGTTAAATAAGCACCTAAAATTATGGATAAACCTATTAAAAACCATCCTAAACCAGTATAATAGTTTGCGGTGAAAAAATAATAGATTGATACCACTAATATGATAACTGCTAGCATGTAATTAGTTTTTGAATCCATATAATCATCTCAGGTTTGTATCTAAAATTATTAAATTTTAAAAAAATTGCATTTATCTTTTTATTTATCATTTAATTTGATGATATTTAATGATTTTTGGATTAATTTTCCAGATTTTAATGATTGTTCTATAATAATGAGTTTTAGCAAATAAATTATTTGAATAATGTTTCTAAAGAAATAAAACCATCTATGATGAGTATTTAAAATAATTTTTCATGAAATAATTCATGAAACCGACCATTAGCGATTACTATCCATGATAATGCTATTTTCGGTATTGTAAACAACTTTCCTTATTTTCAGGATCTGATCGGGATTGGTGGAGATGGTGTGGATACCATATTTCACCAGCTCCTGTACAATCTGTTCATCAGAACCTGCATGCCCACAGATGGCACTTTCTATGCCGGCCTGGTTGCATTTTTGGATAGTTAATTTCACCATTTCTAAAACGGCAGGATGCATCAAGTCGAAGTGCTGGGCCACCTTTACTCCCCTTCTGTCCACTGCCAGGGTGCACATGGTTAGATCACTCATCCCTAATGTAACGAAGTCCATACCTTCCTTAATAAACTCATCCAGAGTAAATACAACAGAAGGAGTTTCCACAGAGACCCCCACATCTAAGTCATGGTGGGGTTTTAACCCTACTTTCCTTAAAATCTTTTTAGCTAAAATATATTCTGAGATATCCCTCACAAAAGGGATTTTTAGACCTATATTTTCATATCCCTGGTCATAAAGATGTTTTATAGCTTCAAATTCGGCTTCCAGTATATGGGGATTACTCAGATCCTGCTGTATCCCCCGTAGTCCTAACAGGGGATTTGATTCGGGATGTTTAATATTTTCTAAACCTCCTTTTAAATGGATCAGCTCATCGGTGGGAATATCAAATGTTCTAAACCAAACTGGCTTAGGATAAAATGCATCTAAAATAGGTGTTATACCATCTATGATGGTTTTGGTTAAATTTTCTTCTTCTAAAAGCAATTGAGGGTGTTTTCGGGTGCGGGTAATGATAAATTCGATTCTAATGGATCCCACCCCATCGCAAAGTGGTGCCACATGGTGGGCGATTTCAGGAACATTAAGATTAACCTTTATACTGGTGGCCGGGTGGTAAATTTGATAAAACTCTTCATGACTTTCTATTTCAATAAATCCTTCATATACTCGTCCCGTCTTACCATCAACGGTTACAATCATCCCTTCTTCTAAAATTTCACTGGCATTGGCCGTTCCTACAATACAGGGTACCTTGAGTTCCCGGAGGGTGATGGCAATATGGCTGGTTATGCCTCCGTAATCGGTTATTACGCCACCAGCCCTTTGCAGATAAAAAACCATGTCCCGGGATGCCCGGGGAACCACCACTATTTCTCCTTTTTTGATTTTAGAAACGTCCTGGCAGTTTTCAATTTTCCTTACTTTTCCCACACCAATATATGAGCTGGCCCCAATGCCCCTCAGTATTTCCATACACTTATATTTGTTATTGTTATTATAGAAAATTTTGGGAATTTCCAATATTTTAAACTTTTTTAAAAGGATTATTATAATATTTAAAGAAAAAATCAATATTTTTTTTAGAAAATAAGATTCACAATCAGCATATTTCCCATTTAAATCCCTGGAATAATGGTTTAATTTTGGAATGAAGAAATATAGGAAAATATATATACTATTTTTTAATTGCTTTAATTATGGAGAAGATAGTTTTAGGTCTCCCCAAGGGGAGCTTGAATAATGTAAATAGAGGGAATACTTACCAATTATTTGTTGATGCCGGTTACGAAGTTAGGGGATACGAACCTGGGAAAGAAACCTATGAAATAGACATCCTGAATGATCCCGAGATCAAAGCTTTCCTGACCCGGCCGCAAAGTGCTCCGGTGGAACTAAACAGGGGAATGGTGGATATTTCCATTATTGGAGAAGACTGGGTAAAAGAGGAATCCATAGCGATTCAAGAAGAATCTATTACCAAGATAGGGGATCTGGATTATGGTCAAACCAGACTCATTGTGGCCATGCCCACGGAGGCACCCTACGAATCATTAACCGAATTCTTCCGGGCCAATCAGGAACGTGAAAAACCAATCCTATGTTTCACGGAATACCCCAACCTCACCCGACAATTCATTATGGATAATGAAGGTTACCAGGAAATATTTGGTGACAGCATACCTCTGGTGCAGGTACGTGGTTTAATAAATGGAGACAATGAACAGGTTCAAATCATCAATTCAGACGGGGCCACGGAAGTGTACATTGCTAAAGGAGCAGATCTCATTGTTGATAATACTCAGACCGGCAGTAGCCTCAAAAAAGCGGGCTTAAAAATACTGGAAACCATTATGCACTCCAGTGCCGGACTTTATGCCGGTCCATCCTGCACAGGTCTAAAGGCTGAAAAAGCCCAGATGATATTTGAACAATTGTTTGGAGCCATCAAAGCCCGTAAATACTTTGATGTTAAATTCAACATCGCCAATCACCGGGTGGAGGATGTGAAAGAATTCTTGCTTTCCCATGAATACTGTTCTGATGAACCCACGGTGGTTAAAGGCAGTAGCTTTTCCCAGATCAATGTGCTGATTCCCAAAAATAAGTTCCCAGAAATGCTTAACGGGGTAAAAGGATTTGGAGCTTCAGCTATTGTCCGAGAAAACGTTAAACAGTACGTTCAATAATAAATATGAATATTAAATTTATTATTGATTAATCTGAGGATAGATTGTCTTATTTATTTAATCCTCAATTTTTTTTATATGAAAAAAGGATGAAGTTTATTAAAAGTTTATTTATTTTGTCATATAAAAAAAGGATGAAACCCATTAAAAGAATTAATTTTTAAAAATAATTGGTTTTTGATGGATTTAGATTATTTTCCTTTTCCTGGTTTAATCCTACCATTGATGGCTTCACTGATAATATTGGAGTGGCAGGGATCAGGATAACAACTGCAAAGTAAATTTAATATTTCGCCCTGTTCATGCATGGCCTTCAGGTCATGGATTCGCTTCCATTGGGGACTATCTGCAGGCAGCTCCATCAAATATTTCTTATACAAGTCGTTTAATTTCCTTTTACAGCCCTGGTTATAAGGATTTTCTAAAACCGAGCCTTCTCCCACAAATTCCACAAACTCATCATCTACATTTTCCCATGTATTTTTATTTCTAACTTTAATTGCCATAATTTAGCCCCATTTAGCAATCTTATATTAAAATTTAGATGTTATTTTATATATCTTACCTTGTACATATTTCTTTTGCTTTTTGTATTTGTTTACCACTCCCTTAGATAGTGGGTATCTAAAAAATTCATTTTTTCTAGATTATTCTTTTTATTAAATTGATTTGTCAAAGGATAAACGCTGAAAATTTAATAAAATAAAATTAGATTAAAAAAATATATTAAAAATAGTTAAATTGCTGTTTAAATATGATTGTAGAAATATGATTATTCTTCATATGGCTGAACAATAATAAATCCATCTCCAGTGAACTTCATCTGGATAGTTTCCCTACTGTCTTTACCCAGCAATGTCTTGAAATCAACGTCCATCTTGATAGAGGTAGATAGGCCACTGGACCAGGCCACAGTAGCGTGCGGATCAGTCATTACTGGCTCATCAGGGGTTACTCTAATGGTCAATGGCGTATAATGGGTGGTTAGGGCCACCATACCCGTTCCCTGTAATTTTATATTGAAAAGTCCACCGGACATCATACTGGAACCACTGGTCATCATTTTAATATCCCAATCAATCCCTTCTTCAAAGGCCAGGATGTTATTTCCATTAACATACATTTTTTCCTGGTTTAAATTGATAAGAGTTATTTGTTTTCCCATGTCTGCCAGATAAACATGTCCATGTCCTTTAATCTTCATAATATGGATACTCTCTCCAGTAAGGGTTTTTTTCACGAATTTATCAATACCCTGTTCCAGGGAGCTTTGTCTTTTAAAGCGTACCTTACCAGTATAGGCCACCATGGAACCTAATTTTCCCCAGACTTTCCCATCCAGGTTTACATCCAGCATGTACTTATTTTCCAGCTCAAAAGTCTGCAGACCCACCTCTTTATGTAGGGTTTTGCTGGCAAATTCATTTAAGGAGTAGGTGGCTTCTGAAGTAGCCGTGGTGGTTGAAGTAGCTGAAGTGGGTGTAGTTTGAGTCTCTAATTCGTTTATATGTTCTGGTTCGCTTATATCTTCTGTTTCACTTATGGGCTTTGGTTCAGGCCGGGGCACTTTTTTAGGGCTAGGAATTGGTTTAGGGGTTATGGGCTTTATTTCCCCTTCTTCAACGGGCTCTGCTTGTTGTAATGTCTTGGGGCTAGGGGTTTCAGGAGGAGTTTGCACTTCCTCTACATTTTTTTCTTCTTTAATCTGGCTTTCAGCAGGTATGGCTTCTTTTAAGTTTTCTCCACAGTTGGGACAAAATTTACTGTTCCCCACCTTATTTCCACAGTTTGGACAATACATACAGCATCACCTCTTAATTAATTAAGCTTATTAATATTCTTAATTTTAAAGTGTTAATATTTTGTCATGGATAAGGAATTATTTTTAAGAATTTTTAAAATCTTCACCATAAAAAATATAAATTCTGAGAATTGTGTGAACAATCACTGATTTATAGAAAAATTAATTTTTATTAAGATATATATTAATTAATATAAAATCGGCTTAATTTTTAAAAAATTATTTCTCAATAAGTGCCGGTTGTGGGGGCTTTTCTCATGGCATTAAAGGATATGTTAATGAAAGAGGTAAAAAAACAGGCCAAAGGTTCTAAAAGGCATGGACATAAAAAGTCAGGCAAAGATAAGGTAACTAATGAAATTGAAAAGAAAGCCCGTAAAGAATTAAAAAAACGATTCAAGATATAACCATATATTTCCGGTTTTCCAGGTAATATTTTCCGGGATTATTAATTATTGAATCATTTTTTAAATTCTTAATTTAATTATGTTTGTGGGGGTGAAAGAATGAAGAAAATAACGGTTATTATCCTTATTTTCCTGATTGTGGGTACCATGGCAGTTTCTGGATGTACTCAGCAGGATTCTGAGGGAAGTGGTGATTCTCAGGATAATAGCAATGACCAAAATGACCAATCAAATCAAAATGATCAGAATCAGCAAAGTGACCAGTCGGATTCTGATTCTTCAGATAACGGTAATTAATTCTTATTTTTTTTTCTTTTTGATTAGTTGTTCAGCCAGCTGGAAAAAAATGAATGATGATTATTTATTTTTTTAATCAACTAAATATATGGATAATATTTTGTGTTAGTTATAATGGAATCTATAATGAGGAATATCCAGCAATATTTCGATAAATAAAAATAAGAAAAAATTGAATTGAAAAAGTTTTCAGGTGATTATTTCATATAACCGGGGTCACCATCATCTATGTATCCATCTCCACCACAAGGATAGCAGATATGTTTACCATCTACACATTCGTATTGACCACCGGGACAAGGTTTAGAAGGATCATTGGGATCTTTGCCGCTTCCACCACATACATTACATACATAATACCCTACACCATTACAATCTTTACAGACTTCTCTTTGCGCCTTGACATCATTAGCATTGTCAGAATTGGAGTTAGTATTGGTATTATCTGAGATATTATTGGTGGAATTGTTGGTAAGATTATTTGTTGAGTTTCCCTGCATCAAGAGAGCAGTAAGACCTACCACAGCAACCAGCAGTATTGCTATTACTATTCCTAAAATCAAAATTATTCTTTTATCCATTTCACATCCCCTAACTTTTTTTAGAATAATTATTTATGGTAATCTCTCTTCTTTGATTATTAATATCTTTATCGATGTTAATTGGTGGAAAAATGTTATAAACTACGAAATAGAAATTAATAAGCTAAGATGAGAATCTATAGCAAAATATCCCTTGAAAAAATCAGAAATATGATGCCCTCAGTGGTTTCAGTGGCCCGTTTAGTCATGGCCTCTGTTTTTCTTTATCTGATAATGAATCATCAGGTTTTACTTTCCATTTTGATTTTCATTATTGCGGTGGGTAGTGATGCCCTGGATGGTTATTTAGCCCGAAAACTTAAAGCAGTCTCATCATGGGGTGGCTATCTGGATATTGTGGCGGATTTTATTTTAGTTATTTTCTCATTTACGGCATTTGTTTTGTTAGGAATATATCCTTCATGGGTATTAATTCTCATAGTGTTGATGTTTTCACAGTTCATCATTACTTCCCGGTTTAAAAAGCCGGTTTATGATCCTATCGGAAAATATTATGGGGGTTTTCTATTCTCTATCATTTTATTAACTTTAATATTTCCTAATAATGAATTATATCTGATTTTATCAGTATTAATTTTAATATTCACGCTAATATCCATTAGTAGCCGAATATATTTCTTCTTAAAACAAAAAAGCCCAGATTTATAAATTTAATCATTAAATCATTATTAATTAAATGAATTTAAATGAAAATTTAAATAAAAGTAATATTATGATATTTGTTAATTCTTAAACATTTAGATTCAACTATTTTTATAGGGGAAATGCATAACCTTTATAATAATCTCAGATTAATAAAATCGCAAATCAGGTGAACTTGTCTTTATAATCATCAGAATCATTTTTTATCATGATATGTTGAACCGCTTCCATCATATTACCCATAATAAATCGGAAATCATTGTCTCTTTCGATTATAGCATCCATCAACGATTTTTCCACTCCTTTACGGGCGGTTATATCTGTGGTAATGGATAATGCTCCTAAAAAATCCCCATTCTCTTTGAATAACAGTTTGGTGGAAAGCAGTGTCCATAACTGTGAACCATCTCTATTTAAAAATGGCACTTCAAATGTGTGTTCTTCCTTATTGGATTCTTTTAAACGATTCTTTATGCGGAGTTCACCTTCAAAATCTACGAAATTGAAGATGCTTTTGTTAATCATTTCACGGACATCATAACCTAACATTTCCGCCATTTTTTCATTTACATACTTAATTTTGTTGTGTGAATCAATTAAGAATATTCCAGATCTGGCTTTTTCCACAATAAGGCGGTATTTTTCTTCGCTCTCTTTATGCTTTTCTTCCAGAATTTTTTTTTCAGTAACATCCCTTATAACCGCTACCAATCCCTGGTATTCTCCTGAATCATTTTTAACTTCACTCAGAGTTGCTTCTAAATGTTTTTTTTCACCATTAACATCTAAATAAGTGTTTTCCCCTTTCCAGTAACCGTGTTCTTCTAAATGTATTCTGGCTGACTCTTTATCTTCTTTATCAAGCCACTGAATTTTGTTTAAGGCACTGGTTAATGGTTTACCCATAATTTCTTGGGACGGAATATGCGAAATTTTTTCAGCACAGGCATTCCAGTAGGTAATCCGGTTATGGCGATTGGTCATTATTACAGCATCTCGCAGCTGGTTAAGGGCGTGGCTTTTAAAGGCCAATCTTTCTCTTGCCGCCTTTAAATTAGTTATATTTCGATTAATAGCAATATAACCCCTGGTTAGGTTTGATTCATCAATAATTTTAGTAATATTAATAATCATATCCAATGGCTCATTATTTTTGGTGTATTGCACAACTTCATCAAAATAAGTACCTGTTTCTTTTAGTTGTTTCATAGCTTCTTCCCGGGTAACTTCTAAAAAATCAGTACGAAAGATGTCTTTAGCTTCCTTACCAATGACTTCAGCAGCCGTCCAACCATATATCTTTTCAGCCGCTTTGTTCCAGTAGTTAATAAAAAAATTTTCATCGGTTCCCACGATAGCATCAGTAATCATATCTAAGATTTCTGAATCAGAAAACATCTGATATTTCTGGGCATTATCCAAAACAGAATCTGATTTAATCTGATGAGAACTGGAATCTACACCTCTTTTCATAATGCCGCCTCTATTATTACTTATTTCCGGAATATTTTAATAACATTGGTATTAACTATATGAATATAATAATATATTCCTTATAAATTAGAGGGTTTTATTAATATATAACATTAAATCCTGGAAATGTTAAATTATTTACACTAACTGAACTAAGTCCTCCTAATTAAACGGCTTTGTAAAATAGGGTTTCTGAAACTTCAAACAAAACAATATTAGATATAAAAATAATAAAATTTACCATGCGGAAAAAATATTCTATAATTTTTTTAGTGTTTATAGTGTTTTTCATAGCTATTTTCATTGTTTCAAATATTTATACTGATTTTAATTCGGAAATATCCCTTAGTTCTCAGGTTAAATACATCTGCCAGGAAATTGGACCCCGTCCGGCAGCTTCAGAGAATGAAGCAATCGCTGCCGAATATATGGCTTCCCAATTCAAAAAACACGGTTTAAAAACGGAGATTCAGAAATTCAAGTATTTTTCACTAACTTCTGAAGATGTTAAAGAATCACAAAACGTGGTGGGGACCATTGAGGGTTATTCTCCCCGTCAAATAATTATATGTGCTGATTTAGATACAGTCAGAGACATTGAATTTGGTAATTACACAGAAGGGGCTAATGATGATGCTACTAGTCTTTCTTTACTTATTGGTCTTGCCCAAATATACCAAAAAGAGAAACCACTTTTTACCATTAAATTAATATGTTTTGGGGCTAGTGAAGATGGATTTACTTATCCATTATATATGATGCCCCGCAATAACCTGAGTGCCGGTGAGTACAGTAAAATTATGTACACTCCTTATTTAATTGGTTCACGGCAATATTTGCTATCTAATCAGAATTTAAAGGAGAATACTGTAGCTGTAATAAGTTTGGAAGCAGTAGGTATAGGTGAGCCCTGTTTTGTTTCCAGTGATGCATTTGTAAAAAATGATCAGATTTTGGTGGATTACCTCCTTTTAAGTTCCAAATTAAAAGGTTATGATGCCCATAAAATCGATTTTTTTGCTTTTAAAAAACACTTTGGAGGGGAAGGTGCCATCAGTCATGTTTATTTGCCATTTTCTTATGCTAATATTCCTTCAACATTTTTAACGTGTATGAATGAGTCTAACTCTACTAATGGGGTCTATAATGATACGAGTATGCCTAATTATCTTTCCATGCAGGATAATTATGAAAATCTGGTTAAAAATAATGGGAATGAAGCTGGCCTGGAACAGCATTTGGATAATACCTTAAATCTGGTTAAGTACAGCATAGATCAAATATCTATTTTTTATTTAATCCAATTTTTTTAATTCATGGGGTCAAATATCTATTTTTTATTTAATCCAATTTTTTTAATCCTCTTAAAGCCTTTAATTCAACTTTATTTAGGTCAATGGATCTTAATTGGATAATTAGATGTTATTCATGTTTTTTAAATTTTTAAACTATTTTTTAAACTAATTTGCATTATTTAAAGAAAAAATAATATATCTCTTGTTATAATATAATTGTATAGACTTCTAATAAAAATAAGGGTGGTGGAAAAAATGGAAGTGCCTAGTGTCTTCAAGCTTTTTTTAATAGCGATTTTTATTTTGAGTTTTGTGAATGTTTCTTTTGCCGATTCTGGACCCAGTATTGAGGAATCTCAGGCTAAATCTATTGTAAATGATTATTTAGACGATAAAAATCTTCCTTATCAAGCCAACACGGCTACCTGGATGATCGAAATCAAAAATAGGGATACTCAAAGCACCAAATGGGTTTCGGTATCTCAGTGGGATGTTATGACGGATAATAATAAATTTTTACCTGAAGAAGATCCCAATTTTGAATGGGAATGTACTGGTAGTTATGCTTGGAAGGTAAACGTAGTTAATGATCAGGGGGGCAGTGTCGGTACCATCTGGCTGGATTCAGAAAGTGGGAAAATTACTGAGGTCAATGTCCAAGCTGTTCCTAAGGATACAAAGCCTACCAATAACACCAATCAAACTGTTAATAACACTAATCAGACTACCGCAGGACCATTAAGTACTGTTACGGCATTAGTACTATTTATAGTAGTCATTGCAGTAATTGGTATTGCTGGATATCTGATATACCAGAGGAGAGCCTAATATATTTTATTTTCTTTTTTTTTGAAAGATTGTTAAAAGATTTAATATTTTAAGGCCATGGGGGTTAATTCTTGTTAAATCAGAATGAAACTAAAAACTCTAAAAACGCTATTTATTTATGGGTAATTGGGGTAATATTCAGCCTTTTATTCACTGGTCTTATTTATTTAACTGGACCAAATTTAAACCATTTTTTAGCAATTTTATTACCTGATCAAGGCAGTTCATGGTATTATTGGAAACTCCCTAGCAGGGAATTCTTAACTATGGCCATTGTATGGACACTTTACTTGGCAAACCAGTTCTTGGTATGTGGTGCTATTTACTGGGCCCAAAAAAATCTTATCAAGGAAAAAACAAATCCTACCTACAATCTAACCAAGTATAACCTGATGATGATAGGTATAATGGTTCCATTCATCTTTCTACACCTTATTCAAACTCATCTGTGGTTTGATGGATTGGCTCAGGATGTGCCCATCTTTACCAGTCAGGGATCTGTAATTATAATGCTGGCTATTCTACTGGTAATGTTGAATCCTATCCGAGGAATATTTTTAGGTCGAAAGGCAGGAAAACCTTTTACAGAGCAAGTATCTTCATTCTTCCGACATTATCATATGTATATAATATCCTGGGCTTTTATCTATACTTTCTGGTTCCATCCCATGGCTTATGATCCTCAATTACTTTCTGGATTCTTTTACATGTTCCTGTTATTTACCCAGATGAGTTTGGCCTACACCCGGGTGCATGTCGATTTAAGGTGGGTGGTAACTTTAGAGAGCTTTGTAGCTATTCATGCTCTCTTTGTGGCGATATTCAATCACCAATTCTTTGGAAGTGCTGATATATGGCCTATGTTCTTTGGTGGCTTTGCTTTCATGTTCGTATTCACTTACATGTACGCCCTGGATTTAAAAAAGAATATACGGTGGTTAATCACCATAATTTATCTTGCATTTCTTGTATGGCTTTATTTACCATCACCAATTGGTTTTGGTAGGGATCCCTCATTTTTAATAAGGCTGGAGTTTCTGTGGATACCCATAGTGCTATATGGACTATCTGCTTTATTTGCCCTGATAATTTTCTTAATTGTAAGAAAAAGAAGCCATAAAACTCTATAAAATTTTATTTTTAATTTTATTTTTTTTTATTAGATTATTTGGAACATATTTCTTAGGAAAATTCATGCTCTTATGAATTTCTTTAAATCTTCACAATAATCTCGTTTCTCCTTAAGAAACCCGGAACCGCTGGATGATTGTATTGGGCCACAATAAAATTTGATTTGGGTTCTAAAGAATTATCTAATAACCATTGACGGAGTTCATCTATTTTATGTTGGGATAACTCTTCTCTAGCCCGCCCTGAAAATCTTAAAACGGCCATAAGCTGATTTTTTTCTTCTTTAAACATTATTCTTTGGTCAATGGGTTCAGGCAATGTTTCCAGGGTGTATTTAGATGGCATGGTAAATGATATGCGATAGGTTTCTTCGTTCCTTTTTTCTTCTGTTACGGGGACGGTCATGGGTATTCTTTCAGATTTTTGAGTGTTCACGCCGGTAACTGGTGTGGTCATAGGGATTTTGGACTTTTTGGTGTTCCCTCCGAATATATAATTGGCTAAAATCGAAAATCCCATGCTCATGGCTTTTTTATAATCTGCTTGAACATCTACCTGGGCTAGAATATAATCGTCATATCTTCTAATTTCGAAATTACCATCTTTTTTTTCAATATTATATAACGGACTTTCCGTCATTATAACTCCCCCTAACAAGTCATATAGTAATATTATCTATTTTTTAAGATAAAATTGTGCTGGTGTTTAAAATAAAATATAATTAATGTAAATAATTTATATAAATTTTTAAAAGAAATGTTTGATGGAGGTATATTTGTTATGTTTATTACTAGTAATCCACAAATATATACATAGAATTTTATTAGGGGGGTTTAAAATGGATAATGATACAAGAAGAGAATTAATTGCCAAATCGCCTATTTCTTTTAAAGGCCTCAGGAAGCTGAATATTGCAGCAGGGTCCCTGCACTTTATTCAGGGAATTTTAATGGTTATTTTAGGTTTGTGGCTGACCTGGACTCAGGATATATACACATTTTATATTAAATTTAAAATTATATCTTTAACGCCGCCTGTTTTTCAGATACAACCAGATCCTCAAGTAATAT
This sequence comes from Methanobacteriaceae archaeon UBA587, assembly GCA_002504725.1. Lineage (GTDB taxonomy): Archaea > Methanobacteriota > Methanobacteria > Methanobacteriales > Methanobacteriaceae > UBA587. Next base: position 234,817 of record DATN01000009.1, on the reverse strand, counting down.
TCACTTTGGGATATATTGGAGTAATTGTAGCATCTTTCCTTCTGATTTCTGCGGTGGCTCATTACATCATCGCCTTTGTCAGAAATAATCAGTATAATGAGAACCTGAAAAAGGGGATGAATCCCTACCGCTGGTACGAATATGCATTTTCCAGTTCAATTATGATAGTGCTTATTGCTACCTTTTTAGGGGTGTGGGATTTATGGTCACTGGTGATGATATTTGTCCTGAATGCCATGATGATCATGTTCGGGTACTTAATGGAAAAGATAAACCAGTATACCAAAAAAACTGACTGGTCTCCCTATTTATTAGGTGCCATTTCTGGATTCACTCCGTGGGTAGTCATGGCTGCCTATTTTGTGGCTGCTTTGGGTTCCACTGAAACCAATCCACCGGATTTTGTTTATGCCATTCTGGTTATCTACTTCATCATGTTCAATACATTCTCTATAAACATGATTTTACAGTACAAAGGTATTGGCAAGTGGAAAGATTATCTTTATGGTGAGAGAGTCTACATAATTCTCAGTTTAATTGCCAAGACGGCACTGGCTTGGTTGGTATTTGTGGGTATATTTGCTCCATAATATGATTTAACCAAAAAATCGATTATTATCCACAAACACTTTCAATGGTGTCTTTCAGCAATGCCATAATTCATTTTCTCCTTTTTAATTATTCTTTTTAATTAATTTAAGTAGTTGACAAATTATCAGCATCATCTGGAAGAATCCATTTAAACTGGTTTTTGAGCAGATATTTGGATATAAACACGGTGATCCCGGGACTTATAATAAATGAACTGATCACCCTCAATTAAACATGCTTTTTCATATAATAAACAGGAAAGCATACTATTGAGAATGACAAGAGAAAATTGTAAAAAGGTACAAATAAATATTAAAAGAATTAAAAACATTTTAATATAATCATTTTAACTGATCTCTAATTTTCTTAAAATTATTTTTGAGAGGTTTTTAATGACAGTAATAATACCCGAAAGCAGCACTTTTACAAGTAATCCATTTCTTTTAATAGTTATTTTAATAGTACTCCTACAATTAAGGGAAAGAAAAATAAAAATATGGAGTTTAATATTCTTCCCGGCATTTATGCTTTTAATATCCTTATATTTGATCTATAACGAGATTTTAGGTTATTACAGCTTTATTTTAATATTAGTTGGGTTTTTAGTGGGAATAGTTTTGGGTCTGGTTATAGGCCGTTTTATGGAAGTAAAAGTCGATGAAAAAGACGGAGCCCTGATTTTGAAAGGGTCTTTGATAGCGGTGTTTTTATGGATAAGTATAATATTATTGAAGATATATGGTGAAAACATTTTAAATCAGGGTATTATAGCCGTTGATCTTTTAACATCCATATTCCTTATGATGACTGTGGGAGCAATGATCTCCAGAAGAGCGTATATTTATAGGAAATATTTAAAACATCGAGAACTAAAGAATCCTAATTGAATATCAAATTGGATTCCTATTAAATAAATAATGATTTAAAATATTTATTTAAAATTTAAAGGTGATCAAATGAAACTGGAAGACTTATTAAAAAAATGTCCGGAATGCGGATCTCAAGATAAAACAGCGCAAAGGAAAATAGAAGACGAACACCGGGCACATGCCACTTTAAAAGCTATTGTATGTGATAAATGTGGCCATGTTTTTGAATCCGGGGAAAAAGAAGAATAAATACAAATTAACCGTTTTTTTTTTATTTAATCATTAAAATTCTCATTTTTAATAATTATTTCATTTCCTATTGAATAAGCTTTCCCTATTTCTTTTCCCATCCCAAAATAAGAAGCCGATGTAGGATCAAAAAGAAATGGTTTGATTTTTTCTATATCGGGGCGTCCATCATCTCTAAATAAATCTTCATCTATTTTAACGTCTTTTACTTCTCCAGTAAATTGTGTATGCAGTCCTAACTCTAACTTATTTATCATTTCACATTCTAAAACAACTGGAAATTCTTTTATGTAAGGTGCATTTACCAGCTCACTTGCAACAGGAGTTAATTGTGCAATGGAAAATTTATCCTCCTTTTTTCCTGAAGCAATTCCCAAATAATCTGCTTCTTTTAATAAGCTTTCTGAAGGAATATTTATGGTAAAAGATTGGTTATGGATAATATTTCCATGAGTATAGGTAGCTTCTCTTAAGGAAATTGATATACAGGGGGGCATAGAACATGAGATTCCACCCCATGCTGCGGTCATGGCATTGGGGTTTCCTTCTTTATCATAGGTCCCCACTACTAAAACTGGTGTTGGATATAGAACTGCTTTGGCACCTAAGGATTTTTTCATTTTTCCACTTCCATTATATTTCTTCATCCACTATAATTATATATTTCAAGTTATATAAGACGATATATGCTTTGAAGCAGATTTATTTAATTAATATGGATTGAATCCATTTTTTACAATTTAAAATCAGGTGGTATATTGAAAAGAGCTTTACTGGTAATAGATGTGCAATATGAATATTTTAATGGCGCCCTACCTATTTCTTATCCTCATAATAGTTTTGAGAATATTCTAAAAGTTATGGACACTGCTTTAGAAAAAAAGATTCCTATCATTATAATTCAACATAGTAATGCTCAGGATGCTCCTACTTTCAGAAAGGGTAGTGCTGAGTGGAATGTACATGAAGATGTTTTAGGTAAGAGTTATGATTGCATCATAGAAAAGAATCTGCCGGGTAGTTTCACTGATACTCCGTTAGATGATTATTTAAAAGAAAATAATATTGAAAGTTTGGTTATTTGTGGTTATATGTCCCAGATGTGTTGTGATACCACAGCCCGTCAAGCATTACACCGGGGTTATGGTGTGGAATTTTTATCTGATGCCACCGGTACATTAGATATATCTAACTATGCCGGGGATATTAAAGCTTCTGAACTTCATAAAGCTGTTCTCATCACCCAGGCCATGCGATTTAGTAAAGTTCTAAGCTCAGAGGAGTGGATTAGTTCCTTAAAATAATTACGGGAGTATATTAAATCTACTTTCTTTTTATCCCATTAGTTTTCCTGCCATTAGAAATTTAATCACTTTTTACTTATTCTCATTTAACTAATCTTTCAATTTGTATAAGATTTATGCATAATTTGGGTGTAATATGGGAAAAATTATTTATAATTAAAAGATTTAATTAAAGAAATAAGCAATCAATTAAAAAAAAGTCATTAAAAATTCATGGTAACCACTTCATTGGTTATAGAGGACCCTTAGCCCATTTTGACCCCCTTAACTTTTTTTAGGGTCCTCTTCTATTTTATATATAGATTAATCAGTTTATTAATCCGTTTTATTTAATCCAATTTTATAAATATCCAATTTATTATTAGTATTATTTTCATGGAAGTATTATTAGGCTATTTTTTTTATTAATTCTATCAATTAGATAATATTTTTGGACTAAATGAATGGAAATCTATAATTGAAAGTAAATTAGCAATATATAAATAAAAAAATGCCATATCTATAATAAAAACAACAAATAATTATTTTATATTCAATTATCTTATAGTCAGTTAAAAGGTGTAAAAATGGCCTTTCATGTTATGTTAATCCCTTCAATGGACTGTCCATCAAACTGCAGTTATTGCTGGGGTGTAGATAAAGAATCAGAGATTATGAGCATTGAAATTGTAGAAGAAACTGTGAGATGGCTAAAAAATTTCCGGGAAGAACCAGTTACCTTTACTTTCCATGGTGGGGAACCTCTTTTAGCGGGTTATGATTTTTACAAGAAAGCTTTACCTCTGCTTAGTCGAGAATTAAGTCATCTAAACCCTGCCTTTGCCATACAAACCAATCTTTGGTTAATGACCCCTCAGATAGCTGAACTTTTTGCGGAATACCATATTCCTATTGGATCAAGTTTGGATGGGCCTGTGGAAATCAATGACTTCCAAAGAGGCTCTGGTTATTATGAAAAAACCATGCACGGATATAAAATAGCTCGAGAAAAGGGTCTGCAGGTTAGTTTTATCAGTACATTCACTTCCCACTCCATTAAACTTAAAGAAGACATATTCCATTTCTTTTTAGAAAATAATCTTAATCTTAAATTGCACCCTGCTCTTCCCTCTCTGCGCAGTGAAGATCCAGATGAATGGGCCATATCTCCTGAAGAATATGGCGAACTTTTAATTTATTTGTTAGATGAATATCTGGAAAATATGGGTGAGATAGAGATTAAAAATATTGATCACCTGTGCAAGGGAATCTTTGTGCGCAGGGGAGTGGTATGCACCTATGCTGATTGTGTAGGAGACACCTTTGCCATTGGTCCCGACGGAAATATTTATCCCTGTTATCGTTTTGTGGGAATGGATGAATATGTGATGGGTAATGTGAGGGATCATCCTACTATGGATGAATTAGAAAAATCTAAATCATTAATGAGTCTCAGGGAATGGGAAAAACTGGTGGATGAAGAATGTGCTGATTGTGATTATATTAAGTTTTGTCGCGGTGGATGCCCCTACAATGCTTTAACCATGAATAAAGAGTCTCAAAAAATGGAGATTGATGGTGTGGATCATCAATGTCCTGCCTATAAAATGATATTCAAAGAAATCATGGATAGGGCTAATAAAGAGTTTTTATCTCCATCCAACATGCCAATGTTCCCTGGAATGGAGTCTAATAACCAATCTAAACCTTCTAAACCAGGGGTAATGGCCCTAATGCTGAAAAGATAAGTCGATTACTTAGGGGAATGGATAATAAAATTATAAGTCTTATGGGAGTACAGAACAAACTCTAACATTGATTCTACATATTCTCTGGCACTTTCCACATCATTTAATTCATAATTCTTTTTATCCATGAGGTCATCAAAACGTTCACGTAATTCGGTTTCCAGGGTTGCCTGCATGAATTCCAGGAAGTCAGTTAAATTATCATCAGTTTCTGCTTTTTCTGCTCTTTTAATTACCGGTCCCCAGTTCAACCCGGCGGGTTTAATTCCTTCATAAGGTTTCCCTTCCCCTTTAAGATGTAATCTCACTGATGTTTCAAAAAAATAGTAATCTGCCAGCTCAGAAGCATCTTCACTTAATTCTCGAACTGCTAAAGCCTTTTCAAACGCATATTTTAATTCGTTTTCATCTTCTTTTTTTACATAGGGAAGTACATAATTCACATTTTCCATCTCTAAAGCCATTTCAGCAGCATTTACTACTGGTCCATCCATGGTGTCACAATGTGGTGCCAAGCTCTCACCCCCAAACTAATACAGTCCTCAATTAGTTATTAAATCATTTCTTTAATTCAATTAATTTATTTTCTACTTCATAATTTATTAAATCAATTTTAAAGTCAGTTATTAATATTATCTTTCTAAGTATTTTATTTTTTTATCATATTCAAAGATCAATAAAATAATTAAACAATTTTGCACTGTAAAGTCACTTTCTATCATCTGATGTAAAAATAATTAAATCATAATAAATTTCTACTTCTTTTAACATAATACATTATGGGAATGATTTAAGCTGAGGGATTTCCATGCTGCTTCCATATGAACCTTTAATCCGAAACATCCAGTCAAAAATTAGGTGTTATGAGCGAAAAAACAAGAAAATAATTAAATCAGGAGAAACGCATACTTATGTCTCTAAACAGTATATTGTCCCTTTAAAACATGACCAACCATTTACCTGTGATGAGGATGTGACCATAATTTCTTCTCAGGATTATTTTAGAATGACCGAAACACTGAATCGTCGTAAAGAAGAATATGGGGAATACTTGGATCAAATAATTTCTTTAGAGCGAGATCTTAAAGAAGCACAGAGCAGGTTAAAGCGTTATGAAGAAATGGATATCGATGTAAAGATTATAAAATTGAAAAGATTAGAAAGAGAAATGGCGGAACTTGAAAAAAAATATGATAATCAGAAAAATCAATTGGATTCTGCCAAAAATGAGATTAAATCCAGGGATAAGACCATAGAAAAACTAAAAAGTAAAGGATTTATAGGCAAAATGTCAGGGTTATTTTCTGAAAAAAAATAATTAATAACATTATTTTTATTATTTTTTAACTTAACTGATTTTTTATTTATATAAAATCATTACCATTATTATTATTATTATTATTATTATTATTATTATTATTTATAAAAATATAATTTGAGTGATTTTTTAGTGCTATTTTTTAATATTTTTATTATTTGGAATTAAGATTACTATCTCTATCTGTTTCCAGGATAAATCCCTGGTTCAAATCACTGCAAAATATTTCTACAGGAATATTGAATGCTTCTTTTCTCATCTTCGCTATTTCAAGGCAGTTTTGTGGTACTATGAGCCAGAATTTACAATTATTAAAGCTGAATCTTTTCCACTTCATTATATCTTGGGACAGAACTGTGTTACAGGTTTCTACTTCAATGATAATTTCTTCTAGATTTTTTGTAGCATGAATATCTGGAACAAATCCTTTTAAAGTTCGAGGTCGGCCATTGGGATGATTGATGTAGTTAGCAGTGACTTTGTAGCCTTCCCGTTCTAAACGAGTGGCCACTGATTTTATTAAACTGTCATGTAGTTTTAAGGAATCGGAGTTTAAAAAGCTGTTTTTTCTCATTTTTCTCCCTTTGGATTTTTATAATAATATAAAATTTTTTTTGTCCATTCAAATTATAAAATTTAGGTGGTAATTATTTTAATAATAAACCAGACTTGACCACCATTTCTCTTTTGAACATTGTTTATACATTATGATTTAATACTATAAATAAGTATATGTTTTTTGGATAACCTTGCACATAGTTTATATAGAAGTTTGATTATAATAAAATATGGTGATTGTATGGCGGTCCTTGATGAAGAAACATTAAAGATGAGATACATAGCTCTGGTAAAAAAAGGAATTTTAGATGGCGATGAATGTGCCTCGTATTCCAAGAAGATGGATATAAAACCATGTATGAAGAAAAAAGTAGATAAATTCCAGGACTTTTTTGTTCCAGGAACTGTCTTAATAAGTGAAAAAGCTTCTTATCGGCTACGTGTAGAATATCCTATGGAATAAAAAAATTTTCACCAAGAATAACATTTTTTTAGATTATTTTCATTTTATCCTTATTTTTATTAGATAATTACCATCTTTCCGGCTTTGGTAATGGAATATTTTTCAAACATCTGGGTCTGTTTTATAAGTCCTAATTCCATGAGGCCACTGAGGTGTTTATAAACCATGGCCCGGGATATACCTACTTTATTACCTATAGAAATAGCGGTGAGGTTATCATCATCCAAAACTTCCAAAATCCTTAGGCGTGTATCTGATAAATCCAATTTCAGGCAGGGTAATTGAAAAGCCTGATCCTGAAAACAAGTGTAAATACCATGGGCTCCTTCCTTATTAGCCACAAAACTTAATAATGCACCAATAGAACCTCCATCAAATGCTACATAAACCTCTCCATGTTTTTTAGCTCCCCTTATAACTTCAGTTATTTTTATACATGCTTCCAGAGGATTTTGGGTTTCAATCCGCACGGTACCTCCTTTTATGAATTTATCCAGACAGGGATCTTTTATTTCATCAGTCTGAATACAAATTAAACCATCGATTTGGGTTTTCATGGTAACATCAAATAAACAGCGGCCTTTTAAGTTAGTAACTAATGTCTTCACAATATCCCCTTCTTTTAGTAAATTATTTTTTGTTATAAACAATGTTAAATGATGGAATTAATGGCTGGGAAAACCATTCCTCATTTAATAAAGTATATATCTTATAACTAATTTTGTCTCACTACAATATAGATTTGTCTATTTAAAAAACTTGAAAAAGGGAAACTTTAAATTTAGTTCGGCTATCAATTAGTTTTATAGGATATTTAATAGGATACTGATTGGGTAATTAGTGAGGGATTATATCATGCCTGCTGAAGAAATAATAATTTCCGGGGAAAACCTTTCCACCCGGATAATAAACCAGGAAATTAAAAAAGGATTGAGTGAAAATAAAAAAGCTTTTTGCATTGAAAACTCTCAAAAATTAGATTCTATTGTTGTTGGACTACGTGAAGAATCTGATTTTAAGTTGAAAGGTGAATTTGGGGATTTTGTTGGGGCACTTAATCATGGTGCACGGATAGAGATAATTGGAGACACAGGTCGTTATGTGGGTGATAACATGACCACCGGTGAAATTATCGTGCAGGGTTCAGCCGATGATGGAGTGGGTTTTGGAACATATAATGGCACCATAGTTGTGCATGGTGATGCCGGTAATGCCGTGGGTCAATTAAATAAAGGAGGAACTATAGTTGTGGATGGGAATATCGGAAACTTAGCCGGTCTTTACATGCTCAGTGGTGAAATAATAGTCACGGGAGATGCTGGTGAAGATACCGGGGACTGGATGATAGGTGGAACCATCTATGTGGGTGGTGATTTCCAGACAGGAACAAATGCAGAAGTCAAATCTCTGGAAAATTCAGATAAACAAAAACTTTCTCAGATATTCCAGACTTATGGTATTGATGCTCCAATTGATGACTTTAAAAAGATAGAATACCAGGAAATACGTCCGTTCTACGGTTAAGAGGGATTTAAATGGTACAAATATTATTAACTGATCCAGAAAAGTGTGATGGATGCAATGATTGTATAGAAGCTTGTGAAAAAGCAAATGGGGCCAGTGCATTATTTTTACATAAAATGAACAAAGGATATTCAGCAGTTGTCTGTCAACAGTGCATAGATCCGGCCTGTGCCAGGGGATGTTTTAAGGAATCAATCTACCGTGAAGACGGTGTAGTTAAAATAAATCAGGAATCTTGTGCCGGTTGTAAATTGTGCATGCTCATGTGTCCTATAGGCAGTATAACCTATACTGAGGGTGGAATGCTTAAATGTGACCAGCAGTGTGTTAATGGTTCTGGTGAAACTCCTCTCTGTGTGAGTGCTTGTGAGCGGGGATGTTTAGAAGCGGTAGATGTACAGGAATTTGCCAATGGTATGCAAAAAGGATTGGATTTAACTCCTAATGGATCTAACCAGTCACTTAACCCCGCATCTCCTTCTTCAGATCTTGCTGCAGCTACCCAGGGATTGTGTGTTTTCTGCGGAACCTGTGAAATAGTATGTCCTACTGATGCCATTCAAGTGGTTGATAATCATGCGGAAATTGATAAAAGTCGCTGTATAATGTGTGGGTCTTGTTTAGCTGCCTGTCCTGTTTTAGTACCTACAGGTGCTGGTAGTATATGGGATCCCAGAACTATAGCTGATATTCGTTACACTTCCAAGGCAGGGAAATATGTTCTGCGTGGTTTTGGTACTGAGAGGAGACTTCCCAATTTTGATGATATCATAATATTACCGGCCCAGGCATCAATAGCTCCTGTTGACAAGTATCGTGAAGCATGCAACACCCAGGTGGTGTTGGGTACCCGGTATGCTAAAGAACCCCTGGTGCTGGAAACCCCGGTTCTTATTGCGGGTATGTCCTTTGGAGCACTTAGTAAGGAAAGTAAATTGGCCATGGCCAAAGGTAGTTCCATGGTAGGTTCCTGTGCCAACACTGGTGAAGGTGGAATGCTACCTGAAGAAAGAGAGATGGCTGAAAATTTAGTTGTCCAGTACTCCTCTGGTCGATTCGGGGTTTCTTCAGATTATCTAAACGTTTCTGATGCTATCGAGGTCAAAATTGGTCAGGGTGCCAAACCAGGTATGGGAGGACACCTATTAGCCGAAAAAGTAAGTCCCGAAGTAGCTGAAATCAGGGGAATACCTTTAGGTACCGATGCATTAAGCCCGGCCCGATTTTTAGATGCCACCAAGGATGGAGATCTGGCTAAACACATAGAACTTCTAAGAGAAGTTACCGACTGGCGGGTTCCTATCATTGTTAAGCTGGGTCCCGGTAGAGTGGATGAAGATGTAAAAATTGCTGCTGAGGCTGGTGCGGATATAATTTCAGTGGATGGTATGGAAGGAGGAACTGGTGCTGCCCCTGAGGTGGTAATTGAACATACCGGAGTTCCGACTCTGGCTTCACTGGTACAGGCAGTAAATGGTCTGGAAGAAATTGGATTGAAGGATGAAGTGGATCTAATAATCACCGGAGGTATACGCAGTGGAGCAGATGTGGCCAAAGCCATGGCTATGGGTGCTGATGCAGCTTATATTGGAACCGGGGCCATGATTGCCATGGGATGTCGTGCCTGTCGTATGTGTTACACTGGTAAATGTCCTGTAGGTGTGGCCACCCAGGATCCAGTACTAAGAGAGCGAATGGATGTAGAATTAGGGGCCATGAGGGTGGCTAATTATATCAAATCCATGACTGAGGAAACCAAGATGTTAGCTCAGTTATCCGGACACGATGATATAAGAAAATTCTCCCCAGAAGATCTAAGGGCTCTGGATGTGAATTCGGCTGCCATAACTGGTTTAAGATTGATTGGTCAATAAACCAATCTTTTTCTTATTTTTTCTTTAATTTTAAATAAATTTAAATTTTAAAATTTCCTTAACAACTTTTTTTAATTTAGCTTTTATAGATTTATAATTTAAATCAATAAAGAAACTCATAAATATCGATTGGAACAATTAAATAATAATAAACTCCTAAATTTATTAATAAATTATTATATATCCTCAAAAATAGTTAAGGGCTAATTATGGATAAAAATAAGTACTACCAGAAGGTTAAAAATATCCTGATTTTTATCCTTTTTTTAAATATAGCTGTTTCTTTAATTAAACTGGCTTATGGTTGGTATACTAATTCTTTGAGTATAACATCAGACGGGTTTCATTCCATGTTTGATGGGGTTTCTAATGTTGTGGGGATTGTAGGGATAATGATTGCGGCACGGCCTCCTGATTCTGAGCATCCTTATGGGCATGGGAAGTTTGAAACGCTGGCTTCGATGGGTATAGCTGTATTATTGTTTTTCACATGTTTTGAAATATTTCAATCGGCTATTGACCGTTTTTTCCATCCATCTGCACCGGATATAACTACTATAAGTTTCTTGGTCATGGGTTTGACCATTGCTGTCAATATCGCTGTTTCATGGTATGAAAACTGGCAAGGTAAAAAATTAGGAAGCAATATATTAATTGCCGATTCATTACATACTCGAAGCGATATTTATTCTTCTATTGCGGTTATATTGGGTTTTATAATGATAAAATTGGGTTATGTTGTGGCAGATCCGATTATAGCCATCTTAATCTCATTATTAATTGCCCGCACTGGTATTAAGATTATTATAAGCAGCTCTGAAATTTTAATGGATAAAGCACCCATAGATAATGAATACATTAGAGAACTTGTTAATTCAGTGGAGAATGTAAAAGACTGCCATAAAATTAGAACCAGGGGTCCGGTATCCAGTATTTATGTGGATTTACATATCGTTCTGGAATCATGTTTTTCATTAAAAGAGGCACATGATATTGCTCATAATGTTGAAAACAAGCTTAAAGATTCAGTTCAGGGTATAGAAGATGTCACGGTTCATGTAGATCCTTGTGAGGAATAATACTAAATTTATAATTTTAATTTGAAAATTAGTATAATTATGAAATATTTTTAGAAAAAACTATTTTGTTTAATAAACAGAATGGAAATATGGAAAAACAGTTTTGTGATACCAAACAAAGGAATCAAATTTTAGTTTTATTGTTTATTGGAGTATTCATGGGTGCTCTGGACATCGGAATTGTAGGTCCTGCTTTACCATCCATGGAATCTTCTCTGGGGATAGATGCCCGGGCGGCATCCTGGATATTTGCCATTTACATCTTGTTTTTCATGATAGGAACACCATTAATGGCAAAGTTATCAGACATGTATGGTAGGCGTGGTATTTATATAATTGATGTGGGTCTTTTTGCCATTGGTTCCATCATCACCGCTCTTTCAGCAGTTTCTTCATCATTTTCCTTTGAAATTTTATTATTAGGTCGTGCCATCCAGGGCTTTGGTGCCGGGGGAATTTTTCCAGTGGCCAGTGCATTTATTGGTGATACATTCCCTCCAGAAAAAAGAGGAGGAGCTTTAGGAATAATTGGTGCTGTATTTGGATTTTCTGGAGTTATAGGTCCTATTTTGGGAGGTTTACTGCTTCCATTTGGATGGCAATGGCTTTTTATCATAAACATACCCATTGCATTAATGGTAATTGTGCTGGGTTATTTTATATTGCCCATCACAGAGCGAAAACTGATTTCTAATTTTGATTGGAAGGGTACTCTCGTTTTAGCAGTCATGGTAACTGCTCTGGCTATAGGAATAAATCAAATAGAGACTGATAATTTCATGAACAGTTTTCTATCATTAAAAGTTTGGCCGTTCCTGGTATTGGCCATGATAATGCTTCCCATATTATTAAAACTGGAAAAAATGGCTGAAGAGCCTATAATTCAGATTGACCTTTTACGAAGTAAGGAGGTACGACTGGCCACTGGTATATCGGTGGGTACGGGACTTTCCCAGTCCGCTATAGTATTTGTACCCAGCTTTGCTGTGGTGGCTTTAAGTCTAAGCACTTCCAGTGCCAGTTTAATCTTAATACCATTGGTTCTAACTATGGCCATATCAGCACCGGTGGTAGGACAATTGCTGGATCGGATGGGATCCCGGGTTTTAATTCTTTTTGGAAGTTTTTTAATTATGGGTGGAATGTTCATGATCTCATTTTTTGCCAGCAACATCTATGTTTTTGTAATTTCAGAAATAATAATTGGTATGGGACTTATAACAGTTTTAGGGTCTCCATTAAGATATATTATGCTTTCGGAGAGCCCACCTCAAGAAAGAGCTGCGGGACAGGCTTTAATCAATATCAATGCCAGTGTGGGTCAGTTAGTTGGCGGAGCATTATTGGGGACAGTAATTGCTTCCCAGGCCGGGTTATCTGGTTTTAGCATGGCCTATATAATCATGGCACTGGTGGGACTGGCTATTCTGTTGCTGGCCCTGGGATTAAAAAGCAGAAATGAACAGATGAAGACCATGAATAAGAATCTTTAAATCATTTTAAGGGATTTATATATTGAAAAAGTATTCTTTTGTATTTTTCAGGTGAATGGGACCTGATTTAGTATGGGAATATTTTTTTATTTCTATCATTTATTTTTTATTATTAAAATATTAAATGAATTAATTTATAGATGATTTTATAGTAAATAAAAATAAAATATTAAATGTTGTAAGTTTATGATGCTCATAAGTTCTGATGAGGGGGTATTTCCATTTTAAAGGGTTATAAAATTGCTTTATTGCTTTCGGTTTCTATCTTAGTTTTTATTTCTATTTCAGGCAACTTTATAGTTTCCCAGGAACTAAATGACAGTTCTAACATTAATAACAGCACTAATCTCACTAACACCACTCAAAATTTATCGGTAGCCATTAATTCCACTATTAATTCTTCCATTTATAATCAGGCTACCTGGGGTATCCTGGTGATAGATCAGGAAACCGGGAAGGTAGTTTATGAAAAGAATTCCCAGAAAATGTTTGTACCAGGTTCCACCACTAAACTGTTTATCACAGCTGCTGCTTTAAGTACTTATGGTCCGGATTATAAATTTGAAACGCCAGTATATTACACTGGGGATATTGATTCTTCAGGAGTTCTAAAAGGGAATTTAACACTGGTAGCCAGCGGTGATCTCACCATGGGTGGCCGCAACACTCCCGACGGAAAACTGGCCTTTACCAATCTTGATCACAATGATGCCAATGCAGTGGAAGGGGCAAATATAACTTCCCAGGATCCCTTAGCAGGCCTTAATGAGTTGGCTCGTCAAGTGAAATCTTCGGGCATCAATAAAATTGAGGGTGAAGTGATTATTGATGACCGACTTTTTGAGACCACGGCTGCCCCCACAGGAGATTATGTTATTAGCCCCATTATGATTAATGACAACCTCATTGATCTGCAGATAACCCCGGGTAAAGTAGGGGAAAATGCCACCATAGTTTGGAGACCCCAGACCAGTCTTTATAAAGTAGTATCCCGGGTTGAGACGGTTTCATCTGGTGAAGTTAACATCAATGTAAATTTTGATGGTAAAAATACCATAATAGTGAGTGGTCAAATTCCAGCTAACTCCACCACACTATTAAGGACTTATGCGGTTCAGGATCCCGCTTCATTTGCACGATCCCTTTTTATTGAAGCTTTAAAACGCCAGGGTGTGGAAGTAACGGCTTCTGCTAATGCTCCTAATCCACAGGAATTACTATCCAATAACACCACTTATGATGAGGAAAAAAGAGTTGCTTTATTGACTTCTCTTCCGTTTTCTGAGAATATTAAGGTCATCTTGAAGACCAGTCATAATATACAGGCCGATACTCTGGTGTCTTTACTGGCAGCCAAGAATGGGAAGAAAACCTTTGCAGAGGGGATGTTACTGGAAGGATCCTTTTTGAGCAATGTGGGTATTGATCCAGATAATATTGCATTGAACGATGGTAGGGGCGGTTCCTCTTCAGATAGAATAAGTCCCCAGGATGCAGTAACCCTACTCCAATATGTTTCCACACAAAATTACTCCCAAGCTTATTTTGATGCACTACCCATAATGGGCTATGATGGTACCCTGGCCGGGAAGGTTTCCAATAACAGTTCTATTTATGGAAAGGTTAATGCTAAAACCGGAACCACCTTAGAAGAAAATGGTCTCACTGGTCAGGGAATATTACTGGGTGAGGGAATGGCTGGATATATGACCACTGCCAGTGGTAAAAAACTAATATTTGCAATTTATATTAATAATATGCCCGCAAATTCTGTGGAAGACTCATTCAAAGTTCAAAATGACATTATTAAGGTCTGTAAGATAATTTATGATAACTATTAATAGAAAACTATTCTATTTATGAATGATATTATTGAATTAATTGAAATATTTAATCAGGTGAAATTATGCCAGGTAAACAAGATGAAATTGACAAAGCCTTTGAAGCAGAACTTAAGGGCAAGATGGGTTGGAAGTGTGCCTGCTCATTGGATATAGTTGATAAAAAATCTTCTCTTCGAGAAGTTCGATGTGAGGGCTGTGGTAAAATATTCAAAACTAACCGAGATACTAAATTGTGCTTTGATTGTTCTAAAGGAAAAAAATAATTTTATAAAATATATTCAAAATTTTAAAATTTGTAAAAATCTGAATTATTAATTGGAATTAGATCTAACTTGAAAATTTTTCTAGGAAAGTCTAAATTTCTATTTTTTTATCACACAAATTTTTTTATTTCTACATTAAAAAATCATTATTTTCTTTTCTTAAAAACTTCATGAATTGAGATCAATTGGGATATACTACTACATGTAAAATTGTATTAATTTAACGATTACTAAATATTTTATATTTTTGTTTTGAAAAAATAGAAATTAAAAACGAATTTTATGGTTATCTGGAAATCATGTGAATTTATATTCGTTAAACATTTATATTACGAAGTTGCACTTTTTTTGCCTTCATGATGATTCAACCACAGAGTAATATATCCAATTTGGGGTATAACCAGTGAATTATTATTCATGGTGACAACCTTTGCCTTAATTTGACTTTTTGTTAAAAGTTCGGGGTCGGGGCTGGGATTGTTATCTCCTTTGGCCTGGTAAAGTACCGTTCCATTAAGACTCATTTTTAATAGAAATAACTCTATGCAGTACTGGTTCCGGGAACCATGAGGGTTTATAAATTATTATATCTCCAACCTGGATATCCTCTGTATTTTTTTCCACAATTACTATATCTCCCTTAGAAATAGCAGGTTCCATAGAACTGGAAGCTTGCACAGTAAGACTCAAAGAGCTAATTTCCACATCACTCAATGCATAGCTCACCAATCCTCCCATTAAAAGTAGTAATGCAATTATAACAATTATAAAAACTAAAATTTTTTTATTCATCCCAGAACATCCTTCTTGATGTACTGAAATTAGTTTTAGGTGCAATATAATGATTATCCTAATTTTAAGGTAAAGTGTAGTATATTATTGAATATCAAAAAATTTTTATTTACTTTAATTATCATTCAAGTAGTTCTAATTTCAAATAAAAAATAAATCAACAAAAAATCAATATATAACTCAAAAATAAAAATTAAAAAGTTATTTCCTCAAAAATCATCAAAAAAGTTTATTTTATCGGGAAATATTATACTATTTCCCCATTTATGGAAATAGTGTAATCTTTGATGATTATATTCTTGTTAGCTTTTTCCAGGGCTCTCTTAACAATTACCTCGATTCCAGAGCAGCAGGGAACTTCCATATGCACAATAGTAATGGATTTAATGTCCTGTTTTTCAAATATGGCTGCCAATTTATCGATATATTGTTCTATGGTCTGATCCAGTTTGGGACAGAATATTATGAGCACTTTGTCCTTGAGGAATCTCTGGTGGAAATTGGCATAGGCAAAAGGTGCACAATCTGCGGCTAAAAGCAAATCAGCATTCTTTAAATAAGGTGCATTGGGATTTAAAAGTTGTAACTGGATAGGCCAATTCTGGAGCTGAGCGGTGAGCATTACCGGCTCTCCGTGCTGGCTTGTTGGGTTTATATCTTGGGTCATGGAACCGGGACAACCACATGCCAGTGGTTTTTCTTCGTAATCCGGCACATCCAGTTTATTCTCATTCAGATAGTCTATGGCCTGTTGGAGATAACCTTCCTCCCCATGTTCCTGCAGATGCTGCAGATGAGCCTTTATGACATTTGCCCCCCCATTCACGATGTTTGACATCACTTTTTTCTCATCATAAGGCTCAGCTTCTCTTTGTTCAATTTCTATGGCCCCCTGGGGGCAGGTCCCAATACAGGCCCCTAATCCATCACAGAATAGATCGCTGATTAGTCGGGCCTTTCCATCAATTACTTGCAGGGCTCCCTCTGGGCATCCGGTGATACAATCCCCACAGCCAGTGCATTTTTCTTCATTTATCCGAATCACGTCTCTTTTCATTATTTCCACCTGATAATCTATGAGTGATAGGGTATGCTAGATATGATTATTAATATTATGTAAAAAAGAGGAGATTAATTTTTTTATTTAATTAAAATAATCCACTCCTTTTCAAATGGTCTTCAGTCCACTGGGCCCGTTTATCCATTTTTTCTTTGACCAATAATGTAAGTAAAAAGGCAGTTATAGGGAATAAAGCCAGTAATGCTATGTTATACCAGTATGAACTCCATAAAACTCCTGCCACCACTTCCCGCAGGGCCCCCACAGCATAGGTTAAGGGGAGATAGGGGTGGATGGCCTGGAAGAACGGAGGCAAGATTTCCACTGGGAAAATTCCACCGGTGGCAGTAATCTGCAGTACCAGTATGATAATAGCTATGGCTTTCCCGGCATTTCCCAGGGCAGAGGTCAAAGAATATACTATGATCATAGCACAGAGACTGATGTACAGGGTAGTAAATAGGAACAGAATGGTGGATGATATCTGCACTTTCAGGTACAAGCACCCCATCACCACTAATAATGCCTGTAATATGCTTATTATCAGAAATATTCCCATCCTACCTAAATAAACACTTTCTGCTGTGTATTTTTTCCCGGTTTTTACTCGCATGGTAATCATGGCCACGGATATTATACAACCAATCCACAGGGATATGGGTATATAAAATGGGGAAAGAGCAGATCCGTAGGTATCAACCTGGTATATATGTGTTTTTTCCAGTTCCACAGGACTCTCGAAGTAGTTCTGCACATCGTCCTGATTTGTTTCACTAAAGGCAATTAACTGGTCAAGATCATCTTCACTGATGGAATTAAGTTTTGCTGCTGCCACGGGAATGGCTGATCTAAATGCAGGCCATTTGGAATTAACCAGACTTAAGCCTTGGGTAGCTGTATTGATTTTTTGGTTGATACTATCCTTATTCTTGACCAGGGTATTCACACCATTATCCATTCCATCGATTAAGGTTTTCAATTCAGTCAATTTTCCCTGAGGATTTTTACCATTTTTTATTTCACTTTCTATTACCTGCAGGACACCCAGTACTTTCTGAGCTTTGTTGATGTTGTCTTCTATTTGAATAATAACTGGTTTTAGCTGTACATCCCCAGTGGCATTGTATAAACTGGTTAAAATAGAATCCATGTATTTAAGGCCCGTTATGGTATTGTTGACTTGTATCTCCATATTTTGAACGGTATTTAATGCCTTTTGCGGGTCGGAAGCAACCTGATCATACAGCTTATCGTAATTGCTACGTACATAATTGGAATATTTCTGTATTTCAGGTAAGGCGGCACTTATCTGTGGCCATATCTCATTTATGGTTTCCATATCTGAATTTGCTTCCCCTATAGTGGCATCAATTTTATCCAATTTTCCATTTAATTCATTGATAAATGATTTCAGTTTTAAGAACTGTTCCTTATTTTCCTTGGTAATGGATCCCACATCACTGAGTTTTCCAAATATTATGCCGTCAATGGTTTTTATTACTTCATCATTGATTTTAGTCTGTAAGGCATCGGCTCCGGCATTTATTATACGGGGCGCTACCGGGTTGAGCTTGTCATTTACCACATACTGTATTGTTGTCTGTTGTGGTGTGGTGGTTTTAATGGAAAGCAGGTCTTCACTGAAATTTTTGGGAATGATTAGTGCAGCATAATAGTCTCCATTTTTTACACCATTTCGTGCCGTTTTTTCATCCACGAACTGCCAGTTGAAATTATCATTATTTTTTAATTCTTCCACCAGCAAGTCCCCCACATTGTAATGGGTGCCATTGGTGCTGTAACCTATGTCATTATTTACCACCGCCACTTCAATATTGGCGGTTCGGGCATAGGGATCCCAGGTGGCCTGTATATTCAACAGGGCATAGAGTGAAGGTATACATATAATAATTAACAGGACAAATATCACCACAGGGTTGTCTTTAATGGCTTTAATATCATTTCTGAATATTTCTTTAACTCCTTTAATCATAAAATCAATCCTAACTCAATAAATCTAATTTAAATAGTACATCGATTATTAAAACTAATTTAACCTAATCTGGTTAATTAAAAATATTAAATAAAAAATAATCTTAATGGAATTGTTTATTCTATTTATTTTGCGACTCCACGGCGGTCGGAGGAATGGTTATCCCTTTCAGGAATATCTCCAGGAAATTTTCCATGCAGCGTTTCTCTTCTACCGGGGGAACCTGGCCATAGATTTTCCACATAATATTCACTTGAAACACTATACTGAAAATACTCAATGCAGCAACTTCCGGGTCAATATCTCTTATACTACCCTCACTGATTTTTTTTCTGAAATAACTGGTTAAAGTATCCAGAATCATCTTGGATATTTGGGGTAGTACCCTATCTTCTAAAGGGATGTCTCTTACTTCTTCCATGGCTATGCGTATCAAGTTAGTTCTATTATCCACCATTTGTGAAGCATTTACCCATATTGTTTTCAGGTAAGTTTCTATATCTCTGTTATCATCAATTTTCAACAGCTCTTCAAGTTCTACCAGGAATTTATGAGCACTTCTACTTTTAGCTGCATTTAAAAGCTGTTTTTTGGTTTTGAATTTTCTAAATAGGGTTACCTCATTTACTCCAGCTTCAGCGGCAATTTTTCGGGTGGTGGCACCTTCCCAGCCCACTTCATCCAGTAGTTTAATGGTGGCATCTAGTATTTTATCTTCTGTACTAGCCATGAATGTAAGTAAGTACTTGCATACATATATACTTTTGCCTTATTTAAGTAAATTTTCAGTCAATTTTTCAATATTTTTAATATTTTTAATAAAAAAATAAAAATTTACAAAGTAATATTAATAATTAATAACAAATATATTAAAAATTTTATTAAAATGGGGTGATCTTTTGAATTATAGTGGATGGTCAGTAGCAGCACTAATACTAATATTAATTATGGTTGCAGGAGGATACTTTGCTCCTCCAAATGCTTTGGCTTATATCTGGATAGGGGAATTTTTCGCGTTGTTTATTTTATTGGTAATTATTGGAAAAGCAACTCCTATAAAGAACGAATCAATAAGAGAACCTTGTAAAAATACAAAAAAATGGTATAGATTTTTTATTGACGAGAGAAATCAAGTGAGTCTTTCCAGATTTCAATTAGTAATGTGGACTTTAATTGTTATATCTGCTTATTTTACCATGGTATTGTATAACCTCCACACATCTAATGTTTTGGATGCAATGGTCATTGCCGTTCCATCAGAACTGTGGACGGTATTGGGAATAAGTGTAACCGCTTTAGTAGGTACTAATTTAATTTTAGGTGGAAAGAAAGATCAGACTCCAGCAGGGAACTACGCGACAATGAGTAATGGTGATGGTGTTGTCTGTAAAAATGAATTTGAATGTCAGGCAAGATTCACTGATATTTTCACTGGGGATGAACTGGCTGAATGCACAAATGTCAATTTAGCTAAAGTTCAAATGTTCTTTTTTACAATAATAATCTTACTTGGATATAGTGCACTTTTATTGTATATTATGATTTCGGCTTCCAATCAATCACCATTAGTTGCTATAAACAGTTTCCCAGAGATATCACAGGACTTAGCAATACTATTAGCCATAAGTAATGGTGGATATTTATTGCAAAAAGCAGCTCCTTCTACACCGACAGAATAATTATTATCTTTTTTTCATTTACTTTTTAAACCAGTTTTAGGGAATTCATTTTGTATTGTGTCCAAAAAATGTAAATATATATACTAAGATACCCTAAATTGTATAATCTATAACACTTAAGTTAATGTTAATTTTAAAAGGTATGATAAGATGATTGTAAAGGAATGGTGTATGTACTGTGGGGGATGTGCCGGAGTATGCCCCCGTAATCTGATAGAAGTAAGGGAACTCACACTGAAGTTTAATGAAGATGAATGTAAGGAGTGCAGTCTCTGTGTGCAACTTTGCCCAGTAGATGCATTAGAACAGGAGTAATTGGGGTCAAATAATGTTAATAGAAACTGATATATTAGTTATTGGAGCAGGTCCTGCAGGTTCCACTGCAGCTAAACACGCGGCCTTAGGTGGAGCTAAAGTTCTGATGCTGGACAAAAAATCAGAAATCGGCGCACCAAAACGATGTGCCGAAGGAGTATCCATTGGAGGTCTAGAATCTTTAGGTATAGAACCTAATCCTCGCTGGGTTACCAAAAAACTCGATGGAGTACGAATGGTTTCTCCAAATGGAACTGATGTATGGCTCACTTCTGATAAAGTAGAATTACCTGAAGCAGGATACATATTGGAGCGAAAAGTCTTTGATAAATTCATGGCCATGGATGCTGCTCGTGCTGGTGCAGAAATCAGGGTCAAAACCCTGGCCACTGGATTAAGAAGAGAAGATGATCATGTAATTGTTTCTGCAGAATGTATGGATGAAGAATTTGAAATCAAAGCCAAAATCATCATCGCTGCCGACGGACCAGAAACCCGTGTAGCCCGTTGGGCTGGTTTAAGAACTGCTTTAAAGGCAAAAGACATGGAATCATGTGCTCAGTTTGAAATGGCTGGAGTAGAGATGGAAAATAATGATGTTATTGAATTTTACTTTGGAAGCGTGGCTCCCGGAGGGTATGCCTGGATTTTCCCTAAAGGAGACGACATTGCCAATGTAGGATTGGGTGTATTAACCACTAATACCGATAAAACTGCTTACCAACATCTCTTAGAGTTTGTAGAGAACTGTCCTGCCACTAAGAATGCGCAACCAGTGGAATTAAACATTGGCGCCGACCCGGTAGGTGGGATGCCTAAGAAAATGGTTGCGGATAATGTAATGGTAGTGGGAGACGCTGCTTCTCAGGTCAACCCCCTTACTGGTGGTGGAATCATCAGTGGAATGACCGGTGGAATGCTAGCTGGAAAAGTAGCTGCTGAAGCCATTAAAGAGGGTGATGCATCTGAAAAACGCTTATCAGAGTACGAAAAAGTGTGCCGTGCAGAAATAGGTGACTCCATAAACAAGTACCTCAAAGTGAAAGATTACATGATGACTCTCTCTGATGAGGAACTGGACAGTATTGCTGACGTCTTTAAAGACACCGACTTTGAAAGAGTTAGTACTGGTGAAATAGTTAAAACTCTTATAAAGGTTTCTCCAAAGGCTTTATTAAAATTGGGTAAAATATTCTAATATAACCCTTTTTTAAAATTTTTATTATTTAATCTATTTTAAGTTAGATTCATTAATTCATCAACTCATGATAATTTCATTATTGTAGTGTTGATACAGAATCATTAATTAATACATAACCTTTAAATGAATAATTATATTAAATTAATTTTTATTTATTTCAGGACTTTTTCTCCATATCTTCAAGATTTTAGTTAAAATAGGGTAGCCCCACCCGGATGTTTTTCCAAATATTTCCAAATCATTTTTTAAAATAGCCTCACGCAGGTTATCCTGGGACGTTTTTATACCTGCATTACCTATTTCATTTTTAAAATGCGCGTCACTGCCTGCAATAGACCCTAATTGATATTTGGAGGCTAATTTCTGGGCATCATCATTAAACCGTTGATTCATGCAGCGAGAATTAAAGATCTCTATATTATCAATCAAACCTAAATGTTCTTTTTGAGGTGTGAAACTTGATTTACGTATAGTATCACATGGATGGGGGATAACTACTACTCCCCCTTTATCTTTAATCTCTTCCATAACTTCTAAAGGCTCCCTTGCTTTAATGTCTTCATTAATAAAAAGTCCCATTATCTCTCCATAGGGAGTCATGATTTCAGAACCAATTATCACCTTAAAATCATCGGTTTCCAATTTCTTTGCTTCTAAACCCCCTTTTATAGTGTCATGGTCTGTTATAGCCACACCAGATAAACCGATTTTTCGGGCAGTTTTCACAATGTCCTGGGGATCCATCAGCCCATCAGAGGAATATTTTGAATGAACATGAAGATCATAAAGCATAGTTTTCCCTCATATTTCTAATTGTTATTAATCCTTATTTTCTATAACTATTCCTATCCTATTTCTATCCCTATTATTTTCCATTTAATTTTTATACTATAATTTAAATTATAATTTCATTATCATGATCCGATCATTCTATTAAACCAAAAGAGCAATTATACACACAATATAAAATACTAAAACTACCTTGTGATAGAGAAAATCGGCTAAATTAATCATCTTCTCTTTTTCAAAGAAATTTGACATGTAGAGGGGGATGGTGGCCAGGAAGGGCGGTACAATGACAATCAAGACTTGCCATAAATTCATATCTCCCACTAATAGAATGTAAGCTAACAAAAGACAGAAAATTGCGGATAATCCATTCATTATCTTCTTTTTTTCTTTGTACATGAGGTAGGTACCAATCCCTGCAATAAACATTAGAGTATAAACACTTAGGGGCACCAGGAATATATTACCAAACAAAGCACAACACGAAGCGATTCTAAGCACATTATTAGTTCCTGTACTAAATAATGGGGCAAGAGCGGTGTCTTTTAGTCTTATAGGGGGTAAAGTATACAATAATTGATTTATAACCATTAATAACAGTATAATACTGAAAATGGGGGGTAATGTTAATAAAGAGACTATAAAAACCAGGGAAGTTAATGCAGTGAAAAATACAAAAATTAACCTTGGATGGATAGTCTTCTGAATGAAAGCCCTATTTTTTTTGGATTTATCTATTTTATCCACTTCTATGTCCGTAAAGTCATTTAGTGAATATAAAGCTCCCCAAAGAACTGATACTAAAATTAAACCTTCAATAATTTGTAAAGGGTTACTGATGTTTATCTGAAAAAAATAAGCATATGTTATGACTAATAGATACATGTGCACATTTTTAGCAGCCCAATCGGGTCTTGTTGATTTTAAAAGAGTTATTATCATATTTTAACCTTTACAAATTCCCAAATTCCATTTTTCAGTGGCCTAGTGGTGCCGGGTTATATTGGTTACTTTCTGGCTCTAATAATATTTACGTATTTCTCAATCGTATATTTTAATTGGGCTCTTATTTTTTTGGGGTTTTCAGTAATTTAATAATTTTTAAGTTCTTGCATAATGAAA
>DATN01000009.1:145445-210514 GCA_002504725.1 Methanobacteriaceae archaeon UBA587 | reverse complement strand
TTTAAGTTCTTGCATAATGAAACGGGGTTTGCACCCATGTTTATCTATGCATCTTTGAATTTTTTCTTCGCCCATATCAGGGTAGTGCAGCCGAACAATACTTATGGTCTCATGGGGGGAATATTTTATTTCCACGGACCAGAAGAGAGTATCCAATAATTTTAATGACAATCGGGATAAAATACCTAAATCGGTAAATAAATCATATTTCTTCCCTCTATAACGCACCCTCCACGCCGTCTGAAACACTATGTTCATTTTTTTAAATTTTTTCCGATATTTAAAATATTCTTTTATCCATAATATATAAAAATAAAGTGCCTGGAGGCCAGCATTTTGAGTCCACAAACTAAAACCTACAATATTTTCATTTAAGACATGTAAATCATGGAATTGATCTGCCAGAAGAACCATATCATATTGAGAGAGGTAATCATAGGCTTCTTCTTTAGAATCCAACTGGAAAGATTTTTTAAGATCGTTTATCATGGTTTTCAAAACTTCCTGAGCACCTGCACCTGGGTTGGATAATGATATGCCTACTTCATACACATTTAAATTTAATTCTTGAATTCCATAATAAATATTTGCTGATTTACCAGTACCTGGAGCTCCCACTATGTGGAGTATATGGCCTTTTGATTTTTTTAGTTGTCGGAATGCATTTTCTGTTTTTTTATAGGCGCTGGTCTTAATGAAAATAGAATTTTCATAAGGGGAATTTACCTTGTGTGCAACCATATAATTAGTTATGGATTAAAATATATATAGAAACATGTGGTGACAACATGAAAATCTCAAGTGCGGCCTTTGAAAATGGTGAAATGATTCCTATAAAATATACTTGTGATGGAGAAAATATTTCACCGCCTTTAAGATGGGAAGATATACCATCTGGCACGGTTTCTCTGACTATTATCTGTGAAGATCCCGATGCTCCTTCTAAAATATGGACGCACTGGCTTATATTTAATATACCTCCCTCATTGGAAAACCTAGAGGAAGGAATAGACACGGTTCATCTTCTAGAAAATGGTGCCCTGCAGGGTTTAAATGATTCTGGAGCTATAGGTTATCGGGGCCCCTGTCCACCAGGAGGCATGCATAGATATTATTTTAGGTTATATGCTTTGGATATAAAATTAGAACTGGAGCCTGTTGTATCAAAAGAAATGTTGCTTAAATCGATGCAGGGACATATATTAGGTACTGGGGAATTGATGGGGATTTATAATCATTAATCTATTTAATAAGTATTTAATTGATTTGGAGGATTTATACTTAGTTTCTTCATGTGTTTCATTTTTTTAATTAAGAATAAATAAAATCAGTAATATTAATACATATTTAATCTATAAATTAGATAAATTATCTTAAATATTTTAGTTAAATTATCAATGGTGGTTTATTGAAAGACCAATTTAAGGATAATTCGTCGGAAAAAGAAAAGATTGATGGTTTTTTATCCAAGTCCAGGATTATCTTTTTAGGGACCTTATTAACTTTAATTCTGGTTCTGGGATTACTTGCTTATTATCGAGTTCAAATGCAATTCTTTATTGGTCCTCCATGGGATACTTATGCTTTTCTGGCAAATGCCCTTTTTTTTGCAGGAAAAGGTATTGGGTATGTGGAATTAGAGAGGCCACTATTCTTATCATTATTATTATCTTTAATTTTCAGATTTGATTATATTTCTGAAGCAGCAATTTATTACTTAGATGCTTTTATTTTCGTTTTTGGAGCTATTGGATTATTCATGCTGTTAAAAATTAGATTTGATGCGTTAAAGAGCTTTTTTGGCGTGATATTTTATGCTTGCTCACCTATAATGTTGGTCTGGCTAGGTACTGGTTATACAGATATATCTGGAATATCTTTTTCTATATGGGCTCTTTACTTCACAGTTTTGGCTGTAAATAAAAATTCAAAGTTTTTTTACTTAGCATTTCCTATGGCTATGATTGCGTTCTTAACTAGATTTAATATGGCTTTTATTATAATTCCATTAATATTCTATATAATTATTAGTAAGAATATTTTAAAGATGTTGAAAGACATATCTATTGGTATTATACTTGCTTTATTGCTTTTAACTCCCTTTTTAACTCTTTACAATTTTATATATGCTGATCCGTTCTTTCCATTCACTTCTACCCTTGGATTAACTGAATCATTACAGCAAGAAAAAGTTGCTTATATTGCTGATAGCTGGTACTTTATTAAAAATATTCCTAATCTTTCATTATTCTCTGAAAAACTAGGTTTAGGAGTTTATGTTATACTTATTTTACCTTTAATCGGTTTGATATTTTATGTGTATAATACTGTTCAAAAGAAATTGGCCACACAACGTGTTAAAGATAAGGTTCGTGAAGCTCTCGATGTAAAAAAGATTAAAATTACTCGGATTAAATATTTAGTCACAATATTTTTATTATTGATATTTTTTGTATCATTTGGAAATATTTCTTATATTATAAGTGATATCCTCTTTTTTATTATATGTCTAGTTACTTATGATCTTTTTAAGAATTCCCAGAAATATTTGGGTTTAGATTTGATGATTGCTGTTTGGTTAATCGTATTTCTTTCATTCCATAGTTCTTATGGGGTTAAAGTAGATAGGTATTTTCTGACCATTATTGCCCCCTTAACTTATTTTGTTGTGTTGGGATTGAATGAAATTACTAATAATTTAGCCCTCAAAATCAAAAATGTTAATTTAACCTCTTTGATTTACCCTATTATTATTTTTATTCTTTTAATGTCTGCATTTTCTTATATTAATATCATACCAGATAATCCTGAATTTGAAGGCACCATTTCTTCAAATAGTGAAGTATCATCTACTATTAATTGGCTTAAAGAGTATGATCCAAATTATGCTGATAAAAAGATGATGTCCGATCCGTGGCCCTTTTTTAGCTGGGATTTGAAAACTCAAGTATTAATAATGCCCATATATAATAATAGTCTTTATTTCTCTCATCAACTTGAAAAAGACGAGGTATATTATTATTTTTCAAAAAATAATATTAATTCATCTTATTATGATGAGGTTGCGCGGTTCGGAAACATTATTGTTTATAAACGAAATGATAAACCATTAGAATACAAACCTTCTGTATTTTATATTGGAACAGACTGGCAGAGGTATCTGGAAGATGTTCTAGATTTTAAAGCTTATTTGAAATTCGATTTAAGAGATGCAGGTAGATTTGGAGTTGGTAAGTCCGTTAATGTTGATAGCTATTCGGTTGAAGAACTACAAAAATACCCTTACTTATTCTTGTATAATTTTAAGTGGAATGATCGGGATAATGCTGAAAAAATTATATGGGAATATGCAGAAAATGGTGGAACCGTGGTTATTGATGCTTCTGGAAATATGGAAGGAGTAATGTATAATTTAGATAATACTATATTCTTAAATACTACAATTACGCGTAGCTCACTTTCTACTAATCCCAAAGTGTGGATAAATCATTCCTATATTAATGGTACATATCAGTTTTCTCCGTTCTTATCTGAGGGTATGCCTTGGTTTGGAGCAACATATAATTCAATGGGAAATAATAAAATAGAGAAAGTGGTAACTCTGGATGGTAACACTTTAATTGGAGTTCAAAAAGTAGGTAAGGGAAAAATTATATGGATTGGATATAATTTTGTATGGCATGCATTTTTCTTTAAAAATGAAGACGAGAAAAAACTTATTCAACAGGTTTTAGGATTATAATGGCAAACTACAACTTTAAAACTAAAAATAATCTCATTAAGGTAGTAATATCTGTATTGCTTCTTTTAATTCTATTTTTTACGGTAGATTTTAATCTATTTCTGGAAAGTATATTGGAAATAAATTGCATCTTTCTAATTGCTCTAATTATTATGCCTTTCAGTATTTTTTTGAGAGCATGGAGATGGCGACTGTTAATTAATCGGGAACATAATCATGTATCTTATAAAGAGGCATATGATTTAACTTTAGTGGGGGTTGCATTAAATATATTTTTACCGGCCAGTATGGGGGATGTGGCTAAATCATATTATGGCTACAAATGGCATGGTCTAAAGGAAGAGATGCTTTCCAGTAGTATTTTAGACAAGTTTATTGCTTTATTATCTATTTTTGTAATAGGAACTATCAGTTCTCTGTGGATGGGATTTTATATTTATGCCATAATCTCGTTAATTTTCTGTTTTATAATTGGCTTTTTGATTTTTCTCCCCAAAGTTATCCCCTGGACTTATTTAAGTAAGATTTTTCATTTTTTTACCAGGATAGATTTAGATGATAACAAAATGCACGAATATTTCTCGGTTTCATTCGAACTAAAAACAAAAGCCATTTTAATATCCTTTTTAGGATGGATTGTATCTTACGTGCAGTTTTATCTTGTTTGTCTTTCCTTCAATGTGCAAGTGAGTTTTTTATATATTTTAGCTATAGCCCCATTAATTAATTTAGCAGTAATATTTCCCCTAACATTAAACGGATTAGGCTCTGGAGAAGTGATGGTTGTTTATTTACTGGGTTTAGTTGGTATTTCTAGCAGCACTGCTCTAGCAATATCTTTGTTTTATTCGCAAGTCTTAACCACACTTGTGCCGGGTATTTTTGGTTTTATAAAAATCATTCGAAAATAATATTTGGATAAAAATTAATGGATAATAATTTATTTTTGTTATATATGAAATTAATTTAAAAAAACTAGATCAATTAGTCAACTTATTTCAATTTTTTCCTTATGAGCTTATTCTCTTTCTGGATAACGTAAATTTCCTTTTTTAAAAGACTAATTTGTGTTGCTACAAATCCAAATATAAGTATTTGAATTCCAGATAATATAGTCAGCACCATAAATAGCATTAATGGTCTAGTGGGGTCTAAAGTTCCAGTAAGATATTGGAAAAATAAGTAGATTGCACTAAATAACCCAATTAAACATAATAAAGTACCTATGATTCCAAAAAGTATCATAGGTCTTTCATAAAAAGTAAATAATATATGTGATATTGTCGCAGCTCTAATACGTATTTTTGATTCTCCTAATTCTCTACCTTTTAGTTTTACAGGTATTTCTTTAATTTTAAAACCAATAGCCGCGGCTTTAGATAATATTTCGGGGTTTATTTCCGTTCCATTAGATTCTATTTCAATGGAATCAATAACTTCTTTTTTATATGCTCTGAAAATTCCGGTAACAGTACTCAGATTCCCCGTCATAGAATATCCTACAATCTTATTGGCAGTTTTACTTAGAATCAATCTAAAAAAAGGAATATTTTCGGTACGTCCACCCTTCATATACTGTGATCCCACTACTATGTCTGCTCCATCTTTTTTGAGTGCTTCTATGAGTAGGGGTATGTCTTCAGGTTCGTAACTTAAATCAGCATCCAGTGTTATAAAAACATCACCCGTGGCATTTTCAAATCCTGTTTTCAGAGCTTTTCCCATTCCCTGGTTATGAGTATGTCTTAAAACTATTATTTTTTGGTCTTCAGCACTCATTTTTGAGGCTAGGTTAAATGTACTATCTTTACTACCATCGTCTACTACAATTATCTCATAATTGGGGGAGATGTCTTCTAAAACTTTTTTTACTTGAGAAATTGTATTTTTTACATTTTCTTCCTCATAATACATGGGGATAATGATAGATAATTTCATTTTAAAACCTAAATGATATTATAATTGATTTTAGGGGTAGTAGAGTAGAGTGTTCTGTTATCATGTTTCTTAAATTATATGGAATTAATATGAAACTATATATTATTAGATACTTTGAGTTTAGGTGGCAAGGGCTTTATTTTGGCAGGTGTTCCGATTGCTAAGTACCATGGCGGCACGCTGCGGGTAACAACCGCACCAGCGGCAACTATAGCTCCCTCCCCTATTTCAATGTTGGATAAAAAAGTAGAATTAGATCCAATAGAAGCTCCTCTTCTTATTATTGGTCCTTTTAAATTGTAATCCACTCTTATGGGATATCTATCATTAGTAAAACAGGCACAAGGCCCAATAAATACATTGTCTTCAATATAACTCTTTTTAGGGATATAAACATTGGATTGTATACTGACATTACTACCAATTTTAGTATGACCCTCCACCACAGTATTGGTTCCTATGAGTACATCGTCACCAATAGTGGTTTTTTCCCGGATTAAAACATTGTGTCCTGTTTTAAAGTCATCTCCAATAGTAACATCATTGTAAATAACCGTATTTGATCTAATCAATGGTCTTTTACCAATGATAGGTGGTTTACTGAATCTCTTGTAATCTATACCAATCTGTATATTTTCATCCAGACTTTTAGAGTCCCAGGACTCTTCTTCACCACCAAATATTAGATTTTTAAAGCTAGGCATTTACTTACCTCTTCTTTTCATAAGATTATTTATATTAAATATATGGCTGAACTGTAAAAAGGCATTGGTTACATTTGCACCGAACCCATTTTTAGCTTCACTAAAACCATTTTTAAATCCATTAACCGGCCCTTCAACTTTCCATCCTGCAGGCTCATTAAGGATGTGTAAATAGGCAGATATTCTGAAACAGAACGTCATCATCCGGTATATGGGAAGTACTAGTATGTAAGGGAAGGCTTCCTCAATTTTTTCCCGTGTATTTTCATTGGAGTAATGATATGAAAAGAGTACCACTGAGAAATCTATTAAAACATAGAATGCATACATCAACAAGAATACCAGTGGTAGTAGATAGAAGTACAAGCCCATTATAGGGAATAGTAGCAGTACAAAAACCCATACTAATCTGGGAAATGCTATGGTGTGATCAGTGAATAAAATTCTCTGCAATCCTAAAAGATCGAAGTTTCCCAGTTTTCTACCTTTAAATCGAGAAAATGTAAATGAAACTTTGTCCTTCACATAATTTACCAAAAGCCCCAATAACTTCAGGTCTTTCTGATCCTTGATTATACCCAAAATTTCTCTAAGGGAGGTTTCATCTTCGGAATCCGGTGTCTCATGGCGCATAGCTGCTACTTCCATCTGTCCACGAGCCCAACGTACACGCTGGGAATATAATGTGTCGTAATCAGTAATGGCTTCGGCATAAGCCACTGCTCCGGGGACATTCACAATATCCACTTTCTTCTTATGCAGCATCATGGTTACATGCATATCCTCAGACACTGTTACGGGCCAGTAACCTCCAATTCCTGCAATTATATTTCTTCTGAATGCAGAAAAAGCCCCAGACATGGTGTATATAGAATCTATGAAAGACTGGTAACTTCTTTCAAAGTTGAATGAACTTAAATACTCTAAAAATTCACATTTAGAGAAGAATAAAGGTATCATATTTTCATCTTGTGTTTTATCCCACTCAATTTCTATGTAACCCGTGGCAGCTCCTACATTTTCATCTTCCACAAATGCCTTGGCTACTTTTTTAATGGCCAGGGGATCTAATCGGATGTCTGCATCAACTGTGAAAATTATTTCACCCTTAGTACTCTTTATCCCTGTATTTAGTGTGTGAACTTTTCCGGTGTGTCCTTTGGTAATTATCTTTAAATCGATTCCATGCATGATGGCGTCTACCTGGACTCTTTTTATCAGGTTAACTGTTTGATCATGGGAACCATCATCTACCACTATAATTTCCAGTTTTTTGGCAGGATACTCACTTTTAATAAGGGAAACTAAACATCTTTCAATAGTTTTCTCTTCATTATGGGCGGGAACAACCACACTAACTTGTGGCAGGTACTGGTCTTTGATTCCATTTTCCACTTTTCGAATGGATTTACGGGAATAGTACATTTTTATAGGTACCATGACTCCGTCTATAAGGATGGCTATTAATAGCCAGGTGGCCCATACCAACGTGGCGACCCAGATAGGATCTTCCATTAAATCACCCATTCCTTTTTAATAATCAAACTTTCCACCTTTAATATTCTTTTTTATAATGCTTAGGGTAGGTCGGGTTAACAAATACCAGTAAAGTACTATGATAAATGCGAAAAATATCAGTTTTCCCACAATGGCATGGGCAAAGTATAGGGAAGATTTCCCGAATATATTCACGATATATACTATACTCATCATTCTTATGAGATTAGCCCCATAGGTGACTACAATCCCTATAGCCGCGTACTTAGTTTTTCGTTTCCAATCATATCCGGGGTATAATAATAGTAATCCAATTAGCACGCTGATTTCTATTATGGATGAACATTCGAATCCTATTCCGAATATGCTCCATCCTGTTGGATCGGGGAACAGGAAGGCGTTAGGTGCCAGGTAACTGGAGGGTATTCCCAGGAATGTGGCAATATTGGCTATATTTTGTGCTTCAAGTCCCATTATTTTTACATCGTATCCTGTGATTAAGAAGATGGCCACAATGGCAGACATGAAGGCCACTGCTCCTGTGAGATAGAATGATAACCACCATCTTTTGTGATGGGCTATGGCTGCCACAGCCATTAAAATTCCTGCCAGTGCAACAATAAACCATGGGCTGGGGACTGAGGTAAATGTTGTGTATTTAGTGTCACTGCCCCCGGGGTAAGTCCATACTGCACCTACGGTGTAGGATATTCCAGAAGTAAAGGAGTTGTAGGGGAAACCCTCGTTACTGGTATTCCAGAGGTATGTATATGATTCACCAGGCGCCAGAGAGGGAACATTATAGGTTACATCAGATACAAACTCATTATTGGAACCATAAGTGATGGTTGCAGTGGTGGAACTGGCGGGAATGGTGGTGGGTCCATTATTGGTGGTGACAATTCTAAATTGTATGGGTCCGGAGGTACTATAGGGTGCCCCCACCGGGGTAAGTTCAGTGATTACACCATTGTGACCCGCTGTTGACTGGACAGTAGTTGTTTCTGTGCTTATTACACTGCCCTGTCCCTGTCCCTGCAGCCAGGTGGCCTTCAAGGTGTATGTACCAGCAGGTAAATCATTAGTGAAATCCCAGGTTCGAGTATACGTTTGTCCAGCTTGCGTATTAAAAAGGGGAGTGTCATAGCTTTTAACGGTGGTCCCGGCACTGTTTATGATCTCGAATAATACATGGCTATTAGAAATAGCCTCGTTAGGTAACAGAATGCAGGAAACCGAAACCTGATCTCCCGTAACAAAAACAGATGGACTGGAAGTCAAGCTGGTTATGGTCCCTGATTTGGCTGCAAAGGCCGTTCCCAGCATTAAGCTGATAGTCAGCATTAACACTATTAAAGTAATTTTAAATTTCAATTAAATTCCACAACTAAATATTATATGTATAGATATTATTTTGTTGACATATAAATAGTTGAGGTATATACGAACAATTTCTTAAAAGTACGAACAATCATGGTAAATATTGAACAATATAATAAGCAATATGAGCATATATTATAATTATTATCAAATTTGGTGTTATTTTGATGTCTAAAGAAAATTTAAAAAGTCTTATTGAGTCCATTAGATTGGAGATAGGTCACAAAGATTCTGAAGTTAATCTGCAAGATGTTATTTTCGATTCTAAGAGTGAAGAATTATTAATTATCACTCCGGACCGCCCAGACAAGTCGGCAGTTATTGGTAAAGGAGGTTGGGTTGTTGGTAAATTAAAAGAGCGTCTTAACATTAAGAATATTCATGTTGAAGCATATACAGATATTATAGTTCGAGAATACCGCATGAAATTAGCTTTAACTAAAATTAAGACCCTCTTACATGATGATATGTTTAGGGATCCTTTACCTATAACTAACCTACAAAACCTATTATCTGCGAAGATAGCTAAGATCTCCCAGTTTGATTTTTTAGACTATTTTAATTTAGAATTCAATGAAGGGGCTGCTGAGGGCTCTGATATTGATCTAACTACTGACTTGTCAGCTGAGAATGGTAATGTTAATAGTAATAGTAATAGTAATTCAAATGATTATGGGGCAGTTGTAGCACTATCTGGTGGAGTTGATAGTAGTTTTGCTTTAATAATGGCCAAATACTTAAATTTTAATCCCCTGGCTGTCACGGTTGATCCGGGAAGTATTGTACTCCCTCGACATTTCAAAGACAATGTAAACGATCTGGTAGATGCCCTGCAAGTAGATCATACTTACTTAGATTTAGATTTCTCAGATTTTGTGCAGGAGAGTTTTGAAGGACGTTTCCATCCCTGTGGGAGATGTTCAAAAATTCTTCATTCTGCAGTAATTGATTATGCCAAAGAAAATAATATTCAAATGGTAATTTTTGGTGATTTGGTTTCCACTGGTTGTCAATCTATTATTTATAAGGATGGACTGATTAGAATAAATTTACCTGCTTTGTTGGGAGTGGCTAAACAGGAAATAAAAAAAGTAACCACCTCTTTTGGTGTTAAAAAATCTTCCACTTTTGGATGCCCTCTTCTGGCTGAAGTGCAAAAAAAATTTCCACATATGAGGCGCTATTCCATACAGCGTGTTCTCAGGGAAACTCGTTCCGGAGCTTTGGAGCCAGGAGAAGCACTAGATCTCATATGGAGTTTATGTAAAGATAAATAATCTTCATCCAAACCATATATTTTAGGTAAAAATCTTGAGTAAGCCATAGGCAACCAGAGCAATTCCTACCACATATCCCACTAAAATAGGGTATATCACAATTAGTATACCTACTAATATTGCCAAAAGTCCAAGTATTCGTGGATCTGCACTATCGTTCATAATATATATTTTACATACTAAACTATATATAAATTATGAAAAAATTTTTCCGGAAATTCTGTCCCGAATGTGGTTCAGACAATATAAAATGGGATATTCCCCAGATGTGGTCTATCTGGAAGTGTTATGACTGTGGATATACGGGTCCCCTTGTAATTGAGGACGGGGAAATAGCGGAAGCTATTAGAAAAAACTATTTAAAAAAACAAGAAGAGAAATGAATTAT
The DNA here is from genome assembly GCA_002504725.1 of Methanobacteriaceae archaeon UBA587. Classification (GTDB taxonomy): domain Archaea; phylum Methanobacteriota; class Methanobacteria; order Methanobacteriales; family Methanobacteriaceae; genus UBA587. The sequence continues at coordinate 199,588 of DATN01000009.1, read as the reverse complement.
TTTTTTGGGTTCACGTTTCAATTAGTTATTATTTTTAATAAAGAACTTCCCTTATAAGAAAAAAATTTTTTAAACTTTTTCATTCCTTTTAAATCGCGAATCTGGATTTAATTTAAAAATAGAATTTAAAAATCGAATATAATCCTTGAGTGCATTAATTTAAGATAGAATAAAAATAAATGGTTTAACCTGATAAAAATCAAGTTAATTAATTTCTTTTTCCTGTTTTAAATAGGTTTTAAGATTATTCAATGCCAGATCCACCATTTCAGGTGATGGTCCTCCGGGAACCCTCCTCATCTTAACGTTTTCCAGGGGATCCAGTGACTTCTTAATAAGGTTTTCATCAAGAGCCAGATTATTACCTGTCACTTCCTTACAAATTTTATCCATGAAAGCGGCATCAATATCTTCGGGTTTAAGGTTCTGTGATATGGCCTGGGTTACCATGCGTCCTACAATTTTATGGGAAATCCGGAAGGGGATATTTTTCTCCCGCACAATCACATCTGCCAGATCAGTGGCCGTGGCGAAGTTTGCTCCTGCTAATTGCAGAGCACGATTTTTATTGATTTGCACTGTTAATAACATGGCACTAACTATGTTCAGCATAGCCCGGGCGGTTTCCACACCATTCCAAAGGTGGGGTGTTATTTCCTGCAAATCCCGGTTATAGGTATAGGGCAGGGCCTTTAAAATGGTCAGGATAGTCATTAATTCTCCGTATAAAACGGCAGTTTTTCCCCGGGCAATTTCTGCCACATCGGGATTCTTTTTTTGCGGCATGATGGACGAAGTTGAGGAGAACTCATCAGAAATCTCAATCATACCAAATTCATAGGTACTCCAGAGTACCATCTCTTCACAGATTTTACTTAGTGAGGTGCACATCATGGCCAGTGCAAAAACAGTTTCCCCAATAAAGTCCCGGGCACACACCGCATCCATGGAATTTTCCATGAAACTATCAAAACCCAATAGATCCGTGGTGGTGTTCCTGTTTATAGGGAAACTGGTGGTGGTCATGGCTGCAGAGCCTAAGGGGTTAATATTTACCCGTTTGTAAGCATCTTTTAACCGTTCATAATCCCTCTTCAGTGACTGGGCATAGGCTAATAGGTGGTGAGCAAAGGTAGTGGGTTGAGCGTGTTGCAGGTGAGTATAACCAATCATAACTGTTTCTTTGTGTTCTTCAGCTAATTGAGTAATACCCTCCATAAATTCCAGTATTTCTGACTGGATTTGTTCAAGTTTAACCTTCAATACAATTCTTAAATCCGTTGCTACCTGGTCATTACGTGATTTAGCCGTGTGCATGAAGCCTGCTTCTTCCCCTACTTGAGCAGTAACATAGTTTTCCACAGCCATGTGAATGTCTTCCACGGAGGGGTCCATGTCCAGGGCATCAACACCTTCTTCTTTAAGTTTTTTTAGTGCAATCAATATTTTTTCTGCAGTAGAATCATCAATAATGCCCTCTTGTCCTAACATGGTAGTGTGGGCTATGTTACATTCCACATCTGCTTCAAATATGTATTCATCAAATTCTAATGATGAGGTGAATGCTGCTGCATCTTCACTCATCTTTTTTCCCAGTCTTCCAGCCCTAAGATTCAAGAATTAACCACCCTTAGTAAGAATTTTAGTAATAATTTTTAAAATAATAAAAATATGAAAATAAATTGATGAATGATAAATTAACTAGTTCTATTCTGATTAACAGTTAGTTTAACAGTTAATTTTTAGTAATTCGACTTTAGAATAATTATTAACAGTTAATTTATCGAATTAATAAGTAAAGTAGATTAATCAGTTAAATGATTAACCTTTGTTTTTTATCTCGGTGTATCCACACTTACCACAAGCGTATCTGTCGCCGTGATCAGCCATGAATACTCCACTGGAACATCGAGGACAGAAAGGATTTTTCCTTTTTATCTTGTCGTCTTTGACTTCGTAGAGATCACTTTTTTTCATGATTATTCCTCCTGGTCTTCTTCAGCAGCTGAGGCTTCTTTATTTTTTTCCAGGACGTGTTTAGCTTCAATTTCAGTTAAACTGTCTTCAGAATCGTATACTTTAGCATATCCTTTGGCGCGACCTTCACCGAAGTATGGTTGTACTTCATCAACCACTAAAAGGTTTTTGTCAGCATCTAAGATAGCTACCAGTTTACTTTTAACATCTAGAAGTTTAGGAGTAGCTTCTCCCTGGTATAAGCATTCAAAGTGTATTTCGGTTCTGTTTAAGAGTTGATTTTCATTTTTTTCTAATATGTTGAGTTCCATTAATATGCCTCCTCAAATTTATTGATTAGTTCTTCAGCCTTTTCTTTCACATCTGAGGCATTGACAACCACCACTCCCTCGTTTGGTTGTCCATATAATATTATGGTGTCTTCAGATGAAAGGATAATGCAGGGAAGAACTGCCAGATCTTCCTCTCCATCGACTATAATCAAAAAGTTTTTTTCGCTCTTTTTAGAAGAGCTTAGAGCTAGTTCTATGGTTTCCCATAGACTTTTTGTTATGGTCCCAGGGGGATTTTGGGCATTTAAAATTTCTGCATTGTAATCTATTTGATGATCTGAATCTTTCCGCTGTATCCTCTGGTCAATAATTCCTAGATGGGGATACACTCCAGATTCAATGAGATTTCTTGTGGTCACATCCCCTACAGATATTATAAATTTATCATGGGGTAAAGAATCTTTTGCTTCGCTGAAAGAAGAATAGAGATTTCCTAATGGTTTTTTAAGAGCATATCTCAATTCTTTTTGCAGTATTAACACTATCTAACCCTCAGTGCATATTCGCCAGGGATATTAATGTTCAGTTCCCTTGCTATGTCTGAGCGTTCCGGGTCAATTATTATAAGAAGACCGCTCCAGTTAGTTGAAGTTGGTATATCACAAACAGGACATCTCTCTTCAGTAGTAATGAGGTTACATTTAGTGCAAGCTTTTATACTCATTTTTTCTTCTTCCTTTTCTCTTGATCAATCCATTCGAACCTTCCCAATCCGGGTTGTCTCATGGTAAGTCCTATTTTTGTTTCTTTGGAAGAACGGCCTTTCAAACTGAGTGCAACTACTCTGGCGCGTACTTTGTTACCTTCTTCAAGGGTTTTCTTAGATTCTTTAGCTAATAAAGCTCCTCGTTTTCCGTCGTAATTGATATAGTCGTCGGTAACCTGTGAAACGTGGACCAATCCGTCCATGGGTCCCATTCTTACAAATGCCCCGAATTCAGCTATTTCAATTACTTCCCCTTCTACAATTTCATGTAGTTCCGGTTTGAAAAAGAGAGCCGTGAATGTTACATCGTGATAGGCTGCTCCGTCTCCCATTATAACTTTACCTATTCCAATCTCCTCTATCTCTTTGACAGTGACCATCAGACCCATTTTTTTGTCAATTGTTCCCACATAGGTCTCATTTAGAGTTTCAATAGCCACTTCTTCCAGAGGTTCATCGAACAGATATGGGGGGATTCGTACCGTGTCTTCAATTTTTGATATAAAATACAAATATATCCCTCGATTTAAAATTTCTCATTAGGTTATGAAAATTTGAATTATTTTTTAATATTTATTTAATCTTAAATTTTGTATTGATTACACTATCAAAATTTAAGTTGTAATAGAGTATATACCTACTCTTTATTATTCTTTTTTGTATAACTCTATAGAATGTTCTATGGCTTCAAATGCTTTTTGAGCATTGTCCCATCCAAGAACTTCAGTGGTTTTACCTTCTAAGTGTTTGTATTCCAAGAAAAAGTGTGCAATTTCTTCTAATAAATGTGAAGGCACATCATCAATGTCTTTTACATCTTTGAATCGAGGATCATTCACTGGTACTCCCAGAATCTTATCGTCATTATCTCCACCATCAATCATCCGCATGACACCAATAGGCCTAGCTTCGATAATACATCCCGGGAATGTAGGTTGTTCCATGAGCACCATAATATCCATAGGATCTCCATCATCATAGATGGTCTGGGGTATTAATCCATAATCAGCTGGATAAACAAATGGGGAGTATAAAACTCTATCCAGAGCAAAGGACTCTAAATCCTTATCGTACTCATATTTATTCCTTGATCCTTTTGGTATTTCAATTACTGCATATACAACTTCAGGTACTGATGGTCCTGGTGTGATATCCTTCCAGAGATTCATAAATATTCCTCCTTATTCATTGGAATTAATAATGAACTAGTTAATGAATGTTATTTGATTATTAGTTTAATATATTTATTTTTCCAATTCTTATTCAAGTAGAGAATAATGATTATTCAAACTTCCCATTTCTACTTATTTAATTATTTATTAATTATTTTATATAACCGTCAATAGCAATATATCTCTTTTGTCGTAGATATAATACAGGTATTCCTTTTTTACGAGCTCTTGCTCGGAGTTCCCGATCATTGGTACACAGAATTTTGGAAATTCTTAAAAGCGCATCATCCACTTTCTCTCCTTTCATTAAAGACATTTTAACAGTCTTAATAGGGGGAGATTTAGCAATTTTTAGGGCTATGGATGCTGCTATTTTATCACTGCCCCGGGAAGCGCGTTTAATCCCTTCCAGTTCTTTTATTACAAAAGAAGGTACCAATAAATCGTGTGATGGTAAAGTTTTTTCCAGTTCATCTATAATGTCCACATTGAACTGGAAAGGAATCATAAAAAATTTGCGTCCAGAACTACCTCCGCAGATTCCATATTCTGGGCATTATTTGATGATACCATAACCAATTAACCTCCATCTAGCACCCACTCTTCTACTGAGAGCTACTCTTTGACCAGTTTCTGCACATACTGGTAATTTCAGTACTACACTTGCTTGGTTTCCAGCAACGGTGACTACTCCAATGGTGGTGGTGGTTCCCACATTTATCATCAATGGTTCTTTGGCTTTAATTGGTTCCACGTCTCTTTCATCCTTGGTACCAACCACTCTTTCTAAGAGGTGGACATCCATATCCAGTTGATGCATTACTGGGGGTAATGTTCCAGGTTCTCCAGCTACTGATCCAGATAATGAATCTGCTTTTGTAAGGGCGGGATCCAGGTTAGTGGCTACTCCAACTAATCCTCCCGGACCAACTTCGTCCACTACTTCGCCTCCACCATTTAATCCAGTGATCTGGGAGTACAGACTCATCCAGGTGGTTTTACCTTCTTTTTGTACCTGAATACCTGGTTTGATTTCAATTTCGTCCCCTACTTTAAGGACTCCCTGAACCAGAGAACCTCCCAGTACTCCTCCCACTATATTTTCCGGGTCAGAACCTGGTTTATTGATATCAAAGGAACGGGCTACATATAGCCGGGATGGTTTATCCAGATGTCTTTCTGGAGTTTGTATTTTCTTTTCAATTAAATCGATAAGTATGTCAATATTAGCGCTTTGTTGGGCTGCTACTGGTATTATAGGGGCATCTTCTGCACATGTGCCCTTCACAAACTCCTTTATTTCATTATAACTCTCTACAGCCCTTTCTCGAGAGACAATATCAATTTTATTTTGTACTACAATTACTTCTTTAACACCGATAACATCTAGGGCCATGAGGTGCTCTTTAGTTTGTGGTTGGGGGCAGGGCTCGTTAGCTGCTATAACCAAAACAGCTCCATCCATTAAGGCTGCTCCGGAGAGCATGGTAGCCATAAGGGTTTCGTGTCCTGGAGCATCTACGAAGGATACTTTTCTTAAAGTCTCGGTTTCCTTTCCGCAGTGTTCACAAATTAGTGCAGTGGTATAACATTTAGGTTCATCGCATACGGGACATTTACGGAATGTAATGTCGGCATATCCTAACCTGATGGAAATACCTCTTTTGGTTTCTTCGCTGTGGGTATCAGTCCAAATACCTGATAATGCTTTGGTAAGAGTAGTCTTACCGTGATCTACATGTCCCACTAGCCCTATGTTAATCTCTGACTGAGTTTTCACAGATTACACCTATAATTTTATAATTATTTTATAATATTATATTTGAATATTAAATATTGAATATTATTATTTTATTAAAAATATATTTTTAAAAATATATTATTATTCTGATATCCAGGATACCAGACTTTATTCTTCTTCCTTATTGAAGAGTTCTTCCAGAGATTTTTCACCTTTTTGAGTAACAATGGTGTTAATCTGGACGATATCATCAGATATGGTGTTACCCCGAATGGTTTTTCTTCTCCGCTCTCCGTCTCTGGTAGGTTTGTATCCTAATCCTCCGGATAATAAACTTCGTATTCTCCGAGGTCCGGAAACATCCTTTTTCATAGGGAATCCGTTTTTATCGCTTCCACCAGTTACTTTGAGTTTGTAACCATCTAATCCAATGATGGCACCATCGATTTCTTCTCCAATGGTTACACCAATCATTTTTTTGGATTGATCGGCGTCAGTTTCCATTTGATGACTTTTTTCGTTTTCTGAAATGACAACTTTAAATGCCAAACTAATCTCCTCCTTCTCGTTATCCTTATTAAATTAATATCTATTTATTATTTTCTATTAGAAAGCCGGTTGCTTTCCCCAATCCGGTTCTTTCTTCCTTTTTATATCTACGGTTTCATGAAGAGTTTCAAATTCATCTTCACTTAACTTATCCTTGAGTTCGGATTCCAGTATGAGGTAGTGTTTTTCAGGGATGTCCACATATAAGACATCACCCTCGTCAAAGTTCTTTCCAAAAATAGCGTCTTTAATTCCCATGGCCACTTGTTGACCTTTAGGGACCGCCTTTTTGTTGTCACCTTTGTCCTGCATACTCTCTACGATACCTACCTTATTACCGTCCTCACTCATAAGTATGGATCCCTGCTTAACGGTTCCACTGAGAACTTCAATCCCGGCTATGGCGGGTTTGCTCTGCCGGAAGATTAATTTAGGGATGACCCTTATTTTTGCCGGTTTTATAATGGCATCCATCCATTCCTTCTTCTTCTGCTCTTCAGCAGCCCGCATCCATTCATGGTAATCCTCGGTAATCTGATAAATCACATTACCGGAAAACAATTTTATTTCCGAATTTTTAAGTTCCTCGGCTGCAGAGGGTAGAATTTTTATATTGAATGCAATGATAACCCCATGCATGGGATCCTCTTTTTGAACAATGTTAGCATCAACCACATCTCTTCGGGATAAATCTCCGATATCTGCTGCTCTTATAGGTATGTCCATACCTCTAAGTAGATTTACCAGAGCCTCCAGAGATCCTAAGGTATCTGCTTTTACCATAACTCCTGCTTCTTCGGTATCAATTTTTATGTCTTCTATTTCCTTTAACATCTCTTCTTTAACGGTTTCCATATCTCCGCGGGCTACCCGCAAGGGAGATCCGGCCACCACATTTTCGATGTTAGGTGCCACAATTTTAATACCTGCTGCAGCCACCACTTCTTCCACCTTTTGGAACCTGTTTTTGGATTCCCTTATTTCTTCTAAGGGATTAGGTTTCAAAAGAGATCTGATTTTTGTGGTTATGACATTGTCATCAGTCATGAGGGCTATGTTATCGTTTTTCTGGATAATTCCATCGTATATTACTGCATCAATAGTAAGTCCCAGTCCTACTTCTTCTTTAACTTCTAATATGGTTCCTTTGGCTGGAGCATCCACTTCGATTTGTAGTTGTTCCTGTAAATACTGCTGGGCTAATCCCATTAACATGGTTAGTAATTCGGGGATTCCTTCTCCAGTACGGGCACTTATGGGTATTATACTGACCTGCGAGGCAAAATCAGTTACCCTATCAAATCGTTCTGATTCAAATCCTTCCTGATGTAAGATTCCCACTAACTCATAGAGTTGGGTTTCCAGGGTTTGTTGAATGTTAGGTGCTTGTTTAGAAAATGTTTCCATGAATGGAGCATTTTCGTGTACTTGCCAACCATATGTTTTATCAATTTTATTGGCAGCCACTATAAAAGGAGTCTTATACATTTTAAGAATATTCAAGGCCTCATAAGTCTGGGGTTTGAATCCTTCTTTCATGTCTACTATTAGAATTGCCAGGTCAGCCAGAGCACCTCCTCTTTTTCTAAGAGTGGTAAATGCCTCGTGACCGGGAGTGTCAATAAAAAAGAGTCCGGGCAGAGTATCTTTGATAGTTAATTTAGCTAAAAAGTCGCCACAGATGTTTTCTATGATTTCCATGGGTATTTCCGTTGCTCCAATGTGCTGGGTTATTCCCCCTGCTTCTTTGGCTGCGATGGCACTACCTCTTATGAAATCAAGTAACGTTGTTTTACCATGGTCTACATGGCCTAGCACTGATACAATTGGTGATCTGATCTTCATCTAAATCTCCGATACTCGGTATTTTATAGTTTTTACTAGTTCAATCTAAAGATAAATCGTAGTTTAATTCAGGAATAAATCCGTAAATATGAATTCTCTAATTTATTTTCCATATTATTCCATTCATGATTATGATGGTAAATTATATTGAAAATAAATAGAAAAGATGGGTAATTACCCTTCGTAAATTAAATCCTGGTCTGGCATAGGATAATCACAGATCTCAGAATCTTCAAAAAATAGAGAAATCTCTCTTTTAGCAGAATCTGGAGAATCTGATGCGTGTATTATATTTCTACCAGTATCAAGGGCGAAATCTCCCCTGATAGTTCCTAAATCAGCTTCATTAGGGTTAGTTGCCCCTACCATCTTTCTGATAAGACTGATACAATCATCGCCCTGGATTACCATGGCTAAGACTGCAGAGGAAGTGATATATTCAACCAGGTCATTGAAGAATGGTCGCTCGCTGTGTTCACCGTAGTGCTCTTTAGCAAGATCTTCACTGATGTGCATCATTTTAACAGCGACAATTTGGAGTCCTTTTTCTTCAAATCTGCTTAATACTTTTCCCATTAACCGCCTTTGCACGGTATCGGGTTTCATCATCACGAAGCTTTTTTCCATCATTCTTTAACCCATTTAACTTTTCTTGGAACTCTTTTAAGTTTTATCATATTCTTTTCGCATTTACTGCCGCAGAAAAAGTACACAGTACCATCTTTTTTAACATACATGGTCCCGGTTCCTTCTTCTATATCCTGGTTACAGAATGAACATACTCTCATGTCCAACACCTTTCCTTAGTAAGATTAAGGAGTTCGAATCTCCTTGGCTTCTCTGATGGTGTCCAGTAACATTAATACGTCACCTTCTCGGATAGGGCCCATGACATTTCTGGTTAGAATCCGGCCTTTATCTCTTCCATCAAGAATCCTGCATTTGATCTGCATGACTTCTCCAGTCATTCCAGTTCTTTTTAAAACTTCAATGACTTCTGCTGGAGTTGCTTCTTCCATATAATCACCTGTTAGTTTAAAGTTGAAAGGCCAATGCCCTTCAAAACAGATATAAAATTAATAATTCCTTAAGAATTATTTCTTAAGTTCTTCGACTTTTTCCACAACTTCTTTGACCAGTTCTTCAGCTTCTCCTGCATCAACGATACAAGCTGAAGCGGTACCGACGTTTAAGCCAGCAGCTCCTCCTACTTCATCTTTGGTAGGCAGGTAGACGTAAGGAATTTCTTTTTCCTCAGCGAGAACAGGTATGTGAGCTACTATTTCAGCAGGTTCCACATTTTCAGCTATTAATACTAACTGAGCGTTTCCTCTTTCTATGGTTTTGGTAACCTCGTTGGTTCCTTTAGCCACTTTACCAGTGTCTCTTGCGATTTCTAATGCTTCTGCAGCTTTGTCAGCTATTTCTTGTGGTACGTCAAATTTTACGTAAATTGATTTTGCCATATTATTTACCTCCTTTTTCATCTGGTTATTTACCATCCATCGGCAAATATCCGCAACTTGGTTTTTATTGGTTATTACTCTTCTTGAGCAAATTATTCAATCATTTGTTGCAGAGTCTACAAATCTGTGATTTGTAATCTTTAAATTTTTTAGTGTCTATATATAAAGTTACTGATTAAACAGCACTATTATGGATTTATGGAATATAAAAAAATCGGATGTCGATTTTAAATTTATTTAAAGATTTATCCATAATTTAAAAAGTTCCAAAGATCTAATTGATTTTGGAGAATTAGACATATGAAAGATTGGTGGTTATCACTTATAAAGTTTTTCTCTGTTTATTATGGAAAATTACTTTATATTCTTCAACACGCCTACATGGGGTGTGACTTGTGAAAACAATAAGAAACGTATTAAATAAATCAATTTAAAAAATAGAAAATAAAAATAAGGCAGTTATAGTATCATTTAGAGTCTTTTAACTGCTAATTCGATGTCAGAAGCTTTTACAGTTTTTCTTCCGGCGTGTTTTGCGAGTTTTACGGCTTCTGCTGCAATAGCTTCGCCTTTTGCTTCTAGAGCTTTTGCTAATTCTTCTCGAGCGTCATCGCTCACTCTTTCTGCACCCGCATTTTTTATTATTCTTCCGATTGGAGCAATTGGTAATTCCATAATTAATCACCTCATTTTATGTAATATAATCTGTCTCTTTACTCCTATATAAATATATCGTTAATTTGCGGGATTTTTAGCAAATCCATATGGTATTTGCTCATGATATGGTAATCTGTATTGTTATGGGACACTTCATGACTAACCATATGTTATTGACTCACTCTTGAAAAAAAGATAAGATTAAATTGGCCAAATTGGCCAGAGAAGAAACAAAAAATTGAAGGCTTATTTGTTATTTAAAATTGCTGCAAGTTTATTAATATCTGCATCAACTTCTAAAGGTTCCACACAAGCATCAATTGCAGTATTGGGGTCTTTTAATAAGTGACCTGTTACGATACAAACTACCTGTTCGCCTTTCTCAACAACGCCTTCTTCTACCAGCTTTATTAGTCCAGCAATGGAAGCTGCAGAGGCGGGTTCCACACCAATTCCTTCCTTTCGGGCCAGTAATTTCTGGGCACTCAGTATCTCTTCATCAGTGACGGTATCGGCATATCCATCAGAGTCATAGATGGCACGCAGTGCTTTTAGAGAACTCACCGGGGCACCAATTCGAATGGCGGTGGCCACGGTTTCTGGCTGGGTGACTGGATCAATTTCCATTTTGCCCTTGCGTACAGCATTCACTATAGGGCAAGCTCCTTCAGCTTGTATACCAGTCATCATAGGTCGATCTTCTATGAATCCTGCTTCATAAAATTCATTGATTCCCTTCCAGATGGCTGAAATATTACCTGCATTTCCCACAGGAAGGATGATTCTATCAGGGGATTTCCATCCCAGATCATCAACAATTTCAAATCCAATTGATTTTTGTCCTTCTAACCGGAAGGGGTTAACTGAGTTCAGCAGGTATAACTGTCCCTCTAATGCTAAAGCAGTCACTGCTTCTAATGCTTCATCAAAGTTCCCTTTAACTGATAATACTTCAGCTCCATGGAACATGGCCTGGGCCAGTTTTCCCAGGGCAACTTTACCTGATGGTAAGAGCACCACACAGCGCACTCCTGCCCGGGCAGCATAAGCAGCCAGGGATGCAGAGGTGTTACCTGTAGAGGCACATCCCACTGTATTCACACCTAACTCCATGGCTTTAGTAATTCCCACACTCATTCCACGGTCTTTAAAACTTCCGGTGGGATTGGATCCTTCCACTTTAACATAAAGGTCGATTCCTAATTCTTCTCCTAATTTATCACATTTACAGAAAGGTGTTCCTCCTTCCTCTAAACTGACGATTTTTGATTCATCCACAGGCATGAATTCTTTGTATTTCCACATGGTCTGTTTTCTACAATCAAAAACGTCTTTGGAGACATCAGGATTAATTATAACTTCTAAAATTGCTCCACATTCTTTGCAAGTGTAAATAATTTCGTCTATAGGGTATTCTTTACCACATGATATGCATTTTATCATTATATCACCGTAATAAATCAAGAATTCTGTTTTTTATATTAATTTCTCAAATTAATTTCTAGTCTAATTCTATTAACTAGATATTCATTGAATTGTATTATATATTATCCTTGTTCTGTTATTAAAATCATAAAATTCAGTTTATTAGTTTTAATCTAATTAATTAATAATATGCGGAATGGTGTATGATTATTTAGAAACATAAAACGATACTATAAAATTTATTCCTAGGGAAATGCCTTTAGGATAGTTATACCATTCCGCTTATGTATTGAACCCAGGCCAGGGTTATATTAGCCTCAATAAATGCGGCTATTAGTAGAAGAACCACTGCGATGGCATAAAGCTGTAGTGACTCTTTCAATTCTTCCCAGTTATTCCGAAAGACATGGGCCATTTTATCAAGGGGAGAACCATACCATGTCTCGGTAAGGACACTGTTTAAATAGGAATAAATAAAGCTGGCCAGTCTAAATCCAGCGGCACCGGCAATTATGACTCCTGCTATTTCAAAGACCCCATGGGGTAATGTAAAAAGAATGAAATCTCCTAAAGGCATTTTAGTGGCAAAGTAACCTATGAAAGAACCCTGAATAAAGAGGAACAGTATTGTGAATACTCCAAATAGTAAACCCCCGCCATAGATATAAAAAGTGACCTTTAGGTTATTAAGGAAGATGGATAAGGTAGTTAACTCTAAATCTCCCTTTGCTACACTTTTTTGGAAGTTCTGATAAAAACTTTCCAGAAATATGGAAAATAGGCCTGATAAAAAGTAGCCTAAAAATAGAGAAATAAAGAAAATAGCTGCTGAAAGACCTAAAAATTTTTCATTTCTTTTGTAAAGGGCGGTAAGAGTACCTTCATACCTTTCTTTTTTTACCATGTACTTTCCCCATCCAGTATATTTTCTGCTAATTTTTTGGCTTTCTCCCTTTTTTTAGAGAAATCCTCAAAGAATTTTTTCATTAGTTCTGCAGTTATATTTTTGCATTCACCACACATAAGGGTACCGTTTTTACAGTTAGTGTAAATTTCAGTGAGTTTCTCATCAGAATCCATTAAATGATAGAGTAACATTTCGTAAATCACGCACTGTTCTGGAACACCACCCAATTCTTTTTGTTCCTGCAGGCTTTCTCTCCCACCGGTTTTAGCAGTCTTGACTTTCTTTTCTGCTTCTTCTGGAGAATCACTTAAGAATATAGCCGTTTTTGGTTGACTACTGGACATTTTACCTCCGGTGAGTCCGGTAATGAAACGGTGGTAGGTTGAGGAGGGCGCCACAAAGTTAAATTGATTCTTAAAGCGGTCGGCAATATCTCGGGTTAATCGTATGTGGGGGTCCTGGTCCGGTCCCACCGGTACTACGGTAGGTTTAGGCCCACCATATTTCTCCAGTTGTGGATGCAGGATATCTGCCACCTGAATTAGAGGGGCATACATATGGGCTATATTGGTGGAGCCATTAAAACCATAAATGGCCTTCATCTCATTGAAATTCACTCGTTTTGCCAGCAGATATGCTAGATCTTCCACCACAATATTTTTTGATTGTAGGTAAACATTCACATTATCCTTTTTAAAATCCAGGCCCAGGGCTATGTAATTGGTTATGTATTCCTCAATGGCCAGTTGCCGGGATTGGTCAAAATCAATTCCCCGGGCAGAATAGGACTCCAGATCGGCGATAGGGATGTGGATGTCTGCACCATGTTTATCATACCATACCAGTTGATCCACCACCATTTTATGGCCAATATGCATTTTACCACTGGGCATCATGCCGGTGACCACTGCAAAGTCCTTTTTCTCCCGTATGGCCTTGACAATCCTTCCAAAATCACGGTGCCCAAAGATTATTCCCCGTCGCATGAGCCAGTGTGGGTCTTCCAGTTCGCCCACCATTTCTTTGAATAGTTTGATACCAAATTGTTCGATGTATTTCTCGTAATCTAAACTGACTGTGCTCCAGGGGTCTATCAAAAAATCACCTTGATTTAATAAGTGTAATAATTTTGTAATCTAATTCAACTAACGAAATCTATTTTTAATATATTATAATTAATCTTAGTTATAGTCTTATTCTGTTAAGTTGATTAACTCTGTACTGTTTTATATTAACCAGGGAATTCAATCAAAAATCAGGGCCGAATCCATTCCACATTATAATAAGTTATGTCTCCTTCCTCATCTACTACTGCCATTAAAAGGTTTTTATTGACTCCGTGGGCCACCCTTACATAGCTGGAAAAGTTAGAAATATCCAGTTCATAATTTTCGGGGATTACCTTTACCAGATAATTGGAGTGGCCTTCTCCCGGGGCAGTTCCCCGTTCATATAACCTGAATTCAGAACCGTATTTAAAACCAGTTTTAACAATATATCCTCTGTTTCTAAGGTCCCGGTAAACCACGTATTTACCATATACTCCTTTTTCTTTCAAGATCTGAACCAGATCATCCAGGGAGTATTCCTTTTCATTTTCGAAAATGGTTATCTTTCCTTTTTCCATCAGGTAAACTGCTTCAACTAAAGAAAGTTCCAGCCGTTCACCTTCTAATTTCCCATAATGACTTTTCTGATTTAGTCTAACTGTTTTAGGACTGATCACTGTGACCATGTCTTCTAATAATTCTGAGCGCATCGGTACACCTATTTGATATGAGTAAATTTAATATTTTTTTCATTAAATGGATTAATTTGAATTAATGTTATTATAATGGAGGCTAGTCCATGGATATTTGAATAATGATAATGAGATAATGAAATTAATTAATTATAGTATTTGGGCGGCTTCGAATTATAATCAATTTATTCTGATTAAAGTATAATTATAATGATAATACAATTACAATATATTGATAAATTAATAATAAGTTCTGAAATAGGGTTTAGATATCAATTACTGTTGGAATCAAATTAAACTGGCAGCTACTCAATAATAGCATGGCGCTTCTTAAGATCCTGTTCTTTTTTACCTAATAATGACATAAACTCGGCAATTAGTCCATCCAGGAATAGAAGAGTGCTGTCTTCAAATAAAGTTCCCATAGGGGTTAAATCATCGTAATTTCCTTTAAGAACATGGGAAGTGTAATGTTTCCATGGTTCCTTACTTTTACTCTCTATATTTATAGCCACATCCAATAGCTCACTCAGAGTGGATTCCAGATTGGTGGTTATACCAATCACATGAGCACCTACTTCGTGGCTGGTTTTGGCAGCAAGGGTCACGGTTTTTGTTTCCCCTGATCCAGAAATAGCAATCAAACAATCACTACTCTTTATAGCAGGGGTGGTTACATCCCCCACCACATAAACAGTGAAACCCAGGTGCATAAGACGCATGGCAAAAGCTTTTCCCACCAGTTCCGATCTACCCGTGCCCACAATGAAAATACAGTCGGCATTGATAATGGTTTCTATCATCTTAGAGACCTGATTTTCATCAATTTTATCAATCACTTCCAGGGCATGTCGGGTTATCTCTTGGGTGGTTTTTTTAATAATTTCCATATTAATCCACATATTATTTTTATTGAAATTAATTATTATTATTTAAATTAATTTATTAAAATTAGTTATAATAATTAATGTTATTGTTATAAAAAACAGTGAAAGGTATCTTCTAATTGAAATAATAAATTAAGAAATTAGAGTCCAGTGATTCTAATTCCTGTTAAACGGGTTTTATTTCTAATATTTAAGTTGATTAGGAGAGGAGTTATCTTTTCAACTATACGGGCGTTTTCTAAGGGTCCGCAATCAATAGCCCTTATCCCTGGTATTTTCTCTGCTAATTCCATCACGGTTTTTTTAGCCTCAGCATCATCTCCCGAGATAAGACAGTCACACTTAACGTCCTCGGTAATATTAGTGAGGCTGGAGGAACTTACATTATTAAAAGCAGACACTATGCGAGTATCTTTATCTTTAAAAATTTCAGCAGTTCTCTCAGCAGCAGATCCTTCCCATAAGTCCACGTATCGGGTAGGAGATCCTCCTAAACAAGTTTCTAAAGGCACAGTTGCGTCTACAAAAATTTTACCATCAACATGGTCTTTAATACTGGCCAAAGTTATTTTCTGAGCCTGCAGGGGCACTGTAAGAATTAGAATATCTCCTTTTTCAGCTGCTTCCTGATTGGTCATTCCCTGGACACAATCCAGTTCCACGCCTTTTAACATATTATGGATGATATTCACGGTATTTTCAGCTTTTTTAATGTCTCTAGATCCTACTAGGACTTTTTCTCCTGCTTTAGCCAGTCGCAAAGCAAGTCCAAATCCCTGGTCACCGGTTCCGCCTATTATCGCAATTTTCATTATTCCACCCCATAATCATAAATTCTCTAATTCTATCCTATAATCCATTAGTAAGTACAATTAATTAATAAATTAATTAACTAGTTTATAAAATTTATTTTTCTGATTAACTATTATTTGATTATTAAAAAATTATTTTATCCATGGATTATATTTTCTTTAAGAGTTCCCTCAGATAATCCAGACTCTCCAGAACTTCACTTTCATTTTTAACCTCTATGGTTAAAATTCCGGAATAATTTTTTTTCTTGAGTTTTTTCAGGAAATTTTCAAAGTCTATGTTACATTTACCCAGTGCTTCGTGATTATCAAAGGATCCGTCGTTATCTGAAAGATGCACATGTCCCAGATAGTCTGTATGGAGCATCTCATCTATGTCAAAACCCAGGGTATGGGCGTGTCCCACATCCAGGGTGATAAGTGTCCCTAAATCTTCTGCCAGTTGATTCAAATCATTCACATCCTGGAAGAGAAATCCTTCCATATTAGGCATGTTTTCCACGCACATGAAAACCCCTAAGTCCTCAGCATAGGCCTGACATTCATCCAGTGAGGTGTAACTGTTTTTTAGAATTTCATCTGCATATTCACGGGATAAGAATGGCACCGAACCGGGATGAACCACCACAATATCGGTGTTCAGTTCCACCGCCAGATCCATGGACTTTTTGACCTGGGAGATGGAGGCCTTTCTAATGGCTTGGTTAGGGGAAGCCAGATTAATATCAGATAAGGGGCTGTGCACCGTAGTTCTGATGGTATGGGATTCTATAAGGTCACTGTTCACATTATGGTGTGGATATTCGTGAATGATTTCAAAGTAATCCACTTTCAACTCTTCCAGATAAGATAATATGTCTTCCAGAGGTAGTGGAGAAAGGGCAAGTGTAGAAACTCCAATTTTCATTTTATCTCCTATTCAATTACTTTTTTAATTTTATGTACTTAATTAAGGTAATATCAGTTCTACTTATTCCGTCCTAATACGGGCACTGATAGGCATATTCCTTTTCAGAGCAGCAATTATGATTTCGGCTAACTCAATATCTTTTTTAATTTTTATGGAACCTTTTTTACCAACAGTAGCAGTGAACAGATAATCATCCTCTACTATAATATCAAAAGCGGTCCCTACAGCATTTTTTCCGAAATTGAGTTCCACATAGTTTCCGGACATCTCCACAGGTATTTCAAATACATCATTCCTCTTCTTAGCAATACCCTTAGATTCCAGGGGGTCTACACCAATACTGATACCGATCCTGCGCTCCAGTTCATCGATATTTTTACCCTTTTTACCAATGATTTTGGGAATGTACTTTTCTTCCACCCATACCTGGGCTCTTTTATCTGATTTGACTTCCACCTTGAAAGATGCACCGGGAATCCTCTTTTTAAATTCGCGTTCAATCTCCCGTTCCGCTATTTTTTGCACTGGTGTTTTATCAAATGATTTAGGGGCTGCTGCACCTACATCCATGACAATGGTCTGTTCACCGTAGGTGTATATCTCATTTACCAGTTCTCCGGTACCAAAATCCCGGATTTCGATTACGGGTCGGGATAGATCTGCTTCTATCATTCCGGTAGGGACCTTAACTGTCAGTTTAATGTCATAAATGGCCTTGACTTTCCCTTCATCAATGAATATGGTGGTATCCACCACTGAGGGAATCACACCCAGTTCCACCCTCCCAATAATCCTCTGAATAGCGTCAATAGGTCTGGTGGCGTGCACCACACCAATCATTCCTACTCCTGCCAGGCGCATGTCGGCAAATATGCGGAAGTCCTTGGTTTTCCGCAGTTCATCATATATGGTGTAATCTGGCCGCACCAGAAGTAGAATATCTGCAGTTTTCTGCATGTCCTTTTCTAAGGGGGCGTACTGGGTAATTTCAGCCCCTACTTGCAGGTCACGGGGAGACTCCATGGTTTTTACAATGGTTTTAAGGTCTTTACTGTAAAAATCAGCAACGGCCTGGGCAAAGGTACTTTTACCTGCTCCCGGAGAACCTGAAATCAGAATTCCTTTAGCAGTATCCCTTAAACGTTCCATTAATTTATCTGAAAGCTTATAATCTTTAAGTGATACCCGGGCCACTGGTCTTACTGCTGTTATTTCAAATCCTTCTGAGAATGGTGGTCGGGCAATGGATATCCGGTACTCCCTGAATTGAATTACCGTGGCGCCTTCCATCTCAATCTCAATAAAACTTTTAAAGTCACTTTTGGCTCTTTCCACAATTTCCCTGGCCATAGCATGAACTTCAGAATGTCTCAGTGGCACCGAACCAATTTTCACCAGCCGAATATTACCGGGCTTTCCTTTCTTGGCCATGGGCACTACATTTTCCTTGAGATGAATGGACATGGTGTCTTTATCAAAGTACTTGGATATTTCCAGTTCTTCATACTCCATAATCTCCTGTTTTATGAAGAAAACCTCTAAACCCTGGGCCTTCCCTACTTCTGACTGCACCCGGTCACTGGTAATCAGCAGAGCGTCGTGTTCCCGGGCAGTGCCCCTAATCATGGCATCGATTTCCCCACCACGGGATAGAGATATTTCTTCCAGGGTAGGTCTACGACCAACAAAAGAAACATGAATTACGTCTTCTTTATGGAGCTTTTGCAGGTTTTTAAGTTCTTCCAACCCATTAAAACCAGTTTCTCGGCCTCTGTTGGCCTGATATTCCAACTCAGATACAACTGCTTCTGGTATAATCACCTCACTACCTCTGAATTCGGCTTCCTGTACGATGTTGGTGATGCGTCCATCAACAATAACACTTGTATCTGGTACAATTTTCATTTAACCCTCCCCATATATTTCTTCTGGTTCAAATATTTTTTTTCCCACAGTTTTTAAATTATCAGGATCATCTAGGTCTTTTTTGAAGTCTTCCATATTTTTCACATCAATTTTTCGGTAGAAACAGGAATAATAGCCGGTGTGACATGCCCCGCCTTCCTGGCGAACTTTCATGACCACGGCATCCTCATCACAATCCACCAATACTTCTTCCACTTTCTGAATATGTCCGGAACTTTCCCCCTTTAACCACAATTTATTACGGGATGTACTCCAGTAATGGGCTTTTTTGGTTTCTAAAGTTTTTTCCAGTGCCTCACGATTCATGTAGGCTACCATGAGAATTTCAGACGTATCTGCGTCCTGGGATATGGCAATGATTAAATCTTCGCCATTTATGTTATGTCTAAAGTTTAAAGAAATAATTACACCTCCAATACTATCATTTCTTATTGAGATATTTCCAAATACATTATCTGCTTATAAATGCAATCTGTCTAATAAAACAGGTCCAATACTTTAATCTACAATTTTTATCTACCATCTAGAATATGTTCCAATACTTTATCTGCTTGTACGGAATCTTGTTTACCGGTTTCCATATTTTTAATGGTCACATTTCCTTCTTTCAGATCTCTTTCTCCTACCAGGATTACTTTGTTGGCTCCCAGGCGGTCAGCATAGGAAAGTAGCTTTTTAAACTTCTTACGGGCCAGATCCACTTCGGTGGGAATGCCTGCTTTTCTAAGTTGCTGGGCTATCTGGAATGATTTATTCCGGGTTGAATCAGATATAGGTGCCACAAATACTTCAATGGTGGGAACAGGTTTCTCATCTTTTTTATCATGCATCAAAGCATTCATCAAACGGTCAAATCCAAAGGCGAAACCAGTTGACTCCACCTTTTCCCCACCAAATATTTCCACCAGATTGTAGGTTCCCCCGCCACATATCTGTTTCTGGGCACCCAGCCGGGGCACATAAATCTCAAAGACCATACCTGAGTAATAATCCAGACCACGGGCAATCCCTAAATTAATCACCACATTGTTGTTTTCATGGTCGCCTATGTTATCAATTCCAAAATCATTTAATGTATCTATGAGATGGGAAAATTCATCAAGAGCTTCTATGACCAGTTTTTTATCAGAAACCTTTTCTCTCACCTTCTCCAAGACTTCTGATCCACCCTTCATTTCAATAATCATTAAGAGCACATGGGCAGTATCTTCATCAATGTTTACTGTTTTAAGATAATTCTGAAGCTCTTCCAATTCCCCTTTATCAATCAGGGCCATTATCTGATCTTGATCCGGTCCCTCAACATCTGCTTCCTTTAGAAGACCTCTTAAAATACCCAGATGTCCCACATGGATTTCGTATCCCTGCAGGTTCAGTTCTTCCAGGGACTGGGAGGCCATGGCAATGATTTCGGCATCAGCTTCAGGGGTCTTCCCACCAATCATCTCGCAACCAAATTGCCAGAATTGCCGGTAGCGGCCTTTTTGGGGCCGTTCATATCTGAAGCAACTACCATAATAATACATTTTTATGGGTTTAGGGGATTTTTGCATTTCATTCATGTATAAACGGGCTACTGGGGCGGTGAGTTCTGGACGGAGAGTTATTTCCCTGTCACTTTTGTCCTTAAAATTGTAAAGCTGGTCTACAATTTCTTCACCAGATTTCATGGTGAATAATGATAAATTTTCAAATAAAGGAGTTTTTATTTCCTCATAAGCATAAGTTTCGAAAACCTTTTTTAATGTAGCTTCTACTTGTTTTCTCTGTTTCATTTCTTCAAATAGAAAATCTCTGGTTCCTCGAGGTCGTGATAATTCCATTCTTTAATTCCTCCGCATTAAAGGTTAAACTGTTACAGTGATACTCATTAATCAATTTATTTATTCATAATATCCTTTCAATTGCATAGTTTAGCATAGTTTAGTTAATAATTATATAAGTTGTTTAATTTAAAAAATGTATGAAATTTTAATGAAATATTTGGAGTAATAAATAATAATTAGAGGATATCTGTGTTAAGGATATGTGGAGATATTAATTAATAAAAAAGTTATCTGCTTATTCATAATATTTCAGGTACTGTTTAAGCATATTAGGGAATGAACTGGCATTTAAAAATCTTAAACCCAGGCGTTCTGCCCATACTTTGATTCCTTCATCAGCTGCTACCACCCCTGCCCCTAATTCTTTAGCCAGCAGTAAAACATCCAGATCCGGAGCACTGTCCAGGGTACCTTTCCTTAATGCAGCCCGGTATTTCTTGCGGAAATCTTTTATGGCTTTACCAATGATTTCCATCTCCACCTTGTTTTTCTCTTCGCCCCGGGCAATCATGACCATGGACTCTATGGATGATTCCCAGATGGCACTTTCAGAGGTTTTCATACCTTTATTCATCCGTTCCCTCATGTCGTGAACGTATTCATAAAATATCTCTGAGGGTATTTTGGTATCATAGCGGTTAGGTGATTTTTTCACTATCCAGGTTTCCGCCTGGATCATGGTCTCCTCGGGACAGTCATAACGGGCCATATAATCCGAGAATTCCTTATAAGTAATGGGTGGCATGTGACAACTTATATTTAGTTTTATCCGGGATTTAGCAATTAGATTCAACATATTATGTACGGATGTATTTAAATCTCCGTCTCCCAGACAGTCTCTCAGTTGATTATCTGTAAATGCTGTGGTATCCAAAACAAATCTTTGTTTAGCTGGCATGATATCCCTCATCACTTATTCAATAATTATAATATTACAATAACCTAAAAGTTATCGTGTATTAAATTTATTATTTTTTTTATTCTACATTAAAAAATTCATTTTACAATATATAGTATATTTTTTTATTTCTAAACATTTAAAAATTCATTTTACAAATTAATTAATATAATACACTAATTTTTATCTTAAAATAGACTAATATAATTAACTAAAGATTAATTGGAATCTAATAAATTAATTATTTTCACATAGCTAAAATAATACTTATAAAAATATTTATCTTGCAAATGAATCAGGTGAGGCAAAGTGATTACAGGAAAAACGGCTGTCGTAGGTTTAATAGGAAATCCAGTGGGACATAGTTTATCTCCACCCATGCACAATGCTGCTTTCGAATTTTTGGGCTTGGATTATGTTTATGTTCCTTTTCAAGTGGAAAATGCTCTCATCGAAGATGCCATTAAAGGAGCCCCATCTCTTAATATTAGAGGCCTCAATGTTACCATTCCCCACAAAACCAGCGTATTAAAATATTTAACCGCACTAGATAAACCGGCCGAGCTAATTGGTGCAGTTAACACCATTAAATTCGATGAAAAAGGTTCTAAAGGTTACAATACAGACGGTATAGGTGCCATACGTGCGCTGGAAGAAGTAACGCCTGTAAAAGATAAAAATGTGGTTATGGTAGGTGCAGGTGGAGCTGCCCGGGCAGTGGCATTCCAGTTAATGCTTTCTGGCGTGGAAAGTTTGATGATAATTAACCGGACTCCTGAAAAGGCACAGAGATTGCAACAGGATATTGAGATGAAACTGGAGGTCAATATATCTTCTGGTGGCCTGGAAAACCTCAGAAGCGCGGTTTCTAATGCAGATATTCTAATTGACACCACACCCCGGGGGATGTATCCGCACGCTGATGACCATCCAGTGTTGAGTGCTGATATGATGCACGGCGATCTGGTGGTTAATGATCTGGTTTACAATCCTCTGGAAACGGTTCTTTTAAAGGAAGCTGAAAAAGTAGGGGCTAAAACGGTATCTGGACTGAAGATGCTCATTTATCAGGGTGCAGAGGCCTTTAAAATATGGACAGGAAAAGAAGCCCCAGTAGATGTGATGGAAAGAGCACTTCTAAATGTTTTATGAAAACATAATCATTTTTCCTTAATTTTTTATAAATGAATTAAAACTTTTTTTTGGATATTATAATTTAAGGAAAATTTTTAATAATATAATATTTAAAAAGTAGTATTCATGAAATCTAAAGAAATAGTATTTATTTTCTCTTTAATTGTGGTTATATCTTTTATTTTTGGTTGTATTGGTGGAAACGAAGACTCAAGTACGGAAGGTTCTAAAATTAATCTTTCACTTCCTAATGGATGGGAAAATATATCTTATGATTCTGAAACAATAAATTATAATTATAATAAGACTAAACCGTCCCTATCATTATCTGTCTTTGATTATAAGGAATCATCAGACTATGAATACGGTTACAACTCCACTATTCAGAATAGTTCCAGTTGGATTGTAAATAATTTAAGTACAGAAACTATTAATGGAATTTCGGTGAGGACAGTTTTATATAGTAAAGTAGATGGGACTGAAATTGGAAAACAATACTATTTTAAGAAAGAAAACCACTTTTATTCAGTTACAATCAGTTTGTCTGATGAAAATGGTGTTACAATGTCTCAATTTAATCAGCAGCTTTCAATCATTAATGAAGCAATGAATCAACTTGTTAAAACAATTACAATTAATTAGTATTTAAAATTATTAATTAAAATATTCTTTTAATTTTTATTTTATAACGTCAATATGATAATTAATGATATTGAACTCATAATACATCTTCATCTGGATCATATATCTACATTGGATCCCATTTGGTTTATTCTACAATTTTTAGTGCCTATCCTAATGGATGGGGTATAATAAAAAATTAATTTTTAGGTTTAAGTTTAATAATCACTTATTTTTAATTTTTATATTTTCTATGGCCTTTTCAAGGGCATGCTCAAATTCATGAGATTCACCTTGAGAATTGTTTAAAGCAGCTTCCAGATAGGGTATAGTTTCTTCATTACCTATGGTAGCCAGAGCATTGGCGGCATTAACCCGGACAAAATAGCTCTCATCCTGCAGGGAATTAATCAGGGCCTTTAGTGCCACATCATCACCAATTTTACCCAGTGACGTCACGGTACATGCCCGTAGGAGGAAGTCCTCATCTTTTAAAATTTCACTGAGGTGGTGAGATGCTTTTCCATCCCCCAGACGCCCTAATGCTTCCACCACTTCACATTTTACATTGATACTACCATCTTTTAAGGCAGCGATTATGGGGTCCACTGCTTGCTTGTCCCCAATGGCTCCCAGGGCCAGGGCGGCATTTTCACGTACATGCCAGTAACTGTCATTCAATAAGTCAATTAATGGTTGTACAGCCTTTTTGTCTCTAATCCTACCTAAAGATAAAGCAGCAGCTTTCCGGATGGGCCAGCATTCATCATCTAAACAGCTAATCAATGTATCAACTGCTTTTTCAGCACGAAGATCACCCAGAATATACGCTGCCTTTTCACGTATTCTACGGTCTTCATTGATATCAAGTGCCTTTAAAAGACCATCAACATCATTTTCTTGCCTCATATTCTCCAGATCGTTGATTGTAACCATTAAAACACCCACTTAATCTTTAAGATCTAATTTATCACATAATTGGATTAAATTAAATTATTAAATTAAATTCCATCTAATTAATCTAAATCTCATCTTATAATTAATTATATATGTTATTTTATAGTAATTTTATGATTTAACACGAAAAAATCAATTAAAAATGTGCATTAAATTATGATAAATAATTTAATAAGGGAAAATAACAAAATAAAAATACGGTTAAAATCTGCTTAAAAATAAGTTTTTTAATAAATAACTATAATTCACATCTTCTGGATGTATTTAAACTCCAATACGGTTTATTGCCGTAAATACTCATTTAAAAGAGTTAATTTTATGGAGTTTATATTTCATAAGTATTGAACTGGATTAAGTAACGGGATAACTAACTAGATTTAAATATTTAATTAATGTAGCGGTGATTTCATGAGCGGACCTTGGGTAGAAAAGTACAGACCTGGCTCACTGGACGAAATAGTAGGCCAGGAGCATATAGTTCAAAGATTAAAGAAATATGTAAAAGACGAGAGCATGCCTAACCTCATGTTTACTGGTCCAGCAGGGGTAGGAAAAACCACCACCGCACTGGCTCTGGCCAAATCCATACTGGGGGAATACTGGAGGCAAAACTTTTTAGAACTCAATGCTTCTGATGCACGGGGAATTGACACGGTAAGGACTAATATTAAGAGTTTCTGCCGACTAAAGCCTGTGGGTGCTCCCTTCCGAATCATATTTCTGGATGAGGTGGATAACATGACCAAGGATGCCCAGCACGCTCTTAGAAGGGAAATGGAGATGTACACCAAAACAGCGTCCTTTATTTTATCCTGCAACTACTCTTCCAAAATTATTGATCCTATCCAGTCCCGTTGTGCCATCTTCCGTTTCGCCCCGGTGAAAGGACATCAGGTCATAAAGCGTCTTGAATACATTGTGGATCAAGAGGGCTTAGATTGTGACCTGCAGGCCATAGAAACCATAGTTTACTTTGCTGAAGGGGATATCCGTAAGGCCATCAACATTCTACAGGCATCCTCATCAGTAGGGGAAAAAATAACCGAAGAGAACATATACGAAGTGGTCTCCAAGGCCCGTCCCAAAGACGTGCGTAAAATGCTAAACAAATCATTAACCGGGGATTTCATGGGTGCAAGAGACCTTTTAAGGGAGATCATGGTGCTGCAGGGAACCAGTGGTGAGGACATGGTAAACCAGATATATCAAGATGTTTCCCGTATGGCCATGGAAGGAAATATGGATGAACAACTTTACATAGAACTAATTGAGGCCATTGGTGAATCTGATTTTAGAATACGTGAGGGAGCCAATCCCCGAATACAATTGGAAGCATTACTCACCAAATTTTTATCCAGGTCTAAGGCATAGGGCGATTAAAAATGTTGTGGACGGAAAAATACCGACCTCACAGTCTTGATAAGGTTATTGGCAATGCCAAAGCCAAAACCGAAATCAAAAAATGGGTTGATAATTGGCTAAAAGGCGAGAAACAGCCATGTCTGCTACTGGTAGGTCCTCCAGGTACCGGAAAGACCACGCTGGCCCATATTGTGGCTTCTGAGTTTTCAGACTTTGTGGAATTGAATGCCAGTGACAAGAGATCCTACGATATAATTATGAACACCGTAGGGGAAGCTTCTGCCACCATGTCTCTTTTTAATCAGGGATTAAAGCTCATAATCCTGGATGAGGTGGATGGTATTCATGGTACCGATGATCGGGGAGGTACCCGGGCTATTGGTAAAATCATCAAGGAAGGAAAACATCCTATAATCTTAATTGCCAATGATTTTTATAGTAAGCGATTAGCCACCATTAAAACTAAATGTACCGTAATTAAAATCCAAAAAGTCCATACCAATTCTATTGCGGCCATGATGAAGAGGATATGCAAAGAAGAAGGCGTAAAATTTGATGATCAGGTAATTAAAGAACTGGCCAAGCGGTCCAGCGGGGATATGCGCTCGGCCATTAATGATCTGGAGGTACTGGCCCGGGGTGTGGAAAGTATTAGTTCCGGTGACCTGGAGGTTATTGGGGAAAAGGACTCACGATCCAATGTTTTTGATAGTGTGCGCAGGGTCTTAAAAAGTAAAGACCTCAAGAAAGTCAGACAGGCTATGCGTCTGGATGAAGACCCCACTCTGGTGCTGGAGATAATTGCCGAAAATATTCCCCGGGAATATGAAAAACCCCACGAGATTCAGAAAGCTTATGAAATGGTTTCCCTGGCAGATGTACACTTTGGAAGGGCCAGATCCACTCGTAATTATACTTACTGGAGATATGCTTCCGATTTAATGGGCTTAGGGGTGGCTTTAGCCAAGGATGAAACTTACCGTAAGTTTGCCCGTTACACAGGATCCTCCTCCTTTGCCCTCTTGGGACGCACCCGGTCTAAGAGAGATTTAAGGGACCGGGTAGCGGAGAAAATGTCGGAGAAGTTGCATGTATCTCATGCGGTGGCCATATCCCAGTTCCCCTATCTGGAAATCATGTTTGAGAATGATGAGATGGCCTATGAGATAGCCACCTATCTGGGTTTAAGTGATGATGAGGTTAAACAATTCCGTAAACGTAAGATAAAAGTCCCCAGGAAGGCTAAATCTACTAAAAAAGATCAAAATAATCAGCAGAAAAAGGAAGAGGTCCCGGCATCGGCCCATGGAGAATCATCTCTATTTGCGAAATCTCCCCTTAAATCTAAAACACCTAGCTCAGGTAAAAAAGCTAAAAAATCTTCTACTCCACAAGAGGATGCTCCTCAAAAAGATAAAAAGGTTTCTCAAGCTAAAACTAAAACAAAATCTCGAAAACGGGTTTCTAAATCTAAAGAGGAAACATCTTCAAAAGAAGAGAAAAAGGAAGATGGTGATAAAGGAAAGCAGACATCTCTTTTCCAATTCTAGATTAATTCTCGATTTATAATCCATTTTAGCTTTTAATCCATTTTTATTTAATTATTATTTTACTAACTCAATAATATAAAATTAAATTATAATTATATGATATTTAAGGGACCAACCAGATAGTTACTTTTTATCTTATCAGAACGTATGTTAAGGTTAATCAATGAGGTAATTAAATGGCCAGAATCAACTTTTCAGACATCAGCGTACTTATAATAAGATCTACATTCAATACTCGCTTTTTAATGGCCCGTGTTTGTCGTAAGATTCCTCCTCTGGCCCGGGTAGTGGATATGTTGTTTTTTGAAGGAGACGACATCCAGGTACTTCCCCGGGATAGCACCATCCATTTAGATGAGATAAATTCTACTTCTACCGCAGATCTGGAGATAAATGCGGAAATAGATCCCCCGGTTAATACCTTACTTCCCAGTGAGGTTCTGCGGGTTATGATAGAAAAATCACGATACCATTTCATAATGGACTCTTGTATCTGCCGGGCATCCAATGATTGTCAGGATTATCCGCAGGATTTGGGGTGTTTATTTCTGGGCAAGGGAGCTTACCGCATATCACATAAACTGGGAAGGCGGGTTTCTGCATCGGAAGCATTAAAACATGTAAAGAAATCTCAGGAGGCGGGACTGGTACACATCATTGGCCGGAATAAAATAGACAGTGTATGGTTAAATACCGGTCCTAAAGAAGAATTGTTATCTATCTGTCACTGCTGTCCCTGCTGCTGTTTATGGAAGATGGCTCCTGAACTTCCCGAAGACATAGGGAAAGGTTTTATTCCTATGATGGGTGTAGAACTGGTTTTTGAGGAGCACCTATGCATGGGTTGTGGAAAATGTGCTAAAGGGGTCTGTTTTGTAGATGCCATTCACCTGGAGAATGGACAGGCCTGTCTGGATCTTAATAAATGCCGCTGTTGTGGGCGGTGTGCTGAAGTTTGTTCCACCGGGGCATTAACTATAAAAATGAGTGATAATTCCATTAAAGAAGCCATTAGTAGGGTGGAAGGCCTGGTGGATGTGGAAGCCACTTGTGATGATTAAGATTGATTTGAAATCACGCCATTCTATCATGCTCTGCTAGAAAAACAGTCGACTTTAAGATGTTTTCCCGGACCTGAGGAACCACATCCTCTAAAAATAATAAGAAATCATGGGGTAAATTATTCTCTTCTGGATAAATATGGCATTCTACTTCAGCTAGTTCTAACCATGAACATATCCATTCCAGGGGAACATTAATCAAGGGGTAAATCAGTTTTATTTCTTCCAGCTCAGCTTTTTCTGGTATTTCTAAATTAATACCCTTTTCTGAGCTTTTCAAATTGATCTTATCTCCACTGAAGATTTGTTTTAATACATGTTCTACTTCATGATCCAGGGTTAGGGGAAGTGCTATGCTATTAAAATCAACATCTTCAAGCTGAAGGGATAGTTGGCTGATTTCTGTTATAGGGAATTCTGTTTCTATTATTTTAATACCGTATTTACGGGTGTAAGGTTCCAGGACAATGGGGAGAAGTTTTTCCCAGGGAGCTGAACCTTTACCTATCAAAACTATTTCCCGGGGCTCAATGCAATCCCCCAGAATGCGGGAGGAACGGGAACATATCTTCTGGAAAATGGTGGATCGCACCACTTTTATGTGGGGAAAATGTTTCTGAAATAATTCCTCTTTTTTACGGGAGAACTTGGAGAAACGGAGATTATTGATATAGACATGGGGCAGGATAATGCTGGTAAACCGGGTATCCACTCCAATTTGTTTTAAAAATTTCAGAACATCTTTTTTTTCTCTTGTATTCTCCAGCATGCTTTTCTCCTTTAATAATCAATAAAATATGGTGTTCAATTAAAAATTGTGGATTTATTCAGGGTTGATTTTTTTTGGAATAATATAATTATTTAAATGACAATAATATTCGAGATTCCATGATTTTTAAGTTATTATTTATTTATTTTTTAAAACTCTTGTATTTTTTCTCGCCTAAAATATGTTTAATCAACTTATAACAATTTATTTAAAGAAAGATTTTTCTCATCTCTAACTTTTTTCTCATCTCTAACTAAAAATTAATTTAATGTTTCCAATAATAATTATTTAGTAATAGTTTTATTAAAAATATGGAAAATAAATTAAAAATTAATTATAATTAATTATTAAGGGAAGGGGTTGTGATGCTTAAGATTTTTGGTCGGAAAAAGCAGGAAGAGGATACTTTTCTGGAGATTGACTTAGATGAGCCGGTGGACTGTCTATGTGACTTCACCTACAATTTTTACTGGCAGCATAAGGGCGAAAAGATGGACCCTTATGCAAAAGTTCCAGGAAACAATTATACTTTTCGTGAATTGGTGGATCACCTCAAAAACGGGGGCAATATTAAGATTAAAGGTGATGTGGGTCATCGCATGTGTTCCAGTATGGGGGTGGATCTGCAGTACTTTGGAGGAACCGGTGGTGAGGTGGAAAGCGGGAAAGTAGTGGTGGATGGTGATGTGGCATCCCGTATGGGTATCAGCATGGTACGGGGAACCATCTATGTCAAAGGAAAGGTTAAAGAACCCTTTGGCAATTTGATTGAGGTCCAATCTGATATTAAAGGTTATAAAAAGTTCAAATCCATAACCGATATCCTCATGAATGGTCTAAACCGGGAAAAACTCATTGGTGCAGAATTTATGGGGAACCGTTTGATTATTGAAAAAGGACATATCAGGGATACGGTTGGGGCCCGGCTCAATAAGGATGCTGAGATTATACATAACGGTGATGTGGATTTGTCCACCGGTATCCTCATGCGCCAGGGGGTGGTGCGGGTCAAGGGCAACGCTGGTAAGAATACCGGAGCTCTTTTAAATGGAGGCACCGTGGTTATCAATGGTAATTGCGACGATTTTTCTGCCATTGAAATGATAAAAGGTACACTGGTGGTTAAGGGTGATGCAGGTAAATTCATGGGGGCCCAGAGAAAAAATGGGGTTATCTTTGCCTACCAGGGAAGCCCTATCCCTCCAACGGCTGAGAAAAAAATAGAGGAAGCAGATAAAAATACGCTACTGGGTTTAGGCATGAATCCGGTTAATTTTAAGAAATATGCCTGATATTCATATACTTTTAATGAATGAGTAGACTTGTTTTATTTTTATTTATTCTATTTCTATTCTTTTTTTTTGATTTTATGGATTATTATAATCTGCATTAAATTCTTTTTTTTAAAAAACCTTTTATATCATGGTGTATCTTTTTAAAAATATGATTAGTATAGTGGAATATTTGAGTGAAATTGCCATTCATCTTATACAAACCCTGGGTTACTGGGGTATATTTTTAGGAATGACCATAGAAAGTGCCTGTATTCCGCTGCCCAGTGAAATCATCATGCCCTTTGCAGGATATGTTGTCTGGCAGGGGGAGATGACATTAATTGGAATTACTATAGTTGGTGCTTTGGGAAATCTTGTAGGATCATGGATTGCTTACTTTATTGGCCTTAAAGAGGGAAGGCCCTTACTGGAAAAATATGGAAAATATATTTTGATAAGTCACCATAAATTAGAATTGGCTGACCGGTGGTTTGAAAAATATGGTCATGAAGCAGTTCTAATTGGAAGATTACTCCCTATTGTCCGTACCTTTATTTCTTTACCAGCAGGTATTGCTGGAATGGACTTTAAAAAATTCACCATTTATTCATTTATCGGTGCCCTGCCCTGGTGCTTTGTTTTAGGATATATTGGTTATAGTCTTGGTCCTAACTGGAATACTGTTCGGGATATTTTCCACATCCTGGATTACGTGGTGGCCGCGGCACTGGTGGGGATTTTCATTTATATCGTTTACAAAATGAGAAATGAAGAATAAGAATGGTTTAATTGAAAATTAGATTTCATTCAGTCATTTAATTATTTCAGTATTTTTAAATTTTATTAATTTTATTTTAATTAATGTGTTTTAATAACCAAAAGTTATATATCTTGATTCACGTTATATTATATGAAACCTATATGAAATTGATTTATTAATTTAAAAATATGGAGGAAAAATCCAAAATGAAAAAAGTTAGTACCTGGAAGCTACAATTAAGAATGTTTCTTGCTATGATGCTTTTCGGATTACTCATGGCGGTAGTGGTGACCGTAATCGGGGTTTTCTTTAATATATCCTTCCCTGCATTTTACGCTGGATTCTTTTTACTAATTATATTGGGTCAGTATCTGGCCGGACCCAAGCTGGTGGAAATGTCCATGAAGGTGCATTATGTATCCCCTGAGGAAGCACCTAATCTGCATAGGCTGGTTGAAGAACTGGCCATGAATGCGGGCATTCCCAAACCAAAAGTGGCCATCTCTGAATTTAGTATACCCAATGCTTTTGCCTTTGGCCGACGTCAAAAAGACGGCCGTGTATGTGTTACACAGGGTTTGCTTAACCGGTTAAATGAAGGGGAACTAAAAGCAGTTCTAGGGCATGAAATATCCCATATCAAACACAGGGATATGATTGTCATGACTGCCATCAGCGCCGTGCCGGTTATCTGTTACTGGTTGGCTCTGAGTACTCTATACAGTAGTGGGGACAACGATGGTTACTCCTTTATAATCGGTATTGTGGCTCTGGCCGCCTATGTCATCGGACAATTACTGGTACTGTTTGTTTCCCGTGTCCGGGAGTACTATGCTGATCAGGGAAGTGTAGCCATTGGTGGTGAACCTCACCAACTGGCCAGTGCACTCTACAAACTCACTTATGAGTCAGCCTCTGCCAGCAAAGAACAATTAAAAGAAGTTCAGGGATTTAAAGCCTTTTTTGTCAATGATGTATCTGATGCTAGAAATGAGATTCAGGAGCTCAGTCAACTGGACCTGGATATGGACGGTTCTATATCCCAATCCGAATTAGATAGTCTCAAATACAACCGGGTGAACATAAAAACTTCCAGTAGACTATTTGAAATATTTTCTACCCACCCTAACATGGTGAAGAGGGTTAAAAGATTGGCTGAAATGAGCTGATCTTATTTTTTTATTTTTCAGGACTTTAATTAACTTCTTTTTGCATTATATTTAATTAAAATCAATACTCATCAAATAAACACATATGGAATGTCCATATTGTCATTAAAATTTTGAATCAGTTTTTTAAAAATAGTATAAATAATAATATGGTCTTTTTAGGGGGGTTTAATCATAAGTTAAATCATAGGTCAGTTGTATATTATTCTAAACTTCTACACCCTCTCTAACAGCCTGATTAACAATCCCAATTAGTTTTCTTTTCTCTTCAAATTCCTGGGGGGTGTAACATAGTGGTTCCAGGAGTACCAGTCCTTCCCATAGGTCTGCTACTTCTCTTATTCTTTTTATCCAGTTTATGCCCTCAAACTGGGAACTGACTATGATTAGATCCACATCACTTTCCAGTAGGTGATCGCCACGGGCACGGCTGCCAAATATGAGGATTTTTTCTGGCTGATATTTCTCTTTGATAATTTTAAGGAAGCTATCCAGCCATTTTTCTACCTGTTGATCTGTGATTTTATCCACTCCATCACCTCTTTACTTTTTTCAAGCGTTTCAGTGGCTATCTCTTCATCATAGATTTCAAAAGGTGTTCCATATCCTGCATCAGGATATCTGGTGGTTACAAACTCTGGTGCTAATCTCCTAAGGAAGCTGTGAAATTTCTGGGGAGTATCTGTCTCGGCGGCCAGGTAGATGAGAGAATGTGTTTTCCCGGAACTGGTGCGATTTTTTAATATAAACAGGGCTTTTAGTCCTTTTTCCACAGATTGTTGACAGAAAAAGGCACAGGCGTAATAATCTTTAGAGTTTTTACAATTTTCCGCAGTAATCAAATCTCTTTCTGCCTGCCTCCACCAGTTTTCAACATCTTTTCGCATATTATCAATTCTGTGGATACATATAATAATATTTTTCTAAAGAATAATTATTGCTACGATTATCAGATTTTATCGGTATTTTAGTTACTAATCTACATACAACTAATCAAATGGTGGTCATGATTTTTATTTGATTAAAACTAATTAAATTTGTGAAAATATGTGGATAGAAACTATCGGTTTATTGGCCAGTTTCATGGCGGTGGTTATGTTTGTCAGTCCCCTGGACCAGATAAGAAACATTATAAAAATAAAAAAATCAGATGAAGTTTCTCCGGTACTCTATGGGGCTATGGTGATAAACTGTTTTCTGTGGACGGTTTATGGATGGGGAATCACTAACTGGTTTATTGTTATGCCCAATGCTATTGGTTTTGTGCTGGGGATAGTTACTCTGGGGGTTATTTTTAAATATAGGTGATTATCAGTTCTTATTTTGGTATCAGAATAATAGAACCTAATCCGAGATATATGCTAAAGATGGGAAGAGTTATAGAAACCGCTTGATTTTTGTTTACATTCCATGAACAATTTGTTTACATTTTATAAACTTTTGTAGTTTTTATTTGTAAATATATATTTAGATGGTCTTAATTCAGAAAAATAAATTTTTTTAAAAATAAATAAAAAATAAGGTTTAGTAAACCTTTACCACACCAATAACATCATCACGTGGCACCCAGGTTCTTAAACCGGTCTCAATGTACACTCCACTGGAATTACTGATGGTTATCTGTTCGGTGTTGTCACTTATGAGGAAAACCCGGTTCTCTTCGATGATGCTCACCCTTTTTACTATGAGACCATAGTCCGGATGGCGAGCTATCACAATGTCTCCCACCTTGAAATCTTTGGTCTTAAGGACCAGAATACTCTGCCCATCATTAAGGGTGGGGTACATGGAGTCCCCCTTAACCCGGGCCACCATTACCAGTTGATCGTCGCCATAGGGGGTTTTCAGGAGCACATCCACTTTGGTGTAATTGTATTTATGGGAAATGGTGCTGATACCCACTTTAATAGTTTTCACCGTGGAATTGGGGTTTTTTATTTCATTAGCCGTGTACTGGGCTATTTCCTGTTTCATCTGGTCTGGTGGGGAGTTGAACCAGGATGAGGATACCGTTACATTGGTACTGTTCCCATCGGTTTCAATTTTCACTTTTGCTGTGTCTGAATCAGTAAGGGCACCGGTTGATAATCCTACGGCCATAATCAGTACGGACAATATAATCACCACACCAACTGCTCCAATTATTATCTTAGAATCTTTATTCAATCTTTCACCGCCAGTTTTTTGATGAGAAGGTCAGTTTCATTAATCAGTTTTATTGCTTTGAATTTAATCATATTTATTATTTAGATTATTATTTTTAAAGGAATTATTTGCTGC
Organism: Methanobacteriaceae archaeon UBA587; assembly: GCA_002504725.1. Taxonomy (GTDB): domain Archaea; phylum Methanobacteriota; class Methanobacteria; order Methanobacteriales; family Methanobacteriaceae; genus UBA587. The sequence goes on along the minus strand of DATN01000009.1, from coordinate 164,874 downwards.
CAGTTATCCCTCACTGGTAGCCCGTTTCGATGACTCTGTACTGAAGTTAATTATTTATTTGCTGCTAATTGCCCCATAATATATTTGGTGGTTTCAATATCCAGCTGTCCCGGTGCAGTGGCTGCTGCTCCCGAGGCAAAGGTGATAGGTGCACCAAATAATGAAGAAGTCACCCTTGTATATTTCCCCAGATCCCCCATGGAAATTCCAATAGTCTGGGGGTTATTGGCCAAAACACTTAATACCGTAAGGGTATCCTCAATTTTTTGAGGCATAACTGCAAATTTGGCTATGTCCCCCACTTCCTTTGCTTGCCTCACAACCTGGGATAACTCCTCTAAGGAAGGGGTCTTATGAAAATCATGGAAAGATATAATAGAACAGTTACTGGATTCAACAACCTGAGAAAGTAATTCTGATTTGGTTTGAAGTTCTATATCCACATATTCAGTTTCTGATGCTGCGGCCAGTAAAAGATCTATGCGTTCCTGCTCACTACCTGCAAAAAATCCCCCTTCATCTTGCAGGCGGTTGGTGGCAATAATGGGAAAATCGATGTCGGCTATCAATTTCCGGATCATCTCTTTATCTGGATTCTTTATATAGTCCATGCGCAGTTCCAAAATGTCTGCGCCTTTTTCTATATAGTTTTGGGCAGATAATAATGCTTCTGCCGGAGTTTTTTCTGCTAAGGGTACACATACCTTGGTTTTATTAGACACAATAACACGGCCTTATAATCATTATAAAAAATGTAATTGATATTATGGATTTAGTTATGTATGTTATTATTAGTTACTATTATAACTTATTTAATAAGATTATTTAATTGTGAATCTATTTAATTCATGTAAAAATTTAATTAACCAATTCATAATAATTACTCAAATAATCTAATAAAATATGTGCATATAATAATTAAAAACTTAAATCTTGTTAACCATATGATAATAAAGATAAAATAAAGACATTATATAAATTTTTTTCAATTTAAGGTTTAAATTATCGTAAAAAAAGGTGTTTTCGTGAAAATAACAGCTATTGGTGCAGATATATCCGGTAATGATGTCCATTGTAGCAAATCTCTCATAAAAGATTTGGAAATGTCTATTCCTTCTTTAATCGATTTAGGGGCAGACCACGCCGCTTTAACTAATATAACTGGAGATGACGTGGTTATTAGTGCTTTTGTCCAGGATTATCTGCTCAACGATGTTAATCGGGGCATAGTAGAAATCTTGCGGGAATGCGCCGAGAGTCTGGGGGATGTGGAAGGGATATGCGCCACCCCGGAAGGTGCCGGGGAAGGTATTTCCTATGCCGAAGCCAACATACGCCAGGACAGATTTCCTGATGCCGTGATACTGGCCTTTGATACCTATGGGGGAGAATCATTTGTAGGTCACGCTGCCAATTCAGCTATACGGGCCGCCCAGGGCATGCCGGGAGTAACGGATGTCAGTGCCGAAATCGTTCCGGGCGTGACAGAAATTCCAGGAGTAGGTTATGTTTCAGACAAAACCGATGATCCGGTGGTGGTGGCTAGTGTGGAAGACCTGGAGAGTGTGGGTATCATAGCAGGGGCCATGATTGGCGCCGCACTGGGTAATAAAAACATTTATCTGGTAAAAAGAGGGGCACCATCCCATGTTATCCCGGGAAGTGTAATCTTTTCTGCCACCGCTTATATGAATGGGAATGTAATTGATTTAGCAGTTCCTTTTGAAGAGAGGACCCGAATTTTACGGGTATAATCAATTAAAAAGATACCATGTTGTAGTGGTGTGGGGTAATCATAACTGGCTTGATTTATAATTTATAAATTCCCGGGCCATCCTATTTTTTAGTAAAAAACTTTAATTAAGACTAGCTCTAAAATAGATTTAATATTTTTATAAAAATCATAAAATAATCAATGGGACTATAATTAAATTTATCAAAAGGAGCCATGATGCTATCCATAAATTTTAAATAGATATTTTGATAATTAAGGGGTTTTAAAATGATTATACTGGATAAAAACACTAAATGTTTGGTACAGGGGATAACTGGAAAACAGGGATCCTTCCATACTGAGCAAATGCTTAATTATAATACCAATATTGTGGCCGGGGTAACTCCAGGAAGGGGAGGTCAAACATTCGGACCATTAAATGTATATGATTCTATTGAAGAAGTCAAAGAGGAAATGGATGTTAATGCATCTATAATATTCGTACCCGCCCCTTTTGCCAAGGATGCTGCCTTCGAATCCATTAAACACCTGGATCTGGTGGTAATCATAACTGAACACATTCCTGTGCAGGATTCCATGCAGATAATGGAGTATGCCCGTCAGCAGGGCGTAACTGTGGTGGGTCCCAATACTCCGGGTATAATCTCTCCGGGAGTGGGAAAACTGGGAATCATGCCTACCCACATATTCCAGGAAGGTAATGTGGGTTTGGTCTCCCGGAGCGGTACCCTAACCTATGAATTCGCCCACCAGATCAGCCGAGCCGGTATGGGTCAAAGTACCTGTGTGGGAATTGGGGGTGACCCGGTGGTGGGTCTGGACTTTGCCACGGTACTTCAGAAGTTCGAGAATGACCCGGGAACAGAATCCATTGTTATGATAGGGGAGATTGGAGGGAATGCCGAGGAGCGGGCAGCAGAGTACATCCAGGACAACATATCCAAACCTGTTTTTGCCTATATATCAGGTACCACCGCTCCACCAGGTAAAAGAATGGGACATGCCGGGGCTATAATTGAAGGTACCAGTGGTACGGCAAGTAGCAAAATTGAAGCCCTGGAATCTGCCGGGGTACAGGTAGCCCAGAAACCGTCCCAGATTGTGGATATGATTAATAAAAGCAAATAGAAATCTGGACTTTAAAAATTTTTTATAAAAATATTTAATTAAATAAAAACCTTTTTTTCTTTTAAAAAACATATTTTATTTTAATATTGGAAATAATTCCCAAGGATATTCGGTGAAATATTTAAAAATATTATTATTAGAAATACACAACAATATACCCTTTCTAATTATTTTATCTTAAAACAATACTAAAAATTCTTTAAAAATATATTAAGTGAGAATCATGGTCGAAGAAAAAGAAATAGTGGATAAACTTGCCAAAGGCGAAATTAAACTTCACGAAATTGAGAAATACACTGATTCTGTTTCCCAAGCAGTAGATATCCGGCGTAAATTCATGGAAACTGTTTCCGGCACCGGTCTGGAAAATATCTCCAAGTATTCGCTGGATATGGAAGAGGCCATGAAAAAGAACATCGAAAACCCCATAGGGACCATACAAATTCCGGTGGGAGTGGCTGGACCATTAAAGGTAAATGGAGAACACGCACAGGGAGATTATTACGTTCCTCTGGCCACCTCAGAGGGTGCTCTGGTGGCATCTGTAAATAGGGGATGTTCGGTTATAACTCAATCTGGAGGGGCCACCGTACGAATCATCGATGATAAAATGACCCGGGCTCCTGTAATAAAAACAGATTCTGTGGCAGATGCACTGAATATTAAAAAATGGATAGGGGAAAACTTCCAGGACCTTAAAGAGACGGCTGAATCCACCACCCGGCATGGTAAATTAATAAAAATTGACCCGGTAATTGTGGTAGGCCGTTATGTGTACCCTCGCTTTGTATTCAGTACCGGGGATAGTATGGGTATGAATATGGTCACCATTGCCACTGATACTGCTTTAGATTTATTAGTAGAAAAAACAGGCGCCCATGTAATAGCTTTAAGTGGAAATGTCTGTGTGGATAAAAAACCATCTGCCCTGAATCTGGTGGAGGGACGCGGAAAGAGCTTAATAGCCGAGATCGTGGTTCCCCGGAAAATCGTGGAGAAAAAACTAAAAACCACCCCGGCGGCCATTGAAGAAGTCAATGTATCTAAAAATTTAATTGGTTCAGCCATTGCAGGTAGTATGGGATTCAATGCCCAGTACGCCAATATGATCGGAGCCATATTCCTGGCCACCGGTCAGGACGAGGCCCATATTGTGGAGGGTAGTCTGGGAATAACCACTGCTGAGGATAAGGACGGAGACCTGTACTTTTCAGTTACATTGCCTGATGTGCCTATTGCCACCTTTGGTGGAGGTACCCGTCTGGAAACCGCCCAGGAATGTCTGAATATCATGGGAGTTCTGGGGTCTGGCAAGGTGCAGGAATTTGCTGAAATCGTGGCTGCCACAGTATTAGCTGGTGAATTATCACTTCTGGGTGCATTGGCTGCAGGGCATCTGGCCCGGGCTCATAAAGATCTGGGAAGAGGATAATATTCTAAACAATTCCAAACAATTAAGAATTAATTAATTACTAATTAAATTTTTTAGTAATAATTTTTAAAAAAATAATTTAGTGATAATTTTGATGAAATTATCTTATTTTAAGGAGAATATTTCCAATGGATTTAAGAGAATTTATTCATGAATACCTTAATATGAGTCGTTATGTGGCTTTAGGAACTATGGATGGTATTTTGGCTGTTATGGGGGTAACACTCACTGCCAGTGGCATATCTGCAGTAGGTGGTGGTGAAATTTCCAACTTCCTCATCGGTCTCACGGGACTCAGTGGAGGTATAGCTCTGGCCATGTCCAATGCCTTCGGGTCATTTATTAGGGAACGGGCCGAAGAAACCCGTACTCTACGTGAATTAGAAAAGAAAATGGTGATGAATGAGGGGCAGTTGGACGATACGGTTATCCATAAAAAGGCCAAACGGAGAATTTACATGAGTATGTTCACCCATGGATTTTCCAGTTTCACCGGGGCTTTTGTACCTGTTCTACCCTTCTTATTAATTGCGGATAGGATGACAGCCACCATTACCACCATCGTGTTGTGTTTTATGGCCCTGATTATATTGGGGATATATCTGGGTAGAGTCTCCCGGGAAAGCCTATTTAAAACCAGCGTGGAGATAGTGATTATTGGGATAGTAATCAGTTTGGTAAGTTTTTTTATTGGTGGAGGCCACTAAAAACCATCAATTTACTTTTTTTAGGGATAATATGCCAAATAACCAATTATTCTCTTATTCAAATAATAAAGAGCACCTTAATAAGTAATAGAATAATGTTAAATAAAAAAAATTTTTTTATAGATTAGTTTTTTATGATTGATTTTTTTAGATAATTTTTTTTATAGATTAGTTTATTTTTTATAGATTTGTTTATAGGGGACGGTTTAGGGGTAGAGTTCTCTTCCATAAGCCCGCTTATAATTATCAGTGTGTATTTTATAGGCATCTTCCTCACTGAAAATCCCCTTGTTTATAAATTCCAGGGTACGGCGGGGAACTGTTTTAGGACCTAGAACTGCCCCTGGGCGGGTAACATCATCCAGATAATCGGTTTCCATTAAAAAATATTTGCTCTTCTTTACTCCCTGCTGCACCACGTCCCGGGTGGCAATCAGGGAAGGTGTGAGACCATAATTCTCCTTTTCATCGGTATAAGGTCCTGAAAAATGCTTAATCAGCCGGTGTTTTTTTAAACCAGCATTCTGGGCCATCTGGGCAAATTCGTGATACTGCTGTTCCTGGGAACTCTCGGTATGCAGCTGCACGGCACAGTCAGCATCCCGGGCCAACTCCATGCCATAGACCATAATCTGGTTCTGGACTTCCCATTCTTCTGGTGAGACTTCGTAGTGGGGCCGGCCAATCTCTCCGATACCCAGTGCCTGTCCCTCCAGAACAAGTTTTTGGGCATAATCCAGACCTTTTAGCACCATTTTTGCCGCGGTTTCCAGATCTTTTCCACTGTCCAGAAGTCGGGATAATTCTGCAGGGTGCACACCCACCAGGGCATGGGCCTTAACTTCGGTCTGGGAATTAATCTCTTTAACATACCTTAAAACTAAATCCATGGCATTTTTAAAGTTAAATGGATCGCCACAGGTCCAGGAGGGTTTGTTAGGTATGATCATCACCCGGCCACCTACCCTGTGGAATATTTGGGCAATTTTTAAGGGCCCCTCACCATTTAGGGGATCCACGTGAATATGATTGTCTGTTATGGGGATATCTTCCATGTTAATTACCTTATCCATTATATTTATTATTAATAGTTTAATTATGGGCTATAATTAGTTATAAAATTAGTTTTTAAACATGAAATAATAATCAAAATAAGAATAATTAGGTGAAATAATTAAAAAAATGAAATAACTACATGGTTTTTTCATAAAAAATAATTTAGATTTAATATTTAAAAAATAGGTTCTAACCAATTAAATTACTTTAAAACGATTTTTCGGACAGTTTATCCTTACTGCATGAATGCAGGGCATTAATTTTAGCTTCATCAGCAGAGATATGATCGCTACAGCCCAGTTTTTCTAGAACCGCCTTAGTGTCTACCTTGGTTTTAAAACAACCGTCACGCGAGAGAACCACTCCCTGTGGTGAAAATTTGGCCAGTTTCATCATGGATAAGTTCAAATCCTGATAACAGGCTACTCCCAGAACCGCTTTGAAGTTGTTCTGTTCTACAATCTTTTTAAGGAAGGTAGATCCTGGTATAACAAAGACCTTGTAACCCATATCTTCGGCATTCTTTTTTAAAGTTCCTATGACACATTTATTGCACTTTACACACACCAGACCAGATTCTTCCAGCTTGGCCTTACAGTGGGGATTCCTCAAACAGTGGGGTAAAATTAAAAGATTATCCTGGGGGTCTATGGACTTAAATTCGTTCTCGTTAACCTTGTTACGGACTTCCACCCCAATATGGTCCACAATAATCTCATCTAATCCTATGATGCCTGAAAATTTTTTGAAAGGACCATAGAACAGATCAATGGTGAGTAAGAGTACTTTGGGGAATATCAGTCGGTCCTGTTTAATGAGGAGTTTTCCCAAAATCAGGGTCAGAAGCAGAAGACAAATTATCAATATTCCTGCCAGGAAGACCATTTGTCCAAATAGTTCGTAGAAATTACCTATAATCATAGAATCCCATTATTATTTAATCTTTAAACTAAGCACGCTTTAGAAAGAATATTTATGCTTTGATTTTTCAATACTTAAAATGCTTGATTTTTTACAATTAATTACTAGAAATAGATTCAAAGGATGTAATTATTATAATATTTATTCATGTGTTAATGAGGTTATATAAACTTGTTGAATAGGTTACCTTGAATTAGAAATGTATTAACTCATAAAAAAAATATTATCACATTAAACAGGTTTTAAATCCCCATAATAAATATATTAATTATTTAAAGAGCATCAGATTTTTCATCACCTTTTTTAAGATTTTCCAGTATATTAAAAGCCACATCCTGTACATGGGGGTCTTCGTCAAGTAATGCGGCGGTAATTTTATCTAGATATTTATCACCGGATATTCTTTGCAGCGATTGCAATGCAGCACAACGCACAGACCAGTCTTTATCATCTATCAGTTCTAAAATATTTTTCTGGGAGTTTTCATCATTTTCTTTGGCTATTTTACCAAGGGATAGTGTAGCTACCGCTCTGACACCGGCAGAATCATCATTAATGGCATCATTTAGATAAGGTATGCAATCTGGAGTCCCTACATCTCCCAGTGCCTGTGCGGCTTCTTTTCTAACATATTCATCTTCATCCTGCAGGGCGAGGACCAATCCTTTCAGGTTTTTATCCAGTTTCATATACTCCATATCAATTCCGGAAATTTTACCCATATTACCACTACCTTATTTTATATATTTTATTTATATTAAATCATGAATTTTCAGGGAGTAATTCGTTTAAAATAATATAAATAATTGAATTCATGGATTAGAGTACTGATTAATTGAAGAAAAGATCCATAATATTTAAAAAATAAAAACTTCAATAAAGAAAAAAGAGATAAAATTAGATATCTTCCAGTTTTAATTGTTCCACGGATCCCTGGATTAAAACCCCATCTTCAGTGGCACTTAATTTAACTCCAGATAAATCTTCACAGGCACATAATATGTCCTGTTCTGGGTGGGTGCCTGGCGTGATATTACAGTCCAATCGGACCTCGCTTCCCACAGCCACCACCATCTGGAGGCGCGCTGATGTGGGATGATCATCAGGAAGTACCACTATAGGCGAGTTCATTTCCCTTAATAGATAAGCCATGGATTTTATTCCTTTTTCAATCACAGGGCCTTCTCCAAAGGCGGAAATAACCATCAGATCCTCTTTTTCCAGGAACACTACCACTTCATCATTGTCTGGTGTTCCAATAAATACCATGCGTGGTTGGGCAGATTTAATAATCCCCACGGTTCCAGAATCACCTGATAAAAATAAAATTTGTGTGGAGTCTATTCGGAGCATTCCACGTTGTCGGACTGGCATGAGGGACATATGACTCTTTTACCCATTCCTTTAAATTCATTTCCACAATCTAAACATTTACAACGTTTGGTTTTCAGTTTTCTCATCTTAATATCGGCCATGGGACCGCCCACAGTACACATAAAATCACCGGTTCTGCCTATGTTGTTGTTATTATTTATTTGTTTTGTAGGGGGTGCGGTAATCGTTTTGCTGTGCTTGATATTTTATGTTTTTTAGGGATTAGGGAGTTTTTTATATGGCTGCATGGGTTTATTTTTTTATAATGATTTGGGGTTTTATATTGTTCACCGGATTTTTTAGGTTTGATAAAAACATGGCCTTTGAGGGGAGCTATGTGAAATACTTATGAAATAAACAACAAATTAATAATCAATAAAAAAAAATGTTTTGTCAATTATTTTTTATATTAAAACTATTATATCAGAAATATATTCAAAAATATCATTTAAATTAAAATTTTATGAATTTAAGGAAAAATCTGTATAAATAATCTGGAATAGATTAGAAATAGAGTGTAAATATTATCTGCTGATTAGAAATTATCACGGAGAACGGTGAGACAATTGAAAAACCTTATTTTTCCATTTACAGCTATTGTAGGTCAAGAAGACGTAAAAAAATCTCTTATACTCAATGCAATTAATCCGGGAATTGGCGGGGTTCTTATAAAAGGGGATAAAGGTACTGGAAAGACCACTGCAGTACGGGCCCTGGCTGACCTTCTGCCATCTATACCCGTGGTCAAAGGATGTCCTTTTAACTGCAATCCCCAGGAGGAAGGCTCTCTCTGTGAACTCTGCAAGTCGCAGGAGATGGAAATTGAAGAAAAAAAGATGAGAGTGGTGGAACTGCCATTGGGTTCCACCGAAGATCGGGTGGTAGGGTCCATTGACATTAAAAAAGCACTAAAAGAGGGTGTAAAGGCTTTGGAACCAGGGATACTGGCTGAGGCCAACCGGAACATACTATATGTAGATGAGATCAACCTCCTGGATGATCATCTGGTGGATGTCCTATTGGATGCTGCGGCCTATGGAGTAAATAATGTGGAAAGGGAAGGAATATCCATGTCCCATCCATCCCAGTTTATTTTAGTGGGTACCATGAACCCTGCTGAGGGGGAGCTGCGACCCCAACTGGCTGACCGGATTGGGCTGCATATAATTGTGAACAGCATACATGATATCGGGGATCGGGTTACCATTATGGAGCGCCGGGAAAAGTTTGAAAAGGATCCAGATAAATTCAAGCAGGATTTCCATGAAGAACAGAACATGCTCCTGGAAAAAATTGTTAAAGCACGCCTTATCCTCCCTGAAGTGCAGATCCATACAGATCTACTGGAGCTCATTGCCCGTATCTGTGTAGATGCAGGGGTGGATGGGCATAGGGCAGACATAGCCATCCTTAAAACCGCCAAAGCCATTTCTGCATATCATGGTCGCAAAGAGGTAAATGAAGATGATTTAGAAGAGGCCCTGGCTCTGGTATTAGGAGAAAGGATGCCTGGCCAATCCTATGATCCAGATAAAGTCCGTCAACAGATGGAAAAAGCCAAAAGGGACATGAAAAAAGAAAAGGAAGAACAACAAAAAAGAGAAGAAGAACAGCAAAACCAAGATCAATGTAATCAACCTTCTGGTTCTTCAGATGATGGGGATAATCTGGATAAAGAGGATAAGGGGGATGATTCTTCACATGATTCAAATGATCCGGAATCATCTGAAGGATCAGATCCTGAAAATTCCGCTACCGATGAGGATTCTGGGGAATCAGAAGAATCAGACAATCCCTCCAATGAATCATCAGAAGGTTTGGAGGAGGATGATTCACAACAGGAAACTCCCATGGGGCATGATGATTTTATAGATGATGAAGAGGAGGACCTTGAGAACCAAAGCCCGGGACAATTAAGAGGACAGGCCCTGGGCACAGGGAACATGGATGATGCAATGATTGAAGCTGATGATGAGGAGGTTGATATAAAAAAACTGCTTAAGATGAAGGGAAAGAAAAAGGAGCGTTTATATGGTAAAAGGGTTGATTCTAAAACTGAAAAAGGTAAATACGTAAAAAGCAGAATCTCTTCTCATAAACCCCGTGATATTGCCATTGATGCCACCCTGCGGGCAGCAGCCATAAGATCGGAGGGGCAGATCAAGGTGGAACCCCATGATTTACGGGAAAAAATCAGAAAACACGGCGCACGGGCTTCTATTGCTCTGGTAGTGGATATCAGTGGGTCCATGTTTTCAGAAAGAAAAGCCCATCGTATAAAGGGCATTCTAAATCAAATGATTAAAGACGCCGACCGCCATAAGGATAAGATATCAGTAATTGGGTTCAAGGGCAAGGAGGCGGAGGTAATCATACCCACCACCAAAAGAGCATCCTCTTTCCAGGAGAAAGTGGATCAAATCAGAGTGGGGGGGACCACACCCATGGCTGCTGGTCTAAAAAAGGGGTTGGAGATATTAAAGCGGGAAAAGAAAAACCAGGAATTTATTCCCATTATGGTTTTGTTAACAGATGGTATGCCCAATGTGGGAATGCAAGGAAATCCGGGTAAAGAGGCTCTGGCCATTGCCCAGGAACTAAATGATAATGAGATCCACACCATAGTGGTCAATTTTGAGAAAACAGTTTCTTTTGGTCGTAACTTAAACATGGAACTGGCAATGGTTTCGGGTGGTCGTTACTATGATTTGGAAGAACTTAAAAATCCAGGGGCGGCCATGACCAAAATACTGGATTATGAAAGGGTTTCATCTTAGGTATTTTTAGTTTTTTTGGGGATTCTTAAAGTTCTAATAATTAATATTTTTATATTCTAAAATACTTAATTTAAAATAATCAATATTCTAAAATAATCTTTTTAATTGGTTACTATTGTTAATGCGCTGATTTTTCCTTTTTAATAATCCCTTCAATTGTGATATTATTTTAATTCTTATTAATATAAATTATATGAAAAATAAAATATAATATAGAAATGATGTTCTATAAAGGTTTTTAAATTGAAAACTGATGCTCAAAATAGAGAAGAACTGATTCATGAACTTAAGCACTTAAAGCAAAGAATCACTGAGCTTGAAAAATCAAAAAATCACCATGAAAGACTGATTGAACATATTACCAAGCTGAGTTTTTTGAAAGAACTGCTTATAGGTACTCATGATTTTGAAAAAAAACTTAAACTTATCACTGATTTTATTGTAGATACCTTTGATGCTGATTTTGCAAGGATATGGGTAATAAATGAGGGGGATATCTGTTATAATGGGTGTCGGCACGGAAAAATCACCGAGGGGCCCCATGTCTGCCGGGATAAAACCAGATGTCTCCATTTAAAAGTGAGTTCCGGGCGTTATACTCATATTGATGGTGAACATAGGCGAGTTCCTTTTGGATGTTATAAGATAGGACGTGTTGCTTCCGGGAAATACCCCCAATTCGTCACTAATGATGTTACTCATGATCCACAGGTCCATAATCATGAATGGGCCCGGGAGCTAGGTCTCAGATCTTTTGCTGGCTTCAAATTAATTTCTTCCCAGAGTGATCCCATGGGGGTGTTGGCATTTTTCAGCAAACATAAAATTACCACATCTGAGGAGAAATTTTTCCGTGACCTGGCCACCACCACCTCGCAGGTGGTTATTGCCAGTGAAATAGAACATGCTTTAGAAGAGAGTGAAAACAAATACCACACTATTTTTGAGAATAGTGGAAATGCCATGATGTTTATTGATGAAGATATGACCATTGCCATGATAAATAAAGAATTAGAGGTTATTGGTGGTTATTCTAAGGAAGAAGTTGAGGGGCAAATAAAGTGGACGGAATTCATAGCCAAAAAAGAAGATCTGGAGCGAATGAGGAAATATCATAAATTACGTAGAATAAATTCCCGGGATGTTCCTAACTCCTATGAATTCCAGATTAAAAGCAAAAATGGTCAATTAAAGGATGTTATAGCCACTGTATCAATTATTCCAGGCACCAAAAAAAGTTTAGCTTCCCTGGTAGACATCACCCCCCGCAAGCAGTTTGAAAGAGAATTACAGGCCAGTGAAGAAAAGTTTCGGGAAGTATTTAATAATGCTAATGATGCTTTGTTTTTACTTAAATTAACTGAATATGGTTTGAAGGAAAAGTTTAGCGATGTGAATGATGTGGCTTGCCTTAGGATGGGCTATTCACGAGAAGAGCTTCTCAAAATGTCACCGGCAGATATTGATGTATCATCTGTATCTAATCTGGCACTAAAATGGGATGCCATCATTGATAACCATGATTCTACTTTTGAAACAGTTCATATTGCTAAGAATGGAAAAAAAATACCGGTGGAGATTAATGCTCGTATTTTTGATTTGAAAGGAGAAAAATTTATACTGGCCATTGCCCGTGATATTTCAGAACGTAAGAAAATGGAGAATGAGTTAAAAGAATCTCTGCAGGAGAAGGAAATGCTCCTCAAGGAAATCCACCATAGGGTAAAAAATAATTTAATGGTTATCTCCAGTTTACTTAACCTCCAATCAGATTATATTAAAGATAAAGAAGCTTTAGGTATTTTTAAGGAAAGTCAGAGCCGGGCCCGCTCCATGGCACTTATACATGAACGTTTATATCAATCTCAGGATTTGAAACGTATAGATTTTGGAGACTATATTCAGACCCTGACTCTGGATCTTTTCAATACTTACCAGGTGGATCCTGGTTTAGTGAAACTAAATATTCAGGTTGAGGACATCAAACTGGATATTAATACAGCTATTCCATTGGGTTTAATTGTAAATGAACTGGTTTCTAATTCTATGAAACATGCTTTTCCTGATGCCCAAAGTGGTGAGATAACAATTGATTTCCATAAGATGGATGGTAATTACCTGCTCCAGGTGAGTGATGATGGTGTGGGATTTCCTGAGGATTTAGATTTCCAGAAAACTGATTCCCTGGGTCTACAGTTAGTAAATAGTCTGGTGGGTCAGATTGATGCCACAATCAGATTAGATAGGTCCCATGGCACTTCCTTTACCATTGAATTTAAAGAAATGGAATTATGATTAATAAATCTGAGTTATCTATACTTTAATTAAATATTTCAGGATTTGTTCACATGAATGGGGAAAAAACTAAAGAACAACTTCTTATGGAATTAAAAGAAGCTCATAAACGTATAAGTGAACTGGAAAAGTCTGAAACCCAACTCAAAGAGAAAGAAATTAATCTAGTTCAATCACTTACCAAGTATAGGGGATTAGAAACCATAATTAATCATAGTCCTGCTATTGTTTTTCTCTGGCAAGCCGCCGAGGGCTGGCCAGTGGAGTTTGTAAGTGATAATATTGCCAATTTTGGTTATACTCCTGATGATTTTTATTTGGGCCGTATTCATTATGTTGATATCATCCACCCCAATGACCTGGAAAGAATATCGGATGAAGTGACTTATTACAGTCAAAAAGAGGATTGTGAAAGTTATACTCAGGAATATCGGATTATAACTAAAGATGGTGAGGTTCGCTGGACAGATGACCGTACCTGGTTGCGGCGTGATGCCCATGGCAAGATTACCCATTATCAGGGGGTGGTAATGGATATTACCGAAGCTAAAAATGCTGAAAAGGCCCTGAAAGACTCTGAAATAAAGTATCGGACTATTTTTGAACATACCGGGACTGCCACCATGATACTTGAGGAAGACACCACAGTTTCCCTAGTCAATACCGAATTTGAAAAAATTTCAGGTTACACTAAAGAAGAAATAGAAAATAAAAAAAGCTGGACAGAATTTGTATGGGAGGAGGATAGGGATAGGATGAAAAAATATCATGCAGACCGCCGAGTATCATCCCAATTAGCTCCAGAAAATTACGAATTCCGTTTTATTGATAAGCAGGGCAATATTAAAGATATCGCAGCTACTATCACAGTTTTCCCTGGAACAAAAAAGAGTTTAGCCTCTCTTATAGATATAACCGAAATGAAAAAAGCGCAGGTCAAAGTTTTAGAAAGTGAAAAGAGAATGCACCGGTTGCTGCGGGAATCATTTGATGCTTGTCTGGTTCATAGTGGTGGTGAATTGGTTAATGGGGATTCCAATGCCCTTAAAATCATGGGTGGTGGATCTTTGGATGATTTTACTGGAAAACCCATAATTGATTTTGTGCATCCTGATTACCGGGATGAGGTAAGTAAAAGAGCCCATAAAATGTACACCCATGGCGGTACAGTCCCTTTGATGGAAGAAAAATGGGTGAAACTGGATGGAACACCGATATATGTGGAAACCGTAGCCACGTCATATAAATATGAGGGAAAACCCGCGGTCCAGGTTTTTTTCAGAGACATCACTAAACGTAAAAATGCGGAAGAAGAATTAATTAAATCCATTAAAGAAAAAGAGATGCTCCTAAAAGAGATTCATCACAGAGTTAAAAATAATTTAATGGTAATCTCCAGTTTGCTTAGTTTACAATCTCGTTTTATTAAGGATGAGGAAGCCCTTGATATTTTTAAGGAAAGTCAGAATAGGGCTAAGTCAATGGCACTTATTCATGAGAGGTTGTATAGATCTGTGGATTTAAAAAGAATCAATTTCGCTGATTATGTCCGGGCATTGGCTATTGAACTTTTTCATGCTTATGTGGCCGATACCAGTCGCATAAAACTGAACATGGATTTAGAAGACATATTTCTGGATATCAATACCACAGTTCCTTTAGGCCTCATGGTAAATGAGTTAATATCTAATTGTATGAAACATGCATTTCCTGATGCTAAAAATGGTGAAATCAGCATTGGTTTTCATAAAATTAATGAGGGATACATATTGGATATTTCTGATACAGGAGTGGGATTCCCCGAGGATTTAGACTTCCACAATACAAAAACCTTGGGTTTGCAACTGGTGAATAATTTGGCTGATCAGATTGATGCTAAAATTAACCTAGACAGATCTAATGGTACTTCATTTACCATTGAATTTAAAGAAATGGAATTGTAGGGGTATCTTAATGAAAGATGAACAAAAAACTAGAAAGCAGCTTATTAGGGAGTTGAAAGAACTTCGCCGCCTTAAAGAGTTTAACTCATTTAAAGAAGAATCCCCCTCAGTTAAATCTCATATAAAAGTTAATAAATTTAGGGATGATGAATCTGAGTTGGTCACCTCTCCTATCAAATTTAAGAATTCATCTTCTAGTGAAGAAGGTGAATCCTACACTCCCATAAAATTTAAAAATATAATTGACGGTTCCCCGGTCCCACAATTTGTTATTGACAAAAATCATCGGATAATCCATTGGAATAGGGCACTGGAAGAATACAGTGGTATTAAAGAAAGTGAGGTCCTGGGTACCAACCAGCAGTGGAGAGCTTTTTATAGTATGCAAAGGCCATGTTTAGCCGATTTATTGGTGGAGGGAGCTACTCATAAAATTGATGAATGGTACCATGACAAATACAAACCTTCTGATTTAATTGAGGGTGCTTTTGAAGCAACCGATTTTTTTCCAGACATGATGGGGGGTGTATGGTTATATTTCACAGCTTCCACTATTAAGGATGATGATGGCCATGTTGTGGGGGCTGTGGAAACCCTGACTGATGTAACTAAACGCAAAAATGCCGAAAAAGCCCTGATTAACAGTGAATCTAAGTACCGTAGTGTTATTGAGAATATTCAGGATGTATTTTATCGGAGTGATAATCAGGGAAATCTGGTTATGGTCAGTCCCAGTGTAAGACAATTGCTGGGTTATGAGGTGGAAGAATCTTTAAATAAACCCATTGCGGAAACTTTTTATGTTAATTCTCAGGACCGCCTGGATTTTCTAAGGGAACTTGAGAAGGAGGGAAGCATTCAAAATTATGAAGTGACTCTAAAACGAAAGGATGGATCTGTGATCCCGGTGGAAACCAGTAGCCATTATTATTATGATGAGGAAGGAAAGGTTTTAGGTATTGAAGGTATTTTTCGGGATATCACTGAGCGAAAAGAAGCAGAAAATCAATTAAAAAACTCCCTTAAAGAAAAAGAAATCCTCTTAAAGGAGATACACCACAGGGTAAAAAATAATATGCAGATTGTTTATAGTTTGCTTTCCCTGCAGTCTGAATGTATTGAAGACCCAAGATATAAAACTATTTTCATTGAAAATCAGAATAGGGTGAAGTCTATATCTGTAATCCATGAAAAACTTTATTTATCTCCCGATTTTTCAAATATAGATTTTACTGAGTATCTTAACAGTTTGATTATTGAAATTTTCATATCATATGGTGTGGATATGGAAAAAATTAGGGTAGATGTGAAAAATCATAACCTTAAGATGGGTATGGATACGGCTATCCCTTGTGGTCTAATTCTTAATGAGCTAATCACCAATTCCATTAGGCATGCCTTTCCCTATGGTAAAGGATTAATAACCATAGATCTTCAGCTAATAAATGGAAGGTATGTCCTGATTTTCAGTGACAATGGTGTGGGAATTGCCCCGGAAATAGATTTCCATAAAAGTAAGACTTTAGGTCTGCAACTCATTAAAACACTGGTGAAACAACTTGAGGGGACTATTGAATTGGATACCAATAATGGGACCGAATATATAATCTCCTTTAATGAATTAAAATATAAAGAGAGGTTATTTGATTTAAGTTAATAATTAAGCATAATTATGATAGATATTATCGGGGATAGGGTCTGATATACTTTTTCAGTTAGAGGCATGTTTAATGAAGTCTTATAACCATAGAAAACAAATTTCCTTTCTTGAGGCGATTTTAGTATCTCTTATCCTACTGATAAGTTTCTCTTCATTGACTTTCTTTATACAGAATGAACAGTTAAGGTTAGTTATTAGTGATATTTTCTTACCTTTAACTGCACTTTTAGCTACTATAAGTTTATTTTACGCTGCAAAATTCTCCAAACCTAAATCAAAAAGGATTTATATGGCATGGCTCTTAATTGCGGCTAGTTATCTTTTTAATGCGCTGGGTGGGACGGCTTGGTTTATATTTGAAGTGGTATTGAATTCCCAGCCATTCCCTTCCATTGCCGATGCTTTTTATTTGATGTACTATCCCTTATTCTTATTGGGGATAATCTATTTACCTACCCGTAAATTGAAGCGCAGTGATCGCATAACTCTAATACTGGATATAAGTATTGTTATGCTGGCGGCCTTAACTTTATTCTGGAATTTTCTAATTGGCCCTACTTTAGAACTTGGTTTGAATGAACCCCTTATAATATTGGTGCTTTCTGTAATCTACCCTCTTGCTGATTTAATGTTATTATTTGCACTGCTCATGCTAATTTTCCAGAATTATAAAATTAAAAATCAGCAGCCCCTCGTATTTTTATTAATCAGTGCTCTGGTTATGGTTTTAATCAATTCTATTTTTATATATCAGTCACTTTTGGGAGTATATATCAGCGGAGGCCCATTAGATATAGGTTGGGTTGTGGCCTTTAGTATGGCCGGTCTGGCGGGTGTTTTACAGGCCAATATTATGGGCAAGGAAGGCACCAAAAAAGATGATGATGCATCAGATTCTAAAGAAGATATTAATGATTCTATTATGAAAAGGAAGAAATCATTAACTTTATATTTGCCTTACTTATGGGTCTTTATTGCATATTTCATGTTAGTATGGAGTCATTTCTATGAAATATATATTAATCATTATTATCTGATTTTAATAGTTCTGATAATAATTGCACTGGCCATTTTCAGGCAGATTTTAACCTTACGTGAAAATGAATGGCTCTATAATAAATTAATTGATGCTTATGATAAACAGGAACAAAAAATTCAGGAAAGAACGGCTGATCTGGCTTCTACCAATGAAGAACTGCAAAAGGAGATTACCCAGCGTAAAAAGGCAGAGCAGCAATTAAATAAGTATCAGGAGCATCTGGAGGAATTGGTGGAAAAACGTACCGGGGAGCTTAAAACAGTAAATGAACAATTACTAAAGGAAATTGAAGAGAGGGAAAGAATTCAAAATGCCTTAAAAGAGTCTGAATCAACTTATCGGGCCATATTCGAAAATACAGGCACTTCAACCATGATTATAGAAGATGATATGTATATATCTTTGATAAATGCGGAAACTGAGCGTTTAACTGGTTATTCTAAAGAAGAAATTGAAGGCAAAAGAAGGTGGACTGAATTTGTATATGCTGATGATTTGGGCAAAATGGTGGAGTATCATAACCAACGTAGAATTCTAGAGGATTCTATCCCCAAAACTTATGAGGCCCGATGTGTCTTCAAAGACGGAAAAATTAGGAATATTATTATAACAGTGGACATGATTCCCGGCACCCGTAGAAGTGTGGCTTCCTTTTTGGATATAACTGATAGAAAAAAGGCTGAACTGCAAATTAAGAAGTCTCTTGATGAAAAAATTGTTCTTCTGCGGGAAATACACCACAGGGTAAATAATAATATGCAGATTATATCCAGCCTCTTAAATCTACAGAGCTTCCACATTGCCGATGAAAAAGCCCTTAATGTCTTCCGGGAAAGCCAAAACAGAGTAAAGTCCATGGGCATGATTTATGAAAAGCTCTATCAATCCAAAGACATTTCCCATATTGATTTTGCAGATTATATTTCATCCCTGGTTTCAGGAATTTTCAGTTCCTATGAGATTGATACCAATCACATTAAATTAAAGATTGATGCCCAGCAAATATTGATGGGTATTGAAACTGCTATCCCCTGCGGTCTTATAATAAATGAGTTGGTAACCAATGCCCTGAAACATGCTTTTGTGGGCCGGGAAAATGGTGAATTAGACATTACTCTACAAATATTAAGTGACGATACCTACCAATTAACCATTAAAGACGATGGTATTGGTTTCCCGGAGAATATAGACTTTGAAAATGTTAGTACCGTGGGTTTACAGCTGGTAAATGGTTTGGTGGATCAGATTGATGGGACCATAGAAATGGATGCTGGTGAAGGTACCAAATTCAGCATCATTTTTAAAGAAGTACGGTACCTGGAACGGATGTGAAATCGTCGTTATTATTATTATTATTATTAT
>DATN01000009.1:74353-145268 GCA_002504725.1 Methanobacteriaceae archaeon UBA587 | reverse complement strand
ATTATTATTATTATTATTATTTTAAGGGATTAGCTATGGAAACGATTTGATAAAATCCTGATACTATAATCAATTATTTATTCAAATCTTTTTCTTATTCTATAAAAAATCACTTAAGAATTAAAAAGATCAAATTAAATAATAATTATATGGTATATGGGAAAGTAGGATGGTTTAAATACTATTAATCAGAAACTAATACCATATAAGTTTTAAATAGGTGTATAATTGATTATTTGGAATTTAATAATCCTGAAATTATACAAAAATATTCCTGTATTTAACCGTATTTCATATAGTATTAATAGGTCAATTATAAAATTTTATAATACCCTAATACTATCATATAAGATACATAATATAAAAACAAAAAACTATTTTAATTCTTAACACCAATCAAGTATTTCAGATGATATCATGAAAGTAACCGTCTACCACGCCGAAGAGTGCGATCGCAAGAAATGCACCACATTTAAAATGGCCAAGAAGGGAAAGTTTAAAATAGTATATCATCTTAATCAGTTACCTAGAGGTGCAATTGTTCTAAATCCTTTTGCCGATAAATCTGTATCTCCAGAAGACAGAGGAATAGTCGAGAGAAGGGGTGTAACCGCTCTGGATTGTTCTTGGAAGAAGGTAAAAGGTTCTTCCGTGATGTTTAAGACTTCTAAATATCATAGATCTCTACCATTTTTAGTTGCCGCTAATCCAACCAATTATGGTAGGCCCTGTATTCTCTCCACTGCTGAAGCAATTGCAGCAACCTTTTATATAGTGGGATTGAGAGATATAGCAGAAGATATAATGTCCCATTTTAAGTGGGGACCTCATTTTCTAACACTCAATGAAGAGTTGTTAGAAGCTTATTCCCGTGCTAAAAATAGTGCGGATGTTGTTAATGTTCAAAACGAATTCATAGGAGGACAATAATATGGCTAGATTTGAAGAAGCAGAAAAACGATTATTCAATATCAAAATATGCTTAAAATGTAATGCTCGAAACCCACCACGGGCCAAAGTTTGCAGGAAGTGTGGTTACAAGGGTTTGAGATACAAAGCTAAAGAACCAAGGGGTTAATCACACCCTTAACCTTTTATTTTATATTTTATCCATATTTTTTTATTAATAAATCAATTAAATTATAAAAATTAAGTTTATACAATTATCATATTTCATAATATCTATAATCCTAATCAAAATATAATTAAAATATTAATTAAAATACTCTTAATCTAGAATCACGTATTTATTCACATAATTATTAATTTTAACGAAATATTCGGGGTTAAAAAATGAAAGTTGAAGCTCATTTTAAGGATATTCTAAAAGAACGCAAGATACACCTTACTTTACTTGATCCCCAGGAACAAACGCCTGAAGAGGCTGTAGAAATGGCCCAGGCAGCTATTGCCGGGGGATCTGATGGTATAATGCTAGGTGGGTCCACCACAGATGCCAATGATTTGGACGCTACCTGCAAGGCTCTCCAGGAAAATATCGATGTTCCTATTATTCTGTTCCCAGGAAACACCACAGGGGTAAGTAAATATGCCGATGCTATTTTTTATATGAGTTTTTTAAATTCCACCAATCCTTACTGGATTATTGGGGCCCAGGCATTAGGTTCTATTTCTGTTAAAAAAGCAGGTATCGAGGCCATACCCATGGGTTACGTGGTGGCCGAGCCAGGGGGAACGGTGGGTTTTGTGGGAGACGCTAAATTAATTCCCCGCAAAAAACCAGACATCGCTGCCACCTATGCCATGGCCGCCGAGTTTTTAGGAATGAGATATTTCTATCTGGAGGCCGGTTCGGGTGCAGATCAGCACATACCTCCGGAAATGATTGGGGCAGTTAAAAAACTCACCAACCATGTTTTAGTGGTAGGTGGAGGGATCCGAACTGGTAAAGACGCTGCCACAGTGGCTGCTTCAGGTGCAGATGTCATTGTCACTGGAACCGTGGTGGAAGACGCCGACAATGTGCAGGAAAAGATTGCTGAGATTGTAGCTGGGATCCAAAGCATATAATTATCAATCTAACGCATTGTCCTGATTTAAAACTCCTATTTTTTTTATTATTCAATTTTTTATCTCTCAATTCCATTTATTTTTAGGAGCAGATTCTTATTTTTTTCATTCTGGCTCAGGTTCCGTATTCTGTTTCATTTCAATATTTTGCATTCTTTTAATCCACTTATCTTAATATTTTTATAAATTATAATTCATTTTATCTTTATTTTTAAAAATAAGCCGGTATCCTATGAATTTTTGTTTTATTAAACTAACTCTGTTATTGAAATTATTATTTGGGGCTGAATTTTTTCTAAATATTGTTAATATTTTTTAAAATTCTGAATGGAATTTAATTTATAGAGTTTAAAAACAAATATTAAAATAACTGGAATAAGCCTTATTGTTCAGGTGATAGTGAATGCAGAATGAAAGAGTGGCCCATATTCTGGATAGAATTGCTGATTATATGGAGATGGATGACGATTTTTTCCGGGTGAAGGCCTACCGCCGGGCGGCTAACACCGTACAGAACCTTTCTGAGGATATTGAAACCATAAATGAGGAAGGAAGACTGCAGGAACTTCCTGGTATTGGAAAACACATCGCCGCCAAGATTGAGGAGATCCTGGAAACCGGAACATCCCTCTATTTTGAAAAATTGAAAAAGGAATATCCCGTGGATTTTGATGCTCTGTTATCGGTGGAGGGAGTGGGCCCTAAAACCATTAAATTACTCTATAAAGAACTGGGAGTGGAGACCCTGGATGATCTGGAACACCATGCCCGGAGACACCACATCCGGAGAATCAAGGGCATGGGGGATAAAAAGGAAAAACAAATCCTGGAGAACATAGATCTAGCCCGGAAAAACACCGGCCGCAAATTATTGGGCCATATTCTACCACTGGCTGAATCTATAAAACATCAGCTGGAAGTTTTAAAGGTAGTTAAAACTGTGGAAATCGCAGGATCCATCAGGAGAAGAAAGGAAACTGTGGGGGATATTGACCTTCTGGTGATTTCTGATAATTCTCAGGAAGTGATGGATTACTTTGTAAATCTACCTTTAGTTGAGGAGGTAATAGTTAAAGGCCCCTTAAAAAGCACGGTAATTCTTAAGGAGGGCCTGGACTGTGATGTGCGGGTTTTTGAGGAAGATGTTTTTGGAGCAGCCCTCATGTACTTTACGGGTTCCAAAGAACTCAATGTGGAACTGCGTAAAATGGCCATTGCCCAGAACATGAAACTAAGTGAATATGGTCTCTTTCAGGGAGAGGAAATGGTGGCTGCTTCCACTGAGACCGAAATATTCCAGGCCATGGGTCTGGATTATATTCCCCCAGAACTCAGAGAGACTCATGAAGCAGTGGAAGCAGCAGTTAGTCATAAACTGCCCGATTTAATTGGTTATAATGATATTAAAGGAGATTTACATATTCACTCCAATTGGAGTGACGGAAAAAATACTCTGGAAGATATGGTGTGGGAATGCCAGGAATTAGGCTACGAGTACCTGGCTATTGCAGACCACTGCGGATATCTTCATGTTACCCGTAGTATGGATGAGAAGGACATCAAAAACCAGAGCACTGAAATAGACCGCCTCAATGAAAAAATGGAGAACATTACTATTTTAAAGGGATTGGAAGTAAATATTGGTCCTGATGGTAATCCTGATGTAGATAATACTCTCTTACAAGAAATGGATCTGGTGGTGGCAGGAATCCATTCTGGTGAGCGGAAAGACTTTTTTGAAATGACCCAGATTATGGTAAATGCCATGGAAAATGAAAATGTAAACATAATCTCTCACCCCACCAATCGCCGAATGCCAGAACGCCCTGAATATGACCTAAATCTTGATAAAATTTTTGAGGCTGCTTCTGAAACAAACACCTTTCTGGAAATAAATAGTAATCCGGTTAGGCTTGATCTAAAAGATGTATATGTGAAAAAAGCCATTCAATATAATTGTAAACTGGTTATAAATAGTGATGCCCACTCCCAAAATCAACTGCACAATATGCATCTGGGTATTGCCACTGCCCGCCGGGGCTGGGCCGAAAAAGAGGATATCATTAATAGCCTTGATTTAAAAGACTTATTAAAAGTTTTAAATAGGTAACTTATTCATCAGCATTTATTTAGATTTTATTCTGGTTTTTATTTATTATTAGATCATTTGACGGATTTTTTTGAATTGCTTCATGTATATGTTATACTTTTTTATAATTTTTAAAACTTTTAGTATTTTTTAAGCTTTATGACGGG
Source organism: Methanobacteriaceae archaeon UBA587 (assembly GCA_002504725.1). Lineage (GTDB taxonomy): Archaea > Methanobacteriota > Methanobacteria > Methanobacteriales > Methanobacteriaceae > UBA587. The sequence goes on along the minus strand of DATN01000009.1, from coordinate 140,981 downwards.
TAAAATGGTGTGCAAAGCAAATAAAATGATTAATGGAATGAATAGATAGGTGTGTAAATAAAATGAAAGTGTCTTGGTCACTAAACCAGCAGTCAAGAATTCCATGGTACCATAATAACTAATACCCAGACCAGTGAAGATTACTAAAACCATCACCACATATAACAAGACGCATACTATTTTTTTAAGTTTTAAAACCTGCAAATAGTTTAAAGGGAGATTATCAACATCCATATTATAACATCCAGTTTACAGAATATTAATTTACATGTATTATCCCTAATTTTTCTGTTAAATAATTTTATAATTATTATATGATCTCTATTCTCGTATCATCATTATTTGAAAAAGCTCTCATTTAAATTTCCAGAATTAGAAAAGCCCCGGCTTTCCCAGTAGCCCTCATAAGTTACATCGTCGGAGAATTCGATTTTGGTTATCCATTTTATCCATTTATAGCCCCACTTATCTTCTGCCACCAGGACTAATGGGAAGCCTCTTTGTGGGAGTATGGTGGCGTTGTTCATTTTATAGGCCATGATGATCTGATTATTCTCAAAATATCCTATAGGGAAAGAGGTGGAATAACCATCGGCTGCATAGAAAATAACTGTCCGGGCCCGGGAACTTGGTTGAACTTCTTTCATCAAGTCACTAACCAGCAGCCCCTGCCATAGGATGGTAACTGACCATCCTTCCACACAATTCAGGGTTACCACTTTTTGGTAACTGGTGAAATCATGGGTTAGCTGGTTATAGCTGAAATTTTGGGGATTTGCAACCAGACCGGTGACTTCCAGTTGGTAACTATTTACATCGATGTTTTGGGGTCCCTTAATGGAATTTTCACGGAAATCATTTACAGATGAAAGATCCTGACCTTCATAGTTTTGTATTTCCACAGCATCCAACTCAATAACCGGATTGGACTTCAACCAACCATTTACCAGAAAAAATGAGCCCAGTGCAATGAGTAAAATCAGGGTTGCTGTTGCGGGTTTGTACATAAACTAATTCCCTCAAGCTTTTTTTAGAAATTATCCAGTATTGTATTTGTTTTATTAACTATTTAGATTTTCAAATTTTTTTAAAATAAATAATTCTCGAAATAGATGTCATGAAATAAATTTTCCAGGAACTGATTTTAGAAAATTTTTTAGATAAGATAAATAAGATATTATTTAATAGTCATGACTTTTTGGTAATTAAGTAAATAGCCAGGAACTCATGATACTTGGTGAGATATAGTAAATAATAAATATAAATGGCTATTTTAGGATTATATGAGTATAATATAAGGGAGTTGGTCACATGGTTTCCAGTGAAGAAATTAAAAGACGGTTAGAAGAGAAGAAAAAAACTAGAGAAAGCAGCAGTTTCCAAGAAGAAAGTACTTCTAAAAAAACTATGGAAGCTGCTCCAGAAATTCCACCAGAGACGGCAAAGTATTGTCCTAATTGTGATGTGGAATTCACAGAAGAGGCCAACTTCTGTCCGGACTGCGGCACCCCCTTACAGGATGTTCCATCGGCAGGGGGATCTGAAGAACTTTCCACTGATACTGCAGAAGATTATGAAAGCGAAATCAGCGAAGTACCGGAATATGAGGAAGAAATGGTGGAAGAGGGAACAGATGACTATGTGAAAGAACCCGTTGAAGAATATGTGGAAGAAGACGAACAGAAACCTAGATTTACCTCCAAATCCATGCCCTATACTCCCTCCACCATTACTGGAGATATCACTGTGGTCAGCTCCAATTATGTGCCGGGCTATAAATCAGTAAAGACACTGGGCTTTGTTTATGGTCTGACTGTGCGTAGCCGAGGCCTGGGAGGTCAGATTGGTGCTGGTATCCGTTCCATGTTTGGTGGGGAGATAAAGGAATATGTTAAGATGATGGAACACGCCCGGCAGGAAGCATTGAATAGAATGATAGACCATGCACGGGAAATGGGAGCCAATGCAGTGATAAGTGCTCGTTTTGATTCTGATGAGATCTCTGATATTATGCAGGAGATTCTGGCCTATGGTACTGCGGTAATCATCGAAAAAGAAGAAAAAAATGATTAATCTTCTAAAAAAAGACTAAACTACTAAATATTTTATTAATTTCACTTTTTTAAATTATATTAGTCGTCATTTTAGAAAATATTTCAATTTTCATTTGACTTGTATATGAAAACTATTTATAGGTAATGATGATAACATCATTATAAGTTTATCAGTAAGGGCATAGTTTATATTTTTCACAGGTGGGGTCATGTTAGAATCATTGCTGGAATTAACACTTTCCAAAAAACAGGAATTAAAGGAAAAACTGGATGAATTATATGCTAATGGGCCAGATACAAGTAAAAAATGGGTAAATCACTCATTTACAGAGAATAACCGTGATATAACTCTTGCGGCTGGTGATGGTAGTATAAATAAAAAGAAATTCTTGAGTTTTATTTTTTATGCTATAAGTGCAGAAACCATAATCTACCGCAAAAAGCTCCAGAAAATTGAGAGTTCAACCGTCGATTTGTTACCACATCACAGATTCGTGGATGATCGTTTAAGGAATTATATGGGATTGTATGAATTAAAAAATGCTTTAAAATCACTGGAAGAGGAAAGTATTGATTATTATTTGTTTGATGGTTCTATTTTGGGAAATCTTATTCGTCCTATTCCTTTAGATAAAGAATTATCTGGAAAAACCAAGGATAAAATAAAATCTAGATATTTATCTGCTCTGGAATCAGAACTTGATTCATTAGAAGTATCTATTAAATCTTCTGAATTCGAAGAAGATTTGTCAAAACATTTCGATAATAAAACAGAGGCTATGATTTATCTGGAAAATCTGGAAAATCTTTTAGTTATAAGTAAACTTCTTAAAAATGGTTCCAAAGTGGTTGCTATATCTAAAACATCTACTAATAATGAATACTTTGGATTAGATATTCCTGACATGGCCCTGTTTGATAGGAATCACCCAAAACAAGGCTACTCCAAACCAAAGTTCCCAAAGGTTTCCACAAAAGTAAAACACGATTTTCCTGTAAAAAATGAATTCTTTAGGGGCATCACATTTACCATGTTTTATGCCAGATTGGAAGATAATGGCAATCTTCTAAAGTTTGAACTACCTTATAAAATCGGGGATGAAGAAAAGATTGAAGAAAAAATCGTTAATTTATTGAATACCATTAAGTCTAACTGTGTGGAAGGTTATCCTTACCTATTAAAAAAGGCCCACCATGACGTGATTATAAAAAATAGGGATATGGAAAGATTATTAAAAATTATGGGATTCCTTGAAAAGGACGGGAGGGAAATGTTATGAGTAATGTCATTGGAAGATGTGTAGGGGAAACTTCCCTTATTGAAGTCAACTTTATCTCCAAGAAGATGCCCCAGGTAGGGGAGTATGTTTCACTAAAATACGATGATAAAAATGTGTTAGGGATGATCGAGTCACTGGTAAGGGGTAGTGTATCCATCAGTGACGAGATATTTGATCCCCAGACCATTGCCAAGATTAAGGAAATAGAAGGGGACGACCATTACATCAGGGGATCTATACGGATATTGGGTGATATTAATGATAATCTGCGTATTCCCCGCACACCAGCACCTCCAGGAACCGAGATAATCCCGGCATCTGAATCAGATCTCCAGGGGATATTTCAGAAAGAGAACAGTCTCAGTCTGGGTACCCTCATCACCCAGGACAATGTAGAGGTTAAGGTGGATCTGGAGAAGATGTTCTCCAGGCATATGGCTATTCTGGCTATGACTGGTGCTGGAAAATCCAATACCGTGGCAGTGGTGGTGGACGGCATACTGGAATACAATGGTTGTGTGGTAATTTTTGATATGCACTCTGAATATAACATCAATTTCAATAATGGAGAGGCTAAGGTCATCCATCCCCAGATAAATCCTCTTTACATGACTTTTTCTGAAATGAAACGATTAGCCCGTATCGGGGGTGGGGCGGTTCTACAGGAACGATACTTCCTGGAAAGTTACCGCATGGCCTCCCGGGATATCCGGAATGGTGATACCAAAAACCGGGAATTCATCACCATTATGAAAGAGTATCTGGAGGCATGGGAAAGTGGCAGGTTATCCTTCCGTGGACAGGATGTTGAGGGAGACAAACCAATAATAGATGTTCTAAATAAGATTGGAGACTTGGAACAGCGTTACAGTTCCATTATCAATGCCAATGCGGGCAATATCTTAAGCAAGCTGGAACTAGGTAAGGCCAATATCATTGATCTGGGTTCGGTGGATGAGAAAGCAGCTGAGATTATTGTGAGCCATATTCTAAGAAATGCTCTCCAGAACAATAAGAAATGGCTGCGTCAGGCAGATAGTGGTGAAAAACTACCTCTGAACCACCCTGTATTCTTTGTCTTAGAGGAAGCCCATATCCTGGCACCCAATAATAGGGATACTGAATCCAAGCTGTGGATTAGCCGTATTGCCCGGGAAGGACGTAAGTTTGGGCTGGGTCTGTGTCTGGTGAGCCAGAGCCCCAAATCCATTGACCCTGATTCTCTTTCCCAGGCCAATAACATGATTATTCTAAGACTGGTGGAACCTAAAGACCAGCGCCATGTTCAGTCAGCCAGTGAAAGTCTCAGTGAAGACCTGGTACAGCAGTTACCCTCCCTGAATATTGGGGAGGCGGTGGTGCTGGGTCTGATGACCAAGATTCCGGCTTTAGTTAAGATTCATGAACACAAGAACAAGGAATTTGGACAAGATTTGGCAGTGATTGATATCTGGAAAAAATCAGAAGAAGACACCAGAAAACGGTTTGAAGATGAGAAGAACGATGTTTTAAATCTGGGAGGAGATTACTAATGCGATTCGCCCACCTGGCAGATACCCATTTAGGTTACCGACAGTATGGTCTTTTTGAAAGGGAAACAGACTTCTACGATGTATTTGAGAATGTGGTAGAGAATATTATCCAGGAAAAACCCGATTTCGTCATACATTCTGGAGACCTATTTGAATTCTCCCGGCCCCCTACCAATGCTCTTTTGACGGTGCAAAGAAACCTATTGAAATTAAAAGATGCAGGCATCCCGGTCTATGCCATACCTGGTAACCATGATATTATCATGCGAAAGAATGCCCTACCTCCTCACCTTTTATTTAAAGAACTGGGACTTAGAATAATAAGTCCTAATAATCCTTTTTTCATTGAACAGGGAATCTTTATAGGGGGATTACCCTATGTCTCCAAACACCAGTCCACCTACCTCCTGGAAAGTCTAAAAAAATTAGAGAAAGTGGCCGGTGATTATGATAAACGTATTCTGGTCTTACATCAGGGCATTGATAAATATCTGCCCTTTGAATATGAACTGGAACTGGCCCATCTCCCGGAATCATTCCATTACTATGCAATGGGTCATATCCACAACCGCATAATAGACGATTTTGGGGAGGGTAAACTGGCCTACCCGGGCTCTACTGAGATATGGAAGTTTGATGAGCTGGGTAACTATCACAAAAATGGTAAAGGATTTTACCTGGTGGATATGGGGGGAGACCTGCCCCAGGTTGATCCAGTTAATATACAACTGCCCCGGGAATTCATTAAAGAAAATGTGGAATACTCTCAACTCTCATCAGAAATAGATAAAATAAAACAATACATCTTAACCTTATCTGAAAAGCCCCTGCTAAATATTACTGTGCAGGGTGGGAATTTCAACCGTTCGGAGGTATTTGAACAACTCAATAATTCATTTTCAGATATATGTCTCAGCTTAAGACCTAATTTCAAGTCCCAGGATCTTATGGATGCCCGGGAACAGTTGATTGATGGCGATGCCCTGAACCCTAAAAAATTGCTCAGCCAGCGTCTGAGTGAATTTGAAGATCCCAATATAACTAATCTGGCTATTTCCCTGTTAAATGAAATGTCCACTGGAAATCAGGAACAGGCAGAAATAATTGCCACTAAATTCTATCAGGAATTCTATGGTGAAGATCATGATAATTAAAAACCTGCGATTGGAAAACTTTAAATCCCACTCCCAGACCATTATAGACTTTAATACGGGAATATCTATTATAATGGGTGAAAATGGTGCAGGAAAATCCAGTATTCTGGAGGCCATAAGCTTTGCCCTTTTTAAACAGTATACTGGGCGAACACTGCAGCATCTGGTTCGATCAGGTCAGGAAAGGATGAAAGTGGAACTTGATTTCATGGTTAATGGCCGAAATTATCGGGTTGTCCGGGAAAGGACCAAATCAGCGTCCAGAGCATCCCTTCAGATAAGTGAAGGTTCTATTTCTGGTGCGGGTTTTCAAACCATATTATCTGGAGACAAGCAGGTTAACCAGGAAATCCAGAATCTGCTGGAGATGGATGGCGATCTATTCTTGAATGCAGTCTATGTGCGCCAGGGAGAAATAGCTGATCTGATTGAAAAAACCCAGTCAGAGAAGAAACAGTTGATTGGAAAACTATTGGGAATAGAATCATTGGAAAAGGCCTGGAAAAATATGATGCCCCTTATCAAGGATTATGAAGCTCAAAAAGAGAATTATAAGGGTCGATTAGAGTCCATGGGTGATTTAAAACAGGAATTAAAAACAAAAAATGCTGAGAAGAAGGATATTGAGGCGAAAATCCTGCAAGCCCGGCAAAAAATTACAGAAGTCATTATGGAACGGGAGAAAATAAAAAAAGACAAAGATGAGATGGATAATCAGCAGGTCATCTTCCAGCAGGTACAATCCCTAATCACCATAAAAAACAATCTACTGAATACTGCTCAATCCCGTGAAAAGGAATTATTAAATGAACTAGCCAATATGGAAGCCCAGGAAAAACTCATGCAGGAGATGGAACCAGAAATTAATCGTCTGGATAGTCTTATTGATTTAAAGAGTTTGTTGGCAGATATTAATTCTCTGGAAATTGAAAAAAAAGGAATCGAAGAAGCCATCACCAAAATAAATAAGTATGAAAAAATCCTCTCTGAGAAGGAACCGTCTTATGAGGAATATAATTCCATACAGGAAAAGGTTAAAGAGATTTCTCAGGAAAAATCTCAATTTGCCGGGGCCCGTGACGTTCTAGAAACCAAGAGGACCCATCAATCCCAGCTCCAGGATAAGATAAAAAAATTACAACAGACAATCAGCCAGTTATTCCAGGAGGCAAACACGGCATTAGGTTCCCAGCTGGATAACTGGGAAGAACTGGAAAAACTTCTGGAAAAGACTAAAAAAGCTGCCGAAATAAAAATCAGTTCTCTGGATAGGGAGATGGGAGATATCAAACAGCAGATTTCTAGTCTGCAGGGTTTAAACCAGAGTATAAAAAAGCCCCTTTCTGAACTGAAACTGGTGGAAGACCAGTGCCCGGTTTGTAAATCAGATATCGATGAAAACAAGAAACAAGAACTCTTAAAATCTTATCAAGCGGAAATGGATAACAATAACCAGGCCATTACCAATCTAACCTTTTCTTTAGAGAATTTGATAGCACAAAGAGATGATCTGACATCCCAATCCACCCGGATAAATGCTATAAATTTGGCAATTCTCAAAGGGAAAATCGAGTCCCATGATTCTTTAATTAAAGAGATGGATGAAATTGAAGGCGAGATGGAAAAGCTGGTCCTGGAAGTTTCTAAACTGGAAGAACTGGAGGCCAATATTAATTCCAAAGAAGATAGGCTTAAAGAAATAAAAGAAGATTATAATGCATATATCAAGGCACAGGGTGTTCTGGATTCCTCTGGTGATCTGGGAGTGCATCAGGAATCTTTAGAACTACTCGAGTCCATGATAAATTCTAAAAATCAGGAGATATCCCAGTTAAGTACCCTGGCTGGTGTCCAGACTCTGGATAACGATGCCCTGGAAGGGGAAATCTCCCGCCTCAAGGAACTCAACAATAAGTACCAGCAGATTAAAGGATCCATTGATAATAAAGAATCATTAGATCAAACTCTACTCCAGGTACGCGCTAGTATTAAGGAGAATATTGAATACGTAAATAAATACACTAAATCTCTGGAGAATGTATCCTATGATGCTGAGATTCACCAAAATTTAACCACTCTCTTTGAAAACAAGAGTCAGGAATTAATGGATATTAATGGTAAAGAAAAAGAATTCAATGGCGAATTAAAGGGAGTTTTGATGAGTATACAAAAACTGGAAGAAGAACTGGGCAAATACGAAGGATATAAATCTGAATTATCCTCTCTCCAGGATTTCATTAAACTCTTGAAATACTTCCGGGATCTCTTTGGAAAAGATGGTATCCAGAAGGAATTACGGAATATATCCCGGCCATTGATTGAACAAAACACCCGGGAGTTCTTTGATAAATTTAATTTTGAGTATTCTGATATATCTCTGGACGAAGATTACAACATTGAGGTGTATGGTCCGGTGGGTAAAACCAGTCTGGACATGATCAGTGGCGGAGAACGCATAGCAGTAGCCTTAGCCTTAAGGCTGGGTATCACCAAGGCACTTTCCGGAGGCAACCTGGAGCTTATTATGCTGGATGAACCCACCATACATTTAGATACCTACCGCCGGCAGGAACTCATTGACATCTTAAAGAGGATGTCCATTATCCCCCAGATGATCATTGTTACCCACGACGCTGACCTGGAGGAAGCAGCCGATAACATCATCAAGGTTAAAAAAGAGGAAGGTGACTCCCAGGTTATCCTGGATGAAGTAGATATAGGTGGAATTTCAGGTATGTCCTGATTTTTTAATTTTTTATTCTCTTTTTTTTATTTTCCAATTTTTAAATCGATTTCCAATTAATTTCCTAATAATTAATTACAAATAATTTTACTCTAAAAAGTACCCCTTATTATAAATTTCTCGAATTATTTTTTAATATATTTTTAAGAAATCATTTTATAGAAATTCTTAAAAACATATTTTCCACGATTTTTTCCGTTTTTTTAGCATTTTAGGGGTTTTTTATATAATCTTCTAATGGCTCTTAAATCTATTTTAAACCTATAAAAATACGTTATTTTCTTATTATATTCTTTATAGTGATTGGATAAGGTTAGGTATAGGGGTTGGGTGTTGGATTCATATTTGAACCAGGGGCACCCCAAAGAAATGGTTTTAGTTAACCTTATTTTTTTAAAAAAGGCAGTGATGATAAGAGAGTCCATGAAAACAGGCCTTAACATGTCTCTGTCCATAATGTTATTATCAATTGACACGCTGAAGGTTTTAAATCCTAAAAAAGGTTTTAAATGGGCTTTATTTTGGAATTTGGAACACAACCTTTATATACTATGTTGAAGTAAGTCTATTTTTCGAAGATGTTCTTTTCAAGCATTTTGCTTTTTAAGAACATGGAGGCGGTATAATTAAGCGACATTCGACATTTGCACTCCTACTATCATTTACTATAGTGGTGTGCGTTTTGCCCTTTTCAGGGGGCCTAATTGATAATACTTACAAAAATGCAAATTCACAAGTATCAGTCGCCGCTGGCGACGTTTCAGAAGTAAGTGCGGCAACAACTACCGTGGCTTACAAGGTAAAAGTGGCTTACAAAGCCAAAGTTAAAACCAAAGTATGGTACAAATCATATGGTAAATGGAAATACAAGTACGTTTACAAATATGTGACCAAATACAAGTACGTGACCAAGTACAAGTCAGTGAACTCATCCAATAGCACTGCTAATAACACCAGCACTAACAGCACCAAAAGTGCCAGTACCAAAAGTGCTACCAGTACCAGTTCTATTAGTCCAGTTACCTTTAAAACAACTCCCAGTGTAGGGACTTCTACTAAGTCAGCTACCATGGATGAAAAAGAAGATTTATATAATCTAAGTGGTACCTCAGGACTTTCTACCCTGGCTACCTATATGAACAAGCACTTCAACCACAAAAGCGGTGCCTCAACCACGGCTGCCGGTGTGGAAAAAACGGGGTATGGGGACTGCTGGGGACTGGCTGACTGGGCTGCAAAAACACTGGCTGCCAACGGCTACCAGGTTAAAGTAGTACAGGGAAAAACCAGTGCTTCCTCACGTCACAGATGGGTACAGGTAAAAATTAATGGTAAATGGGTCAATTTTGAATCCTCATTAATCACCAAAAAATACGGTAGTAAACACTACACCAAAACCTGTGCTTCAGTAAGTTCGGTTATTGCATCATATAACCTGTAACTTGCTTTTTTTTATTTTTATTTTAAAATTAATTTATTAGACATTTTAGAATCAGTTTTTAGTTTTTTTATTGTTTTTATGGATTTTTTTTTTAGTTTAATTGTATTTTAACCGAATAAAAATTAGTTTTTGTATCTTTCTTATTGTTTTAATGACTATTATTCAGTTTAAATAATTTTTCAAGAAAATATTATTAGAATTAATTAATAATTAATTTAAGAATTATCTGGATTATTAAAATTATAAATTAAAAAATAATAAATAAAAAATTAAAATAGATCCATATATGGCGAAGCAGGGTTTTTAAAGGATTTCACAGCTAGCCTCATCATCCCCCTCACCTAAAACATTTTTTATAGCATCAATAATACAGGGAGCATTCCACCCCACCACACCATCAGAAAGTTCTTCCAGCTCCAGGGGGACCGTTTCCAGGCCATAGGGTCGGATAAGAACTATTGGTTTTTCCTGTTTTTTGGCCTCCAGCACTATGCCTTTTATAAGGGCTGGCTCCGTAGCATACTGACCAGAAAGGATAATCACCACTTCGGAGATAGATAACTGTTCTTCCAATTCTGTTTCCCGGGTTTTACTTTTAAGTGAATGGTTTACAAAAGAAAAATTATAGGCATTCTTCAATTTTTCGGTGAATAGGTCATACTCTTTAGTTGAATCAGGGATCTGACTGATAAATAAATGGTACTCTCTGTTTTCTGTTTCCTCTTCAAACATGTACTACCTCACTTTATAATTGGGGTTTATTTTGATTCTTATTTATTTAGGGATGGTTATTGGCAATTTATGAATGGTATTGATACATAAACCTTATATACTCCTTTTTTGTTCAATCAACTTCTTTAATTTATCCTTATCAACCTTTCTCTCATAAAGGGGGCTTTTATCATCTGCATAGACCGATAGATTCTCTTCAAATGTCCTCTTATTTTCATTGATATAAAAAACCCCTAAAGGAAACTTACCTCCACCATCAGGACCTTCCAATGCTCTTTTAAAGGCCCGGGACTGGTCGTGGGGATCATATGATTCTTCCAGGTAGTAACTGTTTTCTTTAAACCAGGCAAAGGTGTTAATCTTATTGAAGGTAACGCAGGGCTGTAAAATATCTAGGAGGGCGTATCCCTTATGTTTTATGGCTTTTTTTATCAGTTTTGTGGTCTGGGGGATGTCCCCGGCAAATGCCCGGGCCACAAATGATGCTCCCAGGGATATAGCCACAGCAATAGGATTAAATGGCTCCTCAAAAACCCCGTCCACCTGCACTGGGGTGGTGAAATGTTCCTGGCTGGTAGGGGAGGCCTGTCCCTTGGTTAAACCATAGACCATATTATTGTTCACAATATTGGTGAGGTCCGGATTGCGGCGGATGGTGTGCATGAAGTGATTCCCACCCTCACCATAGGTACAACCATCACCACTGATATTTATAACCACCATTTCCGGCTTACATGCTTTTATAGCGGTTGCTGGAGAAAGGGAACGGCCATGCAGACCATTAAACATGTTACACTTCATGTACTGGGGAGTTTTACCGGCCTGTCCAATTCCCGAGACCATCACCAAATCCTGCGGTTTTATTTCCAGTTCGGCCAGTGCCATTTTAAGTGATTTTAGAATAGCGAAATCTCCACATCCCGGACACCAGGCCACATCGGCATGGGGCATATCAAATATTTCAGGATCCATATTCACACCTCCTCTAGGTTCTCAAGGATCTCCAGCACTTCCTCCACCGAGAAAGGCATACCATTGTATTTAAGTATTTTTTTATCAATCTCCTGGCCAAATTGAAGTTTCAATAAATTAGCGAACTGTCCTTTGGCATTATTCTCCAGGATAATGGTTTTTTCTGCCTTTTCCAGCAGTGACTGTGTCTCAGGGTGCAGGGGATATAGCTGTTTAAAGTACAAAAATGCCACCTTATTCTTATGGGATGCTTTGTTTTTATTAGATGAAGTTTCCCCCCATTTTTCCAGGGCTTCTTTGATAGGGCCGTAGGTGGAGCCCCAACCTATAATCAGGGTATCATATTCTTCCCCCTCACAGGCCTTGATGAGTTGAGGAGGAACCGCATCGTCTAAGATCTTATCCATCTTTTTTATGCGTTTGTTGACCATTTTGGTCCTCATATCCAAATCCTCGGTGATGTGTCCTGATTCATCATGTTCATCGGCATCCACCAGAACCAGTCCATCACCATAGCCTGGTATGCCCCGGGGAGATATGCCATCTGGGGTTAATGTGTAACGCATATAGTCCTCGTCTGTTTTAATTATATGGTTCTCCACTTCCAGGGATTCTACATCTAAATCAGGCAGATTATAATAAATATCTGCCAGGTACTGGTCTGATAAAATAAAAACAGGAATCTGGTATTTATCGGCCAGATTAAAGGCCCGGGCAGTTAATTGCATAGCGTCCTGAAAGTTTCCCGGTGCAAATATTATGCGGGGGAATTCACCGGGTCCGGCATAGAGTACCAGGTCCAGATCCTCCTGGGCAGTACGGGTGGGAAGTCCCACAGCAGGGCCCGGGCGCTGACCCACATAGATAACCACCGGGGTTTCAATCATACCCGATAATCCCACTGCTTCCACCATGAGGGCAAAGCCACTACCTGAGGTGGCCACCAGAGACCGTGCACCAGCATAAGAAGCCCCTATGGCCATGTTGATGGCGGCGATTTCGTCTTCGGCCTGTTCAAACACCATTTCAAACTCATGGGCTTGCTGAGCAATGAATATTTGCAATCCACTGGAGGGGGTCATGGGATAAGATGACATGAAGCGGCACCCTCCTGCAATACACCCCAATCCAAAGGATTCTATTCCATTAATTAAAAGATGTTGGCTGATGTGAGGATCCTTGGTTATGGTGGTTGATATTTTTCCAGAACCAATAATAACTTTACCCAGGGAGTAACCTTCTGATCCGGCATTAAGGTCACCCTCTAATATCTTTTCACCCTTACGGGTGAACATGGCACGGATGCAGGCATCAAAATCTTTCTTAGTCACATCCAGCAGGCAGGATATGGTACCGGCAGCTATTACATTGGAGAAAATAGGCCCACCCATTTTTCTGGCTTTCTCTAAGAATGGTATTCGGATAATATCATATCTTTCAAAATCAGTATTAATGGAGAGTTCCTTATCACAGATAATAAGGGTATCTGAGGATATCCTTTTTTTCAGGTGATTAAGAGCCCCTTCACTGAGGGCCACCATAATATCGATGCGATCCACACCTGCCCTGATTTTTTTAGAGGAAACACGTATCTGGGTGGAATTTTCACCCCCTCTCACCCTGGACATGTATTCCTTGGTGGAAAATACGTGGTATCCTCCCATTTTCAGGGCCTGCACCAATATGTTTTCCACAGTCTGTATTCCCTGCCCGGCTTCTCCACAGAGAACTATGGAAATATCTTCATTAAATTCCTTCAATCCCATTTAAACACCCCTAAATCCTTATTCATTAACTAATAATTGATTATAAATGATTGATTTTTTGATTTATAACATCATGTGAGATATTGGCTGTTCATATTCCTGATCTATAAGAATCGACAGTTTTTAAGGCCTCTTTTTTCCAGATACTGTTGATGATAGTTTTCTGCTCTATAAAATGTGGTGGCTGGCTCAATGGCAGTTACAATTTCCCGCTTGAATCTACCAGAGGAATTTAAATTGTCTCGGGATTTCTGGGCCTGTTCCTGCTGGGAGGTGTCATGATAAAAGATAACCGATCGATACTGTACCCCTATATCCGGGCCCTGCCGGTTTAAGGTGGTGGGGTCATGTATCTTCCAGAAGACTTCCAGTAAATCACCATAGGATATAAGGGAGGGATCATAGATGATTTCTACCACTTCACTGTGCCCGGTAGTCCCGGTACAGACATCATTATATGATGGGTTTTCAAGATCTCCACCCATATATCCTACACTGGTAGAAATGACTCCTTTCAAATTCCTAAAAGCATCCTCAACTCCCCAAAAACATCCCGCCCCAAATGTGGCTTTTTTTAACTGGTTTGATTCTTTGGCTGATTTTTTATTCATATATTTCCCCTTATTTTCTTTTATGAACTAGTTACAAAAGAATGAATGATTATTCAGTTATGATGTGGAAAATGCAATTTCATATTATTAATATGTATTCTTAAAGTACAAATTTTTTAGGAAAATATGGGATTTGACTTGATTTTTTTGGAGCAGGTTCACCTTATCCTAATTTAAAATAAAAAATATATGGATTATGCAATAAAAAATTAGATAGAAAACATTTATGATTAAAAAATATTCATGAATTATCGGGGTAAAATATTAAATAAATTTCTAATCTTAGACATACTATCCGATACATATAATTTGCAGTGCAGGATAATGAGGGGGTATTATGGATTATAAAGTATATGGACAACTGGTGGATGAAGACGAAAAACCTATCTACGGTGTTCAGGCAAAGGCAATTGCGGACTATTCTTTCTTTTTTGATGATGACCCCACACTGGGGGAAACCACCACCGATAATACTGGAAATTTTACCATTGATTTCAACTTAGACCCTTCCTTTCTGGAAAATGATAAAAATCAAATTAAGATTGAATTTTTAATAGATGAAAAAATTATAATGGGTCTTTCTAAAACCATAGAAGACCATGAAATTGATTTTGGTACAATAATATTTGACCAGTGTAACATTGGTGTTAAGGGCAGAATCCTGGATGAAAATGGAGAACCCCTACCGGGATTGATGGTTATAGCTGAAGATGTTGATTATGGAAAGCTGGAATTAAATGCCCTTGATTTACTGGGATCCAAAATCAAATCGGTGTTCAAGAAAGAGATTATCCCTGATGAAAGGATTTTAGGCAGTTACCTGGACTTTATAAAGGACAAATATAATATGCTGTTCTCCTTACGGGATGACTATCTGGGATCGGCACGCACTGACCAACAGGGCCATTACCGTATCATTTACCATCCAGAAAGATACCGGGAAATATTCGACAAAGAACCGGATATTAAAATCATTGTTAAGGATAAGATGGGTGTATTTGACCTGAGAAAGACGGAAGTTTATTCTGATATCACCAACACCTTTGCCCATATAGAGGATATTGTTATTAACCGGGCAGAGATTGAGGGGTGGCAGGTAACCCTAAAAACTGATACTCCCTCCCGGGTAACCCATCATAACAATTTTGAAATACTCATTGACAACCACCTGGCCTGGGAAAAGATGGTGCAGGTAATAGACGATGCACAATCATATATTTATCTTACCCAGTTCGTATTTTACCCGGAATTTGTGCCTCGCTTTTTCCCATCATCTGATGAACCATTGACTTATCAGGAAGACCATACGCTGGCCCACAAACTCTTGCAAGCCCAAAAAAGGGGCGTGGATGTTAAAATCATTATAAATGAAAACAGGGTGGTTCCTGATAACTACGACGAGTTACATGACTACTATAAAGATAGTGGGGTGCAGGTAAGGAGATTCCCGGCTAAAGGTCCTTTTTCCATGCATGCCAAGGTGATAGTGGCTGATGGGGAACAGGGATTCATCATAGGATCTCCCTTCACCCAGAGCTACTGGGACACCAACAAACACCATATTCATGAACCAAGACGCCTTAAAAAGAATGAGGGCCCCTACCATGATGTTTCCACCTATTTTGAAGGTCCGGTACTGGAGCACCTGGAAGAATTCTTCATAGAGCTATGGAATTATCTTTCTGATCTGCATTTTCAGGGCCAGGATAAGATCACTGATAATAGATCTTCCCCTAAATCAGTTAAATCTGGTGAATCATCAGGAGATAAATCTGCCCATGATCTTTCAGGTGGTTCTGATCATCTAAGGGGCTTTGATCCTTCTTTGCGGGTGGAAAACGAGTCCTTGCAGATTGTGAGATCCATCACCCCCCAGACCGTAACTGAGAAAGGAGAAGCCGGGGTGCTGGAAGCCTACCGCAGGGCCATTGCCAATGCCCAGGATTTCATCTATCTGGAAAATCAGTACTTCACCAATAAATACATCATAGGGGCTTTAAAAAAGGCGGTGGAATCCAACCCCCAATTACAGGTTATTATGCTCATTAATGAAGTTCCTGATGTGCCCACCTACCGTAGCTGGCAGCACTACGGCTTTGAATTCATGGGCCTGGACTTGAAAAAATTAATCATTGAAAACCCCCAAATAGGGGTATTTGCCAAATGGTCTGGTAGATTTATTAATGGAAACAATAAAATGCGGAACTGTTATATCCACAGTAAAGTAGCCATTGTGGATGATGTATGGGCCACTATAGGCACTTCCAATCTGGACGGATCGTCCTTAAGCTGTGCCGAGGAGTTTGGAAGTAGTGAAACCTCCCTAAATCATCGTAACATGGAAATAAATGCCCTCATGTTTGACATGGATTCTCCCCGTACCGCTAGTATTGAAAACTTCCGGAAGGTATTATGGGCTGAGCATCTAGGCATGGATATTCCGGAAATATTGCGGCCCCCGGAGGGGTGGCTGGATTTATGGAAAGATAAGGGATTTGAGAATATCCGGCAGCTGGAAAAAGAAGAAATAAGTTTGCATGGTGGCATATTACCTTACAGTACTAAGAACAATGCTAAAGAGCAGATTAAAGATCTAGTTGAGCAATATCGCCGAATAAAAGCCAGATTCAATCGATGATATTTTATCATTTCCTTATTATTTCTTTATTCCCTTATTATTTCCTTATTTTTGAGCAGTTAATAGTTAATAATCTCTGTTTCCAACAAATTCATTAAATCCATTGTTCCTACTTTTTCTTTTATTGGTTTATTTTTATTTTTTTAAGATTAAAACGAAAATATAAATAGTGTTAATAATACACATTAGTTAAAGATTTTTTTTAATATGAAAATAATAATACAAATATATTAATTAACTCAAAATTTTAATACAATTCTAAATAAAATAGTCCGATTGATATAATCTGAATTGAAATACTAAAACAATAGTCCTGACTGATTTAATCAGAATTGGAATAATCCCGTTAATAAAATAAAATTTATCTAAAAAAGGAATTTTTCATAAGAGATTTATTATATTTTAAGATTTAAAGGTGAATTAATGAGAGTTTCTGTGGTAGGTTTAGGTGTAGAAGGAAAAAAAGCGGTTAAATCGCTTCAGAAACATGAATGTAAGGTTTATGCCACAGACCTGAACAAAGATATCTCGATAGATGTCCCGGGAGTGGATCTGGAGTTAGGGAAGCATGATTTTGATAAAATATTCTCCAGTGATGCCGTGGTCATCAGCCCGGGCCTGTGGAACACCTCCCTGGCCAGTGAAGTCAGGGAGTCCCGTAAACTATTATCGGATGTAATAGATGCCCACCGTTCCATTTATACCATCGGGGTCACCGGTACCAATGGCAAGACCACCACTTCCTTCATGATCAAGGAGGTCCTGGAAAATGCCGGACTCCGGGTTCTCATGGGTGGAAATGCAGGGGGTGGCTTTGAGGGTTACACAGAACTATTTTTAGAAGCAGATATTAATTCTTATGATATCATGATTGTAGAAGTCTGTGATATGACCCTGGACTTCTGTAAACACTGCTTTGAATTTGATCTGGTGGTGGTGACCAATCTGGGAAGGGATCATATGGATCATCATGGTTCTATGGAAGATTACCGGGATCATATGGGCAAATTTTTAAAAGGTAAAAGCGCTATATTGAATAAAAACGATGAACTCCTTTGTCAAGTTGCCTCTCACTCAGAAAACAGTAATTTTTATGGGGAATGTGATTATAATGCTCACTTATTTGGTAAATTCAATAAACTTAATGCCGGAGCCGCCCAGGCCGTAGGTGAGACCCTGCACATAGATGAAGAAACCATTAAATCTGCTTTAGAAAAGTTCAATGCTGTGGAAGGACGTATAAAATCTTACCAGCTGAAAGAAAGCCAGGTGGTGGTGGGAAAAACAGATAATGCCGACGCCACACGACTGGTCTTAGAAGAGATGGATTTTCCAGTTATATGTATTGGCACGCCCCGAAAAAACGAACCATGGCGCTTAGAAATATTAGATGAGGTTTTCCAAGCTAATCCTCACCTTTTGGTGCTGTTCCATGGTCTGGAAGAGGATGTGCAGGGGGCGCTGGATAAGATAAAGTGCTCTGATTTCCAGGGTGAGGTTAGAATAGCCCAGAACATTGAAGAAGTGGTTAAAATAATTATAGAACACTCTAAAACAGGAGTTAATATATTTGTAGGTGGTAATGGCCAGTCTAAAATATTGGAGATTCAGAAAATGCTGGAAACTCTGTGATATAGACTATAGAAATATATCTCTGATATAATAGGAAATAGGCTCTTTGATATAAAATCTCTGATAAACTCCAGATATTAATTGAATTTATAAATAAAGTGGTAAATAAGTTTAAGAAGGGATTAATCAGTATTATATTTATAAAAATAAACTAAAATTGATTAAATTAAGCATATCTTGATAATAAAGGTTGATAAAGTGATAACTGGTAAAAAAATATTGGTTGTGGGGGCTGGAAACGCAGGAAGACCCGCTGCTAATCTTTTGAATTACTTAGGTAATGAGGTAAGAGTTTCTGATAATAAAAGCTTCAATGAACTCCCTAGAAAAGCCAAGGTAAAGGTTAAAGAGCTGGAGAAGAGGGGAGTGAGTTTTGAATTGGGAACCCATATCTTTGATAGTGTACGCTGGGCAGATGCTATTTTCATATCCCCTAATATCCCGGCAACCGCGGATATATGTAAATACATTGAAAAAGTCAGCACCACCCAGGAGATAAATAAAATAACCACATCCGATATTGGAGAAATCTTGAATACTCTTATTAAGATCCCTATGGTGGGAATAGCCGGTACCGATGGTAAAACCACCACCACCAACATGATAAACTATGTTCTGGAAGAATCATTTAATACCCTGGTTTTCTCTTCCCTGCAGGATTCCCTGGTTATTGAGGGCCTGGTGGAACTGGTGGTGAATGAGGAAACCCAGAGCAAGGACTTTGCCATATTTGAATTACCCCATGGAACCATACGTATGGCTGAAGGACTGGAACTCTGTTCAGGGGTGGTAACCAATCTTACCCCGGATCATATGGATGAGTTTGACAGCTATGGGGAATATATCAAACGTAATTTCTCTATAAAGGACCTCATACATCCTTCCGGGGTGGCGGTGCTCAATGGTGATGACCCGGTAATTGCCCAGGGCCGGGATCATCTCAACACGGAATACGTATTCTATGGTATGGGTAATTCCCAACCACTGGAATTTGATGGTGAAAGTTATCCTGCAGCGGATGTGAAACTAAATTTAACTGCCCGGAATATGGAATTAAATGGGCTGGACGGATCCACTTTTACCTTTGTGTGTAGTAAGATTCCCACCGCTGTATGTGCTAAGTGTGGGAAAGTCCCCTGTCAGTGCGGGGATTTCCAGAGAAAGTATGTGGGACCATATAAAACTTCCATTAATCTCCAGGTACCCGGGTCCCTGAATATTGAAAATGCCCTGGCCACCCTGGCTGCAGGACTGGTGCTGGGACTGGAACTGGATTATCTCCAGAAACGTCTGGAATCATTTAGTGGGGTCAAGGGAAGATTTGAGAAAATTGACCACGTTCAGGGAGTGAATATCTTCATGGACGCCGCCCACAATCCCGAGAGCATGGAAAAATTACTGGGGGGTCTGCAGGTATCAGGAAGACTCATCATCAGCCTGGATAACCCGGACACCCTTACGGTGAGGGATAAATTCAAGATTGGTCAGATACTGGGTAAAAATGCCGAGGTGGTGCTGGCCAGTGCCAAAAATGAGACCACCGAAAAGATAGACTGGGAAGCCGCCCAGGAGGTAATAGATGGAGCCGCAGGTACGGAAGCATATATAACGGATTCAGTAACCAAATCCATCAATAAAGCACTGTTACTATCTGCCCCAGGGGACACTATACTCCATATTGGCCCCGGGGTGGTCAATGCCTACTCTAATGTCCGGGGAGATATTTTACAGGCCATTAAATCCCACAGGGAATCCATATCAAAAGTGGTGGTTATTGGTGGATGCGGAACAGTGGGGAGCCTCATGGCCAGGGTTCTCAAACATCACGGCGCCGAAGTGACTGTTTCTGATTCAGTAGAGGATACTCCCCTGAGAGGGGTCTTCCAGAGAGAGGGAATCAAACTTGATTTAGGTGGACACAGCCCAGATGTGCTTAAAGAGGCAGATACCATTGTCCTGGCACCCAGCTTACTTAAAAACAAGAAAGTCATCCAGAAGATAAGATCAGTTACCGATGCAGATATTATCAGTGTGGATGAGGTGCTGGATTTATGTAAGGTGAATAAATCCGTGCTGGGGGTAACCGGTACCAATGGTAAGACCACAACCACCCAGCTCTTAAAACACATCCTCAAAGGCGCGGGATTCAATGTCCCGGAACACTATCTGGATATCCAGGGAAACACAGAACTCATCCCGGCCCTGCAGGCCCGTCTTAAAGGGGATCTGGCGGTGGTGGAAATCGGCACCTTTGGTAATTCCCAGGAAATAAAAAAATCTGCCCTGAACTCTGGAGTGGATGTGGGTATTGTAACCAATATCTCACGGGATCACCTGGGTGAGGATCATGATTTTGACCAATATATTGCCTGTAAGAAAGAAATAGGGGAAGTAGCGGATGTAATGGTATTAAATGCCGACGATCCCCTTGTGGCTGATTTCTCCCAGAACCGCAACCCGGAAAAGGTAATATTTTATGGTATTGGTAGTATGGACACCGATACCCTGACTTTTTCTGAAGGAAGGGAATGCCCCTCCTGCAGTACCCTCATGAAATATTCCCAGCACTACCTGGGGCACATGGGGGATTATAAATGCATCTGTGATTATAAAAGGCCGGAATTAGATGTCAGTGCCCTGCAGGTGCAGGATGATAATTTCATACTGGCCATAGGACCTAATAGGGCCCATATTAAATTAATGAAAGGCGGTATATGTAATGTATATAATTCCCTGGCAGCAGCTGCAGCGGCCTGGGCCATGGGAGTAGAATTTGATGATATTGTAAAAGGTATTGTAGATTTTAAGGGAGTAGAAGGACGATTTGAAGAACTAAAACATAAACCATTAATTATATCTGATTTTGCCCACAATCCGGCAGGAGTAAAGGCAGCCATCCAAAGTATCCTGGGTTTCAAGTCACCAGAGGATAGGCTCATAGTGGTAAACACGGTTTCCTCAGAAAGTGGGGCCCCTGGTGATCTGGAAATAGCCCAGATTCTTAATCATGCTGATGTGGTTGTCCCGGCATCATTTGCCGCCCGGGAATCATCATCAAAGATTAAAGCCCCGGTATTTCATACCACAGCCAGTCAGGAGAAGGCCAAAGTCGGTACCGTCGGTGCCAGCTATAAGCAGGTAGAGGAAGGTATAATTAAGGCATGGGAAATATGTAAAGATAATGATATAATATTAATAATAGGCGAAGGGGGAGTCAAGTATTCTAAGCAAATACTGGAAAAACTCAGCATTTAAAATATTCGTAGCAATAATAATTTTAGCAATAGTAACTGTACCACTGGGAATTTATATGGAGGCAGTCTACCCGGCACAAACTCCACAGGAAATAACCAGTATGGAGATTGGTGACACGGTACTTCCTGGTACTGATGTGGTGGATGATTCCAAGATCAGGAATGTGCCTGTTATCCTGCACCCACAATATTTAGTGGATTATGCTCAGGATAAACGTTATATGGATGTACTCCGTGCCATATTAACGGGAACGGTTCAAACACCTATCGCAGAATTAACCAGCGGTAGTGTGTCCCGTTATGGTATTGCCCAGGGTTTTGAAGGACCAGGTATGCTACTGGTGGAGAACAATACCCTAGTGGTGGCGGCACCAGATAACTTTATCTGGGGATTCAAGACACCATATTCCTATGCCGTTAAGACAGATACTGGTATAAAAATCGTGGAAAACAATAAAACAGTTAAAGAAATCTCCTATGACCAGATAAGTAATGATACTTTCCCTCATAATTATCTCGCTGTTTCCTACATTAAAAGATGGTATAAAAACCATGATGTAGGGGATAAAATCGCTATTGACTATGGAATCAGTCAATTCAGTGACGGGCGAAATATGGTTCCCCCATCCAAGATAGTTGATTACTTTGGAGAGGATGTTAAGGATTATCTGGAAAACTATCCTAATGCATCACCTATCATGGTGTATATGCATGATTACAATAACATCACGGCCAGCAGTGCTGTGAGTTATCTGGGCTCCTATCCTCAGTACGGGGATATTGCACGGGCCTATAATGCCCGCCAGTTTGCTAAAGCGTGGAATAACACCATTATACCTCCCCACACCACTTCATCTGGTAAAGAAACCATCGGATTTGAATCAATTGCCGATCCAGAAGCACCTGGAGGATCTGCCACTCATGGTACCTGTCCACCTGCCCGGGCACTGCGGGCTGTGGTTTGGGATGCAGGTTTCCCATTACCAACAGGGATGACCGGGGAATACCACGCTGTGCTGTTTGGATTCAGTCCTTCCACTGGTATCAAAGTAACCAATACCGGGGATTATCCAGTGAAAATCATCATGTGGACCACGGGATCTGGTGGCAGTACCATGATATATGCAAAATTGATTAGATTCGAACCCAAATAATCAATTATCTTACTTTTTTTTATTTTTAGAGGAAAATACCTGTTAAATTAAATATATAACGTTATATTTAAAACAAAATCATGCACTGTAATCTTATTGGGGGTAACCATGTCCTTTTCTATATCAGCTATCATCACTGCTGCCGGAAAAAATAGGCGCATGCAGGAAGATTTAATTAAGCGAAAACTCCCCCTGAAAAACAAGTTGCTCCTGGATATCCAGGGTGAACCTGTAATTGCGCACACCATCCACAGGGCCCTCCAGGCAGGGGTGGATGAATGTGTGGTGGTGGTGGGTCATTTCAAGGATGATATTTTACCAGTAATTGAGGATATGGATGATAAGCGTATTAAAATTGTGGAAAACCAGTTGGATGAGGTTCCTCTATCCTCATCACTCTTAAATGGTGTCCGGGCATCATCAGGAGATATCTGTCTTTGTGGTGCCGGTGACCAGCCCACAGTGACCACCGAGACATTCAAACACCTTATAAAAATTGTGATTGAATCTCCTGATCCACAAAACATGCTGGCAGTACTGGCCCGGGGCTCGGAAGGTTATCTGGACTCAGCACAGGGCCTGGGTATGCCCCTGGCCTGCCATAGGAAGCTGCTGGAAGAGTACCTCCCCCAGGGGGATGGTAATCTGAACCCTCTTTTAAAGAAAATGGTGGAGAATAAGGTGGTACTTTATGGCATACCTCCTATTAATGATCTGGAACTGATTAATGTCAATAGATATGGTGATTATCTGTATATTAAGCAGTATTATGACTTAGAATAGTGAAATAACTAGTTTTATAATATTTTTTAGAAATTATATTCTTTTAGAATTCCATTTATTAAAAAAATTATTTCTTTTTTAGTTATTTTCCATAAAATGCATTATAATTTACTTTCTATTTAAAAGATGTTTTCTTATTTTTTTTGAATAAAATTTGGATTTTAGATTATATTTTGTTTTAAAGATTTTTTTCTTATTTTTTTTGAATAAAATGAATATTAAATTTTCTTTATTAGACTTATTATCTAAAAAAAGGTATTTTATTAAGTTTAATATTAAAAAAACAGTATTTAATTTAAAAATGAAAATAAATTAAAATTAGGATTTATTTTGAAAAAATCCTTTATTAAATCTGTTGCAGGGCGTTGACCACACAGCCAATGTTCTCGGCATTAAGGCCTATGATGACTTCATTCTCTTTTATGTCTGCATACTGCCGGGATCCACTGCATCCCAGGGTAATATTGGCGGTTTTGCGGGTGAATGGTCCGGCCACAGCATCGGCACAGATGGACTGGATACCAGCAAAATCAGCTTCCACACGTCCACCCAGGGTGTAGACCAGGGCCTGGGATAATTTCATGGCCTGGGCAGGATTGGCAATAACTACAATTACGTCCGGGTCAAAACTGACCTTTTCTAAAGGAGCATAGACAATGGCATAACTGCGGATGTCTATTTTAGGAATGGCATCCATGGTCCTTTTAGCCGCACCCAGACTGGAGAAACGTCCCAGATCATAGTAAAATTCGCCTGTTTTTAACTTTTCAGGGGCTTCACCAGCACCAATGGCGGCAGCACCACCTTTACAGGCCTGTTCTTCAAATGTGGCATAAAAAACCGCTCCCTGAGCAGCTTTCTGCACCATCTCACAGTGTCTTATAGGCTTATCCAGTTTCTCTATTCCTTCAGGGAGATCCTTTTCCCTTAAAATGAATTTTATAGCTACCGGAGATTTTTCTAACCCTAATTTTTCCTTCAATTCACCAGATATTGATGCATAAGATACATTTGTTACTTCACAAGTATTTTCCATTAAATTCACCACCCATGGTTTTTTCATTTATGTTTCTGTAATTAGGTGACCATAAACTTAACCAATAACGGGGTTAACTATGGTTAACTTTGAATAAAAATCATATTAATGAGTAGATGCCCTTCAAAAAAATCACAATCAGTCAATTAGCTCCACTGGTTTCCCACACTGTCTCTTCTCCACATTACCACAAAAAGGACATTTATAAGTGATTAAAACAAAGTGCTTGGTCTGTTGATAGCTGTTTTCCACTTCTTTAGCTTCTTTTCCACATTTAGCGCATCTGATGCTCTCTGGGATTTCATCAACTTCATAGTGAACCATATAAAATACTCCTCTTGTAATTATCTAACTAAATATTCTGTCTTTAATGGTCTATAAATTTTGATAAAATATCCCGAAAAATAAGTTACACTTATGCTTTCTGCATTCTAAATCTGTTTAAATGTTCTAAGTAGATTTTAGAATCAGTCCAAGTGTATGCTTCATTAATAGTTTAGATTGGTTCAATGGTCTTTATTTTGAAATAAATTCCTTATTCTTTTAAAAAATAAAAATTATAAAAATTTAGGAGAGTCTGGATGGGAAAGTGCAATCTGCAGGTTTATCATCAGTTCGTAGTTATCCAGTGGTTTAATGAGATAGCACTGGGGCTGCACTGCAACAACCTTTTTTATGATATCTCCCTGGAGGTGGGCGCTCAGGAATATTACGGGAATGTCCAGTTGTTTCTTGATTATGGCGGCAGTCTCCACACCATCCAATTTTCCCTTCAAGCTCACATCCGCCAAAATGATATCTGGGGAATTCTCTTTAGCCCATTTTATGGCATCTTCACCGGCATGGAAGGTTAAGGGGCATTCATATCCCCAGGAAATCATCTTGTGCTGGAGCTCCAGAGCAACCAAACTTTCGTCTTCCAGGATGAGTATTTTAGGTTTTTTCATTTTTCCTGAAACCAATTTTCTTCTTTATGAAAGATTATTCAACTGTTATGTACATGGCATCTATTTGGGGGAGGGTAATCATCCATCCGGCCTGGGACTCGTAGGTGTAACTGCCAGCGACTTCTCCATAGATGGTTATACTGCTATCTTCCAGGGCGGAGGTGCTTCCATCGTAAGTTACATAGACAGTATCCCCAAAATTGTCATTGACATCCATCCTGATATCAGTGTAACCATAACTCTCCATGATCTGTACCACCGTTCCCGATAATTTCACCCTTTTTCCAATATAAGCTTCAGGATTCTTATTCAATTCTTTAAAGCTTAAACTCTCACATGATGCTTTATAATCACTTTCTGATTCTTCAGGTTCACTACTGGTAGTCTGTACTGGTTCACTGCTGGAATTATAATCAGAAGTCTCGGCCTCTGGGGCAAATAATCCACCAATGGCCACCACTAAAATAACTCCTAAACAACACAAACCAACCAATCCGATCACGGCTTTTCCACCAGCACTCAATTTATCCGGTTTATTTTCACCCATATGGTACACCTCTAATTTAAATAATAATTTACACCAGTAAATGGCGTTTAAATGATTTTACCGCCATGGCAATCTTATTCTTGATTAGTATTTATGCCAATTATGTACAAAATCCCGAGATTTTACTTAATCTTTTTATCTAAGGGCTGCTTTTTTATGTACATGATCATGCCAATACTGATTGTGTTAATGGTTATTATGTACACCACTATATAAATGTTAATGTTTACTATTTAATATTTAATAGTAATTATTATTTATTTAGAAATAGGATATATTGTATATGTTAAAAGTGTTCAGTTTTATTTTAGATTATCATGTTTTATTCAAACTGAATCAATATATGGCAAATATTCTAAAATTAACTGTGCTGGGTGTTGTTTTAATTAAAATAATAAATCTGAGGGGAAAATATATATTAAATGATTACAACATAACATAACTTAGAAATTAGTATTGCTTAATATGTACATTTATGTGTAATCTTTGTATTGGAAAATTGATAGGGTTAAATGTGCATTATGTGATTAAAGAGAGTGATTATTTATGGAAACCACTTTAATATCCACCATTTATTCCATTGAACCAGTAATGATTTGCATCACCAATTTTTCCCCTAAAAGGGTTATCCTATTACGGGAAGAGGATGCTCCGGTGGAAAAAACCAAGGTAGAACAGATTTTACAGGACACAGTGGGTAAATTCATTGACCTGGAACCACGCTTAACCAGTCTTTATGACGTAGTGCGCATAGCCCATGACACGGCAGATGTAATTGAAAACGAATATGCTCATGATCGCCGGGTGGTGGTCAATGTCAGTGGGGGACGTAAAACCCAGGCTCTGGGAGCCCTATTTGGGTGCTATGCCCGTCACGACATGGTGGAGCGCATAGTATATGTAACTGAGGAAGACAGTGAAGTCATTGACCTGCCTATACTGAACTTCGGTATCTCCCCTACCAAACGTCTGGTTCTGGATGAATTGAAAAGTGGAGAAACCTCAGTTAAGAAGCTGGCCCTTAAAATAGGCATCAGCCGGGGAATGACTTATAACCACATCCGGGAATTACGGGAGATGGGCTTTATAGCTAAAAATAATCTGAAAATAACCTCTGCCGGGGAACTGGCTGTAATCTAACGGAATCCTATTTTTAAATATTTTTATTATTTATTCTCCTTATTTAAGATGGAAAATATATCCATTTATTAATCTAAAATTTAATTAAATATTATCACTATTTCTAATCAGGTGTATGCATGGTACAGATAGATTTCTATGGTGGAGTGGATGAGATAGGTGGAAACAAGGTAAGGGTTTCCTCAGATAATGATTCATTCTTCTTTGATTTTGGTAAAAGCTTTAATAAAGAGGGAGACTATTTCTCAGAATTCCTGCAGCCCCGTAAATTAAATGGGATCATGGATCTAGTGGAATTTGGAATGTTGCCTAAAATTAAGGGCATCTACCGGGAGGACTACCTGCGCCACAGTGGCATCCCCCACTGCCCTGACCCGGCAGTACAGGGCATACTGATAAGCCACGCCCACATAGACCACATGGGTTATCTGCACCATATACGTGATGACATCCCCTTTTACATGACTAGGGAGAGTTTTCTCATTACCCGGGCCCTGGAAACCACTGGTGCCCCGGGATTTAATAATTATACCCATTATAAAACCGATTTTCTGTTAATTGAGAAAAAACCCACCAAAAAATCTCCCACCACCCATAAACGTGCATCCTCCCGGGACACCCTTAAACCACGGGACATTGAAATAATTGAACCCTATAAAGACTTTGCACTGGGAGATTTTACCATAACTCCTGCACCGGTGGACCACTCCCTACCGGGATCCTGTGCCTTTCTGGCCCAGAAAGACCATGATAGAATAGTTTACACCGGGGACTTCCGATTCCATGGTAAAAGGGAACATGAAACCTGGAAATTCGTTAAGGAGGCCCGAAAATTTTCTCCGGATATCCTCATCACCGAGGGTACCCGTATAGACAGTACCAAAAATGTGCTGGAGACTGATATCCAGGAGAAAGTCACCAAACTGGCCCTCTCTCATGGGGGTCTCATCATTGTGAATTATCCTATACGGGACCTGGATCGATTTTATACATTTTACCATGCAGCAAAAGCATCAGACCGGACACTGGTGGTAAATACTAAACAGGCATTTCTATTAAATGAGTTCTATGGTATGGGTTATCCCTGCATTGATGAGGTGGCAGTATATGTACCCCGCCGCAGCTGGGGTTTGCGGGGTGGTGACTCCTATGTATGCATGGATGGTGAGTGGCTGTGCAGCCGGGACCTGGCAGAGGAATATGTCCAGGCTGACTATAGGGGATGGGAGAAGGATTTCATATCCTGGGACAATAATGTCACCTACCATGATCTGCAGGAGCGACCCCAGGATTATATATTCCAGTGCGACATCTTTGAATTTAAGGAATTGATTGATATCAAACCAGAAAATGCCATCTACATTAAATCCAAGACTGAACCATTTAATGAGGAGATGGAACTGGATGTGAGAAGGGAGATGAACTGGCTGGACCATTTTGATATCCAGGTGCACACCGGCTACCATGCCTCGGGGCATGCCTGCGGCCAGGAGATACTGGATATGATCCGGGAGATACAACCAGGGAGTGTTTACCCTATCCACACCGAGCACCGGGAACTGTTTGAGGTCTTAAAAGAGGATGGCATTCGGGTACTGGATCCTGGTAAGGTTTGAATTCTAGAATAGGAGTAATATTCTATTAATTTCAGGTAGTGCCCCCTAATTTTTAATTTAAATTATTTTTTTAATTTTATTCAAAGATTATAATTCAAATATTTCAGTTAGCACTATTATTTTAATTAAATTATTATAATTTAGAATATTTTAGTTAATGCATTTTTTTAATTAAAGATTGTAATTTCTGAATATTCATTTACTGCTATTTTTTAAAATAATTAATATTTTTGATTTAATATTAAAATGAAGTTATTTAATTGGATTTAATCAAATTTAAATCGCTGAAAACTGTTTTTCTCTTAATTTTTACCATTTTTTGTGATCACAGTCACAATAATTCTGAAAATTAAGGCGTTTAAGGAATTTTGTAGGCCTATTTGCTTGTTTGAGAATTGGGAATGGTTTTTTGGGGCATCGGGTCACTAAAAATTCTAAAAAAATATAAGTTCGTGTGACGACTAACAAAACATAGCGGAGAATAGAGATTATTTGGGAAAAATGGAGTGTGGTGATAAAGATGGTGCGTAGAAAAATTGGGGTGACTATTCTAGCGATCTATATTAGCATAGTCTTAATGACGGCCATATATGCAGCACAACCTCCTATGCAAGGAGATGTATCAGCCAATATGACTGAGACAACTACCCTTAATGAAACCAGTGTCTATAACGAGTTTGTGGCCATTGCCGACACGGTATATGATGAGCAAACCAATAACTGCACTACCAAATCAAAAGCATTTGCAGAATACCTGCAAAGCCAAGGGGAAAGCCCCAGCCTTATAACCATCAATAACCGTGAGGGCACTACGGCCCATATGGCGGTGGTATGGAGAAACGAAATATACGATCCCACCATGAAACCAGCCAGTTATGGACAACCTATGGAACTCTACCTGGATGGTATTGCCCAACTGGGATATGATGGTTTAACAGTAGTGGAACCCTACACAGGATAACCGCCTTAACATGATGGCTGCTGTATAGAGGGGCAGTCATCATAATTCTAATTTTATATTATTTCAATAAATTTTTTATATATCATTCTCTATTCTTCATAAATCATTTTTATATTAATTACAACAATAATTAATACTAATTTAGTTATATTTATTATAATGATTAATTAAATCAAAAATATTTATTAAATGAATAGGTGGTGATGGGATTCGTGATTATGATTTAGAACAAGCCTGGGAAATAATAAAAAATCTTAATAAAGAGGCTGCGAGTGAAAATAAAATTAGAGAATCCCGACATTCTATGGCTTCTTTTTCATTGAGGAGTGATAATTTAGATCGTGACTTAATTTATGATTCATTAATTAATAAAAAACCAGTATTAATTGGTAAAACAAGTTATAATACATTTAAATTATTATATGAGCATCCTACCAGGAAAAAAGAGGACATCTATTTAATTTTAAGTATTGATGAAATGGAAAATATTTTAATAATAACTACCTATACTCATAGTAGTGCCCGGAGGATCAGACACCATGAAAGGTGATACAATCTTTGAAGTTGAACATAAATACGATATGGAAGTTGATGCATTATTCATTAATGTAAAAAGGGACTATAATTATGATACTTCTATTGAATTGGATAATGATGTCATACTCGATTTTGATATAAATGGCATTCCCGTTGCATTAGAAATATTAAATGCATCACATGTTCTTAAAACCCCTAAATATGGCCTTAACAATATCCATACTATTAAAATGCATGTGGAAATTGATGAAAAATCAATATGCCTTAAAGCAGGCCTGGGCGTAAATATCCATAATAAAGAACTGATACAGTCAGTAAATAGTTTCACCTCCAATGATACGGGGATTCCTTGTATCGAGGCTGAAATGGTAGCTTAGTTATAGATTTCTTGGTTTAGAATTAGAGTAATCTTTAGTCTAATTAATTTTCAAAATTAATTCAAAAACGATTTTAGATAAATTCTGAGGATATTCATTTTTTAATTATTTTAGAGCATTTTGAATCATATTCATAATTTAAAATTAGCAGATAAAAGAGAATAAAATTTAAAAATGATTTTATAATACTTAAAATTCATTAAAATAAAAAAGTAAGGATAGCCAATTTAATAGCTATCTTTTCCTTGTTTTTAGGGAATACTGATAGCTTAATTAGTAGCTATCTTTTTATATTCTTTTTCTTGTTTTTGGTGGCGGTGTTCTTGTAGAGATACGCCTTTTTACCGGTGTAATAGATACCATAATACTTATTGTAGGTGGCACTATTCTTAGCAATAACCACATAGGAACCAGAGGAACGGATACCGCTCTGACCATTACTGGACACCTTATTCAGGTAGATGGTGGCCTTGTAGCCGGTGGATTGGATCCCGTTTTGTCCATTATTATTGGCAGTTACATTGGTCATAAAGGCAGTGGATCCGGTGGAGTAGAGGCCATTCCAGGAATTACTGTTTAACTGGCAGTGACCAATCTTGGCTAAAGAACCGGTGGAGTAGATACCATGGTTCTTATTGGAGAAGGCATTTACCAGCACCAGAGTGTTATTGCTACCGGCGGAATGGATCCCATTCCACTTATTGGCAGTGGCATTTACCATGGCCAGATAGAGGTTTGCCCCAGAACAGTAAACCCCATTTTTCAGGTTATTATTGGCTACCAAATAGTAGATATATGCATTTTTACCGGTAGAGGCCACACCATGATACTTATTGGAATGGGCTGCCAGTATCATCTGCATATTTAGATTGGTACCGGTGGAGTAGATACCATGCTGGCCATTACTGGAGGCATTGTATATGTAGTAGATGAGGGCGTTATTGCCGGTGGAGTAGATACCATGCATACCATTAAACTGGGCCTCTGAGAACATGATCCTCACATTATTTCCGACCAGATGTGCCCCACTGAATGTGTTATTCTTAAAGGTGGAGAAAGTCACGTTGTTATCAGCACCAGCTAAGTAGATACCATTATTTTTATTGTAACAGGAGATCACACTGCTGAAGGAATTCCAGGCACCGGTGGAGTAAACCCCAGAGTTTAAATTATAGTAGGTGTAGGAATTACTCAGCTGAGTATGGTTACCGGTGATATATATCCCATGGAGATGGTTGTAATGGGCATAGCCCCGGGATATAGTGGCATTATTCCCTTTGGAATAGATACCGTGCTCGCTGTTGTACATAGCGTCATTGAGGTTGATATTAGCATTGTTACCTTCAGAATAGATCCCGGATTTTTTATTGTAGTTGGCGGTGTTATTGTAGATGGTGGCATTGGCTCCTGAGGAGTTTATACCCGAGGCACCATTGGAATTAATGACGTTATTTTTGATGGTGTTATTGTTTCCAGTGGACCTAACCCCGGACTGGTTACAGTTGTTTATATTATTGTTATCCACATTCACCTGGTTAGCAGATATGGTAACCCCATTACCTGTCGCAGAGACAATGGTGTTGTTCTTGATTAATGCATGGTCACCTTCCACCATCAGCGACCCATTGATATAAAATCCGCTGACATTGGTGTGGTTGGCATTATTCAGAATATGGATAACTGGCTGGTTGCCATTACTGAATAATTTAACGCTGCCATTGGTATTGATGGCCACGGTTTTATCCAGGATTAGTCTCATATTCTCATAGATTCCCTCCAGAAAGGTGAAGGTGTCACCCTCCTGGAAGGTGTAGTCCACCCCATCCAGGTTGAAGCTGCTCAGGATACCGGTTTCTGAGAAGATGCTGGTATAGGTGGTGTTATTTACATTATAATTGGCTGCTGATGCCGGGTTGATCATGGCTATTATGGCTATAATCAGCATGAGCAGCATGAATTTTCCCTTATTTAGATTCACATTGGGCCTCCCTTATTTTGAAATTCATTACAAATTTAAATATTTATCATACATCTTATAGGATATCTAATATTTAAATATTGCTTAAATGTTTTTATGGAGGATTTAGGATGAGTATAAAGTAATACTTTTAAAATCAGTGGAATTTACAGTATTAATGGTTGAATGTAGGCTTAAAATTAAAAAATCACTGGTATAATGTACATATTTGTTCAGATAGTGATGAAATATTAAACATCTTTTAATAAATTTTTACATTACTCCTGGAAAGATAATTATTAATATTACTAATTTAATATATGATTTTCAGTATTAAGAGGGAAATTTAATTATTTTTAATTCAATTTAGTTTTTAAGATCTCTCCATTTATTTTGAGTCATTTCTTTTATTATTTTCATCTTTTTAGGGTTTAAACGGATGTCTTTATCATGATGGGTGATATATGGTAAAATTAAATCCTTTTTAATTAAATTTCTTATTTCTTTAGTCACTTTCTTACAATCATACTTGCTTAAGCGCCGACAAACGTTTTTAATTGGTTTATGGTGTGCCCCTATATGACTGGTTCTCTGGAGTAATATAAAATTTCAATCTGGATTTTATAATCTTCTTTCATGTAATCACTAAAAGATATTTTTGTAATACTCAATAAACTAAATAGTATGATTAAATATTTAATAATTACTAAATAATAAGTATTATAAACTAATATGTATAAAAATTATACAATTATATAAAATAAAAAAATATAAATCAGTGGTATGTATAATAAATATACATGAACTTAACATTTCTATTAAGGTGAAATAATGCTTATAGAATTATTTGGAAAATGTCCTCAGGTAAAAGTTATAAATTATTTATTGGCCCATCCATTCCATAAATACACCAAAAAAGAGATAGCAGAGGGCTCAGAGATCTCCAGAATGACTCTGGATAAGTTTATCCAACAATTTGTGGAACTGCAATTATTAATAAAGGAACAGGGCGCTTACCGCTTAAATCGGGATTCTCTGCTGGTTAATTTAATGGATAAACTACAGGAAGTATTATCTGATATGGAATCAGAAAAACAGTTAGAAAAATTCCAGGAATCTTCTTCTAAACTTTCTGATGCTCAATTAGATGGTTTGCTGAGTATAGATGAAAAGGATACAATTTTTGATGAGAATGAAGAACTGGTCTTTATTGAAAGAAAAGAATTAAAGAGAT
Organism: Methanobacteriaceae archaeon UBA587; assembly: GCA_002504725.1. GTDB lineage: Archaea > Methanobacteriota > Methanobacteria > Methanobacteriales > Methanobacteriaceae > UBA587. Next base: position 106,883 of record DATN01000009.1, on the reverse strand, counting down.
TAAGAGATTTAGAGAATCAATACAATACTTATGCCCAAAAACAGATGGAACTTGCTTCTGAATTATTAAAGGTCATGGACTCTTCTAAAAAGGAATTGAGTCATTTATAGGTTCAATAATTATTTAATGGATAATAATCACCAAAAATTATCTGATTGATCAGGGTGACATTTAAATAAGAAGTATCTCAATATAGTAATTGCTCTTTTGCGGTTTTGCCACCAAGAATGAGCAATTTTAGTTATTGTTTGATTTGAAGTAGGATCACAAATCAAATGATAACTATTTCATGATTATTAATTCTTCTAATAACTAATAAATTAAAAATAAATATTAAATGGCTGCCGCTGCATCCTCAAAAAAACCTTTTTTTAGTAGATATTCCGCGGCTTTAAGCCGTAATTCTCATCTTAAAATCAGTTTTTGAATTTCACTATCAGGCAATTTTCACACATCAGACAGGACGTTCTTTAAAAATGAGTAATTTTTGGTCAATTGGAAATCATGGTGAGAAATAACCTTCACTGAAATGTTATTTCCGGTTTTCAGGAATATATCAAATGCCTTACCAATAAATAAGCGTCTTAATTGGAAGTCTTCCTTTTTGGTTATGACCAGTATGTCGATATCTGAATCTTTACGGGCTTCGCCACGTGCCACAGATCCAAAGAGGATAATGCTTTCTATTTCATGGTGGTGGTTCTTTTCTATCCTACCCATGAATTCCTGCACTGCTTGGAGATATTTTTCTGGAATATCCACATATCCTTTTTTTTATTAACTTAAAAATAAACTTATTCATATAATTTAAAATCTATTCTTTCTGTTACATGGTAACAGAAAGTACTGTTTTTGCTTTATTCTGTACCTACATAACAGAAATTACAGTTATATAATAACAGAAAAATTAATATAGAAGTATTCTGTACATATATAACAAGAAACATTTTATAGATGTGTCAAATTTAACTTGAGTATATTGAATTATTAATCGGATGTTCTCCTCATGAATGCAGAATCCCACCTACTAAAAGCAAATGAGATCCAAAAAAGTATAAATTTACTTAAATCGAATGAAGGCCATACCAGTGCAATAGTAGAACTGGTATATGGATGTTCCATGCATTTTATTTCTTATGGATGTGAAATGAGATTTGGTACACACAAAGATATTCATACTGGACTTCAAAGGTTTTTAAGGGAAAATGGTGAGGATGAAATAGCAATTGCCTTTGGAAGATTAGATACAATTCGTCATGGACGATGGTATGGTGGTAAAGGCAATGGAAAAACAGTTTCAGAAGTTCTTAAAATATTAAACCAAATTAGTAGGTGGGCTAATGAGTATTAGAAATGCTGCACTGGAATTAGCTCAAAATTTAAAAAATTTACCAGATTTAGAAGCTATTATTCTTTTTGGATCAGCGGTAAAAGAGGAAATGCATAAAAAGAGTGATATAGATATTCTATTGGTATTTGATTCTCCAGGAAATCCAGAAATCGACGAAGAAGGAAAAGAAGCCCAAAAGACGGCCATTGAAATTGAGAATAAATACTCCCTGAAAAACCCGTTTTCATTCGTGTTTTTTAATCTTGGTGAATCAATAGACTCTGATTTTTTATGGGAAGTAACTAAAGATGGAGAGATATTATACTGTAAAACAGAAATGGTTTTAGGCCGAGAAGATTTTTTAAAACCAGCAGCTTTCATTTCTTATACTTATGGTGAAATTCCGGCTAAGGATAAAATGTTCGTAAAAAGACAATTATATGGATATAAAGTCAAAAAGAAACACAAAAATAAGGAATATATCAGTGAAAAAGAGGGGATTATATCTAAGTACGGTAAAAAGATGGGAAGAGCCACTTTTATCATTGCAGCTAAAAAGGTGGACGATGTGATTCGATTATTTGAAGAAAAACATGTCAAATATAATATGGTCCGAATATGGATTTGAATGATTATAATCTAAGATATAGTTCAATGGGGCAATGATCAGAACCCATTATATCTTATGGCGGGCTTAATTCCCCTAAAAATTCCAGTATCAGTGCCTCTACCTGCTTTATCGCCTTTCCTATAAGCACATTATGCCCCACACCATTTAGCACATGGAATTGGGAGTTTTCAATCAATTTATGTGTTTTTCTGGCCAGTGCCCCTGAAACCAGGGCGTCCTCCTGACCACATATAACCAGGACTGGTTTTTTCAGGTCAGATATCTCATTTTTAATATTGAATTTCTGCAGGGCATCCAGGGACCTAATCAGCGCGTCCACTGATTCTTTTTCTATTTTATATGCTCGCAATTGCCTTAATACTTCATGATTTTCCTGAATAACCGGCGGGCATAATACCAGGGGGACCATACTATCAAAGTACTGGCCAAATCCACCCTTCAGGGCGTCGCAGCGTAATCCTAATAATTTATCAGCCAGCATCGAATCAGTATAGCTGAAACTGGATATTAAAACCAGTGATAAAACCCGTGATGGATTATCCAGGGCCAGTTGCTGGGCTATGGCACCACCCAGAGAAAAACCAATAAAATGGGCCTTTTTAATACCCAAACCATCTAATAAGTGAATAACATCCTCTGCAAACTGTTTTATGGAATACTCATCTCCTGTAAGGGGTGACTGGCCATGACCCCGCAAATCTAAAGAAATAACCTGGTAATGGACTGCTAATCCTGGAATCAGGGGATCCCAAAAATGCAGATCATCGGATAGGCCGTGGATTAATATAAGGGGATAGCCCTGGCCTTTTTCATGGTAGTTTAAGTTTGCTGGTTTCATTATTCTTATTCTATTTTTCAAATCTTATCAATTTAGGGGATGAAAGGGTCTGGAATTACCTTATCAAACTGTGATTATATATTATATTTCCTGAGTATTTTTATGTAAACTACATAAATTTATGCAGACATAATTAATATCAGAAAATAGGATAGATGTAATTTAGAATTATGGGATAATAGTGGAATTTTAGGAGCGTCTGAAGATAAATAATTTTCAGCGAATTTTTTAGGCGTATTTGAAGATTAAGAATGACTTAAGGGGTGTTTATTAAATGTTAGATCTGGGAATAACCCTCCAGGAGAAAATGGAAGATTACCACACCAAATTTTTAAATGAACTGGTACCCGGCGAAGAGATCTCAGGAGAAATCGTTATAGGTGAATTCAAAGCAGTGCCCATGGGAAAAAGAGAGGTGGCTGAATTCTATCTAATAATAACTGACCATGGCAACCGTGAAAAATGGGTGTGTGAACTGGTAACCTCCTATTACCCGGAAACCGATAATATCTATGGGGAAAATGGGGGAGTATTTTACCATTTCATTGATACCCTGAATCACGTAATCAACCATACCCCTAAAAACTGGCAGGAGAATTATTCGGTGAATTTCAGCAAATTCCGACAAACCGTAAACGAGAATATATCCCTGGTCACCGTAAAAACAGTCCAATCCCCTAATGCGGATGCCAAAACTGTTAACCTGGAAGTTATGGATGTGGTGATAAATAAGAAGCCCAGATCATCCACTGCCCTGTCTATCTATGACCTGGCAGAAGAGGATCCCATTATCCTCATGGCCTATGCTCATCTGCGTAATAAGGGAGATCGTATAACCTCAAAGAACATCAGATTTGAATTAAAAACATTATTTGATGATAAGAATATCACTGAGCAGGCCTATCAATCGGCATTGGATAAATTAAAAACAATTAAAGAAACCTGAAATTAAATAAAAATATAAAATTAGAAAAAATTTATTCTTTATAGGCCCAGTAACACCTTTTAGGAGAATAAATTATCTCGTCTTTTTTAAGGTCCTTCATAATTTTATCCACTTCTTTTTTCTCCACACCAGATATGGCACTGACCTTGGTGGCATTTAAAGGTTCTTCTGATTCTTTAAATGCTTTGATTACTTTTTCTTTATTATCCATGGTTCCACCTCAATTTATTATCTTAAAATAATTAATGATTCACTATCTAGTTTTATTTATGTTAACCAATTAGATAAATTTAATTTGTGATTTATAACCTAATTTTAGATTCAATCTAAGCTTATAGGAATTTTATTTACGGTACTCTACCTTGTAGTCCTTCCAGGGGTTGCGCCCACTCTTGGAGGGCTGGGTTCCCTGAAAGGTTATACGCACCTCACAATCAAAGGGCACTTCGTCCATAAGGTTATCCAGTACGGTGGATCCCCACAACTTCACTTCACCTTCAGAGGTATCCAGGGTGTACATTTTACTCTTGAATTGACCCACATTTTCTTCCCGGTCAATATAAATCCCCTGAATGGAATCACCAGCTACACTGGGATCCCACATCTTAGTTTCTTCCTTCTTATCTTCCTCTTTTTTAACTTCGATCCATTCGCTCATATTATCACTGAAACATGTTGGTGGCTTTTTAATTCTTATCTATTTTAATTAGATAGAGTAATTTTTTATTAATGTAAATTTTAATTTTATATGGGGCGATTCTATATATGATAAGTTATTTTCTGATTATTTATTTAGTTACTAATAAAGATGTGATACCATGTCTACCATATACACCATAGGCCACAGCAACCACCTCATGACAGATTTTATAAAAATCCTGCAAAAAAACTCCCGGGACACCCTGGTGGATATCCGTTCATCCCCCTACAGTAAACACGTCCCTCAATTCAATAAGAAACCACTACAGCAATCTATGGAATATGCAGGCATCTCCTATATATTCCTGGGCAATAAAATCGGGGGAAAACCCCGTGACCCTAAATATTACTTAGATGGTAACGTAAATTACACTCTATTGGCCAGAACTCTTAAATTTAAGGAGGGAATTCGTGAATTAGTTATAGCTTGCCGGAATCATAATATGGTTCTCATGTGTTCTGAGGAAGATCCCTACCACTGTCACCGCCATCACCTCATTGCCCAGAACTTGCTTAAAAAAGGGATAAAGGTCAGCCACATCCGTAAAAACGGTGCATTGGAACCAGTGAAGGACTTCCAGAATACTCTATTTTAATAAGATATTTATATTATTATTATTATTATTATTGGAAATTTATTTTACTTTTTTTGATTGATAATCCTGTTTCAATTTTTTAAGAAAAAAAATCATGTTTTACTTTTCTAAAATTAATTTAGAAAAAATGACAATAAATAATTCCATTAAAGGAATTAATTTTGTTTATTGCTTTTTATAAGTTCTTTAAGTTCTTGAATTTCCTGCTGTAGCTGGTCTATCTTGGCATTGGTTTCATCTATCTTGTCCATTTCCTCTTCATCTATGTCTTTTATAAAAATGGAGGTTACAGTGGCGGTTAAAAAACTGATAAAACCTATACCAACAAACATGATAACCATACCGACAATACGTCCTCCTGTGGTTTCAGGATAGATATCACCATAGCCCACGGTGGTAATGGTTACCACCAGGTACCACAGGGCATCGTCCAGACCATCCATCTGGGGATTGGCCCCGTGTTCAGTTAAAAAGAATATGATGGCCCCGGCAAATAATATGAGTATGATAAGCAGGATACCATAATCAATACGGGTCCTGTGTAAGAATTCCATGGAATTTTTGATATCTTTTTTAAATAAGGATGCGATTCTGATAAGCCGGAAATAACGGGCATAGATACCGAAACGTCCCATTATGATCTCCGGGATCATACCAATGACATCGGTGAAATTATACATTAAAAACTCTTTTTTATTGTCTGATTTAATTAAGCGGTAGATAAATTCTGGTATCAGGATGAGCACCACTATCAAATCAAATACTACAATTAAACTGTAAACCTGGGGGCTTACCGAGAAAAAGGTGATAAGTGTCAGTAAAATAATATCTGATAAAATAAGAATGATAATCATTGATTCAGAGAAACGGGACAGTTCCCTTTCTATATTTTTGGCTTTCAGGTTTTCCAGGAGATGAGTGACACGGTGTGGCATTTATGGTACCTTCTGATTTTTTATAATCTATTGGTCGCCTATATTATTAAACCTAGACTTTGTAAATTATATTTACAGTAATGTAAAAAAATATTATATATTGGTGTGGATGTGTTTTTACATTTAAAAAGGAGTAAATAATTCCCTTTTACCATATATTTTTCTTTTCAAATTAAAAAAACCCTCATAAAACGTTTTTTTTTAAATTAAGCATTATAAAATGTAAAAATCCTCCTATGATCACTATTAAATATACTAAAATAGTATTATAATCAAGATCACTTTACTTACTACAAATCAGATACAACAATATAAGAAAAGGTTATCGGTATCAGTTCAATGACTTAACATCTTTAAAATAAACCAGGATAGTGGTACTGAATTTAAAATCAGCTTTTCTGAGATAGATTATATGAATTAATATCCTTATTTTTTTTATTTTTTTATTTTTTTTTTATGGGTGGTTTCTTTCAAAATCTGGTTTTTTATTTATGAGTTTCATTACTCGGTTTATATATGCTATTTTTAACTGGTTTTTAAATAATATTATCAATACCACTAAGTTTTAATATTATAATAATAAATAACGTATTATTAATGACCATACTCCATTAAGTGAGGGGCAATAAATGGATAATAAACCACGTGGCGAGATATTAAAGGAGTTGGAAAATTCCAAAAAAACTATTGCGGAATTGAAAGCCACCCTTAAAGCTAATGAGGAACATAATAAGGAATTATTAACTTATGAGCGTTTATTGTCCCAGAGTGCCATGGAGTTGGTGGAAATTGGCTCCCAAGTGGATATCCACGAATTCACCGCCCAAAAAATAGAGATTATCTTTCCAGAATCCCTGATACTAGTAACGTCCTATGACCGGGAATCAGGACTTTTCGGTTTAGCCAGTTTAAAAGGCCTTAAAAGTAAGCATTTAAAGTTAGTAAACCGTGTTCTGGGAGATGATTTTTTTGATATTAAAGCGGATTATAAAGACTTTGACGAGGTTCTGCAAAAATGTCTCTATACCCGCAATTTCAAGGAAATGGGCCGAGGTCTCTATGCAGCCACCGGCCAGGTATTCCCTCAGAGAGTATGTCTGATGGTTGAAAAAATATTAGGTATACAAAAAACCTATGGTATGGGGATGATGTGGGATAACCGGCTCTATGGGGCAGTAGCTATTTTTTCAAGGGGAGAAGTAGTTCTAGATAAAAAGGATATAGTGGAGACCCTGATCAATATGGTTTCGGTGGCCTTACAGCGCAGGAATGCAGAGGATGAAATCAAAAAAGCACTGGATGAAAAGGAACTGCTTATGAAAGAGATCCATCACCGCTCCAAGAACAATCTTTCCATTATATCCAGCTTACTGAATATCCAGTCACGCTATGCCACGGACCAGCATGCCCAGAAAGTATTGAAAAATAGCCAGGATAGGGCCCGCTGTATGGCACTTATCCATGATAAACTCTACAATTCCCAGGACCTTAAAAACATTGATTTTGCTAATTATCTGCGTAATCTAACCCAGAATCTTTTTTACTCATATGTGGATAGGTCACAATCCATTAAATTGAATTTGAATATTGAAGAAACCCATCTGGACATTGACACGGCGGTGCCCCTGGGGCTCATGGTCAATGAGCTCATCACCAACTGTATCAAATATGCATTCCCTGATGGGAATAGTGGAGAAATAAATCTGGAATTCTATTCTGAAAATGAGGAGTATATACTGGGAATATCTGATAATGGAGTGGGTATTCCAGAGGATTTTGATTTCCATAATTCAAATACCCTGGGGCTGCAGATTGTCACCCGTCTTACCAATCAATTAAAGGGTGAAATGGAAATCGATACCTCCAATGGTACCCAGTTCCGTCTCACCTTTCGGGAACAGAACTTTGATTAGGCCATATCTATTTCCCACTAATTTTCTTGATCTAATTTTATTTAAATAGTGGATATATGGTAATAAAATAAAATTAAATAATAAAAAATATTTATTAAGCCATTAATCACATTATATATATTAAATAAAGTTTTAAAAATTACATAATCCTTTGTAAAGAGTATGTATGTCAGATAATCTTTTAAAAATTACATGATCCTTTGTAAAGAGTATGTATGTCAGATAATCTTTTAAAAAGTACTTAGGTCTTTAATGAGTATAGCATATCAAATAATCTTTTAGATATAAAATATTAAGTGAAGTAAATGGTCAATAAAATTCTTAATAAACTAAAAAGGGACATCCGTTTCCGGGACAAGATAGAACACATAGAAACTATCCCCCTCAAGGAAGCACACTATAAGGACGTGGATGATCTCCCGGAAAATATTAAGAGATACTTGGAGGGGCAGGGAATACGACTTTACAAGCACCAGGCCCAGTCCTTTGAGCATGTCAGGGGCGGGGAGAATGTTTTAATCACCACCCCCACTGCTTCTGGTAAAACCATGGCCTTTAATATGCCTATCATGGAACAGTTGACATTAGATGATGATGCAACGGCACTTTATATCTATCCCGCCAAGGCACTGGCCAATGACCAGTTCAATGTATTAAAAGACCTGGAGCAGGATTTGGGACTGGATATCAAGCCCTGTATCTATGACGGGGACACTCCTAAAGTGGAAAGGCCCTGGATACGTAAAAATTCCCGGCTGGTACTCACCAACCCCTATGAACTTCATCTTATTTTGTACTGGCACCACCAGTGGGAACGTTTCTACCGTAACCTTAAATTCATTGTAATAGACGAGGCCCACCAGTACCGGGGAGTATTTGGTTCCAATGTGGCCTTTCTAATACGGCGTTTAAGGAGGATATGCAATTATTATGGGTCCCATCCCCAGTTCATCCTCTCTTCAGCCACACTGGCCAATCACCAGGAGTTTTCAGAGAAATTAGTGGGTCAACCCTTCCGGGTGGTCTCCCAGGACACCTCACCCCGGGGAGAGAAACATTTCATACTCTACAACCCCTATAAGAAGAAAAATGACCTTTCAGTACACCAGGAAACCCGTAATTTATTTTTATACTTTATCATGCATGATTTGCAGACCCTCTGTTTTACGGTGTCCCGGAAGATGGCGGAACTCATTGCCATGTGGTCTAAAAAGGAGATCGACCCCCGCAAACCCCACCTCACCGAAAAGATAACTGCCTACCGGGCAGGGTATCTGGCCGAGGAGCGGCGCCGGATCGAGGAACGTTTAAGATCAGGAGACCTCATAGGGGTAACTACCACCAATGCCCTGGAATTGGGGATAAATATCGGGTCACTGGATGCAGTTATCATCTCCGGCTACCCTGGTACCATGATCTCCACCTGGCAGCAGGCGGGCCGCTCAGGAAGAAAACACAACGACTCCCTGGTGGTTCTGGTGGCCTTCCAAAATGCCCTGGACCAGTACTTCATGAATAATCCCCACTTCTTTTTTGACAAGCCCCATGAAAACGCCATTATAGACCTGCACAACCAGCATATCATCCACGCCCACCTGCAGTGCGCCGTCCATGAGTTACCCCTCACCCCCCAGGAATTAGAGGAGTATTTTGGGGTGGATGACACCTTCCTCCAGGACTTAATTAATGATGGTATCATACGCCGCCACCGCCATAACTGGGTCTACATCGCCGGAGACAGCCCGGCATTTAAACACGGTCTGGACCAGATATCCTCGGACACATTCCAGGTTATGCATAGTGGCAGGCTCCTGGAGCGAATGGAACGCTCCCATGCCTACCGGGAAGCCCATGAAGGGGCGGTTTTAATTAACCAGGGGGAAACCTATACAGTGGAGAGTTTTAATAATAAAAAACGGTTTATCAATGTGGCCAAACGAACCGTGGACTACCACACCCAAGTCTTAAAGGACGTGGACATAAAGATCATGGAGAAAATAGAACGCCGGGTATTAGGTGCCCTCACCATTAACTTCGGAGAACTGGAGGTATCTGAGGATTTCTATAAATACAAGCTCATGAATTACCGTAAAGTCCTGGGAACCTACCCCCTGGATCTACCACCCCTTAAATTCCGTACCAAGGGTATGTGGTTTACATTGCCTGCTGCCCTGAAGGAGGTACTGGAAGATAAGTTTACCGGAGAGGATATCTTTGCCGGGGGTTTGCATGGTACCGAGCACGCCCTCATCGCCCTTTTCCCCTTGCATGTAATGTGTGACCGTATGGATATCGGCGGTTTATCCACCCCCTACCACCCTGATACTCAGGAACCCACCATATTCGTCTATGATGCCTATGAGGGAGGTATTGGACTTGCAGAAAAGGCAGTGGAGGTCTTTGAGGAACTGGTGAATTCCACCCGGGACCTGGTAAGTAACTGTGAATGTAATGAAGGATGTCCTTCCTGCATTTATTCCCCGAAATGTGGTAATGAGAACCGGCCACTGCACAAGGAAGCCACCAGTCACATACTTAAAAGTATGATGCAGGCCATGGAATCCGGGAAAACAGAGGAAGTGGTGGTGGATTACCTCACTGAAGCCTCTAAAACATCCACCCCTGCCCGGGCAGGATCAGAGAGTTATGTGGAATATAATTCTTTGGATAAACTACGGGAAAGGGCCCTGGAACTATACCATGACCATCAGCTGGAGGAAGCCCTGTCCTTTGTGGATAAGGCACTGGATATAAAACCGGTGGATGTGGAGCTCCTCAAATATAAGGGCATGATACTACAATCACAAAATAAACATGAAATGGCCAGGGAGTATCTCCATCAGGCTCTCTTATTAAAGCCTAAGGACACCAGCCTGGTTTATGCTCTGGCGGTGTCCCAGTACCATGCCGGAGACTATCTGGATGCTAAAAACAATTTATCGGATATTCTGAGTCAGGACCCCCGGTCTGATAATGCCTGGTATCTTTTAGGGGTTATCCTCCAGGCCCAGGGCGATATACAGGGTGCCATCCAATTCTTTAGCAGGGTGTTGAGTATCAACCCGGACCATGCAGATGCCTCAGAAAGCCTGCGCAAGCTATTATAATCCCCTTATCCTAATCAAATATCATATAATCAATCTAATATTATCATAATTGATAATAGAATCAGATCATAATTTCTTTTATCTTAAATTTTAGTTAATGAAATAATAAATTAAATAAATGGAAAAATATAAGAAATTAAAATAAAATAAATCAAAAGAATTTTAAATTTAATAAATCTCATAAAATCTGATAATATGACCCCACCTCACCACTCCCAGCACGAAGAATACCTGCGTAAATCCCTTGATCCCATAACTGATCTTAAAAATAGGCTCCTAAAGAAATATGAAGATCAGACAGTGGAAGATTTAGGCGGAGAACTGATTGAAACCAGTGAGGGGGAGGTACTGTGTATCAGCAACCGGGAAAAGATTGATTTTAAACTGAAATCTCACCATAAGATCAGAAAATCACTCATAAACGATTTTAAACTCTTACCTGGTGTAGGAGAAGCCACTGAAAATCGTTTAAAGGCTCAGGGCTTTAAGACCATGGAGTGTCTGGAGCAGCACCCTAAATTCGGGGAAAGGGCTTCTATATTCCTGGAAAAACTAAATTCAAAGTCCTGCAGCCAGATGTGTGATTTGATTAAAACAAGATATCCCGCTTCCCATCCCAGGGTTCTGGATTGTGCCGGTTTTTCTCAGGATGAACACTTCATTTTTCTGGATATTGAAACCATGGGACTCTCCAACCAGCCAGTTATATTGATGGGTGAAGCAAGCATAGAAGATGGGGAAATAGAAGTAAGGCAATATTTATTAAGGGAGCTGGGAGAGGAACCTGCGGTTCTCAGTGCTTTTACCCAGCAAGTAACCCCAGAAACATCCTTTGTATCCTTCAATGGGGTGACCTTTGATTTACCCTACATCAAAAATCGCCTGCGCTACCACCGTATCAAGTATGATCTGGACAGGCCCCACTTTGATTTACTGCATTATTCCCGCCGTTTCTGGAAAAATCAACTCCCTAACTGTAAATTAACCACCATCGAACGGCACTTTTTTGATATTGAAAGGATTGATGATGTCCCGGGAAGCCACATCCCCGGCTACTATAATACCTACCTCAAAGAAAAGAATATAGGGCCCCTGGTGCCTATCATTGAACACAACCGGCTGGATATTGTTACATTGGCCCTTATACTTTCCCAGATGCATGCGGAAATTTAATTCAATTTAATTCAGGAGTTTAATGTCCTGAAATTATTTCACTTATTTTTTTGTCTGAAATTAATCTGTTTTAAAAGGTTTTTATCAAATCTGGCGGTATAAATTACCAACTATTATTTAAATAAGAAAATTAATATAATAATTAATATAAAATATTAGATATAAATTAAGTTATTAATCCCTTTATTTCTATCAGGGGCCATACGATGGAAATATTAAATATCCTGTTTATACAAAGAGTTTTAGGTTTAATATTAGCTTTAGCTCTATTTTATTCTTCTTATGGCCTTATTAGAGTTTTAAGAGATCGGGAGACGGCTTTATCCATGGTCTTCCTTCATAAAAAAAGAATTAAACTACTATTTGCTCTACTGGTTGTGGCATCCTTTTTTACATTTCTTACCGGTTTAGCCTATGTAATGAGTCTGGATGTTATGATTGTAGAGATAATACTGGATTTTAATGTATTTTTACTGTTTGTTTTCACCTATTTATTACAAAAAGTAATGAAAGGAGATGAAAGCATATGGAACTGATAATTGTATTACTGGTTCTCCTATTAACCATCTTAACTCTATTTTTCTCATTTAGAATCTTTTTAAATATCTTAAAATATAAAGAAGCAGCACTGGGAATGATTTTCACCAATCTAAATGAAAGTATATTTTATTTCAAAATATATGCACTGGCTATTTCTATTCTGGCAATAAGTAGATGTTTAGATGTGGTAAATATCTATCAATTCCCTGTAGTGAGTGATTTAGCCACGGCAATGGTTATTATAACCGATGTATTTCTGGTGGTGGTTTTCATCAACCTTTCCAATATTACAAATATAAAAAAAAGTCCTGAATAATTCATCTGCTTGGTTTTAGTTTTAGGTTATTGAAAAAGTATTGTGATGTTTTGTTTTGGTTGGTTTTAGTTTTAGGGATAAAAAAGAGTTTGGAATATTTATTTTATATTATTCTGTAGGTTTAGTAACGGCTATGTGATAGTTATGGGATTTTCATTTTTAAATTAATTAGATTTTAAATGAAAATCATTATTAAAAGAGTAATCATGGCTTAGACATTACAATACAAACTAATTTTTACTTAAATTATAAATCTATTAAAATCAATAGTGTAATTCAGAACCGAAATAATAAGATTTACTTATTATAGTTATCATTATCATCCTATAATTATAGTAAAAAACAGTAAGTTCTCCTTAAAGTTTTTAAAGAAATAAGTTCTTAAATTATAACAATAAGTTTTTACATTAACCGATTATCATTAAATGGAATTTCATTGAGGAATGGTTATGGGGCAATCCACCAACGATATAGTGAAAAGTGAATTTAAGAGTTTGAGAAGAAAACTCCTTGATTTAAGTATGCGAAACCAGCTTTTGAATTTCCGCCCAAGATCAAGGACCATTGAAGTTGTCAATGATGACCCATCTCATATCTACGATTTTCTGGTATTTAAAGAAAAGAAGATGCAGTTCCTGCCGCAAAGAGACCAGGAAATAATAGAATCACCAGAAACAGAAGAAGCAGAAGATCCCACACCATCCCCGGATAAGGGCAAGGAATCGGAGTTATGGGAGTTTCCTGAGGTGGAAGTGGAAGAAACCCCGGAACAGAAATCCCGTTTCCTACAAACAGATCTCAACCCATCTGAACTACAGAGAAGACTCTTCTACATTAATCAGAGGGCCCGTACCATGCTTCAGGAACAGGGTTACAACATACTCTACCTGGCACTGGGCTTTTTAGAGTGGAATGTCCCCCATGAACCAGACATCCGCAAAGCCCCCCTAATTTTAATCCCGGTACTCCTGGAACGTAGGAAAGTGGGTATGTCCTTTTCCATCCACTGGGATGGTAATGATATCCTGACCAATATATCCCTGCAGGCTAAATTAAAGGAGAAGGGTGTTTATTTACCAGAATTCAACATGCCCAAATCCGAAGAAGGCATAAAAAAATACCTCAAGCAGGTTTCCAGGGCCGTGAAATCCATGAAAGGGTGGGAGGTCCATGAGGAAATCCAGATGGGTTTCTTCTCCTTCACCAAGTTCGTCATGTACCGGGACCTGGACCCAGCCTCCTATAAAGAAGGCATTGATATCACAGAAAAACCCCTGATTAAAGCCATTTTCAATCCAGATCTGGAAAAAGAACCCGTCAACTTCCAGGAAAGTGATGTTGATGCTAAACTCAATTACCGGGATGTTTACCATGTCATGGATGCTGATTCCTCCCAGATAGCGGTTATTGAGGATGTAAAAGCCGGATCCAACCTGGTGGTGGAAGGACCTCCCGGAACCGGTAAGTCCCAAACCATTGTCAATCTCATTGCCGAATTAATGGCTTCTGGAAAAACCATACTCTTTGTAAGTGAAAAGATGGCGGCTCTGGAAGTGGTTAAGAACCGTCTGGATTCTATTGGCCTGGGTAAATTCTGTCTGGAACTTCACTCCCACAAGGCCCGTAAAAAGGACGTTTTACAGGAACTGGAAAATACCCTGCGGGACCATGAGGCCGATGAACTGGATATCGAAAGACAACTCAATCGTCTGGAAACCTTAAGAAGACAGCTCAATGAATACAACCAGGCCCTGCACCAACCCCTCTATAAAATACGATTATCCCCTTTCCAGCTATTTGGAATGAAGGAACAGGCCGAAAAACAGTTCAAATCAATTCCAGTGGTGAGGATCCCCTCCCCGGAGACCATTACACCAGAAGAGTGGGAGGAGTCCATTATTGAACTGGAGAACCTGGCCAAGTTATCCCAGCTCTTACCGGCCCTGGCTGATAATCCCTGGTCCGGAACCAACCCCGGTATGATACTGCCCCCTACCATGAGGGAGATAGAATCCATGATAAAGAATGCCGGTGACCGTCTGGAATCATTTCGGAAATCTATCCGGGCCCTGGAGGAGACCTATGGTATTAAGCATTCCAAGAACTTCCATGAATTTGAAGAATCCATTCTAGCCGCCCAGATCATAGCAGAATCACGGCCCATGGACCTCTCAGTTCTTAACTCCACAGTATGGGACCAGCACCAGAACGATGCCTTCCTATTACTGGATAAACTGGAGAAATATCAGGATGGTCTGCCCCTGCTGGAAAAATTCCATGACTCTGCTCTGGAAAAAGACCTAAACCAATTATTAAGAGAATACCTGGAACAATCCTCCAGTAAAATTAAGTTTTTAAGTGGTAAGTACCGGAAAATCAAAAATGAAATAGATTCCATCTATATAGATACACCCCCTCAGAATGATTATGAGATAATACAGGATTTAGAATCTCTTAAAGATGTCCTTAACCTGAAAGAACAGTTAGAATCATATGAAGAGGTGGCACGTAAATTCTTTGGTTCCATGTGGAATCTGGAAAACCCACCAGTAAAGGACCTGCGGGCCACTGCCTACTGGATTGTGCAGTTCAGAAAACTGGCACAGGAACAGGTCATAACCGAGAAAACCATAAATCTGGTTTCCCAGGGTATTGAAAAATCAGAAGTGATTGATAACCGTAACCAGATCCTGGATGAATCAGACCGTTTCTCCCAGGCACTGGAAAAAATTAAATCACGCTTAAATACCCACAGTAACATTATATTCAATAAAGAGCCTCAGGAAGTTACATTTTCCCAGTGGAAAACCAAACTGAAGCTGTGGCAGGATAACCTCAGCATACTGCCTTTATGGTCCCAGTACCTGGAAAAAAAGAGACTGTGTATGAAAACCAAGGCATCAGCATTTATACCATCTGTAGAAGCAGGGGTTATAAAATTAGAGGATGTTAAAGGGGTTATGGAGGGTAACCTGGCAGATAGTCTGTTAACCATGGCCTTTAAGGAGATATCCATACTATACACCTTTATTGGTGACTTACATCAGGGCCGCATAACCGAATTCCAGGAACTGGATGCGCAGATTATTGAATTAAACCGCCGTAGACTCATAAATAAATTGAATAGTGAAATGCCAGCAGTATTTGGGGGATCGGCCCCTAATTCCCAGGCCAGTATATTGAGTGGGGAATTCACCCGTAAAAGGGGACACCTCCCCTTAAGAAAACTCCTGGCCAAAACAGGCGGTCTCATTAAACAGATTAAGCCCTGTTTCATGATGAGTCCCCTGTCCATCGCCCAGTACCTGGATCCCACCCAGTCCAAGCTGCAGTTTGATGTGGTTATCTTTGATGAGGCCTCTCAGGTTAAACCAGAAGATGCCTTAGGGGCTTTTCTGCGGGGAAAAACCGCGGTGGTTATGGGTGATACCAACCAGCTTCCTCCCACTTCCTTCTTTGATCAGATGCTCTTTTCAGAGGAAGAAACCGAAGAAGTGGCCAAGGCCGCCGACATGGAAAGTATACTCCATCTATGTAAGAGGAGTTTCCCGGTGAAGATGCTGCGCTGGCACTACCGTAGCCGGCACGAATCACTCATTGCCGTTTCTAACCAGGAGTTCTATGATAACCATCTTCTGGTATACCCATCTCCCTGCCATGAGAGCCATGAACTGGGCTTAAAATTAGAGTACCTCCCGGAAACAGTATATGAGCGGGGTAAGAGTAGGTCTAACCCACTGGAAGCTAAAACAGTGGTCCAGGCCATATTTGATCATTTCCAGACCTATGGAAATAATAAGAGTCTGGGTGTAGGGACCTTTTCAGTGGCCCAGATGAATGCCATCCTGGAAGAGCTGGAATTGATGCGTAAAGAACATCCGAGTATGGAGAAATATTTCCAGGAAAAAAATGAGGAACATTTCTTTGTTAAGAACCTGGAAACTATCCAGGGAGATGAAAGAGATGTTATATTCATTAGTATAGGTTATGGGTTTGATGAACAGCACAAGATATCCCTTAACTTCGGTCCCCTGAACCAGGAAGGTGGAGAGCGCCGTTTAAATGTACTCATTACCAGGGCCCGTGAAAAATGCGTGGCCTTCTCCAATTTCCAATCCATGGATCTTCATGTAAATAATGGAACTCCCTTTGGGGTTAAAGCCCTGAAAACATTCCTGCAGTACGCAGAAACCGGGAATATGAATGTTTCTGAGGGTAAACATGAAAAAATCCAGAGCCCCTTTGAGGAATCTGTTTACCAGTTCCTCCTGGAAAATGAGCTGGAAGTGGAACGGGAAGTGGGATGTGCCGGGTTCAGGGTGGACCTGGCCATACTGGATTCACAAAACCCCGGCCGCTATCTGGTGGGAATTGAATGTGATGGGGCCATGTATCACAGTTCCCCGGTGGCCCGGGACCGGGACCGTCTCCGTGAACAGATACTGGCTGGTCTGGGATGGAAAATCATCCATGTATGGTCCACCGACTGGTACCGTAACCGGGAGGAGACCCAGAAGAAACTCCTGAACGCCATTGAAAAAGTTCGGGGCGAGATTATCATGGAAGAAGTTCCAGGTATTTGGGAGGACGTCCTGGAGGAAGGAGAGAACTTGGAAGAGGTTTTAATTAATAAGTCCGCCACTGAAGATGAAGTTGTTGTAGGGGAATCTTCCCTTGAAGTGGAAATAAATAAACAAGCCGATACTTCAGAGGATATTGAGACCGCAGATACTCATATTCCTGAATCCATCCCAGAGCCAGATATTCCTGAATCGAATGTAATTGGTGATGAGGAGCCATCTCCTGATGAACCACAAGCCATTAACCTCTCTGAATCTGAATTATCAGACCCTGAAAATGATGATAGAGATCAGGCCCTAAATGAGGGATATGATCTGGAAGAAACCTCGGCAACAAATGCTTTGGAGAACATGGATTCCCAGAGGGAGGATGTTCCTCCAGAAGTTCCCTCTGAACCCCGCCTTGAGGATAAGTTAATTCCCTATCAGGAATATGAACCAGTTAATTTAAGAAGTTCAGACGATCTCTATAAGAGTCCCATTCCGGTGATTTCCACGGTGGTCAGTGAGATAGTATCCATTGAGGGACCTATCCACTTTGAGGAGATTGTACGCCGTATCAGGGAGAGCTGCGGCCTGCGCCGGGCAGGAAGTAAGGTGCGTAACATTATCACCAGTGCGGTGGAAATGGCCGAAAATAATGGTAATATCCGGCGCAGTGGCGACTTCCTGCTTCTTAATGATACATCAACCATACCAGTTAGGGAAAGAAGGTATAAACTGGATATCACCCTGATATCCGAAGAAGAAATAGAGGCTGCTGTTAAAATGGTACTGGACTTTGAATCCCAGACCCCGGAAAGGGAACTGGTAATCAAGACCTCCCGTCTATTTGGTTTTAAGACCACCAGTAAAAAAACCTTTGACCGGATCCATGGAGTGGTACAGGATCTGATAGATAAAGGTGTCCTGCGCAATACTGAGGGTATGATCGATTTAAACAGATAATTCATTTAGGAACACACATTAAATGAATTATTCTTTTTATATTCTATTTTTAGATAATTAAATTAAAATTTCTTAATTAATATTCTAACGATTAATTTTCTTTAATTAAAATTTTTAATATCTTATTTCCATTTTAATACATTCCCTATAATTATCCATTTCATTATTCTTTTTATAAAAATAAAAAAATAAATAGAAACATGGCACTGTTTCAAATTACAAAAAAGAGAAATTAATAGCACATATGATATCTTTTAAGGGTAAATTTAATTTAATTATTAAATAAAGAAAATAAATGAAATATATTCTTGTTTTGAGAATAATAAAAAAGAAAAAAAGAAAAAAAGGTTTAATATCGCTTTTCCTTAGAAAGGTAATTCTGCATATTTACCTTTTATAGTAACAGTAGATGTGTCCCAGTTATTGATTTCACCTAAACTGTTACTGTAACTGATGGCATCTGCCGCATACCATACTCCATTTA
Organism: Methanobacteriaceae archaeon UBA587; assembly: GCA_002504725.1. Classification (GTDB taxonomy): domain Archaea; phylum Methanobacteriota; class Methanobacteria; order Methanobacteriales; family Methanobacteriaceae; genus UBA587. The sequence continues at coordinate 87,847 of DATN01000009.1, read as the reverse complement.
CATAGAGCTGGGCCCAAACATGGCCGTATGTTGTTCCACTGTTGAATACACAGGTTCCATGGACGTATTTGCCGGGAATTCCTGCGGCACGGGCCAGGGCTATTACTAGATGGCTATGGTCTACGCAATTTCCAGATTTTAATTGTAGAGTTTTAACTGCTCCGTATTTGGTGTTGTAGTAGAAACTGTAGTTAAGATTGTCACGTACCCAATTAAATATTGCTGAGGCTTTACTCCAGCTGGAGCTTAATCCACTGGTAATGGAAGCCGAAAGTGCTTTTATATAGGTATCGGTTACTTGACAATTGGCGGTGGCTTTCAGATAGTTGGATAAGGTTTCCCCGTTATATGCTTCATTAACTTTATTATTATCATTAATGTCAGCTCCTTCTGTACTCGAGGAGTTCATTTTAATGACGATATTGGTTAAGGAAACATAGTTGGGCATAGATCCCTTGTTCTTCTGGAAGTCCACGATTTTTGATAGTGTGTAAATCAATTTCTGGTACTGAATATTTCCTAGTGAGCTACTTGCGTAATTTGGCGCTCGACCATATTTATCGATATATGATGTAACCCGGTTGGCCAGGCTCAAGTACTCTTTTTTGTAGAGAACGCCTACTTTAGAGGTTCCGCTTGGACTGGTGGCAGCAGACACATTTTTAAGTGTTAAACTAGTGGTTTTACCACTGTTGATTAGTGCAGTTCCTTTAGCCAGTAGATAAAGGAATTCACTCATGGTTATCTTGTAATCCGAGATAATCACGTAGCTGGGTAATCTTTGATTTGATTCAATGAAAGTCTTGACCCTTGTGGCAGCATCTTTAATGCTACTCAGGGTGAAAGTTGCTGAATATTTACTGGTGGTGGTTCCTGCTGCTTTTATCTCATTTATTGCAGAGTAATTATTTGAGGAGTTATTTGAAATCAGGTATTGTGATTGGTTGTCCACAACACCCGCTTCTTCATGTTCTGTGGAATTGTCTTTGGTGAAATTCTGGTTTTGGGCAATGGATGGTATTTCACTAACATTGACCGAATTATTATCTTCAGGGACGCAGTCACTTGTAACATTCCCTGCAGATGAATTGTTGTTAAATACTGGCTGATAGTTGTCTACCGCATATATAGTGCTGGAACAAGAAAAAGCGATGCATATTGCTATTACAATTGCTATCTGCATTTTTCGCGAGATTTTACCTCCTCCGAGATCATCAACAAATCCAGCCAGCTACAAAATCTTTGGACTATTAGAGAATTGCAACCGGTTTAGAATTTTGTTGATAGATATATTTTTGATTTTTAGAGGTAATATGATTTATGATTTGATTTTGGCAAAAAAATAAGATTTTGAAGGGGGTAGAATAGGTATTAAGGGATTAAAAAAGCAATTAAATGGAAATAATAAGGGATTTTAAGGGGACTGTCTTCATAATAAATCCCTTAATAATCCCACGTTATTTTAAGGAGTATGGTAAGGGCTATGAATTCAATGAGACCTCCAATATAGATGGGTCTGCCAATAAATAGCTCATTGTCTATTACCAAAAATACCAGGGTGGATATGCTCCGGAGTAGGAGTAGCACTGCAAATAATATAAGGCCCACCGTGAATCCAATTTTTATCTGCTTGTAACTCTTGGTATAGAGGTATAATAATAATGATAATAAAATAATATTTCCCAGTTCTATTAACATAGCAAATATCTTAAGTTGCGATAATCCTAATAGTTCTAATGCCATTTTAATCCCTTAAAATCTTATTTAAATCAATTATTTAGTAAAGTTAGTATTATTTATTTTCCGGTACCTGTGGCCCGAGCTTTAATTTGGGGGTGTTATGTTTTTTCCTACCGTCCCCAGAGTTTTGAATAGTTAGGTTTTGTCCTGTGTCTGTTGTCTAAGTTTAATTTGTTGGTGTTAGGTTTTGTCCTGTACCTGTTGCCAGACCTTTTCAAATTCATCATAATTGTTTTCCATGTTATCGGTTAGGAAGTAAATCTTACCATACTTCTCCCCGGCAGATTCAACAAGACCACTCTCCTCTAAAGTATCAACATGGTGGCGTATGGTACGGTAATTAAGATCCAATAACTCAGCCAGTTGATGTGCATTATATGGTCGTTCCTTTAGACTTTTTATTATCCTGGCCCGGTTAATACCACCCCTTGTACCAAGAATCAACCACCACAGCACTTTCTTCATGTTTATCACTGTTTATTAAGGATCTGTAAATTAAAGAAAATTATAATTTAATAAACTTATTCTCTTATTTTAATAATATATTTTCTTATAAATTATTGATCCATGCAAAATATTGGTGATAATTTTTTTTAATTATCTGTGGAGGTATTATTTTTAATAAAGGACTTTTTTAATATTGAATTCAATAAAAAAAGTAAAAGAAGGTATTTATTAATACCCTAATTTGATTTCATGGTGTCATCCTGGATTTACCTTCTCGATGTGCCTAATTTGATTTCATGGTGTCTTCCTGGATTTTACCATCCCTAACAGTAATGGTCCGATCTGCCATTTGGGCCACATAAGGTTCGTGGGTTACCATAACCAGCGTCACATTCTCTTTCTGATGAATATCTTTAAGAAGGTCTAATATAATATCTCCTGTCTTAGAATCAAGGGATCCTGTGGGTTCATCAGCTAAAATAATGGATGGGTGATTAACCAGAGCCCGGGCAATGGCCACCCTCTGTCTTTCACCACCGGAAAGTTTGGTGGGTTTCTGATTAATTTTGTCCTCCAGGTCAACTGATTTTAACAGTTTACAGGCTCTTTCTTCCATTTCTTTACTACTTAAAGAAGTTTCCAACATGGGTATCTGCACATTCTCCAGTACGCTTAGATTAGGAATGAGGTTATGGAGCTGGAAAACAAAACCAACCTCTTCTGATCGGAATTTACTTAAATCTTTAGTATTTAAAAGATCAATTCCTGCTACATTAATTGAACCTTCATCAGCCACATCCAGAGCACCAATCATATTCAGGAGGGTTGATTTTCCGGAACCAGAAGGCCCAATAATAGAAACGAATTCTCCCCTCTGTATCTCTAGGTCTAAGCCATTAAGAGCCTTTATCTGGCCATTTTCATAGCTTTTTTTCAGGTTTTTTATATCAATCAATATTTTCCTGGAATCCTTGTTAGTTTCATTATTCATAGCGCAATGCCTCGGTAGCTGTTAATTAGTTTTACTGGTTGTTTATTCATAGCGCAACGCCTCGGTGGGTGCTAATTTAGAGGCCCGGTAGGCAGGATATATTCCCCCAATAATACCCACCAGGAAGGCAATTCCAAAGGCCCTTACAAATAATTCAGTACTGTATACCGGTTCAATCACACTACCAAAGGATGATGAAAATGCCAGGAGCACATTTACACCCACTACTCCCACAATAGTACCTGCTATTCCTGCTACCAGGGTGAGAACAATGGCTTCTCCCAGGATCATACCCAGTATTCTGCGGCTACGCCATCCCACAGCCTTTAAAACTCCTATTTCACGGGTTCTCTCATAAACAGACATGATCATGGTGTTTACTACTCCCACCCCACCTATGATAATGGCCAGCAGTGATATGGCCCAGGTGGCGGTGTCTATATAACCCATGGCATCATTTATTTTCCCGGCCTGATCTGCAGCAGTGGTGGTGGATAATTCATTGGGATATGCATCGGCTATTTCTTCACTTACCCTGGTAACATTGGCATTATTATCTACTTTAACGGCTATGTAGGTGATCTTATTTTCATTACTGGTAATGTTCTGTAGAACATTCAGGGATACAAATGCCCCGCCATCTTGTATGATGTTTCCTGATTCAAATATCCCACTGATGGTAAATTCCTTACCAAAAATTGTTATGGTATCTCCCACGCTTTTATTGAGATTTTCTGCAGCAGTTTTTCCCAGTATTAACTCATAAGAGCCGTTTTCAAATTTTGATCCATTGATACTTTCAATTCCCATTAAACTTAATTGGCTGGGATCTATTCCATTTACAAAGAATCCGCCACCAGGAGCCATATTGGAACCATCACTTACATCGGCACTGGCTCTTAATATCCCGGCGGTCTGGTTAACCCCTTTGAGCTTTTCAATATCTGATATTCTATTTTCGTCTATGCTGCCTGAAGTATCAAAATTACTGGATCCTGTTTGGGAAACCGTAATTTCCGAAGCCCCTGCTTTCAGGGTGGTTTCGGTTGATGCCTCCAGGCCACTGGTTACCAGACCCAGGGCCACAATGGTGGCAATACCAATGGCAATCCCCACTATGGCCAGGGCACTTCTGGTCTTATTTCTAAATGGGTTTTTTATAATCAATCCCCAATAATTCATGATAAAATTCTCCTTCAATATTAATATATATTTAATTTAGTAATTGTAACTGTCTTTTTGAGGGGCATTAATAAAGTAGATATTTCAAAATTGATTGCAAATTAGGTACAAATTGATTACAAATTAAAAATAAAAAAAATAATTGATTAAAAATAATGTTATTAGATTATAAATATAAAACAAAACTTAATATATTATTAATTAAGCCAACCTATTTTAATAATTAAAAACAAAATTAAAACAGAGAGTTATGGTGAATGAATATGCCCTTATTTCCCTCATAGCTGCAATGACTGCTTTTTTTATTGCTAATTTTATCTATTTTAGAAACCCTAAAAACCATTTAAACCGAATGATTGCTCTCTTGAGTTTAGTGGTATCCCTCATGGCCCTGGCTGAATTCTCCTACCGCTTAGCAGAGACACCAGAAACTGCCTATTTCTGGCTAAAATTCAGTGTACTGTGGCCATTGATACCCAGTATAATGCTCCATATTAGTTTAATATTTACCAATAGGACAAATATTCTAAAGAACCCCTTTTCCCCGGCCATCATCTATGCTCCGGCATTTATATTCATTGGCTTGGGAATATTCACCAATAGCTTCTTGGCAGCACCGGTGTATGAGTACTGGGGCTGGACTTACGGCCTACCCCAGGATCGTGTTGTTTATGACTTATTTTCATTATGGACGGTTATTGTAGCCCTATTATCCTCATCCATGGTATTTATAGAGTACTGGAATGCACGGGATATTGAAAAAACAGAAAGTTTATACATCTTCCTGGGGCTGTTCTTTCCATTGGTGGTGAGTCTTTTTACGGATTACCTGCTTAGAGATTTATCTATTAAGATACCAGAACTGACCCAAACCATGATAACCATGGGGCTGGTTTTAATTGCTTATGGAATATGGAAATACAAGTTTCCACTGCTTACACCCACCCTGGCAGCCGAGAAGATTATTTCTACCATGCCCAACTTTCTGATCCTCACCAATAAAAAGGGGAATATCACCAGGGTCAATAAAAGCATTCTCCATAATCTGGGTTATCATGAACATGAATTAATTAATAGGCCCTATTATCTCTTATTCTCTCCCGAAAATACATTTTCGCTGGAAAGATCTCTGGGAGAATACATGGAACATCAATCCCGGATCATTGCCCGGGATGGATCAGAATTTGATGTGATTGTGAGTGTTTCACCAATCTTCAGCCTGAAAGAACTCACAGGATTCGTGATAATTGGAACCGATATCTCTGAACGAAACAAGGCACTGAGTAAGATCATGGAAAGTGAATTTAAATTCAGGAGCGTGGTGGAGCAGACATCGGATGGGGTGGCTCTGGCTGATAAAACTGGGAAAATAATTTACTGGAACCATGCCCTGGAAGAGATCACCGGTTATAAAAAGGAAGATGTGATAAATATCCCCTTATCTGATGTTCTTTATGAATTGATGTCTGAAGAAAATAAAAAGAAAATTTCCCGGGAAAAACTTAAAAAAGTATTTTTTAATGTCTTTAAAAATAAAAGATTGCCAGAAAAATTTAAGATGGACGAAAAAGAGATTTTACGCTCAGATGGCTCCAGTAAGAATGTACATGTAGTGAATTTTTTTGTGGAAAAGAGTAATCCTCCCTTAATGTGCACAGTAATTACAGATATGACCGAACATAAAGACTTTGAGGATAGCCTGAAGTCATTTCTGGCAGAAAAAGAGGTTCTCCTTAAAGAGATCCATCACCGGGTTAAAAACAACCTGCAGATAATCTCCAGTTTACTTTCCCTACAGTCTTCTTATGTCAATGATGAAAAGGCACTGGATCTATTTAAAGATAGTCAGAACAGGGTGAAATCCATGGCTATGATACATGAGAGTCTGTATCAGTCTCAAGATCTGGCCAGTATTGATTTTTCCAGATATATCACTCGTATGGCCACCGAACTATTCTCCTCTTATGCAGATAATGTGGGTAATATAAGTCTAAGAACCGATGTGGAAGATGTGCATCTGGAAGTGGATACTGCCATACCCTGTGGTTTGATAATTAATGAACTACTAACCAATTCCATTAAATACGCATTTCCCTCTAACCAGGCAGGGCAGATAAGCATTAAATTCTATCAAAATGAAGAGTGTTACCATTTACATGTAATTGATAATGGGGTGGGTTTTCCAGAAGACTTTGATTTCAGGAATACCCGTTCTTTAGGTATGAAACTGGTCACATCACTGGTTGATCAGTTAGATGGCACTATCCAGCTAAAAAGAGGTTCTGGAACGGAATTCATAATTTCTTTTACTGAATTAGTTTATGAGCCCCGTTTATAATTATTTATAAACTGGAATCTAAGAAATATGATGCCTTTACAGATTATCCCTCAGAATATATCACTAAATATATTAATACAAATTAAAACATAATTATATTATTAACCGGATATCCTCACTAAGGAGATATAATGTCTGATTTTACTAAAATTTCATTTAAAGAGATTAACATAACTCTTTTTGTAGTTTTGATTATATCCCTTATTTTACCCTGGTTATTCACGGGTTACGGTGATTTAAATCAGTTCATCAGTAATATCACCACCATCCTTTTGAATTTATTTACAGCAATAGTTTTGATTTTTGCCGCCTGGTGGTCCCGTAAGAATAGCCCCACCCTATTTAAACCCTGGTTATTATTGGGGGTGGGTCAGAGCCTCTATGTTCTGGCCGATGTACTCTACTTCGTTTACCAGTCCATTTTTAATACCATCCCCTTCCCCTCCCTGGCAGATGTCTTTTTCCTGGCTTATTACCCTTTTTTTGCTATAGGGCTATATTTAATGTTAAATAAACCCCTAAGGATTAGGTCCAAGAGTTTTTTAGACACAGCCATTATTGTTTCCTCCACCATTTTTATCATGTGGTTTTTATTAATCTGGCCTACTATTCTGCTTAATGAGGGAGATTTGGTGGCTATAATTTTATCCCTTGTTTATATCAGTTTGGATTTCATATTACTCTTTTTTGGCTTGAATTTACTCCTTAACTGGACCAGAAAAACCTTTGGTATTCCGGTGATTTTTATTACCAGTGGTATGTTTGCAGTGGTTATAGGGGACATCATTTACACTTATTATGCCCTGAATCCAATTTTTTTATTTGACTGGCTGAGCTCCTGTTTCTATCTTATTTCTTATGTCTGCATAGCACTGGCCGGAATTGCCTTTATTAGAAAAGAAAAAACAGAATTAACACCCTTTGCCGAATTATTCACCTCCTGGAAAATCCAGAGGAAATGGCTTTCATATCTTCCATTGTTTCTGGTTCTTTTTGCGTATGGTCTTTTAATTTATTCCAGCACCCCCTCTCCTTCCTTGATATGGGGGGTGGGAATCATTGTAGTTATGGTGATTGTTCGACAATTTATTTCACTAGAAGAGATAAAGCATGCCCAGGAAAAATTATCCCATAACAAAAACCTCATTGAAAAAAAGGAACAGCAGCTGAGTTTTATTACCACCAATATGATGGATCTAATAACCGAATGCGATTTTGATGGTATTTATAAGTATGTCAGTCCTTCGGCATTCTATATCCTGGGTTATCAGCCAGAAGATCTTCTGGGAACTCATTTTTTAAAATATATACATCCAGATGATATAGGTCCTATTAAAAAAATTTTAAATGCTAAATCTATTAAAAGAGCCAGTTTCAGATATAAAGATGCCACGGGAGAATATATTTGGATTGAAACTGTTGCAAACCCTATATTTGATGAAAATGGAGTCTTCAGGGGTTTTATATCAAGTTCCCGTGATATTACCCGACAGCGCGAGTCGGAAGAATTCATTAAAGAATCCCTTAAAGAGAAGGATATGATGCTGAAGGAGATACATCATCGGGTGAAAAATAATCTACAGGTAATTTCCTCTCTATTAAGTCTGCAGTCCCATCATGTGAAACACAAGGATGACATGGAGTTATTTATTGAAAGCCAGAACCGGGTTAAATCAATGGCCATCATCCATGAGAAGATTTATCAGTCAGAAAATCTGTCAAAGATAAACTTCAAAGAATACCTGCAAACCATAGCCCAACAGCTCCTGGCTTCTTATTTAATGAATGATCAGGTTAAATTAAATCTCAATTGTGAAGATATTAACTTAGGATTGGAAACCGCCATTCCATGTGGATTATTAACCAATGAACTCATTACTAATTCCATGAAACATGCCTTCCCCCAGGGCCGTAAGGGTCAGTTAAATATTCAGTTTGAATCAAGAAATGATGAATACCTGCTCACCATAAGTGATGATGGGGTGGGACTTCCCACAGATTTCGATTTAAGTTGTACTGATTCATTAGGACTCAAGATTGTGCAGAGTTTAGTACGGCAACTGGACGGTGATTTAGAGATAAATAATTCTATAGGTGCCGAATTTAAGCTACATTTTAAGGATATGGACTATCCAGAACGTTTTTAAATGGAGTATTTAATTATAAATATAATTATTTATTTCTTCACTACTTTCTAAAACGATGGGGAATGATAATTAAAAAAATTTAAGTATTTTTATTTACACATAATCTATTAAATAATTTTTATCGAGTAATGATTCTACTTTTTATAATTACTTTGATTGCATGGGGGGCTGGCATGACATTAAATAACAAAGACAATGAATTAGATAATTCCATAGGATCTTCAGAGAATAATGTGTATAATAAGGAGTTATATGGGGGTGATGTCAATATCTGTCATTACTGTTTATCCTTAATTTCCAGCACCACCCTTAAATGTCCCCACTGTGGAGAATGGATCAGTGATTATCCCAATGACGATAATATTTGCTCGTCCTGTCATGAAAAAATTCCCTGGGGCGCCCTAAAATGCATGCACTGTGGGTCCTGGGTGCATAAAGTAGAAAAAGACATAAATGATATTGCTGAAGAAGAGATAAAACACGAAGTGGATGAACTGGTGGAACACCTGAACCATAACTTGTAATTTATTCTCATAAATTCCTTATTTTTCTTATATTCCTCATTCTGATATATATCTTCATTTTAATTTTCTTTATTCTTTAGTATGATATTCCATCTTTTATTTAAATTATTTTTCTTATATCCTCTGTTTTCTGATATTCTATCCTTATTTTAAATATTTTCTTATATCCTCCTTTTCATGATATTCTATCCTTATTTTAAATTATTTACGTTGGTATTAACTATCAGGGAGTTTCTTGAGGTATTAACTCAGATTATTGGATATTTATTTAATGATAAAAAAATAATAATTAAATAGATACTGTTAAGGTGATAATGTGAGGGTAGTGCGAAAAAAAGGGAAAACCGAGTCATTCCAACCTACAAAAATAAAAAATGCTCTTCAAAAAGCAGCCATTGATGCCGGGTACACCCCTGAAGAAAAGAAGGACATAATCGATGAGGTATTCTCCAACATTAATAAAAAGCTGGATGAAGAAAAAGAATTGGATACCGAAACTATTCGGATATGTCTTTTAACGGAACTGGATAAATGTGAGCCCTATATTGCCAAATCCTGGCGCCGCTTTGATAAAAAATACAAGTCCCGTTAAAATTAAAGTTATGAAAAGGGATTAGGGGGAATAGATTAAGATTTTAAATTTAGGGAGGTACTGGATTAGTTAGAATCAATTCAATCTTAAATTTTTATTATTTATTTTCAAACCATAATAATGCATTGCATCATATCATTTTTTTAAACCATCTAAAAGTTCATTTATATTCCCTACAAACTCCAATCCGGCGTTTCTACCCTCACCCTTAAATATTGGATTGTTCTCATAATATAACCCTATTTTTATCCGGGACTGCAGGCTCTCATTAACTTTACTACTCATTTCACCCAGGGATGGGGCGGGTAAATCAACCCCGGAAGTCCTCTCTGCTTCAATGATTAATTTATATGCCTTGCGGGTAATTTCAATTTTTATGTGCTGGTCATTTAAAGTCAGATGCTGAATTTTAGCCCCATTATATGCAGTGAACTTATAGATACGATTTTTATATAAAAATCCAAAGATATAACCGGTGAAGTAGTTTCTTAGCCAGGGGATATGGGCAATGGATCCAAAAAGTGATGCATCTTCCTCTTCAAAGTGATTGGTCTGCATCCATATCCAGGAGGAAGGCATGGAACTACCCCAGTCCTTCTCCATGTAACCTTTACCTCCACTAAAATTAAATTTTTCCCTATCTATATTGATGGAACCTCTTATTTTATGGTTGAAACTCAAAACACCGTGATAACATTCCATGAATGGTATAAATGCATACCATCCCATTACTCCTGGAGAAAATAGGGTCACTGGCCAGGGAATAATGTTCTCAAAACTAAAATCTGCTTCTATAGTCGTATCTCCCTCCAGATTCAGGATCATACGCCTCTGGCTGAAAAAATTCTCGCCAATATTTAGCTCAAATCGGTCTTTGCGGTACTGGAACTGATTAATGGGAAAATCAAAATAGTGGAGTTTTTGTTTACGTGCCTGCAGCACCATGATGAATGCATGGGAATTATCTTTATCAGTAAGGGATATTCCGGGAATCACTGCCAGGGCATTATCCTCTGATTTATCCACCGCCTTAAAATACCAGCCCTCAAAGTATCTTTTCTTGTGTAAAGAACCCTGAAAAACTGCAGGTTTCCATTTAGTAAACATATAATCTCCTCATAGTCTATATTATCATTTTATATGTGTTGATTATTTAGGATTGTTAATTATTACATGGATTTCTAAGTTATCTATGCTTTTTGATCCAGCTCCTCAAATATGAGGCGGGGCCTTTTACCGAATTTTTTTATTAATCCTTCTATCTCGGCTTCACTACCTGCATTAGGATGGTTTTTTATTATTTTAATAAGTTCCTCTGGATTATAAGAAATCAAAACCACTTCAAATAACTGTTTTAATAGGAATACCAGGAAACGTGAAAAAAATCCAAAATCAGTGAGTATATCATAGCGGGCTCCCTGGAATTTTAAAACCCATGATGTCTGGGCCACCACATTAACCTTCTGGATGTCACGCCAGTGCTTAATATACTCATATAATACTCTAAAATAAAATGGTGCAGTGTTGGGACCATTTTCTTCGGTCCAAAGTCCCAGACCCACCTTATTCTGGTCAATGTACTCTGAATCCAGGAATGGATCCGCAAATAGGACCAGATCATAGGTTTGGGCCTTGCGATAGACTGCTTTTTTGTTTGCCACACCCATATCCGTGATTATACTTTCCCAGAATATTTTAAATACCCGGTAGGGTGGAGTGTCCTTATCAATGAATAGGAATGCGTCATATACCTCCAGATCCAATAGAGATACCGCCCGGTATATGTTGGCAGATTTTCCTGTGCCCGGAGCCCCCAATACCAGTACAAAATGTCCTTTGGATGTTTTTAAATCACTTAAAACCTGACACAGTTCATGAAATGACCGGGTTTTAATGAATTTTTTATTGTCCCGTGCTGAGAGCACCTTATGGTTAGACATCACTAATTATATGGGTGTTATTATTATTGATAGTTTGTTATTTGATTTTCATAAAAAGAAGGTGCAATAAGGAAACCTATACATCACTATGGGAATAGCGGGGATTGGACTGTATTTATTCATTATTTAATGAATTTATATTTCTTGGCAATTCTACACATTGCATTATCCTTTAAAATTATCCGCTGAGCTTTATGACGGCCGCTCTTTACAATTACCTGAGGATAGGTTATCTTTCTGGCTTCGGCTACTATTTTGTCACCCTTTATGGTATCTCCTTTTTGGGTGTAAATACGGTTCACTCTATCACTCCGATTCGTCCTTCTCGTTCTAATTCTTCAGTTATTTCACAAACTAGTTCATAGTCCAATTCCAGATCTTCTGCCACTTCATAGTCAAATGCTTCCTGGTAACTTCTATAATAACCCAGTACCTCTTTTTTGGCAGACTCATAATCAATTTCCCTTATCTTTATTACTTTAGTAGCACGAAGTTTGTCCCGTATAGCTTCCCTTATAAAATCAGAGACACTCAGATATATCCCTGCATTTATGAGATCTGTAATTTCTTCAATCTCACGGGGGGTTACTTTGGTACCTACTGTCCTTGCAGGTGATGTTTTTTTGGGGGAGATGCTCTCTGTCATATTGGGTTATATATGGTTAACTATATATAAATTATCTGATTTTCTTGATTTTTGAAATATAATCCATTACCTGATATTTTATATTATTTATTATATAAAAATTATTACTAATTTTTTATGGTGGGTGGCTTATGAGATACAGTATAACTCCTGAGAATTGTAAAAAAATTCCATGTATAAAGTTCATGTTTGGTGAACAATGAATTAGTTAAACTTTCTCCAAAAATTTTAGAAGAAATCAGGTGATTTTTAAAAAAATGAGAAATTAGCCTATTTCAAGGGGTTGGTGTATATGTGTTGATCTATTTAGCCCTTTTTTGCAAATTTTTTCAGGGGGCAATATTCTGGAAATAATCCTTTTATATCAATGTTCGCTAAATCTAGCTTTAACGAAGTTCATAGAAAGAATTTTTATTAAATTCTTAATCGAAAATCATGTTTTTTTATGGTATAAGAATAATAAAATAAAATATATTAATCTTTTGATATGAAAATTTCATGCCACGTAAATTTAATTAATGTTTTTTAAAAAAAGAAGATGATGATATGACATACGTAGATGATGTATTAGAAGAGCTGAATAGAAAAAATCCTCATGAAGGAGAGTTCATACAGACTGCAACTGAGATTTTAAGATGTCTTACTGTAGTGTTTGAAAGGCATCCTGAATTTCAGGAAGCAAAGATTTTAGAAAGATTTTTAGAACCTGAAAGAGTGGTGATGTTTAGAGTACCCTGGGTTGATGATAATGGTGAAGTACAGGTGAATCGAGGTTTTCGTGTTCAGTTCAACAGTGCACTTGGCCCATATAAGGGCGGGCTTCGTTTTCATGAGACGGTTAATTTATCGGTTCTTAAATTATTAGCATTAGAACAGATTTTAAAAAACAGTCTTACAGGTATGTCAATTGGCGGTGCAAAGGGTGGAAGTGATTTCAATCCAAAAGG
>DATN01000009.1:30602-74110 GCA_002504725.1 Methanobacteriaceae archaeon UBA587 | reverse complement strand
GGGGATATTGGTGTGGGTTTAAGAGAAGTAGGTTACCTATTTGGGCAGTATAATAGAATTGCAAACAGACATAATTGTGTATTAACTGGAAGTGGAATAGAATATGGTGGATCTCTTGTAAGAACCGAAGCCACAGGTTATGGTCTTATTTATATATTGGAAGAAGCTTTAAAAGCAAGAGGAGACAATTTGGAAGGTAAAAAGATAATAGTTTCTGGTTCAGGAAATGTGGCCATATATGCAGCTGAAAAGGCTATACACCTTGGAGCAACAGTTATTGCTATGTCTGACTCAAAAGGTTACATTTATGACGAAAATGGGATATCTATTCCATTTGTAAAACATATCAAAGAAGAAGAAAGAAAATGTATCCATGAATACTTAAATGATTTTCCGGATACCATCTATAAAGAAGGAAGTGAAGGTCTCTGGAATATCAAATGTGATATAGCTCTTCCCTGTGCTACTCAATATGAGTTAGATGAGGATTCAGCAAGAAAACTTATTAATAATGGAGTTAAATATGTTGCAGAAGGAGCAAATAAGCCATCAACGCCTGAAGCTACTAAATTGTTCTTAAAATCGGGATTAATGTTCTTACCAGGAAAAGCAGCTAATGCTGGAGGAGTTACAACCAGTGTACTAGAAATGGCTCAAAGAAGCTCAAATATGCACTGGTCATTTGAAGAGGTTGATACCCGATTAAAAAGAAACATGATTAACATATATAGAAATATTGATAAAATGGCTAAAGAATATGGATTTGAAGGTAACTATGTAGTTGGAGCTAATATTGCGGGTTTTATTAAAGTTGCAAAGGCAATGATGGCTCAGGGAATAGTCTAATAACTATATACGTATATTCAGTTATGAGTAAGTTAGTTAAAAAAATCAGGTATCTAATATATAGATGATTTAGTTAAAAAATCAGACAGAAGTATAGGGATAATTTAAGTTAAAAAAATCAGTATTCAAATTAAAAAAATAAAAATTAGGTAGTTATTTAGTCTATGTGAAAAAGTAAGAATTATCTTGAATTAAATAAAATGAGGAGATAAACTTTCGTTTATATCGTCAGTTTAAGAAAAATAAGTTTATTCTATAATTTCAGCAAATGCAAAATTTCTTCGGGTAGCATTAACTCTGATTTTTACTTCATCGCCCACTTTGGCGCCTGAAACAAAAACAACATACCCTTCGATACGAGCAATTCCGTCTCCGTCTCTGCCGGTATCTTCAATTTTAACATCGTATTCTCCGCCTTCTTGAATAGGGGCGGAATCATTTCTATTATTACTGTAGTTATCTCCAAACAAATATATCACTTTCCGTTTTTGCCTAATAGGCAAACTACTATTTATTTTCAAAGCATATAAAGTAATGCATTATTTTTTTAATAATTTGCAATTTTCAGTAAATTTTTTTTAATTTTTTAAAATTAAAAACATTAGATTTTCAAGGATTATCCAAGATTATAAATAAACTGTTTAGATTTTTTCAATGATTATTAACCATATATAACTAAAAAAATAGGGTCTGGTTTTAATATTAATGAAATTAATAAGGGCCCTTTATTCAGATTGGCTACCAATCCCCACTGAATTTAAAGGCATCAGCGAGAAGTTTTAGTATGCATTAGTTCTTTTCCCCATCTCTCCAGATATGATCATCATGGAGATGATACTCAACATATAAACCACGATGATCATGGCCATAACATTGTACTGGGAGCTGAAGTTGGCCAGGGCCACCACAAAGGCTGCTGAGGAATTTCTTATAGCAGTCCCCATGCCCAGTACCGACCTGGTACCCGGAGAGGGCCCTCCCAGTAAATAGCCGGTTAAAAAGGCAATTAAAATGAAAGCCAGGGCAGAAATCAAGGCCCCGGTACCAAATACCGCCAGGAAATCCTGATAATTCAGACCCAGATAAAGCACCACCACCACCATGATGAAGATATTGGATATCTGGTTAAATGCCGGCTGGATGGACTGGGCGATATGGGGATAACGGTATTTCAGCAAGGTTCCGCACAGCAGTGGTATGAATATAAGGACGATGAGAGAAAGGGCTATGGAAGCAGGATTTACAGAAACACCAGGTAATAAAAATGATAACATGAGGGGCATGTAAAATAGGGTCACCGTGGACAAAATCAGCATCAATCCCACGGCAAAGGCCATGTCTGCCTTCATGAATTGTACCATTTTCAGCATAAAGGGTGATCCGGCACCGGCGGCCATTAAAACTAAGCCTATGGTCAGGCCCTGCTCCAGGGGGATTAACTGCAGGATCAGGTAGGTTAAGATGGGCAATATTATGAAATTGGCAGCTAATGCCTTTAATATGAGTTTTTTATCTTTCAGGGGTTCTATGAATTCTTGGGGAAAGAAACTGAGCCCCATGGATATCATGGTGGTAATGATATATATTAAAACGCTGAGATTGGCAAACTGCTGCAGGATTACTTCCATTAAAATCACTCTTTGGCTTCATATCTTTTATTATCCATTCTTCTTGAATCCTTCCAGATGGGCGAATTCGTCCACCCATTCCATGCATTGGCCCCTATTTTCTGCTCTTTTAATAAGCCATACCCCCAGTGCCGCGCCGAAGATACCCCCTATAAGATCGGTTAAGAGG
Source organism: Methanobacteriaceae archaeon UBA587 (assembly GCA_002504725.1). Taxonomy (GTDB): domain Archaea; phylum Methanobacteriota; class Methanobacteria; order Methanobacteriales; family Methanobacteriaceae; genus UBA587. The sequence goes on along the minus strand of DATN01000009.1, from coordinate 71,467 downwards.
TCGTTCATGGTATCGGCCAGGGGGCTCTGGGTAGGTGAACCCTGGGTAAGGCCAGTGGGAAATACGTGCTCCACCTGGGGATAGATGACATTATCATAGCCATATTCCACTATCTCCAGTATACCCCCAATCCCCATGGTTATCATGACAATGAGAAAGGCCATGATGGTTAAACGGGTCTTTAAGCGGCCATATACATAGGCGGTGTACATAAACATCATACCAATCAGGGCCACTATTAAGGGGATGGTGAAGTGCATGAAATTGTCGTAGTGGGGAATACGACCATATAAACCAAAGGTATTGCCCAGTATGTACTCAAAAACCACCACCAGTAAAAAAAGAATCTCCACTTCCACCGGGATAATCTGCAGATGTTCCTTATCCAGCAGGGTGGGTAGATAGATTACCACCAGGGCCAGGAGGGTCATGAAACCAAATACCTTGGTGCCACCGCTTCCCAGAACCAGGATACTTAGCCCTAGAATGAGGAGGGTGATGCGCATTATAATCAGAAGATTTCTCTTCCAGGAACTTACCTGTGAGAGGGGATCGGTGAAACTCATGATTAATCACTTATTATATTATTAATACTCCCCGGTAGATAACAATTATTATACGGGAATCCGGTGAAATGATATAATATTCATCAATTTAATAAGGAATAATCTTTAATAATCTAAAAATAGATTAAATTATTCAGAATAAAATTTAATATAGTGTTCTAAAAAAACTTACCTAAGCTAGTTAAGTTTGGTATAATTAGTTTATCTTTAATAAATACTTATTTAAGGTGTAATTAGCCTTGAGATTAAGTTATATTTAATAAAATATTCATTTAAGGCATATTGGCCTTAAAACAGTTTTATTATTTTAAATAAATTTTTAGTGATAAAAAATGCAAGTACTAGAAAAATTTTCCATAAAACCCCATGATATCCATCTCTATGAAGTGGCCTTTCTCCACGAGTCCTATGCCAATGAAAACGATCTGAGAGAATGCTATGAACGATTAGAATTCTTAGGAGATGCTGTACTGGATCTGGTGGTATCTGAATATCTTTATAATGCCGATTCTACCCTGAGTGAAGGTGAATTGACCAGGACCCGGTCCAATTATGTATGTAAAAAAGCACTTTACGCCTATTCCACTGAACTGGGACTGGATAAATACATAAAAGTAGGTGAGGGTGCTGAATTAACCAGCCGGGAATATGATTCGGTGATCAGTGACGTGTTTGAATCCCTCCTGGGAGCCATCTACCTGGATCAGGGACTGGCCGTGGTTAAGGAGTTTCTGGATAAAACAGTTATACCCCACATCAAACAGGGTGATGTCTTCTTCTATGACTATAAATCTGAACTGAAACTGAAGTGTGATCAGTTAGGTCAAGTGGTGACCTATGAACTCTTAAAAGAAGAGGGAGAACCCCATGATAAGACATTTACCATGGCGGCCCTTATTGATGGTAAGAAGAGGGGTCACGGTGTGGGTGGTAGTAAGAAGGAAGCCCAGCAGGCTGCTGCCCGGGAAGCTCTAGTTAATAATGACTAGGAGAAAGATTTCATTATTTTTCTGGACAGGGGATATTAAAGTAAAATTTATATTAAATAAAAAATAATTTTTTAAATGACTTATTCTCAGGGCAGGGTGAAATTCCCTACCGGCGGTAACCATTCATAGGAAGCCCGCGAGCGCTCTTATATCAAGAGGTCAGCAGATCTGGTGAAAATCCAGAGCCGACGGTTAAAGTCCGGATGGAAGAGAATAGATGTTTGATGATAGTCACTTATGTTGATATACATTAGACCAGTCTATAATTTTTTTTGCCCTGATTTATGTAGTCGCTCAAAAAGGAGGTTTTACTACTATGAATCAAAACTTACTGGCACAATTTGGTAATTCTATAGAAAGAGTAGAGAATGCCCTGCATGCCCTGAAAAATGGACAGGGCGTAATAGTTACCGATGATGAAGACCGGGAGAATGAAGGAGACATAATCTTCGCTGCAGAATCACTTACTGAATCCCAGATGGCCATATTAATCCGGGAATGCAGTGGTATCGTCTGCCTGTGTCTGCCCCCAGAGAAGGTGGAGGATCTGGCTTTACCTATGATGGTGGAGAATAATTCCAGCCAATACCAGACCGCATTTACCATATCCATTGAAGCAGCAGAGGGTGTTACCACCGGGGTATCAGCTGCCGATAGGGTAACCACCATTAAAACAGCCATAGCCGATGGTGCCCGACCAGAAGATCTGCACCACCCGGGACATGTTTTCCCCTTAAGGGCCCGACCTGGAGGAGTTCTGGAAAGGCGGGGACACACCGAGTCGGTGGTGGATATGATGCGCCTGGCCGGACTAAAACCCTATGGTGTGCTGTGTGAGCTGACCAATCCCGATGGGACCATGGCCCGTATGCCGGAAATAATTAGTTTTGCCCTGAACCATAATATGCCGGTGGTTACGGTGGAGGATCTGGTTAATTACCGGAAAAAACAGGACGTTTTTATTAATTCTAAATAAATTAATTTTTTATTTTTTTAATTGAAAAATAGGATTTTTAAAATCAGCACTTAATTCTAAATGAATTAATTTTTATTTAAGTTGTAAAATAAGTTTTTTTTATTTAGAAAGCTCAAAAATAGTTTTTTTAAAGAATTTTAAATAAGTTAAGTAAATATAAAAATATATTAAATAGATAAAATAAGTCAATTAATTCTAATTACCTGTCCGTTTCTTTTACGAACTGTGACTTTTTTATTATCTTTTTTAGCTTTTTCGATATAAGCATCCAAATCAAAGCGTTTTCCATGTAATACCCTAATAGAATCTACGCCTTTGTCAATAGGAACTAAATTTTTGGTTATTTTCATATAAGTTCCCCCATATTATTATGATAAATTTTATGGATGATTTATATAAATATCAAATTTGTTTTAATAATAATCTAAACTAGAACCAGAACCTGGAAGTACTTATTAAACGTGCACCTCAAGGTACACTGACTCCCAGGTTTTACCTGTTATATTAAGATTGTTTTCTAGATTTAAATAATTTACTGGAAAATAATATTAATTTAAATTAATGCTTTCTTGATTTTTTCAAACTCAGCATCACTTAAAACAGGTTCCATATCCTCTATGGAAATAGCTTCATCGGTATTGGCATAAACCATACCATTGGTCCGTTTGGTCATTACTGGTTCTTTTAGTTTATAAACTCTGAGAAGCCAGACGCAGGCTGTTGCAGTGCTGAGATATGATTGCACCTGTGGTGTGGTCAGCATATGGTAGTCAGCAAGATCAGCAATGGCACTGGCTGGTTTTTCTATTTCCTCTTCCACGGTGGCAAAGTAGCGGACTTCATATGCATTGTCATCTTCTTCAGGATTAGAATTCTCCTTAACAAATGAGTGGTATTTGTCCTGGAAACTGTCCAGATAGTTGTCATCATCCAGATAGTCAATACTGGGGTAGAGTAAAAATTCCTGCAGTGAGTTATTAAAGTTTCTGATTAAAATAGATTGTTTACCCTGTCCTAAGGCTTCTACAATTGCGTTACTTTCTATTAGACATTTGTTAGTTGATTTCATGGTTTTGCTCAATTATTAATTTAAAAATAGTTAGTAGATAGAATATGTTTTATGAGCATTATTAAGGTTGGGGTTTATATGGGAAAAATTCAGATAACAATAAAAATAAAATTTATCCAAACAAATCTTCCAAAAAAATTTGAATAAAATTAGAAATATCTAATGGAACCTGCTTCTCGGACTTCTCTGTGTTTTTTCTCAAAACTTTTTGAATCTCGAGACTTCATTGTAGGAATATGGTTCGTTTTATCCCTAACTGGTCCTAAACTTTTTTTTCTAAACAATAAAATCACCAAGTAATATGAATTATAGTATTCTTTAATTAAACTAGCATATATAATTTATGAAACAAGGTGTGGTCTCTAAAAATTTAATTAAAAGGAGTATAACACCCCATAAATCATTCTTGGCTACTGGAGATATTACAAATAAAAATATGATAAAAGTAAGTAATAAAAGTATTCCAATCATGATTGTAACAAATCTTTTATATATTATTTCATATTTCTTAAATAATGAAAATTCTAGAAATAATCCAAAATAAGAGAGAGTAGCTATCAGAATACTTAAAGGAACACTCATATTGATTTTTGTGGAGTTAAAATCAGTAAAAATAATAAAAACACTTAAAGAGCATACTAATGCAAATCCAAGGATAGGAAAAACTAAGTAATATAAGTTGTTTTTTGCAGTGTATCCAAAATCTATGGTGGTTAAACAATACTCAGGAGTTTCAATTATTTTTTTATAGCTTTCAGATAGTATAATAAATTTATAACTTTCATAAGAACCATTATCAAAATGAGAATGGTCAAAATCTAGCGTATCAACACCTAAAATTAATCCAAAGACTAATTTATACTCTTCCGGGTTAGAAAACGTTCTTATAAAACGGATATAAAATTTCTTATCTATCTTAAAGGAATATATGTTAATTTCTTTCCATTCTCTTGATTTATACAAGTTAAAAGAGGTTTCAAAAGATTCTGAATTAAAACTACCTATTTCCCTTTCACCTGCAGTGTAGAGATTAGCTCTTAAATGTAATAATCTATTTTTAATTTTCTGGGGTTTAATGAGCATTCCATTGGGAATATTAATTGTGAATTCAGGTTGCATTTTTCCTTTAATAGAAAAAGACGCATCATAGCCAGTTTTAAGATATTTGAAATGATCAAACTTAGCATTTTTTTTCTAAATAATTTATCTGAATTTTCACATGATATTTTGGATTAAGAGTATATTCCCCTGCAAGAGGAAATTCTTTTAAATTACCTAAATTTACTGCAATTGAACCATCTTTCTCTATGAAAGCCATTTCACGGTTTAAATTCCTTCCAAATATTTTTAGTTCTGCAAATCCATCATCTAGTATATCCAGATAAATAAATCTTTCATTAGTGAAAAAGTCTAAAACTTGATGTATTTCCCTTTCACCTGCTTTGGCACGATCAAATGAATGGTACCATGTCTGTTGAAGATCAATCATCTATGAACACCTAATAATAAAATATATATTATTAGTATTATATTTTTCTTAAAAATAATATGAAATAATAATTAAATTTTTTCTTTTTTAATTGTGATAAGAACTCATTATTTGACCCTTATGGCCTTTTTTAGTGGTTCTTTGTCTTATAGGATAATCATGATGGGTTTCTGGATGTGTATTTGTTCTAGCCAATTTATCACTCCCTATTTTTTATTATATAAAACTCAGTAATATTAGTTTTATAGTAAGAGCCTTTGAAAACAATTAAAAAAATTAAATAAAAAAGGTTAACTATTTAATGTTTATAAATAAAAAATAATTAGAAATTTATTATTTTATTCGGTGTTTAAATGGCTAAAACTAACAATGGTGCGAATCTGGGATTTGAGCAAAAACTGTGGGCTGCTGCGGACAAATTAAGAAACAACATGGACGCTGCAGAATACAAACACGTGGTTTTAGGTCTTATTTTTTTAAAGTACATATCAGATGCCTTTGACGAGGTATATCAGGACTTGAAAAACGATCCCGAGGGACTGGCCGATCCAGAAGACAAAGACGAGTACATGGCCCAAAATGTGTTCTGGGTGCCTCAGGAAGCCCGCTGGGAGTTCTTACAGAGCAAGGCCAAACAGCCAGATATTGGAATTTTAATTGATTCAGCCATGGATGCTATTGAAAAGGAAAACCCGGATCTTAAAGGTGTTTTATTTAAAGACTATGCTCGGGAAGCCCTGGACAAGCAGAGCTTAGGTGGTATCATTGATTTAATCAGTGGAATAGGTCTGGGAGATAGGGAAAACCGGAGTAAGGATATTCTGGGCCGGGTGTATGAGTACTTCCTGGGCCAGTTTGCCAATGCTGAGGGTAAGAAGGGAGGCCAGTTTTACACTCCCCGGAGCATTGTCAAGATTCTAGTGGAAATGATTGAACCCTACCACGGCCGGGTATACGACCCCTGCTGTGGATCAGGAGGAATGTTTGTCCAGAGTGAAAAATTCGTAGAGGCCCACGAAGGAAAACTGGATGATATTGCAGTCTATGGACAGGAATCCAACCAAACCACCTGGCGATTATGTAAAATAAATTTAGCCATCCGGGGGATAGACTCCAATATCCAGTGGGGAAACAGTTTCATTGAAGATAAACATCCTGATTTGAGGGCCGATTATATACTGGCCAATCCACCTTTTAATGACAAGGACTGGAAGGCCGATCAACTGCAGGATGATTTGAGATGGAAGTACGGAGTTCCTAAGGGTAATGCAAATTTTGCTTGGGTACAACACTTTATTCATCATTTAGGACCTTCTGGTGTGGCCGGTTTTGTTTTATCAAATGCATCAATGTCTGCTGGTGGTCAAGACGGGAAAATCCGTCAAAATATTATTCAAGATGATTTAGTTGATTGTATGGTGGCATTACCTTCGCAATTATTTTATAATACAGGTATTCCTGCCTGCTTATGGTTTTTAGCTAAGGATAAAATTAATGATAATTTTAGAAGGCGTAATGGAGAAACTTTATTTATTGATGCTCGTAAAATGGGCGTGATGGTAGATAGAGCTCATCGTGAACTCACAGAAGAAAATATAAAATTAATAGTAGATGTTTATCACTCTTGGAGGAGTGATTTTCATGACTATGAAGATATAAGGGGATTCTGTAAATCAACAGAAATGAAAGAAATAGAAAAAAATGATTTTATTCTCACTCCTGGAAGATATGTTGGAGTTGAAATTGAAGATGAAGATGAAGAGATATTTCAAGAAAAAATGAAAAGACTTACATCAGAACTTAAAAATCAGCTTAATGAATCCAAAAAACTTGAAAAGAAAATATGCAATAATTTGGGTGGATTAGGTTATGATTTCTGATAAATTTCAAGAAACTACTATTGGTTTTATTCCTAAGAATTGGGATCTTCTAAAAGTTGAAAATATAAAATCTAATGAAAAAAGATCCGTAATTACGGGCCCTTTTGGTTCTAATATCAGTAGCAAATTTTTTGTAGACGAAGGTATTCCTGTAATAAGAGGAAACAATCTAACAAATGACTTTAATAGATTTAAAGATAACGGATTTGTTTTTATAACATCTGAAAAAGCTGATGAACTCAAAGCATGGGCATTAAGGGAAGATATTATTATTACCGCGGCAGGTACTTTAGGTCAAGTAGGGATAATAGAAGAAGGTTCTAAATTTGAGAAATATGTAATATCTAACAAACAAATGAGATTAAGAGTAAATAAGAATATTATAAATCCTTTGTTTGCGTTTTATTGGTTATCTAGTCCTTGGATGGTTGAATTAATTAAAAAACTTGACACTGGTTCTACTATTCCTTTAATTAATTTATCTGTTTTGAAAATGCTGCCCATTCCTGTACCTCCCCTAGATGAACAAAAAGCGATTGTGAATATTTTAGATTCTTTAGATTCAAAAATCAAACTTAATAGAAAAATAAACCAAATCTTGGAAGAAATCGGTCAAGCCATTTTCAAGCATTGGTTTGTCCATTTTGAATTTCCAAATGCTGATGGAAAACCTTACAAGTCAAGCGGCTGTGAAATGGTTGATTCTGATTTAGGGGAAATACCGAAGGGTTGGGAAGCAGGAAAAATTAGTGATTTTGGAAAAGTAATTTGTGGAAAAACGCCACCAAAGTCTAAATCAGAATATTTTGATGGAGAGATTCCTTTTATAAAAATACCTGACATGCACGGAAAAACATATGTTGTTACTACAGACGATTCACTTTCCAATGAAGGAATGATTTTCCAAAAAAACAAGACAATCCCTAAAAACTCGGTTTGTGTTAGTTGCATAGCAACAGTTGGATTAGTCTGTTTAACAGACCGTGATTCTCAAACTAATCAACAAATAAATTCAATTGTGCCTTTAAAAGATGAATATTGTTATTATTTATATTATATGTTAAATTCAATGGAAGAATTCATAAAAATCATGGCTAGTGGGGGCTCTGCAACTTTGAATTTAAACACAACCAATTTTTCCAAACTTGAAATTTTAATTCCAGATGAAAAAACATTGATTAGATTTAAAGAATTATGCAAACCAATTTTCGAGAAAATAAGGCTGAATAATCATCAGAATGAATATTTAAGTCAGATTAGAGATTCACTTTTACCAAAACTCATGTTAGGTAAAATAAGGGTTAAATAGGGGGAATTAGATTAAAATTGAAAAAATAACCATTCAAGGAATAAAATCTCATAAAAATACTACCTTGTCACTTGAAAATTATAATACCATTGTAGGGGAAAACAATTCTGGAAAAAGTAACATTTTATTTGCTATTCAATGGTTTTTTAATGAAATAAAAATTCAAAGAAAAGACATTAATAAACGTTATCAAGGTATGCCTTCTGTAAAAATCATTTTTTCATTTGATAGAAATGAAGAAGTACCACAAAATGTTTTTGATGAGGGATATGAGATAGAAAATGGTAAATATGAAATAGAGGCGTATCTACAAAGGTTCACGAGCAAAGCCCATGCTCCTAAACATAGATTATTAAAGGAAGGATTAGAACCTAAATCTATAACTACGAAAAACCTTACTAATTTAGTAGATGTTATATTCATGCCCTCTATTAGGGAATTAGACGATGAATTTAAATTTACAGCTAATTCTACAATAAATAGGTTGGTTTCTAATTATGTTATTGATAGAATTAAAAATGAAGATCTAAAAAATTCTAGATATAAAAAAGTTGAAAGATCTATAAAAGAATTATCTGATTACATGGCTGAGGGTGAAACAGGCGCTTTTGAACAGTTAAAATCTTCATTGAAAAATTATATGCTTGATTACAAAAATATCGAACTTAAATTTAGATTAGAACCTCCTGAAATGGATAAACTTGTAAAAGATTCTTTCGAGCCTTATATTGAATCAAATGGAGAGGAATTATCTGTTGATTCTCAAGGAATGGGGTATCAAAGATCTTTAATTTTCTCTTTAATTTGTAATATGGCAGATATCAAAGTTAATCCTTCAAAAATGATTCTTTACTTAATTGAAGAACCTGAAATTTTTCTTCACCCAAATCACCAAACTCATTTTAGAAATAAATTGACGGATTTATCAGAAGAAACAAATAATCAAATTATTTTAACTTCTCACTCCCCATATTTCTTAAATAATGTTAAAAATTATTCTCAGATAAAAAGAGTATATATTAATAGAAATGATTCTGTTTTAAAGGAGTTAACTAATGATTATATTGATCAAATAAGAAAAAATAATGGAAAACTAATGGTTGAGGCAAAAAATACCCATCGTATTTCTGTTGGGAAGCCAGAATGGACAGAATCAAAATTAAATTCACTTGCAATAGAAATTGAAGAAGCTGATGAATTTAGATATCTACTCTGGATAGATCCACTAAGAGCGAATGCATTTCTCAGTAAAAAGGTTATTTTAGTGGAAGGTCCGACTGAAAGGGCATTTTTCTCATTCATTTTTGATAATGAGTTAGGAGCATTTTCTAATAATAAAATAACTTCAGAAATTGCAGTAATTGACACTGTAGGTAAATATCATTTCTATAAATTTGCAAATTTATTGTATAAACTGGACATTCCCACATGGATAGTCTATGATAGTGATGTTGATGATGAGGGGAATAATATTAACGAAAGAACTTCGATTTCTCATCAAAAACTAAATGAATACATTGAAAAATTGAAAAGAGACGGCATTATCAAGGATTGTCTAAAAAATCATCCTGATTTAGAAAATTCTTTGGGAATTAAAAAAGATTATAGTGCCCCGGATATTTCTATTTATCAAAAACTAGAAAACGATGATGAAGAGTGTCTGACATCAAATAAATACAACGAAATAAAGAATTTTGTTGAAAATATTATTAATTATGAGGTTTAGGTGATTATATGGTTCATCTAAACGAAGACCAAGTAGAACAGGCCACTCTCTCCCTCCTAAAAGAACTAAACTACAACTACATCCCTGGCCCAGACTTGGCCCCAGACGGCATCTCACCAGAAAGAGAACTCTACTCAGATGTAGTACTTACAAATAGACTAAGAAAGGCCATAAACAAACTAAACCCCAACATCCCACCCTCAGCACGAGAAGAAGCTGTGAAGAAGGTTTTAAGATCTAAATCCAACGATCTCTTAGCTAATAACCTCCACTTTCACCAGCTACTGGTAAATGGAATAGATGTGGAATACCGGGAAAACGATACCATCAGGGGAAATAAAGTCTATCTCTTAGACACCCAGAACCCCTCCAATAACGACTTTCTGGCGGTAAATCAATTCACCATCATAGAAAACAATCACAACCGCCGGCCAGATATTATTCTATTCATAAACGGCCTACCACTGGTAGTAATAGAACTGAAAAACCCGGCTGATGAGAAGGCCACCCTTAAAACTGGTTATAAACAACTGCAAACTTACAAGGCCGAAATTCCTTCCCTATTCCAGTTTAATGAAATTCTCATAACTTCGGATGGTATGAAAGCAAAAGCTGGAACTTTAACCAGTTCCTGGGAACGTTTCATGCCCTGGAAGACCATTGATGGTAAGACCATAACCGATGACACTTTCCAGTTAGAAGTCATGCTCCGGGGAATGCTCAACCATGAAGTTATCTTAGATTTAATAAAACACTTCATTATTTTTGAACGGGAAAAGGAAATAAAGAAAAAACTGGCTGCTTACCACCAGTACCACGCCGTAAATAGAGCAGTGGACGCCACCATAGAAGCATCCCAACCAGAGGGAGATAGGAAGTGTGGAGTGGTATGGCACACCCAGGGATCAGGTAAGAGTCTGATTATGGCCTTCTATTCTGGTAAATTAGTTTTAGAAATGGACAACCCTACCATAGTGGTTTTAACTGATAGAAACGACCTGGACGACCAATTATTCGGAACTTTCGTCAAATCAAAGGACCTTTTAAGACAAGAACCACAACAGGCCGATTCCAGAGAAAAACTCCAGGAACTATTAAAAGTGGCCTCTGGTGGAATAGTCTTCACCACCATCCAGAAATTCCTACCAGAAAAAGACACTAAATACCCACTTCTATCGGACCGTACCAATATCGTGGTTATTGCTGATGAAGCACATAGGAGCCAGTACGAATTTATTGACGGCTTTGCCCGGCACATGAGGGATGCTCTACCCAATGCATCTTATATTGGTTTTACAGGAACTCCTATTGAACTGGGAGATAAAAATACCATTCAGGTCTTTGGAGATTACATAGATATATACGATATAGAACAATCAGTGGCTGATGGAGCCACAGTACGTATTTACTATGAGAACCGGCTCATTAAACTGGACATGGATGAAGCCAGAAAGGCTTTAATCGATCCTGACTTTGAGGATATTACTGAAGGGGAAGAAGCAGAAATAAAGGAAAAACTCAAGAGTAAATGGGCCCGTACCGAGGCCATAGTGGGTAGTGAAAAAAGAATAAAAGAACTGGCCCTGGACGTGGTAAATCACTTCACTTCCCGATTAGATGCCCAGGATGGTAAGGGAATGATTGTAGGTATGAGTAGAAGAATCTGCATAGACCTATACAACGAAATAATTAAATTAAAACCAGAATGGGAAAGTGAAGACGATGATAAGGGCTTTTTAAAGGTGGTTATGACTGGTTCTGCTGCTGATGGTGAGGAATGGCAAAAGCACATCCGTAACAAGCAGAGAAGAAAGGAACTGGGTGAAACCTTTAAAGATCCAGATTCGGAAATTAAACTGGTAATTGTAAGGGATATGTGGCTTACGGGTTTTGATGTTCCTAATTTACACACCATGTACATTGACAAACCCATGAAAGGCCATGGACTGATGCAGGCCATTGCCCGGGTTAATAGGGTCTATCCCAATAAGGAAGGTGGACTAATAGTTGATTATCTGGGCATTGCCGCCGAACTAAAAAAAGCCATTCACTCTTACACGGTAGGTGGAGGTAAAGGAAAACCCGCCTTTGATCAGGATAAGGCAGTGGGTTTAATGCTGGAAAAATACGATGTGGTTAAATCCATGTTCCACAACTTTGATTATAGTGATTATTTCACTCCCGATACCACTAAACAACTGAGAACTCTTTTAAGGAGCATGGATCATATTCTGGGACTATCTGATGGTAAAAGTAGGTTCTTGAAAAATGTCAATGAACTTTCCAAAGCTTTTGCTTTATCGGTTCCCCATGAGCGGGCCTTGGCACTAAGAGATGAAGTAAAATTCTTTAAGGCGGTTAAGGCCCAGTTAATGAAGAATGATGATGAGGAAGAAGGCCCTAAACTCAGTAAAGAAGAGATGGAACTGGCCATTAAACAGATTGTTTCTGATGCTATCACTTCTGAGGGAGTTATTCCCTTAACTGGAACAAAGGATCTTAAAGGTAAGGGAATACAGAACCAGGACATTTCTATTCTCTCTGATGACTTTTTAGATGAAGTCAGTGCCATGCCCCAGAAGAACCTGGCCGCAGAATTATTAGAGAAACTTTTAAAGGAACAGATACGCACCAGGTCACGGAAAAATGTGGTGGAAGGAAGATCATTTGCTGAAATGCTGGATAAGGCCTTAATAAAATATAGAAATCGCAGTATTGACAGTGCTGAGATAATTAAGAACCTTATTGAGATAGCCAAACAAATCAGGGAAGCAGATCAAAGGGGAGATGATCTGGGCCTCACTGAATATGAACTGGCCTTTTATGATGCTTTAATGGTTAATAAAGAAGCTGGAGAAGTTCTGGGCGATGATGAATTAAAGAATATTGCCATGGAACTGGTGAGGACCATTAAAAACAATATAACCATTGACTGGACATTAAGGGAAAATGTTCAGGCCAAAATGAGGGTGGCTGTTAAAAGGATTCTTAAAAAGCATAAATATCCTTCTGAAGAGACTCAAAAGGCTGTGGAGATTGTATTGGAGCAGGCCAAGGTGGTTTGTGAGGAGTGGGCTGAGGCTCATTCATAATGGGGGTTTAAATATGGATGTGAAAGAACTATTTGAAAAAGGAGTAAATTGTTTCGACGAAGAAAAATACGAAGAATCCATAGATTTTTTTCAAAAAACTATAGATAATGATCCAAAGTGTTCTAAAGCTTATATTAAATTAGGTGCTTCACTACAATGTTTAGAAAAATATGATGTATCTCTTAAATATTTTGAAAAGGCTTTAAATCTTGCTGAATCATTTGATGCGCATTTTGGAAAAGGTTTAGCCCTATATCACATGGAAGATGATGAAACTGCTCAAAAATCATTTGAGAAAGCATTAAAACTGAAAGAAGACGTAAATGCTATTTATTTTAGTGGAAGCTGTTTTTTGAATTTAGGCGAATATTCAAAAGCAATATATCTTTTTGAAAAGGCTATAAATCTTGATCCGAATAATCCTTTATATTGGAATGATAAGGGAGTAGCTTTTAGATTAATGGATGAAAATAGAAAAGCTTTGAGTCTTTTTGAAAAGGCACTTAAATTGGATCCTGAATATGATCTTGCCCTATTTAATAAAGCCTACACTTTAAGCGATTTAAAAAAATACTCAGAATCACTATACTTTTTTGATGAATATTTAAAAATAGAAAAAAATAATCTGAGTGCTTTTTACGGTAAAGGAAAAGTTTTATACTTCATGGGAAATTTAAAAAGAGCTTTAGAATGTTTTGAAAAAGTAGTGGAATTAGACCCAGAAATTCCAGACGCATGGGATTACAAAGGGTTTATTGAATACAATCTTGAGGAATATTCCAAGGCAAAGCAATCGTTAGAGAATGCCCTTAAATTAAACTCTGAATTTGATGAAGCACATTTTGATTTAGGATTAGTTTATAGAGAATTAAAAGACCCTAAAAGTGCACTTGAAGAATTTAATAAAGCAATTGAAATTAATCCAGACTATGCAGAAGCATGGCGTCAGAAAGGTAATGTTCTAAGAGATATGGGAGAAGAAAATAAATCTATCATTGCTTATCAACATTATGTGGAATTGGCAGAGAAAATTGATACTGAAGACAAACTATGGGCCAGCCGAGTCAAAGAATACATAAAATATGTAAAAAATAAAGGGAAAAAAATTGTTTTTGATAAAAATCGTAAGATTCAATACTGGCAGTGGTCAACTAGACCAGAATATTTTTTAGAACCTAATGGTAATGAAAGAGCAGCGTTAGATCCATTTAATGATGCGGACCCCGGTGGTTGGTGGACTTGCCATAAAAATACAAAAGCGGGGGATTTAATACTTCTTTACAGGGCGGGTAAAAAACGAGGCAAACGTTATATGGATATAAAATATTTAATTCAAGCTACTAGTGACGCATATCCTATAAGTGATTATGAAGTGGCCATGGCAAAAGGTTGGGACTATGGTTGTGATTATAAACCCCTCTTTAAGTTCAAAAACTCCCTAACTCTTGATGAATTACATAAAGATCCTTATCTAGATGATTGGAATGCTTTAAATGCACTGTTTAGGAAATCAGCTTATTCAACCGAAAAGAGACACTGGGAACGTTTAGAGGAACTTCTTAAACAGAAAAATCCAGATTATGCTAAATATCTCAAAACTTTTGAACCAAAAGAAATTGTCGGAATTTTAAAGACAGAAAAAGATGTTGAAGATAAGCTTGAATCTCAGATAGATGTTTTAAAAAAATTTGGGCTGGATTTAGAAGTGATTGGACGTCAAGTAATCTGTCAAGGTCCTCGAGGACGAATTGATCTTTTATGTACTGATAAAAAAGACGATGCACTAATCATTATAGAACTTAAGGTTGTTCCGGCTGATAGAACTACTTTTGGTCAAATTTCAGGTTATATGGGCTGGGCTATAAAAAATATGGCTAGTGGAAGACCTGTAAGAGGATTAGTTATAAGCAAAGGTTATGATAACAATTTCAAATCTGCCTTAAATACAACTCAAGGGATTCAACATCTTGAATTAAGTGATGTTTTAGCAGAATTAGGGATGAAATTAAGTTAATTGAGGTCACAAAATGTCAAAGAAAATGTGGATGGTTAGAGCAGGTAAAGGCGGATTTTTAATTGATAGATTTGAAAATGAGAATTTAGTAGTTATAGGCTGGGAACTTGGTGATTTAACCAAAATAAAAGATAAAGAAGATCTTAAACGCATTATAAAAGATAAATTTCCAGAAAAAAAGGATAAT
Organism: Methanobacteriaceae archaeon UBA587; assembly: GCA_002504725.1. Classification (GTDB taxonomy): domain Archaea; phylum Methanobacteriota; class Methanobacteria; order Methanobacteriales; family Methanobacteriaceae; genus UBA587. Next base: position 56,170 of record DATN01000009.1, on the reverse strand, counting down.
CAGATTCAAGCAGTTTTAAGTGTGGTGGGTCGTTTTAGATTTGATCTAAATAAGGGAGATAATGTTGTTTCGTATAACTCGGATGAGAGAACTTATTTGGTGGGAGAAATTGTTTCTGATTACATATTTGATCCTAATTTTTATCCTGAAAATCCGTTGGAGTACTGTGATGTAAGAAAGGTTAAATGGTTAGGTAAAGTAAAAAGGGATGATTTACTCACTTCTACTAAAAACACCCTTGGATCTTCTATAACATTATTCAGGATCTATGAAGGTCCTGCTAAGGATATATTAGCCACTTTAGAAGGAAAAAAAGCTGATTTTGAATTGGAACCTGAAGAAGATTCCACAGAATTTATAAAAGAGGATATTATATCTAAATCTCATGAATTTATAAAAGACATGATTATCAATCTTGATTGGGATGAAATGCAGGAATTAGTTGCTGGTCTTTTAAGAGCAATGGGTTATAAAACCAGAGTTTCACCTAAAGGTGCAGATATGGGAAAGGATATCCTAGCATCACCAGATGGTTTAGGTCTTGAAGATCCACGTATTGTTGTTGAAGTTAAGCACAGAAAAGGTAAAATGGGTGCAGATAAGATTAGAAGTTTTGTTGGTGGTTTGAGAAAAGGTTCAAAAGGATTATATGTTTCCACTGGTGGCTTTTCTCAGGAAGCTAAATACGAAGCCGAAAGATCAGAAATCCCCATAACTCTAATTGATTCAGACATGTTAGTACGATTTATTGTGCAGTATTATGACCAGTTTGATAATGATGCTCGTAGTTTAGTTCCTTTAACTAAAATTTATTGGCCTAGCTAATAAATTATCCAAAATTCACTATTTATCATATAGGAGAGAATGATAGTGACTTCAAACCAAAAATGGGAACCTAAAACCTTTGAAGATAAATTAATATTTGATTATTCATTAGAAAATCCCGGAACTTTCTATTTAGAAGTAACTATTGGATCCCGCAGAGGAAATGGGAATTGGCCAAAAAAATCGGGAATTAGACGAATAGATGCCATTAATATCAAAAATAGTAACTCTGAAAACATTATATTTGGTCAAAAAGAGTTTTTATATGATGATTTTCAAAAAACTGTTTCTAATAAGTCAGTTGAATTAATTGAAGCTAAACAGAAACTTAACCGATTAGTTATTGGTCAGGTTATAGCTGGCCATGATATGTTTGAGCGAGAATATGATGCCCAGGATATTGAAATGGTCATATTATGTGGCAAAGGGGACCCTGCACTGGAATGGGTATGTGAAAAAAGAAATATAAAAGTAGAAATTGTTAATCAATAGATGAATAATGATTTTTTTACAAATTAAATTCCAACATGCTAGATCAGAAACCAATTATTGACTTAAATTCATGAGAATTCTTCTAAATAACTGATTAATTTTTTTCTTATTTTATCTGTTTCACTCATAACCACCCTTGGCCATAGAGGTTGGCCCGGCTCACAGTCAACAAATTCACCCTCATTATAAATATAAACGCCGGATTGATCAATTATTAGGGCAAATTTGGGATTAAATACCTCAAATTCCTTTTGTTCTTTGTTTCTTAGGGTGGGTCGGAAACTATCAATATGTAAATATTTTGATAATTGTTGGTGAATATCCTTTTCAGATAATATATTCACCTTAGCTTCCACAGGCACCCATGTGGAATTAAGTTTCATGAAATAATCTGCGGTTCCCGTCATTTTAGAATCTCTAAAACAATCACATTCTTCATATAAACGAGTACTATTATCCTTAATTTCTTTTAAAAAGTAATCAATTAAATAAGATCTAATCTGGTCCTCGTATAGGAAAGAAGAGTTAATAGAACAGGATACCTCTCTCCAGTTATCCTTACCTACATTTCTAAAATTATTGTTACCAATTTGTGCAGTTTTTAAATAATCAGGTAACTCATTATTTTCAGATAATAATTCTTTAAGACGTTGAAAATCATCATCTCGGGATATAGGTGTAATAGTACCTCCCCGAGTAATTTTAAGGAATTCTGAAAACTCTTTAATATCAACAGGATTTTCAAATATATGTACCTCATTAATAGGGGCGAAATTTCTTCCTCTAAAATGTTGGGGGTAGTAATCAAAATATTGGGTCGATCCACTGATCTTAGAACATCCAAATATTTTTCCCGCATACTTATCAGCAATTTCCATGCCATGCTCCGCATTTTCAATGATTCTTTCAGGAGCATGAGCCTCTTTTGATTCTTTAAAAACATTTTTAGATGAATTTATGGAGCTTAAAGAGTGATAATAAAACAATATATCGCCTTCACTCATCCAGCGGGGGGCTGTCCAGTTATAATGATCCTGGCCATCATATTCTTTAATATAGTTAAAAACAACATCACTGGATAATAATACGTCCATATCTGTGTAGAAATCAATAGGAAAATCCTCATTTTTCTCTACAAGATATTCTAATCCCTCTAAATCTCGTGGAAATGAGATGGTAGTTATTGCTGATTGAACATGATTTTCAGAGTCTGAATCTGAGGTAGTTAATTCTAATTTCACTTCTTTAGTCACATCAAAGTCTGTTAAATCTTTAAGGGCCCTGATGAATTCCTTAAAATTTTCTGGCCAGTGATTGGATCCCTCTGATTTAATTTTCTGGCCGTTATATTCTATATGTAGGGACCAGCTACAGCCATCTAGAACATCAATATTCTCATATTCCCTTTTCCAGTTCCAGACTTCTAATTTTTCCATTTTCTTCCAGAATTTTTCCCATTGCGCATTATCTGGAACAATTTCTTCTCCTGAGAAAAAGTGATTTAAAATTAGTTTACCCTCTTTAAAATTCACTTCATTAAAGATAGTACTGGTAAAACAATGATAAGTAATTTCAAATTTTTGAGGATGCAGTTTATTAGAATCATTCATTTGATACACCAAATAATTCGATATATTTTCAATTAATTATTGTACATATTAATCTAACTATTAAACTAAAATAAGAAATGTTATATTATTTAATAGCAAAACTTCAATTAATAATTCATGACAATCTTGGTATTTATTATACTCATTCTAATCAGAAAACAAGTCTACTTGCTTTAAATTAGAATAATGCATTATAAACAAATAAATTGAGGGGTTATAATGAAAGGGAAAATTTATTTAATTGACGATAATGAGGAGCTGGTGGAGATGGAAGAAAGGCAATATGAGAAAGAAATTATTTTACAGAATCTCATATCAGATTATCCTAATCTACTGGCTGGAGAACAGATTAACTCCTCAAATCCCCGCCGGTGGCTATTAATCTCACAGGAGATGACAGTGCCCAGTGCTGAGGAAGAAATTGGAAGATGGTTCGCCGACCACTTATTCTTAGACCAGGACGCTATCCCCACCATCGTTGAGGTTAAAAGAAGCAGTGATACTCGTATTAGAAGGGAAGTTATTGGTCAGATGTTAGATTATGCTGCTAATGCTGTTGTTTACTGGCCCGTAGAGAAAATAATATCTAACTTTGAAAATAATTGTCAGGACGATCCTGCTGAAGTATTATCTGAATTTTTAGGTCCTGAAGGCAATATTGAAGATTACTGGATTAAAGTAAAAACTAATTTGCAGGCTGGAAAAGTGAGGATGCTTTTTGTGGCCGATGAAATACCCCGAGAATTAAAAAGAGTTATTGAATTTTTAAATGAACAGATGGATCCTGCTGAGGTACTGGCCATTGAAATTAAGCAATATATGGGTCAGGGCATTAAGACTCTGGTTCCTAGAGTAATTGGACAAACTAGCGAAGCTCAGCAGAAAAAATCAGCTTCTGCCAGCACTAATATTAAGATAGATGAAAAATCTTTTTTTGAGGAATTAAAAGATTTAAGAGGTATTGAAGAACTCCAGATTGCAGAAAAAATAAGGGAATGGGCTACTGAAGCTTTACCACGATTCCAGTTCAATAAAAATAAGTCCTATGCTATTTTCTGGCCAGTCCGGGATTACAATGACCAAGCATATTGGCCTATTGGCATCAGAACCGATGGAAATTTGTCTATAATTTTCCAGTATTTAAAAGATAAAGCTCCCTTTAATGACGAAGAATTACGAATGGAAGTATTAAACCGCCTAAATCAAATTGAAGGGATAGATATAGCTGCTAACAGAATTGGAGGAAGGCCTTATTTCCCACTTAATGTTTTGAAAGATGAAAATTCAATGCAAATGTTCATAGAAACTTTGGAATGGGTAGTTGATAAAATAAAAGAATCTTAATAGAAACTAATTAAACTGTTATTATTTAAAAATCATTATACATAAAAATGTATAACTATTTATAAAGCATTATACATAAAAATGTATAAGAGGAAATAGTATGGTGACGGAAAGAGAAGACCTGTTGAATTATGTATACACCAAACTAAGTGAAACGCCGCGCTTATCACAGGAAAATATTAAAAAAGACGGCCAACCATTCAGATACCGAAATGGGTATTTCATAATTAAGGAATACCTGGACGACTTTTTAAATGGTCAGTATGAGAACCGTTTTCTGGTTATGCCCGGCCTACGGGGAGTTGGAAAAACCACCATCATCTTTCAGTTATACGATTATTTAATTAATGATAAAAAAATAGCCTCTGATAGAGTTCTTTACTTATCTGCTGATGAGTTAACCGTTTATTTAAGGTCCCGAATTATAGAGGTAGTTGATGTTTTTATTAAAGACGTTCATCGAACCTCACCAGTAAAACTGGAAGAACCATTATTTATTTTCATAGATGAATCACATTATGATAAAGATTGGTCATCAACGGGTAAAATATTATATGACCAGAGCAAGAAAATTTTCATGATATTTACCGGTTCTTCAGCCCTGGATTTAGAAATGAATGTGGATGCTGCCCGGAGAACTAAAAAAGAATCCATATTTCCCATAAGTTTTTCAGAATATTTACTTTTAAAACACGATATCTTACTACCTGAGAATGCCTCTGATACCCTAATAAATCTAATATTTAATGGTGATGCTCCCTCTTTAGAGGCAGCCGCTCAAAAAGAGAATGATATTAGAAGAAATCTATTAAAACTGGAGAAACCTCTTTCCATTGAATGGGAAGACTTTTTATCATGTCAGGGATTTGCTTTTGGCCTGGATCTAAAGGATATAGAGATATATGAGCGGATATTCAGTATGGTGGAACGCGTTATAGAAAAGGATGTCTTCTCCCTGAAGTCTTTTAATACCGATTCAAAAAGTGTAATCTCCCGGATTTTAATGTTTTTAGCTTTACAAAAACCAGGGGCCGCCTCCCATACTAAACTGGCCAAAAAATTAGATATTTCACCAACATCGGTCCGGGAGATATTAACTGTTTTAGAAAAAACCCAGCTAATATTCAATATAAAACCATATGGTGCTGCTGGAAAACTGATTAAGAAGCCATGGAAATACTATTTTTTATCCCCCTCCCTAAAATCAGCTATAAATTTTAAATTTGGCCGCTATGATTTGAATGATAGAAAAATTATGGGATCCTTAGCCGAAAACATGGTTGCTTCCACCTTTTTTAAGATGAAAGAAACCAGAAATTTGCCTTTAGGGATATTTTACCCCACAGAAAAAGGGGGGGTTGATTTTTTACTAATTAATAGTAAGGATGAAATCATACCCGTGGAAGTGGGTGTAGGGAAGAAAAGTGAATATCAGGTAACTAAGGCTATTGAGAAATATAAATCAGAATATGGTATTCTCATTTCAAATACAACAGAAAAAATAATAAAAAACAATAAGGTGATTCATATCCCCCTCGCCACCTTTTCTTTTTTATAAGTATTGAGGGATAGTCCTGTATGTAAGAATTAATAAATTAAGGTGAAATAATGCCCTACCTAATCTGCCCGGAATGTGACCACTACTATGAAGTAGAACCTGGAGAAGAATTCGAAGCCTGTGAATGTGGCCAGGAATTAATTATTGTAGAGGAACTCAGCGAATACTATGATGTTGATGAAGGCCTAAGAGAAAGCATCGCCACGGGAAACACCTTCACCGAAGAAATGGCAGAAGAGTACTACTCTAACAAGGAAACCGGAAGCATGATGATAATTGGTGGGGTTATTGCCATATTTGCGGGTCTTTTCCTGGGACTGCTGGTTTCAGCATTTCTTTTTATAATAAGTTTACTGGGACTGGTCATTATCATTTATGCTCTCTCCTCAATCTCCCAGAATGAGCTTAAGGGAAAAGGATGGGCTAAAGGACTGGTGGGAGAGAATATTGTATCAGATCACCTCAAAGAATTACCTGAGGATTATTTTATCTATAACGATGTTAACTTACCTGGAAAAAAGGGAAATATAGACCACGTGGTTATCGGCCCCAACGGCATATTTGTCATTGAAACCAAACATTACAGTGGTAAATATCTGATCAAAGATAAGGACTGGTTTGTTTATACCAGAGATGGTTACCGCAAAGTTAAAACCAATCCCGCCCATCAGGTCATTCGAAACACCATGGAACTTAAAAGTTTCCTGGAGACCCGGGGAGTTGATTCCTCTATCTGGTTCCAGGCCATAGTGGCTTTTAAGAACTCTAATTTTAAGGTAAAAGAGAAACCTAAAGCATACCGAGTTCTCGTCCCGGAGACGGTTCCTAAATATATATTAAAACAAAAAAGGAACTATGATATTGAGATATTAAAACAAGCTGCACTGGAATTAGAACCCTATTGTGTAGAGCTTTCTTTTGTAAATAAGTAAATAATTAATTTCTATTAAAAGGGATAATAATCTTACCATTGAATCTACAAAATAGATTCACATTCATTTAAAAAAGATTCGGCACCTTCAATTATAATTTTGGCTTCACTTTGATCTATGTTAGAAAATAAACCATAATCCGCTTCTTCTCTATCTTCTTGTGCCCGGGCAAGTAAATCAAAAAGTTCCTTTTTAAATTGTTTTTCTTGACAAATTCCAATCCAAATTGAGAGATTAATCCCCTATGGGTCTTGGGATGAATATCATTCTCAAATAACAAGGCTTTTGCTGCAAAAAACATTGCATAATATGCTCTACTAACCGAATCATTATAAAATCCGTTTTCAAAAAGATTTTTAGCGGCTTCCAGCTTTTCATGAGCATTTTCTATGAGAATTTGTTTCTCATCCAATAACTACACCTTCTTTATTTATGGTGGAAATGAAATGGGTGGTTTGCAGGTCATCATACTCTTTTTGAGAAATTACCTTAGCAGAAATATATATACCCCCATCAAGAAGAGCATCAGTGATTTTAGCCATTAACTTATCCTTAGTTTCGGCTTTTTTGGTAGATACAATAAGGATATCAATATCAGATTCATCATTATCTTCTCCCCGGGCCACAGAACCAAATAAAATAATCTTTTTTATTTCAGGAAATTTTAGAGAATTTGCAAATTCCATGGCTATTCTTTTTCGATTCATTTAACCACCATTTATACTCTAATTAATTTTTAGGTTAAAGAACTATTAATTTTTATTGATTACCTATATAATAGTAATAATTCAATTTCCCTGTGGATCTTTTATTATTTACCATACTAATATGGATTAATTAGATTAAAATGAAATCATAGGATTTTATATCCTACTTATTTTAAAATAAATACAGAAAAAATCGATACCAGGCAATGATAATATGGCAGATACAGATAAATTCGTAATAGAACTCAATGAACAGGACCTCCCCATAGAAAAGATTGGAGGAAAAGCCCTCAACCTGGCCAGAATGTCAGGGGCTGGTTTTAATATTCCCCCGGCAGTGGTGGTATCTGTGGATGCCTATGATTTCTTTATAAAACAGGAATTAGAAGGTAAAATAGGGGAAATTCTGGATTCTATTGATTTTAATAGGGAAGATTCTATCTCCCAGGGCTGTTCTTCCATCAGGAGCATTATCCAATCAGAGAAACTACCTCAAAACATTTTCACCCAGCTAAGCCACCGGATAAACCAGCTCCCTGATGGTTACTATGCAGTAAGATCCTCGGCGGTGGCTGAGGACCTGGATGATGCCAGTTTTGCCGGACAACTGGACAGTTTCCTCTACATCCCCAAGGACCATATCCTGGAGAAGGTGGTGGATTGCTGGGCCTCCTACTGGAATGACCGGGCAGTGAAGTACCGGCACGATTCATCCATAGGGCATCTGGACACGGAAATGACCGCGGCTGGAATAGGTGTCCTGGTCCAGAAAATGGTCAACGCAGATATCAGTGGCGTAACTTTCACCGCCAACCCCGTAAATGGTACCAAAGACCTGGTAATTGAATCTACCTGGGGCCTGGGTGAAGCTATTGCCTCAGGGATTGTCACCCCAGATATCTATGTTTTGAATAGAGAAGGAAGAGTCATAGAAAAAAATATCAAGACCAAAACCCAGGGCTATTTCCTAAAAGATGGTAAAAACACCCTTATAAAAATTGATGAAAATAAAAGGGAAAAGCCCAGTCTCCCTGATAATATCCTTCCTAAGATACTGGAAATCGGAACCCAGCTGGAAGAGTTCTTCGGGGTTCCCCAGGACATTGAATGGGCCATTGAATGTGAAAATTCACCATTAGATGGTGATGAGAAATCAATTAATCCTGAATTTGCTGATATTAATATTTTTATTCTCCAGTCCAGGCCAGTAACCACCCTCACTGACTTTTCTGAAAATGATGATATCCTATGGACCCGGGCCTACGGCGACGAGTACTGGGCCGATGCCACCACACCCCTCTTCTATGATGTCATGGGCAAGATGCTCACCGATTATGTGAACCACGAGGGCGCCCGCATCATGGGATATAAAGAGATAACTGATACAGAACTCCTGAAACTCCACAAATCAAGGGTCTACTTTAATAGCTGGGTCCTGGAAAAGGCTTTTTCATATTACCCTAAATTCGCCCGGTCCAAAGAGTTACTGAACTATTTCCCCCTGGAGGACCAGGAGAGAATATCCCGGTACCCCACCCTACTGCATAAGACACTGCTCTCACAGGTTTTAGTGGCTATCCGGGACCCGGACGGTATGATGAACCGGACCGATAAGGCCTACCGGAAATGGGCCCATAAATTCATGAAGAAGTGTAAAAAATTCGATAAAACCGATTTAACCACGCTGAGTGATGCCCAACTCATGGATCTCTATGATGAAATAGAGACCGCGGGAATAAAACACTACCAGCTCATTAGATATGGTATGGTGTCCCATTCCATAGCCACCAACCTCATGATCAAGAACTGGCTCCTTAAATGGCTGGATGATAGGGACGGTTACCTGTACGCTGGATTGATCTCTGGTCTGGATGATAATAAGACCGTGGAGATGAACATCCATTTCTCTGACCTGGCCCGGATCTTAAGAAAAGACCAGAAATTAATGGATAAAATAAATTCCATCACTGATTTAAGTTCATTGAGTACTGCCGAACTGGATGAGCTTATTTCGTATAATCATGAATTTAAAAAAGAATTCCAATCATTTATAAAAAAATATGGGCACCGATCCAATACCCGGGAAATTCTGTATCCCCGCTGGCGGGAAGATAGGGCATACGTCCTGGAAGTAATTAAATTACTGTCATCTTCTGATCTGGATTTAAGGAAAAAAGAATCAGAAAGTCGCCACCACCGGGTGAAAACCCAGAAAAAAGTTTTAAAGAAAATCAGAAAACAGAAGGGTGGCTTCATCAAGGCCCCGGTATTTAAAGTGGTGCTCAAGCTGGCCCAGACCTACCTAACCTTCCGGGAGAACCAGAGGTTCTATCTGGATCACCTGCTCTTCCGGCAGAGATTGATGCTGCTAGAGATGGGTAGAAGACTGGTGATCAAGGACGTGATTGACGAGGCCGATGATGTGTTCTTCCTTTATGAAAAAGAAGTATTCAGTTTCTTTAATAGTTCCTTATCAAATCATGATGAGATTCCAGATTTTAGTGATGAAATCCTGAAACGTAAAAAAGAATTCTACCGATTCAAATCTTCACTACCACCTAAGTTCCTGAAAAACGGTATAGAATTTGATGACACCGTTATGGAATATGGTAAAAATGCCATATACGGAGCGGCGGCCAGCCCAGGAAGTTTCCAGGGAGTAGCCAGGGTAGTGGAATCCATTGAAGAATTATCGCAACTGGAAGATGATGAGATACTCATTACCAGTAACACCGACCCTGCCTGGACTGCTGTATTCTCCAAGATTGGTGGTCTCATCACGGAAACCGGTGGAATACTATCCCATGGTGCAGTGATATCACGTGAATACCGAATACCTGCCGTGACTGCAGTTAAAGGAGCCACCGAGATATTCAAGACCGGTGAAGAATTAATCATTGATGGTAATGAAGGAGTGGTATATAAAAAAGAATAAAATTGTTTAAGCAATTTATTTTTTTAATTAATTATTTTAGGATAATTCAAAGCAATAATTCCTTATTTTAATGGATATTTTTCTAAATAGTGAATCATCCATACATAGATTCTTAAACAGATATTTTTCAAATAGTGAATAATCCATTTCATAGATTTCCTAACAGAATATTTTTTCTAAATAGGGAATTATCCAACATAGATTTCTTAACTGAATATTTTTTCTAAATTATCCATTTCCTTGAATTATTTAGAATCATTCTTTAATTGATGCTCAATCCATTCATAGGTTTCTTTTAATCCATCCTGTAAACTTGTTTTGGGTTCCCATTGCAGGATTTTTTTGGCCAGTGTTAAATCTGCATTTCGCCCTCTCACACCTTGAGGAGCAGTGAGGTCATACTTCTTCTCAATATTCTTACCTGAAATAGCAATAATCATATCTGCCAGTTCATTTATGGTGACCAGGTAATCAGTGCCGATATTCAATGGTTCCCGGTAATCGGACTCCATTAATTTCAGTATGCCCTCCAGACAATCATCAATATAACAATAGGATCTGCTCTGATTTCCATCACCCCATATCTCAATTTCTCCAGGGTCAGAGGCTAGAGCCACTTTCCGGCATAATGCCGCAGGAGATTTCTCCCTACCTCCCTGGTAAGTTCCTTCTGGACCATAGATATTGTGGAATCTGGCTACCCGTACATCCAATCCATAATCCCGATTATATGCTTCGCACATCTTCTCGGTGTACAATTTTTCCCAGCCATAGAAATCATCAGGATCAGCAGGATATGCGTCTTCCTCTTTCAGGCCCACATTTTCCGGATTATTTTGTTTATAAATAGGATATATACAGGCTGAGGAAGAGAAAAATAAACGTTTGACATTATTTTCATGGGCTGCTTGTAACATGTGGGTGTTTATCAGAACATTATCATGCAGTACATCGGCACCAATCTCTGAAATAAAACCTATACCTCCCATATTAGCTGCTAAATTAAATACATAATCCATATCTTTAATGGCGGTTATGCAATTATTTTTTTCCCTTAAATCCAGAGTCAGTTTCTCGCTGTAGTAAGGCTCATCTAGATAACCATCCCATTTAATATCAACGGCACGAACAAAACATCCCATATCCAGTAGCTTCCGTGCCAGGTGACTACCAATAAAACCCCCGGCACCAGTAACCAGCACATTTTTACCTTCCCAATTCACAGAATTCATTTAATCCTCCCTTAAACTTTATTATTATGACACCTATGTTTAATCAAATGAATTAAGTTTTATATCTGAGATTACTACATTATAAATACTAAAAAATTAGTTCAGTAAATGTTAATCACTTGATAAGCACTAAAAAAACCAGATAAAAATCAGTTTTAAATGTAAAATACTAATAAGCACCGAAAAAATAAGATTAATTAATGTTAAAATAAGATTAATTAGTAAATAAATACTTAAAATAACTATAATAATTGCTAAAAATACATCCCATAATAAATATTACCCTATTAATTCCTAAAATAAGAAAAAAATGATTAGCAGAGGAGATGATTATGGAACTTGATTTAGAAACCCTTAAAAAACATGAAGAATGGAATGAGAGCTATTACTTTAATTTTCATGATAAAGAAAACCATCTCACCGCCTTTATGCGTATTGGTAATAAGGTCAATAAAAATGAGAAATCAATGTTCTTCTACTTGATGTCTCCGGCACTTACTGCCGGTATTAAACTGGAAACTCCCTGTGACGATAACCCATTAAGCATTGCCGGTTTATCCTATGCTGAAAAAGAACCCGGCAAATGGCAACTGAAATATCAGGGACCCCTCTTTAATCCACTGGAGAAGACCGAGTTTAAGGTTAAGATGGACGTAGTCTGGGAAGCTTTAAATCCAGTAATGGATTATGAGGATTGTGTGGATGAAAAACAGGCAGAATTATCCTCCAATGTTGCATCTGAACATTATGAACAGTTTGGAAAAGCTACCGGGAAAATAGAAATTGATGACCAGGCATTTGACATTGATGCACTGGGTGAAAGGGACCTCAGCCGGGGGATAAGGGCCTGGGGATCCCCTAAAATGTGGATGTGGATTAATGCCCAGTTTTCACAGGAGGAAGCATTCAATATAACTAAACTCTCCGTGGAGGAGGGGGATATCGATGCCGGGTATTTCCATACCGATTCTGTGAATAATGCCCTGGTAAAATCAGATATTGATGTGGAATTTAGTAAGGGCCTTCCTACTAGTTTTTCCATGGTCTTAAAGGACAAAAAAGATAATCCTTATGAAGTTCATGGCGAAGTGGTTCGTTTTGGAATGATTCCTGTTGATGAGACCATGATTCTAATAGAGACTCTTTCTAAATATGATTGGGATGGAAAAGAGGGTTATGGTATAGCAGAGTTTTTAGTTCCTCGGGATGGTGAATAAAAACAAAGGATACCCTAGAGTTTGAGTTCCTATTAATTAAAAGGGTACTAAAATACCATCAAAAAATAGTGGTGGAGTTACTTATAGTCCATTAACTTAATATATCATGAAATTCATTTAATCACCATTAACCATTCTATGGTGTATACCATGGTAAAAATAAATATCAACTATAATAAATGCCCCTATTGTGGGACCCCCTACCATACAGGAGCCACGTACTGTGAACATTGTAATAAAAGAATTCCCCACAGTAAGCTAAAAATGGCTAAAAAATTGTTTAAAGGATCCAAGGTTTTAATTAAATCAGCCCTATCCCGCAAGTACCGGGAGAAGACCATACAAAAGACTATGGGAAAAATGTATGGTTTTGATATGAAGGGCTTTGACCAGAATATGGGAAACTTCAACCATAAAAAATCAGGTGACTATGGTTATCTACTCTGTGATAGCTGCCCTATTTATTATGTACTGGATCATCCCCTGAATGCAGATGATCCAAGGGTCTGTGGGTGTGGTGGTAATCTCATCTACTCAGATAAACCACGCCACCATGATTAATATTAATTTATAGGGCCAGAATTATTTATAAAAAATATTATTATTTTTAAATATTTTTTACCGGAATTAACCCGATTCATTTCTTAGTTATTAAACTGATTTTTTTAATGTTAATTACGTATTCTAGAGTGCTCACCTATCAAAAATTCCAGATTATTGAATCAAATTCGGGCCTTATCCTCATCATGGTATTCCTTAAGCAATTCTTTTTCCTGTTCTGCCCGGGGAAATTTATAGAATACAATAATGGCCCCGATAATAATGGCCATTATTCCGGCAAAGTAGGCCCAATGATCCCCCACTAAAAATGAGGATTTAGCTGCTGCTATAATCTGGGTGGAGTACTGGGAGTGCTGTTGTGCCATGGCATATGCACTGGAAAATGATTTCTGCAGCATAGCCTCTCCACCCATAGCCAGTTGCTGTTGGGCTGATATGGAAAGACCATCAATCTGGGAAGCAATATCCCTGGCATAACCTGCCGTTAGCAGTGCACCGAAAATAGAGGTCATAATGGCCCCTCCCAGGTCCCGTTGCAAATCAGCTGTTCCGGAAGCCATACCCATCCTTTCCACCGGTACGGATCCGGTAAGGGAATGGGAAGCAGGGGTTCCGGCTAATCCCACCCCAACTCCCACCAATGCGTATGCCAATCCCACCTTCCAGTAGGGGATATTCTCCCGCCATAATACCAGCATGGCCAGAAATCCCAAAAGACAAAACCCATAACCGGCAAGGAGGGTGAATCGGGACCCCTTCTTTTCCACTACCCGGGCAGAAAAGGGTGCCACCATAATCATACAAAGGGCAGCAGGTAGGATAGAGAATCCTGCATCCAGGGAAGAGTAACTGAGAACATTTTGCAGGAATTGCTGGCCGATGTACATGGCTCCCATGAGAGATCCAAAAACAATTATCCCGGCACAGGCTGCCACCCAGAATATACGACGGCCTGCCACTTTAAGATCATATAGTGGATTTGAAACGCGTTGCTGCCTTCTAATAAATAATATCCCACTGGCAAGGGCTATGATTAATAGACTGATTACCAGAGTCAATGAGTCCGGGGCGGGGGCAAAGTTAATGGCCAAAATCAAAGATCCCATCATGAGAAGAGATAATATGCCCCCCAGATTGTCCACACTCTCCTTTGTTTCATTTACATGGGCCGGAATATACTTGATACTCATAAAGAGAGATAGTACCGCCAGGGGTAATGTAATTAGGAATACCGAGCCCCAATCATTAAAGCTTAGTAAATAACCCGAAAGCAGAGGTCCCAAAGCGGCAATAGCAGCTCCAATCCCTGACCACAAGGCAATGCATTTGGTTCTTTGGGGATCCGACCACAGGGCAGCTATCAGTGCCAGGGTGGTGGGAAAGGCCATCCCGGCACCCAGTCCACCCACCAGACGGGCCCCGATTAATATCTCCACACTTGGTGCAAAGCCTGCCACTAAAGATGCAGGTATGGCCAGCAGGGTGCCGATAATAATCATTAACTTACGGCCGTGGTGGTCTCCCAGGGCCCCGAACCATAAAACCGATGCCGCCAGACCCAGAGAATAACCAATGGCCACCATATTAATCTGAACCTGAGAAGCGCCAAATGCCAGACCAATAGAAGGAAGAGCAACATTAGCCACTGAAAGATTCATGTTGGCCACAGCCGCCACCAGAATAAGTGTAGCGAGAATAATCTTTCCATTTAAAGGTTTTTCCCTGAGGAGGTCGGAATTAGTTTTCATATGGATAATATGGTTAATATTCTTAATATTTTTAGTGTTATACTTGCTTTTAAATTAATATTCAAATATTTTTAGAGATATACCCTCTTTAAAATGTTTTTTAAATATTTTAAATTTTTTAAAGCCATTAGTTGAGAAAATTAAGAATAATAAAAAATCAGAATGAAAAAAATTTTATGAACAAATAAAAAAAATTAGCGAAATAGTAAAGTAGAATATATTAAAAAAATAATTTAATTATTTAATCATCTGGTAAGGATTAATCATCCAGTACCAGGGAGGCAAAGGTTAATCCAGAACCCAGTCTTACCTGTGCCGCCACGGCTGCTGCTTCTTTGATCTCATCCATGGTGGCTCCGGCCATGAGGGCATTTTCTTTATGGGCTTTGACACAGTAATCACATTTTATGGCCACAGCACAGGCCAAGCCGATTAATGATTTATCCTTGGAGGATAGGGCACCGTCCTTTGTTATCTCCTGAGCCAGGTTCTTAAAAGCATCATCTAATTCCTTGCTAACAGATTCTGTAAAACGGTAGGGTCTCGGTTTTTCATTTTTCATTCTATTACTCCCATAAAACTTCATTAAATTATATTTAAAATAATAAGAAATAAGGTTTTTTTATATTTTATGGGATTTAAAGTTAATCACCTGGAAAACAGAGTCCATTAAGGCATCTGTCTTGGTAAATACTTCCTCATAGCCCGACCATTCTGGCATCTCATAGACGAAAACCGGGGTGCCGGTGGCCACAATGGGATCATCCACCCTTTCTATAGAGGTACTATCTGCCTTTTTAGTGGTATCCCTCTGGTAATACTTGAAATCCGGTAAAATACTGTGCACCGCTTCTGCCAGATCTATGGATTTTTTATCCATGCTAGGGGTCACATAATAGAACCCGTCATCACCATAGCCTTTTTCATGGTCGTGGGCAATAATTACCAGGGCATATTTGGATTTAGCAATATCGGGAATCACATATTTAGCCACCAGGTATTCTCCATTATTACGTCCGGTGTAGAAGTTTTCTGGGTAGGCAGTAACATTCACTTGATAATTGACTATGTTCACCTGGTGGGACCGGGCATATTCCTTAATAACCTCAGGCACCACATTGGTGGCCAGACCTTCCCGGGGATGCATCCCGGTGATGATGGCTATGGGGGGTGTGGAATTATTGGAATAGGAATATTCACACTTGGTAACATAGCCCTTGCTGTCTGATGCCAGCGAATAGTTTTTAACATTATTAGCTTCTACAATGCTTCCTTTGGCAATCATAACCAACATGAATAAAGCCACAATAATTAGGCCTACCTGGTGTAGTCTCTCCATGATATCACTTGAATAAATCTTGGATCTTAATTAGATATTCTTTAGAAGTTCTGAAATTAAATTCAAAATAGAAATTTTTATTAAATTATAAACATCAAAACTTCAATTAAATTCTATTATTCCTATTAAATTCTATTTATTGAATTGTTAACTCTTAGACTGGAATCTCATTTAATAAATTAAAACTATTATAAAATAATAAACTTCAAAATACTATTTAATACATATTTTCTATCTAAAGTTAATGATCCTTCCTGATTTTTATTCCTATTTACACCACTCTACTTATAACTCTTTACATTTATTTCTAAAGGCAAAAATAGAGTATTATTTAATATGGTGAATTTAAATAAAAAACAGTAATATTTAATAGCGACAATAATATGAATAATCCTTATTGTTGTCCCTTCAGCAGGCATCCCCGGATTAATATTTAATTGAAGTTTAATGGAGAATAAACATTGAAAAAACCACTACCAGATAATGAAAATTCCCAAGTAGCACCTAATAAATCAAGCTGTTCCAGCACGAGTAATTGCCTTTTATTTTCTCTGTGGGGATTAGGTGCCCTGATTATTATTGTTCTGGTATTTATGGGAGCTGCTTTATGCTATCTGAAATTAATATAATCCCTTTTTCTTATTTATAAAAGAAATGAACACTGTTCACCCGACCGCCTTTATCAAACTCCATGCCTTCATTTTCCAGTAACCTTCTTTTCATATCCATTCCCCCCTGAAATCCACCTAAAGATCCATCAGACCGGATGGCCCGGTGACAGGGAATTATGAAGGGAAAGGGGTTTCGTGCCAGGGCATTGCCCACAGCCCGTGCACCTTTTTCCCGCCCCAGATGGCGGGCTATGAGTTGATAAGTACTCACACTCCCCCAGGGAATTTGGTACTCTGCCTTTAAAACTTCCTGTTGAAAGGGAGAACACAAATCCAGACATACACTATCTAGCGAGAATTTAATGTTTTTTCCCTCTAAAAACAATTTTATATCGGTGGCCAGTGCATCGATCGGATTACAGGACTCAGATGATGTATCGGGATATATCTCAACCAGCTGATTTTCAGCCGACCAATCCGGCCGGGAAATCAACACACTGCATACCCGGGGAGAACCATTAAAATTGGCCCATAAAATAGCAACCGGTCCAAATGGAGTTGATTTAATGGTTTTATTTTTTAATTTAATGTTTTCAAGCGCCATTATTTCACCAAGACCCGAATTATGCAGATAATCCTGAAAGAATACTTCATAGATAAATTTAATAAAAATAATCCAAGCTCTGTTTTTTTTCCATGCTAGGAGCTTGTTCTTTCCTTTTTTCCATTTCTCTATCTAATAATAGTTCCTGCAATGAGGTCAAATGTTTTATTAGGGGTAACTCATTATTGGTTTGATATAATTGGATATTTCCCACTTTTCTGGTTTTGATTACCAGCTCCTCAGCCAGTAATTCATCCAGTAATTTGTATAGGGTAGGACGGGTTATCTTAGATCCCTGGGCCATCTGTGTCTTGGAAAGCTCCTCTTCAGGATTTGCCACTAAAAAATCAATTAATTTGACCTGGGGTCCCTCGCCAAATACCTTATTAAACATAGTCATACCTGCTGCAAAAGCTAATTATTGATTTTAAATACAATTAACAGAGCTAATGTGTAAATTAATTTTACAAAACTGTATTATTATTTTATAATTTTATTCATAAATATGTTTTCCAGAAAAAATATTGATTTAATTCAAATAATGAAATGGACCACCATGTCCCATCACTCCCTGCCACCAAAATAGTTAAAGCAAGGTATTATAAAACTAGAGAAGTCACGCAATACCAATCAAATTATTCACCATTAATTGAATTAAAATAGAGGAAATTATTTAATCCTTAAATGAGACCACTGCTGCCCCTCCCTAAAAAAGTTCTTTTAAGAATTCAAATATTTTTTTGCCTGGAACGGCCTATTTTCTAAAAAATTTAGCAAATATTTATATACCCTAAAAAGTATTTTTATACTCCAATTATAAAGAATTAAAAAGACAATGAAAGTATTACTAATGAAATTAAGTGAATTTAAGGAAATTTAGAAATTTAATGATTACAATGTGGTGAAGATATGAGTAAAGATACTTCGGTTTTCATGGACGAGAAAAGGGTTTTTAAGGCTAATTATAAAATTGTGGAGGAAGCCCATATCAAAAACTGGGAGGCCGAAATTGAAAAGGGAAAGGACCTGGAGAAATACTGGGCCGAAAAAGCAGAACAGTTTGAATGGTTCCGCAAATGGGATAAAGTCCTGGATGATAGTAAGAAACCGTTCTACCAGTGGTTTACCAATGGAAAAATAAACCTGTCCTACAATGCCGTGGACCGGT
Source organism: Methanobacteriaceae archaeon UBA587 (assembly GCA_002504725.1). Taxonomy (GTDB): domain Archaea; phylum Methanobacteriota; class Methanobacteria; order Methanobacteriales; family Methanobacteriaceae; genus UBA587. Next base: position 37,287 of record DATN01000009.1, on the reverse strand, counting down.
GGATATCCACCGATAAAAGAAATCAAGTGGCAATTCTTTATGCCAATGAAAAAGGAGAAGAAAGAAAGATTACCTACTACGAGCTCTATCGTGAAGTAAATAAAATGGCCAATGCACTAAAAAACCTGGGTATAAAAAAGGGAGACACTGTATCCATGTACCTGCCCATGTGTCCGGAACTTCTAGTTTCCATGCTGGCCTGTAACCGGATCGGGGCGGTGCACAGTGTGGTCTATTCTGGACTCTCGGTGGGGGCATTTGTGGAGCGGATGAATGATGCCCATGCCAAGGTACTCATCACCGCCGATGGAACCCACCGCCGTGGAAAAATAATTGATTTAAAAAAGATTGCTGATGAGGCCCTGCTGCAGTGCTCCACTATTGAAACAGTAGTGGTGGTTAAACACGCCGGAAACCCCATAAACATATCTGAATTAAGTGGTAGGGAAATATTCTACGAAACCCTGGTGGATGGTGAATCTGATGAGTGTCCTGTGGAAGAAATGGATGCCGAAGATCCCCTATTCATATTATACACCTCAGGCAGTACAGGTAAACCAAAAGGAGTACTGCACTCCACTGCCGGGTACATGGTAGGGGTGGCTACCACCCTGAAGAATGTATTTGATATCCACAGTGATGATTTATGGTGGTGCACCGGGGATATTGGGTGGATCACCGGCCACAGCTACGCCATCTATGGCCCCTTGCTTTTAGGGACCACCACCCTCATCTATGAAGGGGCACCGGATTTCCCTGACCCCGGAGCCTGGTGGAAGATAGTGGAAAAATACGGTGTAACCAAATTGTACACCGCCCCTACCGCCATCCGTCACCTTATGAGATACGGTAGTAAGTACCCCAGCCTCTATAACCTTTCCTCTCTGAAGATATTAGGTAGTGTAGGGGAACCCATGAATCCCGAGGCCTGGATGTGGCTTTACAAAACCATTGGCCGTGAAAAAGTCCCTATCATGGATACCTGGTGGCAGACCGAGACCGGTATGCATATGATTGCCCCATTACCCATATCTCCCATTAAGCCCGGAACCCCTACCCTGCCCTTACCAGGTGTGGATGCCGATGTGGTGGATGAAAACGGCGATCCGGTACCCCTAGGGAAAGGAGGATATCTGGTTATTAAGAAACCATGGCCAGCCATGTTCCGAACATTGTACCATGACCCTGAACGGTTCATTGATGCCTACTGGCGGGAAATACCTGGAGGAGTTTACATGGCAGGAGACATCGCCCGTAAAGACGAGGATGGATACATCTGGATCCAGGGACGCTCTGATGACGTGCTGAATATCGCCGGACACCGAGTAGGAACCTCAGAAGTGGAATCTGCCTTTGTATCACACCCCGCTGTGGCGGAATCTGCGGTGATTGGTAAATCAGACCCTATCAAGGGACAGGTGATTAAATCATTCCTCATCCTTAAGGAAGGCCATCAATTAAATACAGCTCTTATTGAAGACCTGCAAAAACACGTGCGTTATGAGTTAGGGCCGGTGGCTGTTTTAGGAGAGATGGTGCAGGTTGATAAACTTCCTAAAACCCGTAGTGGTAAAATCATGCGGCGTATCTTGAGGGCGCAGGAAGAAGGGGAAGATTTAGGGGATACTTCCACTCTGGAAGATTAAGGAGAACCTAACACTAAAAATGCATCCCTAAAAAAATCTAAAAAAATGATTCATTAAATACCCTGATTAATGGATTATTCCATTTATTCCTTTTTTTATATTTTATTTTTAATCTATTTTTTATCCGCAGGTTTTAATTAAAGATATTTTTTCTAAAAAATTCTCATGATTTTTTGCAGTCTAAAATGATTTTTAGCAGATTCAAAGAATTAATTAATTCAAATCAATTGATAAATTAACTTAAATCTTAATTAAATATTAAAAATTAATTCTGAATGAATTAATAGTTTTCAGCTAAACCATTAAACCAATTCCATGTGACATTAATCTGATTTAAAACCTTAAAATTGATTCAGGAATTAATAGTTACTAAATTATTAAAAATAGCAATCAAAGGGGGGGTGACGGAAGATCACAAGGATCTTCCTAGAATTTATATAAAATAAATTCACAATTTACTCATTTGAATTCATCCTATATAAGCTTTTTCCAAGTATTACCTTTATTGAGTTAGTATTAAGCCGTTTTTAGAGATTTAATAAGTTTAACATAATTATAATCGATTTTTTCATATCCAAATATGATAAATTTACATTCTATTATGTATCCTTAAATAGGGAATAATATAATGTCCAGAACTATCATATTACCACGCATAATGCCATGAAAATAAAAATAAATTTGAGGATATACATCATCCAAGTAAATAATGCAAATACTTAAATGAGATATAAATATTAATTAATAATAGGAATGATATTCCAACCTATACAATATCTTCTTTTATTAAATTAATTGAAAAAATAGTGTTAAGTGGATATTAGCAAATTATATAAGTTATATTAAAAAATATAACAAAGAATAAATATGGGCAATCTTAAATATAAGAAAATACTTTTTTCGTAGGATATGCCTCTGAATTAAGTTAATTTAACTTTATTCAAGTTAAAAATAGTACTGATATTAACTGTTTAGTACTTTTACACACAGATAAAGGAGTTGAAACGTATGGCAAAAGTAAAAGGAACCAAAAAAAGAACCCGGCCAAAAAGTACCTACAAAAAAGCTGGAAACAAGAGAGGAAGAGGTGCCAAGCACAGGAAAGCTTAATCCTGTTTAGAGTGCTTTTTCGCAAAGGGAGGGTAACTCCCCTCAATTCTTATTAATGTCTATTTTTAGTTTTATATATAAAAATTCCTGGAACATCGGATTACTGAGTTTAAATTCAATTAAGAATTCTATTTTTAAATAATACCTCTTCTAAAGACCATTATCTAAATAGGGTATTTTAATTCGTAATAGCGACCATAATTAAAAAATTGTTTTAGATCTCTAAGCATACCTGAATTATTATTTTTATATATTACTGAAATTAAAAAACTTTTTTTATTCATTATAAATTTTGTTTAAAAACAAAAAATTAATCTGGTTATACAGAGTAAGATATATTATACTACTTGGAGTGTAATATGGATAAATCCAGATTAAAACGAATGAATCCCCGCAGAAATGCGTTTAAAATTACTTTAATTTATTTTATAGTTAGTTTAATCTGGATTATAAGCTCGGATCAAATACTGGGCTTAATGGTCTCTGATTATCATCTTTCAGTTATTCTCGCCAGCCTGAAAGGAACATTCTTCATAATTATGACCTCCCTTTTAATTTATTTTTTAATATACCAGAACTTGGATTCTATTAAAGAAAGTGAAGAAAGATTCTACCAGGCTTTCAATACTAATCCCATAGCCATAGTATTAACTGAAAAAGATGGAGAAATAATTGATGCCAATCAAAGTTATCTCCACCTGACTGGCTTTGAAAAGGAAGAATTGTTGGGACGTACCCCCACCCAATTGCATATCACCACCCCTCAAATACAGGAAAACATTGCCCAAGAATTTAAGGATAAAGGCGAGATTAAGGACCTGGAAGTGGAAATTGTTATTAAATCCGGAAAAAAACGTACCGTGCTGGTCAGCATAGAGTCCATGTCCCTGGAAGGTAAAACCCGGAATATAAATTATTTATATGATATCAGCCAGCGCAAGAAATATGAAAAGAAATTGAAAAATTCTTTAAAGGAAAAAGAGGCTCTTTTAAGGGAAGTCCACCACCGGGTAAAAAACAACCTGCAGATCATCTCCAGCCTGCTTAATCTACAGTCCCAATTTGTGGAGGAGGATTCTAAAGATATTTTAATGGTCAGCCAGAGCCGGATTAGATCCATGGCTATGATACATGAGAAGATGTATAAATCCACCGACCTTACCCACATATTCATTAAAAATTACATAGAAAACTTTGTATCAGACTTGTTTTATTTATATGGGATAGACCAGAGGGATATCCATCTTCATATAGATATTGAAGACATAAAATTAGGAATAGACACCGCCATTCCCCTGGGATTGATTATCAATGAACTGGTTATTAACATCATTAAACACGCCTTTCCCCAGAAGAAAGGAAATATACAAATCAGCTTTAAATCACTTAATGGAGGGTATGTTTTAAAGGTTTCCGATGATGGTAGGGGGTTACCCAAAGATATAAAAATTGATGAAACCGAAACCCTGGGTTTACAACTGGTAAATAACCTGGTTAACCAATTAGAGGGAAATATTGAGATTTCACAGGTGCAGGGAACTGAATTTACCATCACCTTTAATGAATTGATCTATGAGAAAAGAGTTTGAGATAATAAAAACCAATTACTTTTTAACAGAAAAATAGGTAAAACTCGCAGATTTGAAATTGTATGAAAGAATACGAGGTGAATTAAATGTCCCATCATGAAAAGGATTGTAGATGCAAACACCACCGGCATGGTCACCACCACCAGGGATTCTCCACCATGGTGAAAATAACTGGTGAAAAAGTGGAGATTCCTCCGGAACTTTTGGAAGTGGCTGAAATAAAAGAAGGGGATTTTATAGAAATTAAAATCCTGCGTGTAATGAAACCCAGTGAAAGGAAAGAGCACCACCAAAAACATCACCATGCCTAAAAAATTATAAATAAAATACTATTTTACTTTTAAGGACTATCTAAAGGATAAATGTTAAAAGGATACCTTAAAAACAATTATTATTTTACGGAAGTATTTCTAAGACTAAATCAGTTAAATCACTGTAATTTAATAAATAAGTGATACAAATCCATTTATCACACTAAAAAATTATAGGAGACGATTAGTGGAAACAATTAGTTTAATGCAAAGGTTAAAACTTTTGTCTAAACTGCAAAAGAATATCCAGTGGAAATCTGCCGTAAAAACCATTCTGGTAGTAATCCTGGCAGCATTACTCTCCTCCATTCTGGGATTTGCAGAAGGAACTAAAATCGTGGTTATTATCACATTAATGGCCGCCATTATTGTGGATACTCCACTGCCTCTTTCCACGGTAATCAAAATAGAAATTATTTGCGCATTGATGATGATGCTGGCCTTTGTATGTGTGGGACTCAGCGCCAATATTATCCCCTTATTTATATTATTCACTGCTTTATGGTCTTTCTTTTCATTATCCATGTATATTTTTGGGGATACCTATGGTAATTTAGGATTTTTATTTTTCACCACTTATTTTATTGCAGTTATAACCGTAACCCCATCCCATAGCCCCCTGCAACTGGGACTTTATATAGTATTTGCTTATTTAATTGCATCCATAATTTTAATTCCTAAAATGATATCAAATAAAAATAATATGCGAAAAATTATTGCCAGGGGATTCCTTAAAGAAACCCGTTTCCGGGATATGCTTGCCACCAGAGTTATGTTAAGTGGCATAAAACTAGACCCAAACAAGTATCATTTATTTAATTTAGGATTCTATCTCACCGCGCTGATAGATTACAGTTATAAAATAAGGGCAAGTTTATCAAAAGAATCCTGCGCAGCTTTTACGGATTTTATTGCATCGGCAGAAACTAGTGGTGAACAGATATATACTCAGGTAACCTTGCAAGATGAAAATGTTGATTTAAGCGTTTTGAATGATAAATTAAACCATTTAAAAAAAGAAGAAAGGATTTCATCATCAAAACAAAATGATAAACTTAAATTAGCTGTGGAAGTTGCAGATATCATTGAAAATATCCTGGAGAAATCGCAATCAATTCTCCCCATGGTAAATGGATCAGGTGCCACAGAAAAAATAAAAATATCATCCCCCTTCAGTTCTCTACAGGGTTCCTTAAAATCTAATTTTAATTTAAACAATATTTACATGAGACATACCATTCGTTTTACCATAGCCATGATTATAAGTCTTTTAATTGTGAATTTTCACCATTCCCGCGATGTAATATGGGTTGCCATGGGTATCCTGATTATAATGAAACCAGACATAAGCAGTACCCGGGATAATTTCATTTTGAGGGTTTTTTTCAACTTTTTAGGTGTGATCATGGCCCTGATATTGGGGATTATTTTTCCACAGCACCTTTTTGTATGGTTAGGTCTTTTAATGCTTTTCTTCTTCCGAGCATTCTATCCCGGTAATATGGGTCCTGCGGTAATGGCATTGACTATTTTTGTGGTTTTAATGTGGCCCACCAGTACCTTACTGGATAATGCCATGGCCAGGGTGATTGATTTAACTTTAGGTGGAATAATCGCATTTATTATGACTTATTTGGTCCTCCCCAATAGGATTACAATTAACTTACCTCTTCAAACTGTGAAAACATTGCATGCTGCCTCAGATTACTTGCAATCTATCATGATAACTGCCCCTGATGAATATAATAGGGAATTATCAGAAAATAGATTAAAAATCTTCATTTTAGAGTATAATAATCTGGAGGCATCATTGAAAAAGTTACAGGATTCTTATAAGGACGTTGAAAATGATGTAAACTGCTATGAAAATATAGCTTCTGCTATCTACAGCCTGGTTTCTGATGGCTCTCTTTTAGCAACTCAAATAAATCTAAAAAGAGAATATCTGCATAAACAGGAAATTGATTATTTAAGTGAGGGATTACTTGAATTAAGTAAAACCATTGCAAATAATAATAATAATAATAAT
>DATN01000009.1:29933-30355 GCA_002504725.1 Methanobacteriaceae archaeon UBA587 | reverse complement strand
ATAATAATAATAATAATAATGGAGATCGTGAAAATACTAGCCCCGAAACTACTGTGGATTTTAAACGTCAAGAAAGCTATTTAAAACATCCTACGAGAAGTGGTGATAACTTAGGATATTTAATACAGATAATTAAACTGGATTTTGATTATTTGGCAGAGGAAATATTAGAAGCCTCCCAAAATGGCCTCTTTAAGAAATACCGAAAATTAATATAATAATACATCATAATTTTTAGGTATACAGAATAATTATTCAACTTTAATAAACTGCTCTAATCTTTTAACAGCATCTATTTTTTGTTTTTGTTCCAGACGGGATTGTTCCAGAGCTTCTTTTAATGTTTGGATGGAGTTATCATATACTTCCCGATCTACTGGATAAGGGAAGCCGTCCTTACCCCCATGGGTGAAACTGTATTT
>DATN01000009.1:0-29808 GCA_002504725.1 Methanobacteriaceae archaeon UBA587 | reverse complement strand
CCATGGGTGAAACTGTATTTAACAGGATCTTCCCAGCTGGCAGGTTCACCAAAGACCAGATCTGAAATTAGGGCAAGTGCACGGATCTTTTTAGGACCCAAACCCCTTAAGAGAATAAGTTCCTGGTAATTTTCTGGTTGGATTTCCCAGGCCTGCTTTAAAACCTGGAATTCATTATCACTGAGATCCATATCCAACACCGGGTGGTGTGAGGGCATATTCAGTTCTTTAAAATCACCGGAAAAATCAGTTAAAAGAGTTTGCGCCCCTTCTTTTCTTCTGAAGTATCGGCGCAGATGGTCAGGGTTATCACAAATCAAGTCCACACTTATTGCCCGGGCTTCACTGCTATCCTTTGCCGTCATATTAAGGGCTTCCTTCTCCTTGTTATTACATGATATAGCATTATGTGGCTCTTCAATAAAATCCTGCACACTTTCTCCCAGCCAGTGGTACCTCCGGGCGTAGTTATTCTGATTATTCATTCCCTGCTGAACCACTGCCCAGTTTCCTTTTTCATTCAGAAAAAAACTGTGCTGGTATAATTGATAACCGTCCTGTATACATGAATTATCTATCTTGGCAGATAAACGGCTGGAATGAATTAATCCCTGGATTTTATCACTATTTATGGAGAATACATTTTCTGATTCTGCGATTTCCAGGGGTGCTTTACGGGATGCTTTTCCTTTACCTCCGGCCACCATAACTCCATGTTCCTGGCCATCTAAAGCTAGTTTTAAGGCACCACAAGTAGTGGTGGTGGTACCCGAAGAATGCCAGTCAAATCCCAGTACACAGGAAAATGCCTGGAACCAGAAAGGATTAGAAATACGTCTTAGAAGTTCATCACTACCGTACTCATCCAAGATAACCTCACTTATCCCTCCTGCTAGCTTGATCATTCGAGAAAAAAGCCATCGGGGAGGATGACCTCCATGTAATGGTAAGTTAGCCACGCCCTTTCTTTTCATTGCATCCTCCATCATATTATTTGAATTATTATTCTATTTCTGATTACTAATTCTAATATTTTGAGATTATATAAAAAATTATTCTTAGGTATATTCTTCTGAAGTAGGATTCTTATAAAAAAAATAATTTATAAAATAAAAAAATGTTTTATCTAGAAGCCTTAAAAAAATTCTAAATAAAACTAAAAATATGCTCCATCATCTGGAACCCTTATAAAAAATTAAATTATAAATTGAAGCTAAAAATACAATTAGGAGCCCCACTGGCTATAGTGGCCTTCCTTTTTACATCTCCTTCTAGATTAGTCCAGTCAAAGCTCCTTTTGAGCATGGCCTGACAATTCAGACAGAATATGGGATTTTGCTTGGACTCATTAATCCAGGGACAGTTATCAAATTCCAGGTATATCCGGGAAGTTTTAGAATTAATGCCCACCCTGATACCTAGACTGGATAACAATTCTGTAATCCAATCCATATATGCTTCTAAAATATCACCAGGATCAGAATCATAATTAATCCCCAGTTCTGACATCTTAGATTCAAATCCCGGCCTCATATCCTCTTCTAATCTTTGTGCAAAGATATTCAATAGTAGTTGACGCATTTCCACTTCAGACTGGGAACTGGAGGTAGGCATGGAACGTAGGATAAAATCATGAAAATCAGCTAATATCCTCTTTTTTATAACATCACGTTCTTTTAAAGAATATTGATGCTTGTAAATAGCCATCTCAATATTAGCATTTAGTTCACTGGTTTTGAAAGGTTTTATAATGTATCCATAGGGTTCGGTTACCCGGGCCCTTCTCAGCATTTCTTCATCGGCATATGCAGTGAGATATATTATAGGAATATCCAGGGTATCATGGATTATCTGGGCCGCTTCTATACCATCCATATCCCCCTTTAAAACAATATCCATTAATATTATATCAGGTTTATGTTGTTCTGCAGCTTTAACGGCTTTTTCTCCGGAAGGAACCATTTCCACTACTTTATGGCCTAAATTTTCCAGTTTATGCTTGATACCCATGGCCACAATACTTTCATCTTCCACCACCAAAACCCTTGCATTAACCATCATTTCACCTTCATTATACTCCTAAATCCCCCAATATTGTAATCGTTACTTTTTTACCATTACGATTTCAAGACTCCATCAATAAAATTTCCAATAAATTCCGTTGAATAAACTATGTCATGGATTATTATTACAATTAATTAAATTTTATTTGGTGTGATTCTGATTTTATCATAATCGATCTTTATATTTTATTTCTTTAAACTTTATTCTAAACTCAGAGGACTTTATAATTTCTAAATTACCTTCAAGTTGTTTAACTAAATTATCAACAATTTGAAGACCCAAGGTATTGGTATTTTTTATATCTAAATCTTCTGGAAGGCCTATACCATCATCAAATATTTTTAAGCAATATTCATCACTATCTAACATATGTAACTCTACATAGATATTTCCCTTACCCTGGGGAAATGCGTGTTTTAGTGAATTAGAAACCAGTTCATTAATAATAAATCCACATGGAATGGCGGTTTCCAGACCCATTAAAATATCATCCACATCTAGATGGGCGTCTATAAGTTTTTCATCTGTCCCGAAGGAGTAGAAAAGATCTGAAATCATACTCTGAACATAATCCTTTAAATTAATCTTAGATATGTCCTTAGATTGGTAGAGTTTTTCGTGGATAAGGGCCATGGACTGTATCCGGTTCTGGCTCTCCCGGTACATTTCAATTACCTTCTGGTCATTGATCTGGGCCGATTGCAGGGTCAAAAGCGTGGAAATAATCTGCAGGTTATTTTTCACCCGGTGATGTATCTCACGCAGCAGTAGTTCCTTCTCTTTAAGAGATTCTTTGATCTTGTTTTCGGCGATTTTACGATCAGTAATATCCATAAAAGAAATTAAACTTTGATTTGTGCCGGGGATTAAGTCAAATGTAGCATAAAAATCTTTGATTTGTCCCTTTTTATTAATCAAACTTACTTCATAATTTTTAGGGATGACATCTGGGTTTATCCTCTGCAAACGGTGGTATCCTGCCATCCTTTCCACATCCTGAGGAGCCACAAAATCTAACCAGGAACGTTTCGATTCAATTTCATTTTTATTATATAACGAAAACCTTTCGAATTCCTCATTAACTAGAGATACTGTCATATCTTCTTCAGATATCAAAATTAAAGTACCCGTATTTTCAAAAATAGACCTATATTTACTTTCAGACTCTTTTAAAGCTTTTTCAGCTTTCTTCTGCCAGGTGATGTCTCTGCCCACACCTACAAATGCTATTATTTCCTGGTTTTCGTCCATGATTGCCTTGTTGGCCCATGAAATATATTTTAATCCGTTTTCAGCCCATATTTTCTGTTCCACATAACCATAATATGGTGGTTTAAAAAGGCTTTTAAAGGAGGATTTAGTGGAATCAGGATCTTGTTGTGGGACAACGTCCAGAAAATTTTTGCCTAAAAATTCTTCCTTTTCTTTACCAAAGAGTTCACAAAAAGAGTTACTTACAAAAAGGAGGTTTCCCTGTAAATCAAATTTGATTATTAAATCATTTTGGTTTTCTACCAGAAGCCGGTACTCCTCTTCTCTCTCTTTAAGTGCTTTTTCGGCAATTTTTCTTTCTTTAAGCTCTTTAGCTTCTTTTAGTGCTCTTGAAACAGCCAAATATAATTTAGAGAGATTATTTTTAAGTACATAATCTGTGGCCCCTTCTTTTAGCATTTCCACTGCAAAGTCTTCTCCTATTTTGCCACTAACGAATATAAAAGGAGTATGAGGTGAATTTTTCAGGGTCAATTTCAGGGCCGAGAGTCCGTCAAAGGTGGGTAAGGAATGATCTGCCAGTATTATATCCGGGGAAAATTCTTCCAGGGCTTTAAGAAACTCTTCTTTAGTTTCTACCCTCATGGAAGAAAATTGCAATCCTTCCTTTTTAAGCTCTCTTTCTGCCAGTTCTGCATCTAAAGGAACGTCTTCCAGAATTAAAAGATTTATTTTGTCACTCATAGCCCCTTTCCTTCACCATATTCAAGAAATAATGCATTAAAAAAATAAATGCATCTTTTTAAATAAAAATTTAATAAATTAATTAATATTAGATAATTATCAGTAAAATTCTCTTTTAAGAATTATACCATTAATTATCCATAACTTCGTGAAATAATCATGTCAATATGATCATGTCAATGGAGAATTATTTATCAAAATCCAGATTTCATAATATAATTACTTTAATTTACTATGGAGGATTATTTATAAGCATCCAGTAGAAACCCAGGGTTGAAACTGCATCAATGAATTCATCAAACTCCACAGGTTTACTGACGTAACTATTAACCCCCAGTTTATAGCTCTCCACAATATCCCGATCTTCCTGGGAGGATGTAAGCACCACCACAGGTATGCGACGGGTGTGTTCTTCTGCTTTAATTTTCTGGAGTACTTCTAAGCCATCCACTTTAGGCATCCTCAAATCCAAAAGTATCAATTTGGGAAGCTCTTCTGCATTTCGGTGAGAGAATTCTCCCTGAGCAAAGATAAAATCCAGTGCCTCGGCTCCATCCTTAACCCAGACCACCTTATTTGCCAGATTTTTCCGGGTCAGAGCCCTCATGGTCAGTTCGGCATCAGTAGGTTATCTTCTACCAGCAATATCTCAATTTCTTCTAATCCCATAATTTCCACCTTATTAACTTATTAATTTTTAGATGTAATTTTTTATCTTATTCTTATTTTTAGTCTAATCTGAGCTATTCGTCAGTATTGCCATTTTTTCGTTTAGGGAGACTAAAAAAGATAGTAGCACCTTCATCCACTGCACCTTCACCCCAGACATCGCCCCCATGTCTTTTTATAATACGCTGCACAATTGAAAGTCCTACTCCGGTCCCTTCAAATTCTTCAGGACTGTGTAATCTCTGAAATAGTCCAAAAAGCTTATTCAGATATTTCATATCAAATCCGGCCCCATTATCCTTTACATAAAAAATGTATTTATCTTTTTCCTCACTGGCCCCCACCAATATCTCAGCGGGGTTTTTATTCCGAGTGAACTTAATGGAGTTTCCAATGAGGTTTATAAAAACCTGGAAGATGAGTGAGCGGTCCCCATATACCTTTGGTAAATCTTCCACCTGGAAATTAATATCTCTACCTTGTGTTTGTGAGTTAAATTCCCGGTAAACTGCATCAGCCAGAGCATTCATGTCCAATTCAATCAGATTCATTTCCTGTCTACCTGCTCGAGATAGTAGGAGAATATCATCAATTAATTGGCCCATTTTTTTGGTGTTATCCCTTATAATCCCTAAGAGACGAACACCCTCTTCATCCAAAGTATCTTCATAATCTTCAATCATTATCCGGGAAAATCCATCAATAGCCCGCAGAGGAACTCTTAAATCATGTGATACAGAGTAAGCAAATGCTTCTAGTTCCTGATTAGCATCTTCCAGTTTTTCTGCCTGTGCCTTGAGCTGTGTATTCAATTTCCTTAGAGTTCTCACCCGTTCTATTCGTTCGGATAACAGGGCCACCATAACCACAATCAATAACAATAGAATCAATCGAAAATAATCATCAGATATGTTGAATCCTAGCTGTCCGGAAATAGGCTGGATCAATGCTATAGCCACCACTAATGCTAAGGGAAAGATAATGAAGAGTTTTTTTCGTCCTAAAGTTATCCCCCCTATAAATGGCAAGGCCCAAAGTCCTTGATTAGTTAGGGATAGGTTGATTTGGCTATATGTATGAGCATTACTACTTAATCCCCAGTAAAACAAAACCAAAATCATTATTATTAAAAAAAAGTTCATCGATTTAAGTTTAATTGCCTCTCTGACCATAATATCACACTGCAACAATTTACATTATTATTTATGGTCTTTCTTATTTATAAAATATTTATTATAATAATCTATGATTAGAATAGTGATTTGATATTATTAAATAAACATCTGATTTTTAAAGGATAAAAAAAGTAAGAAAATAGCTTAAAAACAGGGCTAATAATAATAATAATAAAAAATAATAAAAATAATAATAAAAATAATGTAGTGGTGAATTAATTTAAAAAGGGAGTATTTAAAAAATTTTAAACAATCCAATATTAAACTCCCTTATTAAGACTTTAAACTTATTTAAACACCACTAAGAATTTTCTTTCTCAGATAAAAGGGCTGAAGATAATTCCCGACTCAATGGAGTGGAATTGTCCACTAATATCTCCTTTAAGAATTTTCCGGTGTAGGTCTGGGTTTCGGCCACTTCCTCCGGCGTCCCGGTTGCCACCACTATACCCCCGGCATCTCCACCTTCTGGACCCAGGTCAATGATATGGTCCGCGGTCTTAATAACATCCAGATTGTGTTCAATAACCACTACCGAGTTTCCTGAGTCCGTCAACCGGCCCAGAACATGAAGCAGCCTCTTTATATCAGCAAAGTGTAAACCAGTGGTAGGTTCATCCAGAATATAGAGGGTTCTTCCCGTACTCTGTCGGGAAAGTTCCTTGGCTAGTTTAACCCGCTGGGCTTCTCCTCCAGATAGTGTGGTGGCAGACTGACCCAAACGGATATATCCAAGACCCACATCATCCAGAGTCTGCAATTTCTTCCGGATTTTTGGTATGTTTTCAAAGAAGGCCAGGGACTCCTCCACTGTCATGTCCAGTACTTCAGCAATATTTTTACCCTTGTAACGTATATCCAGGGTCTCATCATTGTATCTTTTCCCTTTACATACCTCACAGGGGACATATACATCAGCCAAAAAGTGCATTTCAATCTTGATGATTCCATCACCAGTACATGCTTCACAACGCCCTCCTTTTACATTGAAACTGAATCTTCCTGGCTTGTATCCTCTCTTCTTAGATTCTGTGGTTTCGGCAAATAACTCCCGGATGTAAGTGAATACCCCGGTGTAGGTTGCTGGATTGGAGCGGGGGGTACGTCCAATAGGGGACTGGTCTATGATAATTATCTTATCAATATGTTGCAGTCCTTCAATGGTGTCATGTTTACCTGAATTCATGTGTTTGTGGTTTATTCGTTCATAGGCACCTTTGTACAAGATTTCATTGATCAAGGTACTCTTACCCGAACCTGAAACTCCTGTGATACAGGTAAATACTCCTAAAGGAAATTCCACATTGATATCCTGCAAATTGTTTTGTCTGGCCCCTTTTATAGTAATATAATTCCCATTGGGTTCTCTTCTTTTTGAGGGTAATTCAATGAATTCCCGGCGGGATATATAATTCCCTGTGATGGATTCTGGGTTAGCCATGATTTCCTGGGGAGTTCCTGTAGCCACCACTTTTCCTCCGTGTTCCCCTGCTCCAGGACCAATATCCACCACATAATCAGCAGAGAGGATTGTTTCCTCGTCGTGCTCCACTACAATCAAGGTGTTCCCAATGTCCCGTAGTCTTTTAAGGGTTTCAATGAGTCGCACATTGTCTCTCTGATGCAATCCAATACTGGGTTCATCCAGTATATAGAGCACTCCCACCAGACCGGACCCTATCTGGGTGGCCAGACGAATCCTCTGGGCTTCCCCTCCAGATAAGGTACCAGAAGCCCGGTCCATGGTAATGTAGTCCAGTCCCACGTCCATCAAGAACTTTAATCGTTCATTTATCTCTTTTAGCACTTCTTTTGCTATGAATTCTTCTCTCTGAGTTAATTTAAGTCCCTGGAAGAATTTTTGAGATTCTTTAATGGGCATCTCCACAACCTGACTTATGGAATGGTCGGCAATTTTAACGGAACGGCTTTCTGGTCTTAATCGACTTCCACCACACACCGGACACTTGTGATCACTCATAAACTGCCCAATATAACTGCGCATATAATTGGACTTGGTTTCCAGATAGATACGTTCCATTCGCCGTATCACGCCTTCAAATTTCCTTTTTACATGGTAAGAACGGTTTTTTCTTTTAAATGAGAATTCTATTCTTTCCGGAGATCCATAGAGAATTGCTTTCTGGTATTCTGGATCCAGTTCTTTAAATGGTATGTCCATACTGAAGCCATAATGTTTAGATACTGCCTGAAGCATCTGTTGATAGTAATTTTCCTTGTTGGTGGATTTACTCCAGGGCACAATGGCCCCTTCATTTAAGGATAGGGCGGTGTTGGGTACAATTAATTCGGGATCCATTTCCAGCTTACTTCCCAGCCCATTACATTCGGGACATGCCCCGTGTGGGCTGTTAAAGGAGAACATACGGGGGCTTATTTCCTCGAAATTTATGCCACAGTCCACACAGGCAAAGTGTTCGCTGTATAACTTTTCCTGGGCATCCGCACCACTACCGGTGACCACGGTAACAATTCCTTCTCCCAGTTCCAGAGCGGTTTCCACTGAATCAGCCAGCCTACGGTGGAATTCAATATCTGATCTGGTGACCAGCCGATCTACCACCACTTCTATGGTGTGTTTTTTATTCTTATCCAGTTCAAAGTCCTCTTCCAGGTCAGAAACTTCGCCGTCTACCCTTACCCGCACAAAACCTTTAGCCCGCAGGTCATCAAAAACCTTGTGATGTTCGCCTTTACGATCCTTTACCACCGGGGCCAGAATCTGTATTTTAACTTCCTCTCCGGCCTGTATGATACTGTCTGTAATTTGTCCGGCAGTCTGTTGAGATATCTCTTTTCCGCAGTTGTAACAGTGGGGGGTTCCTATCCGGGCAAAAAGTAGCCTTAAATAATCATAAATTTCAGTTATGGTTCCTACGGTAGAACGGGGATTCATCTTGGTGGTCTTCTGGTCAATGGAGATGGCCGGAGATAATCCTTCAATATAATCTATCTCTGGTTTTTTCATTTGCCCTAAAAATTGGCGGGCATATGCAGATAGAGACTCCACATACCGGCGCTGGCCCTCGGCATAGATGGTATCAAATGCCAGGGATGATTTACCCGAACCACTGATTCCACTGATTACCACAAACTTATCCCGGGGAATGGTAAGATCTATATTCTGTAAATTGTGCTCCTTTGCTCCTTTAAGCACTATTTTACCTTTTTTATCTAAAATTTCAGCACTCATTAAATTTAAACTCCTTAATGGTTGAATATAACATAGATTTTTTTCATATTGATTTTTTAATTAAATTTTTGAGTTTTGTTCATCAATAATTATTAAAAACTATCTAGAAACTCCTTTTAAAACCATTAACTGGTCCCTTATATTGGCTGCCTTTTCAAAGTCCAGATCAGATGCCGCCTGGCGCATATCTTCTTCCAAGTCTTTTATAAGCAGCCGCAACTCGTCTTTAGGCATCTTTTCAATATCGTCCATACTGCCCAGGTGGGGACTTTCTTTTTCCTTCTTATCTTTCAGTACCCGCATGGTACTGCGGGGAGTAATGCCATGTTTTTCATTATAGGCCATCTGCAGTTGGCGGCGGTGATTGGTTATATCCACTGCTGATTTAACAGAATCAGTCAACTCATCAGCATACATCAGCACCTGGCCTTCCACATTCCGTGCCGCCCTACCAATGGTCTGTATCAGGGAAGACTCTGATCGCAGGAATCCCTCTTTATCGGCATCCAGAATAGCTACCAGGGATACTTCAGGTAAATCCAGTCCCTCCCTTAACAGGTTAACCCCTACCAGACAGTCAAATTCTCCCCGACGCAGGTCATCAATAATGTCAATCCGCTCCAGAGTATCAATCTCTGAATGCAGATACCTGACCTTAATACCAATTTTAGCATAATATTCTGTGAGATCTTCGGCCATACGCTTGGTTAGGGTAGTTACCAGAACCCTCTGATCTTTAGTTACCCGTTCCCTTACTTCTCCCAGGAGATCATCTACTTGCCCCTGCACCGGTCGCACAATAACCTCCGGATCCACCAGCCCAGTGGGTCGAATAATCTGCTCAACTACATTGGAGCTGTGCTCCATTTCATATTTAGCAGGGGTTGCTGAGACATATACTACATTATTCACCAGACTCTCAAACTCGTGGAATTGTAGAGGCCGGTTCTCCATGGCTGATGGTAATCTGAATCCATAATCCACCAGAGTCCCTTTACGGGCCCGGTCACCATTATACATACCCCTTATCTGGGGTACAGTGACGTGAGATTCATCAATTATGGTTAAAAAGTCATCAGGGAAATATTTAAGCAGCGTATAGGGTGTTTCACCCCATTTTCGGCCACTTAAGTGTAAAGAATAGTTTTCTATACCTGAACAGTAACCCATTTCCTTGAGCATTTCCAAATCAAAACGGGTTCTTTGTTCCAAACGCTGGGCTTCAACCAGTTTGTTCTGAGCTTTTAGGGCAATTAATCTCTCATCTAACTCATCTTCAATATTTTTAAAAGCCTTTTCCATCTTTTCTTCTGCAATAACGAAGTGCTTGGCAGGGAATATGATGGTACGTTCTAATTCCTCTATCTTTTTCCCGCGTAGCGCATCCACCAGAGATATGGCATCTACTTCGTCTCCAAATAATTCTATACGGATAGGTGGCGTTCCATGTACCGGGTTTATCTCAATAACATCTCCCCTGACCCGAAATTGTCCCCGGTTGAAATCTATGTCGTTTCTCTCATACTGCATATGGATGAGCTGGGTGAGGATTTCGTCCCGGTCCATGATGTCCCCCACCTGCAGGGAAAGGATAAATTCCCCGTAATCTTCTGGGGAACCGATACCATATATACAGGACACACTGGACACCACAATGACGTCATCCCGGGATAGAAGCGATTGGGTGGCAGAATGCCGCATCCTATCAATTTCTTCGTTTATGGATGATTCTTTGTCAATATAGGTGTCTGATTGAGGGACATAAGCCTCAGGCTGGTAATAATCATAGTAACTTACAAAGTATTCCACCGCATTATTGGGGAAAAATTCTTTGAACTCTTCATAGAGTTGGGCGGCCAGCGTCTTGTTGTGAGAAATAACCAGAGTAGGCTTCTGGACTTCTTTAATGACATTAGCCATGGTAAATGTTTTTCCAGAACCAGTTACCCCCAGCAAGGTTTGGTGCTTGTGACCATTCCTGATACCCTCTGATAGGGATTTAATGGCCTTAGGCTGGTCCCCTAAGGGTTTGTATTCAGATGATAGTTCAAATTTTTTCATTTCTCTATCCTCAAATGAATCTCATTTTTTATTCCATTAACTTATAATAGAAGTTATTTTCATTGATTTTGAATAATATAGTCTGAATTGTAATTATTTATTTTCAAGATTAAATTAAGATTAAAATTTTATTCCAATTAATATGGAACCTATTTAATTTCCGGACATATTAATTTCCAGTCTTCAGAATAGACTATTAAAAACATTAAAATTATAATCAAATCTAGACAAGTGAATTAATAACATTTCTAAAATACTTGAATAAGAAAAATAACTGTTAAATACATTTAATTATTGTGAAATCGATTTAAAATCATTTTATGATAATAAATACCTTGCAATAAGTTTTTTAGTTAATTGATATTTCATATCTTTCGTAGTGTTTGATTATTTTTTATGGTATTTAATAGTTTGTATGATAACAATCGAACAAATTTTTACCAGCTAATTTTCGTGAATTTTTTACTTCAATATCCCCCTAATTTATTCCCATCATTATTCTTATCTTATTTCTACCTTTCATCATTCCTCTGATAAATTACCTTGCTATTCGTTATTTTATATTTTAAAACCATATATTTTCTAGATGATTTTGAAAGTTGAAATATTGCCCGAAATTGAGCCAATAATGTTCCTAATTATTGATAGAAATCATCAGAGTATTAGGACTTGGGATAGAGAGCATTTGAAAACTAATCGGCTGATATATTAAATTAAAAATTAGTATTACTATTTTAGGGATAAATGTAAAAGCAATAGCTTTTTAATATACTCCCTTCCAGAAAATTATATAATCTATAAAAAATGCATTGAAGAGGTCCCAAATTGTCCACACAAGTTGATAATCCCAACGATTTACCTGATAAAACTGGTGTTTACATAATGAAAAACTCACAGGACCGGGTAATTTATGTTGGGAAGTCTGTTTCCCTTAAGAAAAGAGTAAAATCTTATTTTAAAGAATCTCCAGATAGTGTTAAGACAGAAATTATGATGAAACAGTTCCATAGTCTGGAATACATCATCACCGACACCGAAAAGGAAGCCCTTATCCTGGAAGCTAACCTCATAAAAAAATACCGACCACCATACAATGTACGTTTAAAGGACGATAAAAGGTACCCCTATATCAAGATTACCAATGAACAGTTCCCGCGAATATTAATCACCCGCCACATCTCCAGTGATGGTTCTCATTATTTCGGACCATTTACCGATGCGGGATCTGTTAAAAAGACGGTTAAATTCGTTAATTCCCTATTTAAAATTAGGGATTGTAAAAGAATGGATGGTCCCTGTTTAAATTATCAGATAGATCTGTGTCATGCTCCCTGTAATGGCAAAATATCAAAAAAGGAGTATAAAAAACTTATTAATAAAATTGATCTCTTTTTCCAGGGCAAATATTCCAAAGTTATGGCAGGTCTGGAGGAAGAAATGAATGAAGCAGCCCATAAACAGGAATTTGAAAAAGCTGCCGTAATCCGGGACCAGATGAATTCTATAAAAGACATTATGGAACGCCAGAACGTGGTATTTACGGATAATTTGGACCAGGACATCATTGCAGGGTCATTTGATAAAAAGTTAGCTTACATCGTGGTTTTCTCAGTTAGGGAAGGGAAGATTATAGGAAAAGAGGATTTTATAATGGCTGGTTTAATGTTTGAAGATGAAAGTGGTGATGAAAATACTCCCCGCCCTGAAGTATTATCTGCTTTCATAAAACAATACTATTCAAATCCCCGTTACGTTCCCGGTGAAATAATCCTGCAACAATCCATTCCAGACCAGGAACTGGTAAAAGAATGGTTACAGGATATTCGTGGAGAGAAAATAGAGATTACTGTGCCTCAAGATGGTGTTAAGTTTAAACTGGTTCGTATGGTGGCCAAAAATGCTGATGTGATAAAAAACCAGAAAAAACAGGTGAAAAACGCCCTGCTGGATCTGAAGAAGTATTTGATGTTACCCCAACTACCCCACACCATAGAGGGATTTGATGTGTCTAATATTGCTGGAAAGTCTGCAGTGGGATCCATGGTCACTTTTCAGGATGCTCTGCCCCGAAAAGGTAAATACCGTAAATATAGTTTAGAAACTCCTGGCCCAGATGATTATGGGATGATGAGGGAATTATTAAACCGCCGTTACCAGCGACTGGTTGATGAAAAAGAAGATTTACCTGATCTTATACTGGTAGATGGGGGTAAAGGGCAATTGGGTGTTGCCGTAGAAGTTTTAAAATCATTACATCTGGAAAATATTCCAGTGATAGGTCTGGCCAAGGAATTTGAACAGGTATTTATCCCCCAGGTAAGCCAGCCCATAATGCTGCCACGCAACTCTGATGCCTTATTTTTATTACAAAGGATAAGAGACGAAGCCCACCGTTTTGCCGTTTCTTACCATCGTAAGTTGCGATCAAAAAGTTTAGAACATTCCCCTCTGGATGAGATTAAAGGTGTGGGTTCTAAAAGAAAGATGAACCTCCTGCGCCATTTTGGAGATCTGGAAAACATTAAAAAAGCAGAGGTAGAAGATCTAATTCAGGTTAAAGGCCTAAACAGGAATGTAGCCCAAAATATATATCAATATTTTCATGAAAAAGAGTAGCTTTCAAGCAGATGAACTAAGGAAGAATGTCAATTAGAAACAGGTACCCTGCCCCTTATTAACAAATAATCTAATAAAATATTTCCAGCAGAAGGATTTATCCCTCTGACAACATTTTACCATTTTATTATTTGTATTATTATAATAATTTTAAATTTTATCTTCTAATTTTAATTTAGAATAAGTACATATGATAAAAAGTAGTATTAACCCCTTATCTTTTGCCAGAAAAAATTCTTTAGAACAAAAACTGATTTTAAGGCATAATTTTTTATAAAATGACTTCAATTTCTATCAACTTTGGATATAAATAGTAAAAGATATTAATAACTGAAAAAACAAATTAAATTAAGAATATAATCCTATATGAGTATTTAATATAAAATACACAGAATATATATGAATAAATTTACATAATATACATGATTAATAATACATAACAATGGTATTATCAAAAACATTGCGGAACTGGGTAGAGGGATAAATGATGGCTGATACAAGTTTACTGGTTGTTGAAGACGAAAGTATTGTAGCCATGGATATTAAACACAGAGCAGAAGGCTTAGGATACAATGTTTTGGCTATAGCATCCTCAGGAGAGGAAGCAATCCAAAAAACAGAAGAAGATCGTCCTGATTTGATTCTGATGGACATTGTTCTTAAGGGTAAAATGGACGGTGTACAGGCTGCTCAGATTATCCGTGATAAATTTGATATTCCTATTGTTTATTTAACTGCTTATTCTGATGAAAAGACCCTGGGAAGGGCAAAACTAACTGGACCATTTGGTTATATCATAAAACCTTTTGAGGACCGTGAACTGCACAGTGCCGTGGAAGTAGCACTTTACAAACACCAGATGGATAGTAAACTAAGGGAAAGTGAAGAAAGATACCGTACATTATCAGAATCATCTCCCGACCCCATTATTCTTATGGATGAGGAGGGAACTTTAGTTTACCTAAACCGACGTGCAGAAAAGATTACAGGAATACGCCGCAAAAAAATTGTGGGAAAATCTCTACTAACCCTAGCCGAATTAGGATTCATGGATCAAGAAAAAATATCCAAATATATGGAACTAATCCCACTTATTGTGGAAGAGGGAAAAATAAAACCATTGGAAATTGCCTTAACTGATAAAGAGGGTAATGATCTTTATTTTGAAATATACTCCTCTGCTTTCAGGGCTGAGAAGCAGGGCTCTTTAATTCAGATTATTGGTCACGATATAACTGATCGTGTGCAGGCAGAAAAACAGCGGGAAGAACTGATTAGAGAGAAAGCTCGGGTAGAGTTATACGGTTTTGTGGTTAGTGCTGTGCCTGTATTTGCATCATCTATTCCACCACAACTACGGAATACTATTATTAAAAATTTTGGTGACCGTTTTGAGAAAAATGTGAAACCCAGTTTTCATAATGCCATGTCCCGACAGGGTTTATTGGAAGAAATAAAAAATCCCAGCCCTGAAAATAAAAAAGAGATCTTTGAAGCATATTTAGAGTGGATATGTGATTTATTAGCTAATCTGGGAATCAAAACTAAAATTAGCGTCTCTGAAGCTAGATATAATCTGGAATTTACTACATTTCCCTGGATAGATGAGGCCCGAAAAAATCCCATATTCTCTTTGATATTCCGAACCATGATCATTCGTAGTTTCACCTGGACTAAAATTCGGGGAAACATCACACAATCTTCGGGATTAACTGAAGGTAAGAGCATGAAATTTGAGTTTCATCTGGTTGCCTAAATGAATCTATCATTACAATGGCGATTCATTGCTATTAAAATCTAAGACACAAAATATCTATTTCCTTAGAATAATTCCATTATTCTTACCTCAATTAGAAATCTCCTTAAATAATATATTCTTAATATATTAATAAACATGAATTTTTTCATATTTTATAAAGATTTTCTTGAGGAGGGATAGTTTGCTAGAAAGAATAAAAACAGGAATAGAGGGTTTAGATAGTTTAATAGAAGGTTTTCCAGGTGGAAGGTCGGTTTTAATTACCGGGGACGCTGGTTCTGGGAAAACTATTTTTGGATTGCAGTTTGCTAAAAGTAGCTGTGAAAACGGTATTAAAACGGCATATATAACCACTGAAGAAGATGAAGAAGATTTAAACAGGCAAAGTCAATCATTTGGCTGGGATTTTAAGTCTTACCGGAAAAATGGGACCCTTGATTTTATTGGGCTGGCTGGTTTAAGGGCCCGGGTAACTGAAGCCGAAATGAATATAGGGGTAGAGGCCATAAAGGGAAATTTTGATAAACTAATCAACGACCTCAGCCCCGATGTTAAAGTCGTGATAATAGACAGTTTAGGTAGCTATACTGCAAAATTAACTCCTTATGAATTCAGAGATCGTTTTGACCTCCTGATATATGAACTTAAAAGAAGAGGAATCACATCTATTATTATTTTAGACAGTGCTACTTCTCAGGAATTTAATGAACTGGCTCTTTTTTCTGTTTATGGTGCCATTAAACTAATGAAAAGAGAAAATCCTTATACTGGTCAAAGAGAAAGGGTAATGGACATTGTAAAAATGAGAAGTACCAAAACTCCTATCGAATTCCTTACTTATGAGATAACATCTGATGGAATTGAACTGATTACTGATTTAGAAAAAGAATAGTGATTAAAATCAGAATAAACATCACAAAAGAATGAAACTGTCCCATGATAGTAAAATAAAAGATTATGAAGAAAAATTAAAAATAAAGTTTTTTAAAAGTTATTAAAAGTTATTAAAAGTTATTAAAAACTTATTAAAAACTTATTAAAAACTTATTAAAAACTTTCTAAAGCTGTTACCAGCAATTCAATAGTGTGCTCAATATCCTGTATACTGGCTACACTAACCGTGGTATGGATATAACGGGTGGGTACTGATAGAACTCCTGAAGGTATCCCTTCCCTGGTGAGGTGAATAGCCGTAGCATCGGTGGTTCCCCCTTCACTTACCTCTAATTGGTAGGGTACGTCACTGTGTTCAGCAGCAGATATTAACCACTCTTTTATGGATGAATGGGTGATTATTCCCCTACCACTGGCATCGGTAAGTATTATAGCAGGTCCTTCATTTATTTTAGCTGGTGCTTCGTCTTCTTTGATTCCCGGATGATCACCGGCAATGGTAACATCCAGAGCCAAAGCAAAGTCGGGATTTATTTTAAAGGCGGATGTTTTAGCACCCTTAAGACCAACTTCTTCCTGTACCGTTCCTACACCATATACATTGGCATCGGTCTTTACTCTTTTCATAACTTCCAGCATTATAAAAACACCAATACGGTTATCCAGGGCCTTGCCTGTGATTAAATTGTTAGGAAGTTCTACAAATTCGTGATGGAAGGTAATAGGATCCCCTATACCCACCATTTCTAAAGTCTCTTTATCGGAGAATGTTCCAATATCAATGAACATGTCTTCATATTCTAATATCTTCTTTCTCTCAGCAGCTTTCATGCGGTGTGGTGGTTTAGAACCGATTACTCCAAATACCGGACCATTTTTCCCATGAATAAATACCGTCTGGTTTAGTAGCATCTGATCATTGATGCCTCCTATTTTCGAGAATTTAATAAAACCTTTTTTGTCCACATGCCGTACCATGAGTCCGATCTCATCCATATGGGCTGCCAACATTATTTTAGGAGCATCAGATTTTCCTTTTTTGAAAGCAATAATATTACCTAATCTATCGGTTTCCATCTCATCTACATGTCCTTCCAATTCATTTTGAATTAATTCCACTACTCTTTCTTCAAACCCAGACACTCCAGGGACATCTGATAACTTTTTCATTAACTCCATCATGGTATCCATCCTTAAAACTAATTTGACTTATTTTACAGCAATTAAAATAGCATTTGAATATTTATAATAAAATATTTACTAATTTTATATTTTAAGTAATTTAAGAGATTTAAATATTTAAAAGAAAAAATAAATTAATTAGTATATTTTCCTTTTAAAAGAATTTATTCCCATTCCATCATTTAATTAAGTTCCTGCATTAAATTACCCTAATTAATTATTCTGAAAGGACTTATAATGATTTAATTAAAATTAACAGTCCCACCAGAACCAGAAGAATTTGCGGCCAGTATTGCAGGTAAATTAATGGAATGATCCCTACTAAGTAAGCATACCATATAACACCCACCAAAATTAAAATTAATCCTATGGCTATTCCCCAAACGCTTCTTTTTTTCATTTTAGATCGTTTAACATCTTTAACATAAGGGTCTTCCTGGTTTATATGGATATCTTCTTTCATTAAATCCCTCCATTCTTATGCAGTTAATATGGATTATTTAATAATATCATCTGGCTAAGTTTCATCATTTAGATGCCATAAAGGATGATAAATAAAAAAGATGATATCTACCACCAAATGATAGCTTTAATTAATAGCTATATTTACTTATCACTAACTAAAAGAAATATTTTTGCTATGATGAATTTATTATTTATTAATCCATTAAAACGTTATCTAAGAAAATTGTTCTAAAGAAGATAGTTCTAAAGATGTAGAGTGTTTATATGGAGTATTTTTGCAGTATTTAAGTGATGATACTATCTCAAACACTAAAACTTTATATTTTAATTACCAATTTTTTTATATGATTCCCGAAGATCATCCCCGATATCAATCTTTATTATTAAGGGATAAAATCGTAAAGGCCCACCAAGCCGGTATTCTGGCAGATTCCGGCATGATTGCCCATGGACGTGGAGAAGCCTTTGATTATCTCATAGGCGAAAAAACAAGTCTTCCGGCAAAGAAAGCCATTAAAGCAGCTGCTGCAGCGCTTTTAGTGACAGAAAGTCCTACTTTATCTGTAAATGGAAATACGGCAGCATTAGTAGCAGATGAAATGGTAAAATTAGCCCAGACAGTCCCTGCCAAAATTGAGATTAATTTATTTTATAGAACTCCTGAAAGAGTAAATGCTGTAGAAGAAGTCTTAAAAAATGCCGGAGCCATGGAAATACTGGGAACCGAATCTGAAAAATTAAAATACATAGACGGAATAAGTAGTCCCCGGGCCACTGCCAGCCCAGAGGGCATATACCAATCTGAGGTAATCCTGGTTCCTTTAGAAGATGGTGACCGGGCCGAAATCCTGGTTAACAGTGGAAAAACAGTAATCACCATTGATTTAAATCCCCTTTCCAGGACTGCTCAGATGTCCTCCATAACCATTGTAGATAACATTGTACGGACAATTCCCCTATTAATAGAAGAGGTTTTATCCCTTAAAAAAGAAAGTAAAGAGTCATTAGAAAAAATTCTAAACGATTTCAATAATAAAGAGAACCTGAAAGAATGTTTGCAGGTTATCGAACTTATAAAATAGGTTATTGAACGTAAAAAATAATATGTCTTTCTAGGAATAAAATTTAAAAGTAAATTGAAGGGTAAAACATCATTAACCATAAATAACCATAAAGAGAACTATTGGCGAAATTAGTGACATAAACAATAATAAAAAATGTTTATACTCCTAAATAGATTATAAACGAGAACTTGGATAATTGAAGTGAAAAAATGAGAGTGATTGGAGTTTCTGGAATGCCCGGCTCTGGTAAAGGAGTAATATCGCGTATGGCCCATAAAAAAGGCATCATAATTTATAGAATGGGTGATGTGATCCGTGAAGAAGCGGAAAAAAGAAATGAGGACGTGGGTGAGACTGCGGTTAATCTACGAAAAGAGCGCGGGGATTATGTGGTGGCTGAAATATGTATAGAGAAGATCATAATGGATTACGCTCAATCCGGTTCTGATGATAAGATTTACATGATTGAAGGGATTAGAAGCCCTCATGAAGTTCAAATTTTCAAAAATAGATTTTCCGACTTCAAAGTTATATCTGTTTTTTCAAATCCCAAAACGCGATTCAGGAGATTAAAAAGAAGAAACCGGTCGGATGACTCTGAAGAGTTTGCCGAATTCGAAGAAAGAGATAAAAGAGAGTTAGGCTTTGGTATTGGTGAGGTAATTGCCACATCCGATTACTTAATTGTGAACTCCGGCCCCCTGTGGCGTTTCAAAAATGAAATAAAAAGAGTGCTCAGAAGAGAACTTAAAGATAGCGACGATAAAAATTAATAATTAGAGGCATACTTATGAAATGCTTAGTCAAAGTTTCATCTAAAATTAACCCCACCGAGGATGCAGAAAAGGTACAACAAGCTGTGGAAAATATTTTTCCAGTAGGATCTTTAAAGATAAGGGAAAACCTTATTGAATTAGAAGGGGATCAGAACTCTCTGAAGAACCTGAAGGAAGTCCTGGAAAAACGAAAAATCCGGGCTGCATGCCGGGGAATACTGGAATCCCGGGTGGAAGGAGAAACTGTAGAATTTACTTTAAGTAAACAAACGGCTCTGGTGGGTGTGGTGAATTTTATAGAAGGCACTGAATCTTCCTTAGGAGATATCAAGGTCCAGATAGTGACTTCCCATATGGAAGAACTATTAGACTGGTTAGCACCAGTGGAAGTCTTAGAGGAAGAGTAAATTAACTAATAATTTATTTTATTCAATTATATTTTAAATTAGAATACCAATACACTATTTTAGACAAAACTAATTACAAAAATAATGTAATTTATATTTTCTTTACAATTTTAATATTTAAATAAATTATTAATCATAATAAATTACTAAAATTGCATTTTCATTTTAATTTTAAATATTTATTTTAAATCCCTGCAAAATCAGATATAATTTAATTAATTGGAATTTATTTAGTTTTAGAAATTTTTGTAAATTAATTAATAAAAAATAGTTTGTAAACCACCAGAGAACTAAATAAGATGCCACCCAATATCGTGTTTACATAAGGAAGGTACCAGTAAACCTTATTTATATCTAAACTTTTTTTAAGTAGTAAACTTAGGGGGAATACTGGATACAGAAATACCAGGAAACTTAAAGGATAAAAATCAGCCAGATATATGACAATCAAAGATAATAAAAGCCAAAAAATAAGGCATAGATACAAGGATGCTTTCTCTCCTATGAAAACTGGTGTGGTGGTGATACTGGATGATTTATCATATTCTATGTCAGGTATGGCGGAAAATATGTGCATGGCCGATATGTGGAAATAGGCACCTGCCAGGATTATCCCAGGAGGAATAGATTGTGAGGCCAGATAATAAGCAAATATCCCAGGCATTATATAAAGGTAATTAGAGGAAAAATCCAGGAATGGTTTTTCTTTAAAACGCAGTGGTGGAGCACTGTAGAAATAGGATAGACCTAAAAATAGAGAGAATATAATCCGCTCATTCATGTTCTGGAATATCAGCAGAATTAAACTAAATCCCGTAACTAAGTAGATTACATTTAGCAGCTTTTTCCTTTCAATATTATTAACCCGGTACTCTTTCTCGTCTTTTTTAGGGTTCAATTGGTCGGTTTCCTCATCCCAGTAATCATTTACACCATAAATAAATACATTGGCCGGTATGAAAAAGTAAAAAAGATAGAGATAGTACTCCGGACGTAAAAAATCAGCAAACACAGAAAATCCCAGAGCATATCCCACCACATAAGTTCCACCAGTATAAATCCAAAAACGGAATCTGGAAATCTTGAAAATAAATGAGATGATGCTTTTCATGGGATTTCCTTAATTATTTTAATTTTAATTGATTAAATAATAAATTAATTTAAATGAATAAATATTTTAGGGGATGATATGTCCTCCATCCTCCTATTCATTTGGTCTATTAATCATATAATGGCACTTCCACAGTTTTTAGCTCAAGGTCAAACCCAAAGAATTGGAAAAGACATTGAATACTATTTTAGGCATGGATGGCTTTACTTTTCGTTTATAAACTACCATGGGATTTTTTTCAATTTCCTGGGCCGTCCACCGGTACATATCCGAGGCCGTCTTAATGGATATGAGATAACGGTAGGGTATGTAGAAAAACCCTTTTTCAGCTTCAAATTGCCATTCTTTATAAACATCTAACTGTTTTCTAACAAAAGCCTTGAATTCTTGTGGTTTGGTCTGGGTATGGTTCTGGTGCAGACTTTCCAGTCCAAATTCCTCCAAATCTTCTTGGGGGAAATAAACCCGGCCTAGTTGAATATCTTCTGAGATGTCCCGGATAAAATTGATGTACTGCATGGCCCGGCCCAGATGCCGTGCGGCATAGAAAGATTCAGGATTCAGATCCATAATCCGGGCCATGAATAGGCCCACCACCTCCGAAGAACCATATAGATAAGTCATAAGCTCATCCATGTTGTTATAGGTGGATTTATAAATATCCATTTCCATTGAATTTAAAAATGCATCAACCCATTCATCCTGGAAGTTCTTTCTTTTACAAAGTTCTAGAAAAGAGTCAATGACCACATCGCCGGTTATATCACCATTTTTAGCCTGATAATACCGATTTTTAAACTGGTAAAATTCATCCGCTTGTTGGGGTATGAAATCTACAAAATCATCAGTTTTTCTTAAAAAACTATATAGAGTAAATACATCCTTTTTCACTGCTTTAGGAAAGAATATGGTACTATAAAAGTAAGTTTTGCTTCCTTTTTTAAATATGGTGTAAATAGTCTTGTCTATTCGCATATCTCCACCAATTGATGTTTATAAAATATTTCATGAGTTTTTGGATTATTTATAGGATACTCAGGTTCAACTAATAAAATAAATTTCCCTTTATTCCCCATACTAAATTTACTATTTATTTTCCAGTTCATTTTTGTTATTCGGCATTTTCAGGCATTACCTCCAGTATTTATCAGCAATTATTTAGAGTGCCTTTCCTTTATCTCCTGGGCCACAATCTGGGATGAGATAAGAACCATGGGCACCCCTATGCCCGGATGAGTGTAATGGCCAGAATAATAAAGATTTTTTACTTTCTTACTCATATGGGCTGGTCTGAATAACGCTGTCTGTCTTAAAGTATGGGATAATCCCAGTGCAGTACCTTTGTAGGCATTGTAGCGTTCTTTAAAGTCAGTTAAGGCGAATATTCTTTTAACCAGGATGTGATCACGGATGGTTTCTCCTATCTTGTTTTCCAGATCATCCATAATCATATTGTAAAATTCTTCCCGTATTTGAGGAGTATCCTCTATTCCCGGTGCCAGCGGAATTAAAATAAACAGGGTCTCATAACCCTCAGGAGCAGCGGATTTATCTGTTTTCGAGGGTACATTAACATAATATGATGGGTTTTTGGGCCAGACAGCTTTTTTAGGATCAAATAACGAGTCAAAGCCTGCTTCCCAGTCCTTATCCAGGAACAGATTGTGGTGGGCAAACTGGTCCATCTCTTTATCAATTCCCAGATAGGCCACCATGGCCGAAGGTGCCAGTACCTTTTTATCCCAGTACCTCTCATCATAAGTTTGATTTGATTCATCCAGCAGTTCAATCTCTGCATGGGCATAATCTGCATTCACCAGCACTATATCTGCTTCATAGGATGATTTATCAGTGATTACCCGTTTTACCTGGTGGTCGTTAACTTCTAGTTTCTGTACCGGCTCATTTAATTTGAATTCAACCCCATACTCCTGGCATAAATCCTGCATGGAGCTGGCCACTTTCCTCATACCTCCCTGGGGATACCACACCCCCATGGTGAGGTCTATGTGGGACATGATATGATAAAATGAAGGAGTGTTCTGGGGTGATCCACCCAAAAAACCAATGGAATACTGTACAATTTTACGTGCCTCATCACTTTCAAAGTGGTTATTCACATAGTGCTGCAAATTCTCCCATATTTTTAGTTTGTAACCTCTTAACATTAATTTTCCACTTAAAAAATCCAGTACCGAGGTATAATCCCGGTATAACATTTCATCAATGGAAAAATCGTATACTTCCTGGGATTCTGCCAGATATTTTTTCAGTTTTTCGGCTCCTCCTTCTTCAAAGCTTTCAAAGAGCTGGTAGTTCTTTTCGATATCAGAAGCAATATCCACCACTTTTTCATCACCAAAGAAGATACGGTAAGATGGATCCAGTTTATCCAGCTGGAAAAAATCCTGGGGCTTCTTATCAAATTCTGCATAGAATTTCTCATAAACATCCGGCATTAAATACCAGGACGGCCCCATATCAAAATAAAAATCGTTTTCACTATAAACACTGGCTCTTCCGCCAATTTGCTCATTTTTTTCAATCACCGTAACCTTAAAACCATCTTTTGCAAGAAGGGCTGCGGCTGAAAGTCCCCCAAATCCAGATCCCACGACTATTGCTTTCATAATATCATCCATCAATTGGACTTCTATTTATAGGAAAATATATGGATTATTCTCAAACTATCTGAATAAATTGCATAAATTTACAATTATTATATAATAATATCTATGATTTATATTTTATTCATAGAGTGAAGGGTTATTAATAATTAAAGTACGTGATATTGTATAAAATCAATAATATTTTAAAAAAAATATTGTAAAACTGGATTATCTTAAAAAAATAAGGTATTTCTTGGTTTTGGCGAATAAGGCATCTTAGAGTATTTAGTGAAATTTATGACTCTCCGGGATAAAATTTCCGATTTTATAGTTAGTTCGATGCAATAAATAAATAAGGAATACCATGCCTATTAAAAAAGGAATGTATAATCTTAAATACAAACAAACAGCACTCCAAAATGATAAAATCAAAAATAAACTGGATCCCATTGCCTGCGGTTTATCAGTACCAGAAATATGATCTTTAAGTAGATAAATAGATATCAGAGATGCTATAAATCCACTGAGAATCCATCCCATAAAGTTCATTAAGGGAACCCCATAAAAAATCCCGGGGGATTCATAAATCCAGAAATTCAGTGCCACAGCAGCCGGATCCAGTACCAGATCAGCTACAAGCACCAGAAATGTAGAGAAAAGAATTATTTTCCATTTGTCCTTAAAGGACATAATGGCCAAATAGAAACAGCCCACAAAAATAGGTACATAGGCAAAAGGAACCGTATACGGCGTGTAACCTCCCAATTTAAAGCCAATAAGATTAGTATAGTGAAAACTGGAATATGGAAAACCAGTTATGATAGCAAAAGTCTCAATAAAAAGGGCATAGATACTGAGAATAATCAGAAATATTAGAGCTTTTTTCAGTCCCAACCAGACACCTAAAGCCAGATAACATGGTAAAGCTAAGGCGATGATAAAGATTCCGGATATGGCTGCATTTTCAGGACTAATTGGAATATTTGCCGGAAAAAATGCCACAATAGCCAGTATAATAGCTGTAATCGCGAAGTGTTTTGAGTAATCCTGTCTTAAAAAAGGCAATATAAACACCAGTGAGATATATTATAAATTCTTAATTAAACCTGATCTAGAATCCTTTAATAGACTGTACTAGAGTGAGTTTATAATCATTATTTACCATTTTATTTACTCTTAATTTCTTAATTGTTTTTAATCATTATTATAATCACCCCTAACCTGATGAAAATCATTAATGGGCTTTTCATCATCTCATCATACTCCAATAAAAAGTATTATATGCTTAAAGATGATATTTTAATATATGATGCTTGATCCTTTTGACAAGCAGAAACCAGATTTAGGAAGACTTAGAGAGATAATAAGAGTGCTTGCCAAATATCAGTTTGGTAATATAATGGATCAATCTGGTTTTAAAACTGGTTTTAAAATTAATTTTTATCGTCCCGGTGATATCCAGGACCAATTAGACTCCACTGCCCCTGAAAGATTCCGGCAGGTTCTGGAAGAGTTAGGTACCACCTTCATTAAATTAGGTCAGGTATTAAGTACCCGACCTGACCTGGTGGGTAAAGAAGTGGCAGATGAACTCTCCAAACTCCAGGATGAAGTACCACCCTTCCCCTTTGCATCTGTTAAAAAGGTTATAGAGGACGAACTGGAAGGCCCACTGGAAGACTTTTTCCAGGATTTTGAAGAATCACCTATTGCTTCGGCTTCTATTGCTCAGGTACATCGAGCCTGTTTACATGATGGTATAGAGGTGGCAATAAAAGTCCAGAGACCACATCTGGAAGAACAGATAAAGAAGGATATAACTCTAATGAGGTATATCGCAAGGCAGATAAGTAAAAGGATAAATAACTTAAAGTATTACAATCTACCCGGAATTGTGGATGAATTTGAAAGAGTTATAGAAAATGAAATGGATTTTTCTCAGGAAGCCCGTAATCTGGAAAAATTTTCATCCTTTTTTGAAGGAGATTCACATGTTTATGCCCCACGGGTTTATCGAAAATATTCCACCAGTCGTTTATTGACCATGGAATTCATTCACGGGGTTAAAATAAGCGAGATACTGGAATCAGATATGGAGATTGACCGGAGAAAAATAGCCGAAGTGGGAACTGAAGCTTATTTTAAAATGATATTTTTAAATGGTTTTTTCCATGCCGATCCCCATCCTGGAAATATTTTTGTCCAGGAAGATAATGTGCTTTGTTTTGTTGATTTTGGGATGGTAGGTCATCTTGATTATGAATTCATGGATAATCTGGCTGAATTATTTATTTACATGGTTAATTATGATATAAAAGGCATGATTAACCAGTTAATGTACATGCGTCTTATTGACGACACCACCAACCTGGAAGAGTTGAAGTTCGATATTTTACAGTTAATGGATCGTTATTATGGCGCGGAACTGGACGATATTGGTGGCTTTATTAATGAATTCAGCCGTCCTAATATATTGGTTAAACACAAGATTAAACTTCCCAGGGACTTTATTTTACTGGGTAGAGTTCTGACTATGGCCGAGGATATAGGGCGAAAATTAGACCCTACTTTTAATGGGATAACCATGGCCCAACCTCTCATAAAGAAAATAATCAAAAAAAAGTTAAGCCCCCTGCGGATTCTGGATTATCAGACCCAGTATCTGTTTGAAATAGAACATTTACTAAAAGATCTGCCACAGACATTGAACCGCATGATTTTCCGGCTGGAAGAAGGGAAACTGAAAATTGAAACCGATTTAAAAGGTTTAGACCAGTTTTCAGACCGTTTGGAAACCATGACCAACCGTATTTCTCTGGCATTATTGATTTCATCTGTAATTATTGGTTCTTCCCTGATATTACAGACTAATAAGGGAATGCCCATGCCGGAAATAGGATTTTCATCAGTGGGTCTGGGAATATTTGTAATAGGGGCCATGTTTGCACTGGGACTTACTATTTCCATTATTAGATATGGTAGAATATAAAAATATTATAATTATAATTCCCATGTTAAATTAACCCAATAATAAAATCTGCTAAAAAATTTATTATAACAATATTAAGGATAGTAAAATGATGATAGATTACATAGAACTAATTTGGGGTTCTATTTTTGCAGTTATAATCAGTATGATAATGGGATACTTCCTGGGATCATTAGGGGCCTATGGAGGGTACATCCTGGTGACCATCTTTGTGGGTTATCAGGTGAATGAAGACCTGGTAAATGGAGCCCTACATGGTTTAATGGTGGGTATTATTGCCGGCCTATTTTCATCGGTTATGATGTTAACCATGGGTGTATTCATAGGTATGGGTCCAGGGACCGATATTTTAGAATTTGGTTTATTTGGTATAGTTTTAGGCCTATTAATTAATGGTATTGTCGGGGCTTCAGGAGGAACCTTGGGGTCTTTAATAAGAATAAATAATTTTATTTTTTAAAAATCAAAAATTTTTAATCAATTTAATACTCGTGATCCTATTTCGGGGATAAATAATTGTAGAAAAAATTATATTATTTGTATGAGAATTATTAATTAGAAATAACTAAATAGAGATATCAGAATCTAGAAAAAAAGGGTGGGTAATAATGCATAGAATGAAGCATAAGGAACATATGGAAGAGATGAAGTGTCTCATGGAAGATATGGTGAAGGATACGGCTCGAACACTGAATCATGTCCGGTGCAATATGGAAGAGTCCCTTGTCAACCATGACTTGATGCCCGGAAAAATGATTTCCGAGACACCGGAGACCGTGGTGGTGGAACTTTTAATGCCAGGAATCAAAAAAGAAAATATTGATTTAAATGTTTCTGAGTCTGAAATAATGGTGGAAGTGACTATGGATATGGAAAGTTCCCTTAAAGGGGGATTTATTAGTTATTCTGAAAAGCGATCAGGTACCATTAAAAGAAAAGTATCCCTGCCTCAAAAAGTTATTCCCAAAGAAGCCAAGGCTAAATTAGAAAAAGGAATATTAAAAATTGAGATACCTAAATTAGAAAAAGATGAATTAGTAAATGTGGCTATAAACTAACCGCCGCGACTTTTTTAATGATTTACTAATTTATTATTATTTTATATTTTATTTTTAGTTTATAGTAGTAAATATTAATTTATTTATCCTCTAAAACAGCTTCTTTAATGGACAAAAATCCGCTGTCCATTGCCCACACCTTCTCTGCTTCCACTATTTTTACTCGCTTTTTGAATATAGGGCAGTCTAAAACCAGGGTTTCAGCTTCACCACCCTCAAAGGCTACATGCATCCCATATTTATTATTCAGCACCAGGAGTTCATTTAGGGAATCTTCATCAACTTTACGGCCCAACCATGACTCATCCAGGCCTTCAGCAGCCACACCAGTTAAGATAATCTCAAAGCCAAGGTCAATTAGTTGGCGCATATATTCTTCCGGGTCTACATGCCATAGAGGGGCCACAGATTCTAATCCCAAATCCTGACACATATCATCAATCCTTGATTTCTGATAAACCGATGCCAGAGCACCAGAATATATGGCCTCTACACCTCGGTTTTTTAATTCTATTAAAGCGTTCCTTAAATCATTCAGTTCCTTCTCTTTCTCACCCTGAGTAGATCCTTTAATGAGAGGAATGTCCATAGCCTGGGCTAAAAGCTCGGTGAGATGGATGTTAGGTACATGGTACATGTAGGAATGGGGATTCTCTGATACCATGGAAAACAGATATTCTACCTTATTACCCTCCTTCATTGCTTTATAAACTGCCATAGTACTATCCTTACCACCTGAAAAAAGAACTGCTACTCTCATAAAATATCCTCATTTAAATTTTAATTATCTATTTTCCTTAGTTTTATTCCTTATTTTTGGTTAAAAATATTAGAACTTAATTTTGTTAACTTAGTAAGTTAAATTTTTTAATTATTTTTTAAGTTTATTTTTGAAATGAAATTAAAATAAATATTAAAGAAAAATAATTTAAAAATTATTCTTCTCTTCTTAAGATCCTGTCCCTGAATCTATTAAAGTATAAGACTAAAGTGTCAATAAATACGCCGGCCAATCCTACAATAACCCCAATAAAACCGCACAAAATGATTATACTGTTTTTATCAGGTAATATCTGCTTTAAACCAGTAA
The DNA here is from genome assembly GCA_002504725.1 of Methanobacteriaceae archaeon UBA587. Classification (GTDB taxonomy): domain Archaea; phylum Methanobacteriota; class Methanobacteria; order Methanobacteriales; family Methanobacteriaceae; genus UBA587. The sequence goes on along the minus strand of DATN01000009.1, from coordinate 649 downwards.
TGCTATCCTCCACCGGACCTTCTACGCTGGTAACGATTATCTCCTTTTTAGAGATGTTTTCAATGATATTATCCACCTGGGAAGCTTCGGCAACAATGGAAACATGGACTTCACTGTATTTAGTGTTGATTTCTCCGGTAAACATGATCCAATCCGCCAGGTTATTAATGGCGGTTTCAGGGTTGTATCCTTTTTTAACATAGAGGATAATGGTACCATTGGTATAAACCTTCCAAGAGGTTATATTATCATCAATAATAGGGATCCTTTCCTCAATCATTTTTTTACGTTCTTCTGAAAAGGAATCTGTTTTAATAATGATACCACTGCTACTCACATCAAGAACACCGTCCATCTTTTTTACATCTTCCATGAACTGGTTAACATCCAGTGTAGATGCCACATCCACCCCAATGGTCTCATTAGCATTGGATGTGAATTGATAGATTCCCCGGGCCATGGCAGGAACGTCTTCATAAAGGGGTGATATGAAAAATGCGCCCCCTACCACGCCCACCATAAATCCAATAAATACTACAAATAAAATGTTCTTTTTACCAATGATAGGTGTTAAAAGGGCAATGGAGAACACGAAGGCCATTAAAACCACAAAAAGCACTATCATTATTATTGCTACCAGGGTATCCAT
>DATN01000011.1 GCA_002504725.1 Methanobacteriaceae archaeon UBA587 | reverse complement strand
TGGCCAGCTCGGGCACCCCCGCTGAAGGATAGGCATAATCCTAACTAGGATGTTAAATACATAAAATTTAAAAATGCTCCGGCCGGGATTCGAACCCGAGTCTTCGGCTCGAAAGGCCGAAATGATTGGCCGGACTACACCACCGGAGCAAATGAATTCAAATGAAATTTATTATTCAATATTTCTTTTTAATGGGCCCAATGGGATTCGAACCCATGGCCGCCCGGTTATGAGCCGGGCGCTCTACCTGGCTAAGCTATGGGCCCTAGGAACGCCGCCGACAGGGCTCGAACCTGTGACCAATCGGTTAACAGCCGAACGCTCTACCTACTGAGCTACGGCGGCACTTGCCAAGTAAAGCCTGTAAATCAAGCTTACTTACTAAAGACTATGTTTACAGCCTTCTAAAACATAGCACTTTATGGATGTACACTTAGATTGATAGTCATCATATATAAACGTTTGGGGTCAGGTCCCCTATTTGTAATCAGGCCGAACACATACCCCATAATAAACATAACTATGCCCTATTTTTTAATAATTTTAAATAAATTAAGATAATAGTTATACAAAATTGAAATTAAGAATAATATTCAGTTATATTAATATCCTGATTCCAAAAAATGTTTAAAGACTGAAGAAGGCCCATAAAGATGCCGCCATTATGGCAGTAAGCGGTAAACCTATAAGTAAAGTAGAAGCTCGATTAGTGGCTGCTAAAACATAAATAAATGCTGAAAAAGCAGCAATTAAAAGAGAAACTCCTGGTAAAACCAGGTCAAGTACCATACCAAGTAAGGCAGAGATGATAACAAATATTAAAGCCCCTACCACCACCACATTCCATTCCACAGCACTTTTTTTTACTGTTTTAGGTTTTTCCAGTTTATCTGTCCTATATCCCTGGGGACGAGATTTTGATTTCAATGGCTTTAAGGGAGCTTTTGATTTTTTTAAAGGCGCCCCGCAATTATAACAGAATGTAGAGCTATCCTTATTTTTTTCACCGCAATTGGAACAATAAACCATGATTTCATCCTATAATTAATGTATTGACTTTGAAGGAATATAATATAAACTCGATATTTATAATAACAATTAAAAATCTATCTTAAGTGAGTCTATTATTTCATATTTTATATATATTCTTATAGACTAATTTTTTATGAGAAAATTTTAATGAGAATTAATAATGGTTTAGTATATACAAGTGGAAGATTGTTTTAATGAAGGGGAGGGCAATATTAGTAACCCTAATTAATGCAATAATGAAATATTAATCACTTTATTATTAATTTTCAAATTCATCCAAAACTATATCCATATCCATAAACTCATCAGGTGTAAAATGAACCTTATAGAAAAAATAGAAAATTTTGAAATACTTCCCTTAATGGAAAGGGCTAATAATATCACTTTAAAAGAACATGGCCGAAATATCAGTCTGGAAAGAGCCATTTTTTTATCCTGGTGGTGTGACAAGGGAGACTGTGCCTTCTGCTACATGAGCACCCAGAAGCCCAACATTAAAGATCCCCGAAGTGCCCGGAGGAAAGTAAATTCTATCCTGGCAGAGGCCGAGCTTTGCCGACGTATGGACTGGAATATAGAATTTTTATCTGGGGGTTACGGGTCATTTACCACCCCTGAGATAAGAGATATTGCCTGGAACATTTATCAAATAACAGAAAAGCCGGTGTGGCTCAATGTGGGCATCACCCAGGAATTAGAAGAATATGGAGAAGAAATAGCAGGAATTACCGGTGCCGTGGAAGTGGCCAATCCCCAATTACAGAGGGAAATATGTCCCAGCAAACCATTAAATGAAATAGTGGAAATGCTGGAAACCGCAGGAGATCTGGGCTTTAAAAAAGCCATAACCATTATCTTAGGTTTAGGAGAAACTCCTTCAGATCTAGAATACCTATTTGAGTTGATTAGTAAGGTGGGTATTGACCGGGTGACCTTTTACTCCCTGAATCCCCACGAGGGAACCCCTTTCCAGAATCAGGCCCAGCCCCCATCACTCTACTATGCAGGGGTGGTGGCTGCCACCAGAATAAAATTCCCTAAACTAGAAATTGTCTGCGGGACATGGGTGGACAATCTGGCTAATATCGGACCACTGGTTTTAAGCGGGGCAACAGGAATAACCAAGTTTCCACTCTTTAAGATGTTCGGAACCAGATACGGTAAAAGAGTTGAGGAAGAAGTACACTGGGCCGGGCGAAAACTACAGGGAACCTTTACTGATTTTGATAAACTTTTAAAAGGACCCTCCCCCCGGAAAGAATTGGAACCATTTATAAAAAGATATATTGATAAGTGTCTAAATAACAAATCTTTAAATGATTAATTAATATGGATTATTTTATCAAGTAGATTAATTCTATGAAAATACGCAGACAAATTAAGGATATAATATAATTCATTAATTACTCATTCAGATGGTTACATATTCAAAAAATAATTTACATTTAATAATTATTAACTACACTCAAATCATAATGATATTCATTAATGATGCTGAAAAACTATTATACTAATAAAAGTTCAGGGAGATTGCTCCCCATATAATATATTATAATAACTATGTTAATAACTCGGATTTAGAGGAGGAATTGCCATTAAGATGAAATGCGGACTTGAAATTCACGTTCAGTTGGAAACTGATTCTAAACTCTTCTGTGACTGTCCTACTAACTATCAGGACGTCCCAGCTAACACTAATATCTGCCACGTTTGCTTGAACCAACCCGGTGCTAAACCATTTCCCACCAATGAGAAAGCTTTAGAGGGGGCTTTAAAAATTGCTCTCATGCTGGACTGTAAAATTGCCGATGATATAACTTATTTTATGAGAAAACACTACAACTATCCGGATCTTCCCTCAGGATACCAGCGTACATCCATCCCTATCGGATATGAAGGTGATCTGAATGGGGTGCGTATCCGGGAAGTGCACATGGAAGAAGACCCGGGTCAGTACAAACCGGATCTGGGTCTGGTGGATTTTAACCGTTCTGGAATTCCTTTAATAGAGATTGTTACCGAACCTGACATGAATTCCCCCGAAGAAGCCCGAGCCTTTTTAAGGGAACTTATAAGGGTACTGGACTATAGTGGAAACGCCCGGGGCGAAGGGAGCATGCGGGCAGATGTGAACATCTCCCTGGAAGGTGGAAAAAGGGTGGAGATCAAAAATATGAACTCCATTAAAGGTGCCTACAAGGCCCTTAAATTTGAAATGGTGCGTCAGAAGAACCTCTTAAAAAGAGGAGTGGAAGTAACTCAGGAAACCCGGGCTTTTTTAGAAGCACAGATGATTACTGTTTCTATGAGACTTAAAGAGGAAGCAGAGGACTATCGTTACATACCTGACCCTGATTTACCACCTATGCTGGCTGAAGAAGAACAAATCGATTCCATTAAGGAAAGGATGCCTGAACCTCCACATATTAAGGTTAAAAGATTTATGAAGGAATATAATCTGGCAGAAGAGCATGCCAAAGTCATCACCTCTGAGTTGGAACTGGCTGATGCCTTTGAAGAAATCGTGAAACAAATTGATGCTGAATTTGCAGCACTCTGGATGAGAGATGAACTTAAAAGGGTCCTCTATTACAATAAAATGAGCTTTGCAGATAGTGGCATCACCCCGGAAAATATGGTGGAATTCTTGCAAATGGTGCAAAAGAAAGAAGTCACCACCAAGGCGGGTCAGAGAATTATTGAACAGATGCCGATTAGTTCCAAGTCTCCTCGAGCCCTAGCCGAAGAAATGGGTTTGGTGGGTATTGTCAATGATGATGAAGTTCTTCAAGCCGCCAAACAAGCTATAGCCGAAAACCCAGAAGCAGTGAGTGATTACCATGAGGGCAAGAAAGCCGCCCTGAACTTTTTGGTGGGGCAGGTAATGCGCCTTACCCGTGGAAAAGCAGAACCAGGTAACACCGTGCAGATATTAAAAGAACTGCTTTAAAATATCCCTATTCTTGGCATAGCATCGGATTATTTTTAATAAAATTTTTATTAAAATTGTCTCATGAGGATATAAATGGCTAAAAATATCCTGAACCTTATGATGTGGCATCCGGAACAGGATATCTCCCGGTGCCACATTACCTATGTACATCGTGGAGCACCCGGAAACCTTAAAACCATCTCGGGTTCCCAGATTGAAAAACTGGAAAAGGGTTTCCTAATATTGGTAGATGATGTGCACATACCTTACCATAGAATTATCCGAATAGAATGCCATAATAAAGTACTGTGGAAAAGAAAAATTTAGAGACCAAATTTTTCCAAACAGATAATCCCTAATTCTAAAACTTAAAAAAATCACAACTTAAATAAGAATTAGACCATAATAATTAATAGTGAAGTAATTATGGATTAATTAGGGATTAATTAATAAATATTCAATAAATATAATTCAATAATCATCAATAAATTAATAGAAAGGATTAATATGAGCAATAAAGCCCTGGTAAAAGATTACATGACACGAGATGTAATTACAGTTACTCCAGACACTCCTCAGGAAGCCATCGTGAGTTTAATGACGGAAACGGGGCACGATGGATTTCCAGTGAAAGTTGATGGGGAAGTGAAGGGTATGGTTACTGCCTTTGATTTGCTATTAAACCCCGGGATTCACTCGGTGGGAGACATTATGTCCACCGATGTGGTGGTGGCCAGTGAGGATATGTCCATCAATGACGCCGCCCGGGTCATGTTCCGTATGGGAATTTCCCGTTTACCAGTTATTGACACCGAAAATTGCCTGGTGGGTATCTTAACCAATACCGACATTGTAAGGTCCCATATTGAACGTTCCACCCCCATGAAAGTTAACTACTTTAAAAAGACTTTGGAACAGTTATATGGCATTAAAACTGAGATTAAAAGGATGCAAGTCCCTACCGATAAGTTAAGGCCTACGCAGAACAAGGTATATGCCGATGAATTACAGGGACGTACCTATGAACTTAAGAGGGGCCTGGCCGAGCCTACCATTGTAGTTAAAACCGGAGACCGTTTTGTGCTGGTGGATGGGCACCACCGTACAGTAGCCGCGCGAAAATTAGGGTGTAAAGAAATAGATTCCTATGTAATTGTTTTAGATAAAGATATGAAGCTGGGAATGGAAAAAACCGCCGATTTGAACGGAATTTACTCCTTTGATGATATTGAAATCATAGACGATGCACAGCACCCCCTTATTGCCATTACCAGTACCCTGCGTAAAGCCCGGAGAAAAAATAAGACCATTAAATAATATTCATTATTTAATTCATTATAATTCACTCATCACTAGAAAGTTTCAAATAAAGGAAATGGATAAAATGGCTCAAGATCAGATTTTAAGAGAGATTTATCAGGTTTTAGAAAACCGTAGAGATAATCCCATTGATTCTTATACATCAAATATCATGAGAGATGATAAAAAAGCTGCTGAGGATAAAATACTGGAGAAGATTGGAGAAGAAGCAGCAGAAGTGATCATCGCCTCTAAAAATGATGATAATCTGGTATATGAATCTGCAGATCTAATTTTCCACACCCTCCTGCTGCTGGTTTATAAGGGTGTGGACTTTGATGAGATTCTAGATGAATTTGAGAGAAGAAGATAATCAAATTAATTCTCATGTAAAAAAAAATGTATAATTTAAAGATATGAAAATTTTTTAGTTCTATTCTATTTAATCACTATTTAGGAAAATAATTATCAACTGTTTTTTGAACCTCTTCTAACCATTTCTGGCGTTCTTCCAGGGTACTGCTAACCACAACCCGGAACATTCTGCGGTGAAAGTTCTCAATACCACAGAAATCAAAAATACAGTCCCTCCAGATTCTTTCTAAGGGATCTCCAAATACATCCATCTCCCTTTCTGCAGGAGTATTGGAAGTGTTAAATACGATGGCTGCTTTGGCTTTTAACAGTCCTTCGGGAACTCCCGATCCATCATCATCCTCGGCAAAGTCATAGGCCACTCCCGAACGGAGCACTCGATCAGTCCAACCCTTCAGTATAGCAGGAGGTTGTCCCCACCAGTTAGGGTGGATAATGATTAATCCATCAGCATTTTTAATTTCTTCCCGGTGCTGTAAGACCAGGGGGTCCGATGTTTCTCCATTAAGCAGTTCAGTACCCATAAGTAATGGATTGAATTCTTCTTCATAAAGATTGTGGGCAAAAACCCGGTGGCCATTCCCATCCAGTGTTTTAAGAACTGTTTGGTAGATAGCATAATTAAAGCTCTCTTGGTAGGGGTGGGCCAGTATGACAGAAATATTCATTTTTACACCACTTTTAATTAATTATAAAAATATAAATAATTTAAATTTAAATTCAAGAACTATTTTCTCCCTGTACCCTTAAAAAAGTTGTAAAAAAATGTTCCATCTTGTTCTGTTGATTTATACAAATCATCTATTCCTTTTTCCCATTCTCCATGGCTTATAAAGCCGGAATTAATGGCCTGGTCCTTTACACCCTCCACCATGGCAATAATGGTTTTCCTGATGAATCCATCCACCAGGCCGGGTTTGCTGTTATCCACATAAACCACCCGGGGAGTAATTTCAATATCCTGGAATCCTGCCGCATCCATTAGCGGATATAACCTGCGACCTATCATAGGATCTCCCCCTAACTCTTTTTGGGCTCGAATCAGAGATTCCCAGGCCTTAACTGATTCCTCAGTTTCCGGGTGGAAATAACAGGACCCATGATCCCCTTCAATCACCGTGATGGTTCCCCCAGTTTTCAAATATTTTTTCAATTCTTTTAGTGCTTTTACCGGGTCTTTAAGGTGCTCCAAAAAAAGCAGATGAAGATGTGATCAAAACTTTCCTCGGCAAAGGGAAGATCCATGATATCTGCCTGTAGGAATTCCACATTGATTATTCCCTCTTTTTTGATTAATCTCTGGGCGTGTTGTAGGGAATCTTCTGAGATATCGATGGAAGTAATCTGAGCATCCGGGCTGTTTTTGGCCAGAAACACTGTCTGGGCCCCCACGCCACAGCCTGCCTCTAGAACCTTGCTTCCGGCTGGGAACTGAGTATCGTAATGTAATATCCCTGATAGGGTGTCTGCCTGATCAGCTAAACGCTCCGATTCTCTCTTTGAATAACCATGCACATAATCTTTCATTAAAAGCCTTCCTCGAATATTAGTAATCCATCAATCATTATTTTCTTTATTAAGTTTTAAGAACCTTGCATAAATAAATTTAATAAAATAATTAGATTATAGATTAAATTGAATTAAAAAGATTAAGTGAATTATTTCTGTAACCAGATTCATCTATTATCAGAAATAACTTAAAACATGATTTATAACGTCATCCAGTTTTTCATGAGATTTTAGTGCTTCTAGTATTTTCGGATGTGGCTGGGAAAAAATATAAGGGTAATCCTTATCTCCACTGCTTTTTTCAGGGACATATGCTAATTTTTCCGGATCAAGGGAAAATTGAGCATTGATTCCATGAGTATTTCCCCGGGCATCCAGTCTTATCCATTGATTGTTCAGATACACGGCATTAAGACCATGGATGATATGTCCCTCTTCCAGGGACAATTTCTGATAACATAATCCCGTTGGAATTCCAGCACACCTTAAGAGTGCCGCCAGAAGATGAGATTTAGCAAAACATAAGCCATGACCTTTTATTAGAACATCTGAAGCCCTATAAGTGACTTCATCACTATTTATATCTGAAGAGTGATTTATTTCATCCCGTACAAAAATGTATATGTTTTTTGCCTTTTCAACCTCGTTTTCTGCATTTTTAGTTAATTGTAATTCCTTTTTTTGAATTAGCTTATCATCACAGTCAATTACATCTGAACAGATTAGGTAATCATTTAGATCTGTTTTTTTAGGGATTAGTTCCATCTGAACACCATTATTTAATTTTAATTATTTTCAATAAATATAATTTATATCGGAATTAAAATTTTTCCAATACTTAATGCGGCTATGATAATAGGAATCTGTAAAATCAAGGCCATGAGTAGGATGATAGCCATAGTCGATTTATTAATTATTTTTTCCTGAAAAATTCTATGGAATAAGATTAGGGAATAGGGTATAATCAGCACCCCGGTGATTAAACCCGGCACGTATGATCCAAATATAATCGTCTGAATAACGTGTATAATCGCATTTACAAAGATCAAAGACGCAACCACCATAAATAAACTCATCCATTTTCCTTTAGGGTGTTTTATTGCCAGATAAGTGATTAAAAATACCAGCACAGTTAAAATTACCACACTAACGGTGAATTGTAAATCAGTGGCTTGCACGAATTTATAAAAAGGTAATGATTGTATCCCTGGATGATCTCTCCAGAAAGAATCCATAAACATGGTCTCTTCCAGGTTATGGAGTAACTCCAGTAAGGGCAATATCCACATTAGACTAACCAGAGAAACCTTACTGGGGCAAATTAATCCATGAAAAACCATCACATCACCAGATATCCTATAATTCTGCTACTACCAGCATCTCATAGTCTTCCGTGGTTAAAACATCATCTCTACTGAATTCGCCCAATTTACACCCCAGAATATCAATCTTCTGGAAATTTAAAGATTTTAATAACCAAGTGATCTCTGAAGGCACGTAATACCTTTCATTGCAGTCTAAAGTCATGGTCTGACCATCGTCTCCCTCCAACTCCAACTGGTTGTGATCCCGGAAGGTCATGAGGTCAAAGTTATTGGCCCTATTAGTCTGGGTTTCGGAATGGGAATTTATGAAGTCCTTTACTGAATGGAAAAGAGGGAAAAGACCGTTGAGAGTTGTGAAGATGAGTTTACCCTCTGGTTTCAATGCTTTGGCTGCATTCTGTAGTATCTGGAAGTTCATTTCATCAGTTTCCATTAAGGGAAAGCCACCCTCACATAGCATAATAACCAGGTCAAATTCCCCTTCAAAAGGAAGGTTACGGGCATCAGCCTGTCTGAATTCAATTTCCAAACCCTCTGCGGTAGCCTTTTCCTGGGCCTTTTTTATCATGGATTCAGATAAATCCACCCCCACCACGGAATAACCGCGTTTAGTTAGTTCAATGGCGTGTCGGCCAGTTCCACAGCCAATATCCAATATCTTAAAGTTTTTATCGTGGTTAATTTCCTTTTCTATGAATTCAACTTCCCCTAAAGTACCCTGTACAAAACATTCTGACTCGTAGGTTTCTGCATAATTGGAAAATAGTTCTTGATACCATTGTTTCATTTTTTCACCTTGCATACTGATTATTAATGATTAGTAATACTAATAAAAACATTTATGGAAATAAATAAAATAGATACCTGTTTAAAATAAATCAGGAAATTGATTATATGAATAAATTCTTTAAAGTAGCCATGAATGAAGCTCTAGAAGGATTAAATGAAGGAGGAATTCCTATTGGATCCGTTCTGGTTCACAAAGATAAAATAATTAGCCAGGGCCACAACCGGCGCATTCAAAAGGGAAGCGTGATTCTGCACGCCGAGATGGATGCCCTGGAAAATGCCAGTCGCCAACATGAGCATGTTTTCCACGAATGTACTCTTTACACCACATTATCCCCTTGTTCCATGTGTAGCGGGGCTATTCTACTCTACAAAATACCCCGCGTAGTAATAGGAGAAAATAAAAACTTCAAAGGCGAAGAAGAACTCTTAATATCCAGAGGAGTTGATGTGAAAGTATTGCAGAATCCAGAATGTATTGAAATGATGTCCAAGTTTATCAAAAACAATAAAAAATTATGGGATGAAGATATTGGACAAATATCCCTATAATTCGTCCCCATATGCCCCATTACCCGGTCACTTTCAGAAGCACTTATAAGACAATTAAAAGAATCAGATTGCTATATGGAGTACCCCCCAATCCTGGAGCCAATCTCCGTGGAATACTAAATCAAGGTTAAAAAATAAATAACATTTAATTTTAAATTATTTTTTAAAATTAAGGATAAAATTATAATAAAGTGTTAAAAAACTATAACTAATCTATTTTTTCTATTTTAAAAGTCACTGGCCTTATAGCATCAGTGCAGCAGGCAATCATGACCTTATTATCCAACATCCACCCATCAAAGATTCCTTCTGAAAAATTACCTCCTGCCAGGAGAACCGCCACAAATTTGTGGATATCATTCCAGGCCCAGTCACAGAAGCCCTCTGGTTTCTCAAATCCGGTCATGAACTCCTGACCTTCATCGAAAACAGGGCAAGAGGTGACTTCGTTTTGACAATATTCTCTGGCTAATTCTTCATTAAGGTTTTTTTTTAAAACAGTAATTTTGCATTTTTCAACCATAATATCACCTGTATTAGGATATAATTCTAAAATAAAAAATTAATTAGATTCATAATCCACAACAACAGAAGATTTTTTTGTTTTTTCCAGTTTTGGTCTTTAATTTGAAGAGATGTATGAGTAATCATTTGAATTCTTCCTTAAATGGTTAAACTACGGTTCAAAACACATGTATTTGCCTTCAACCAATTCAAAACCAAATTGAGCATATAATTCATGTTTATCATCAGTGGCCAATATCCATTTTAATCCTTTAAATTCTTCAGATTCTAAAATGACCTGGATGAGCTCTCTACCCAGCCCCTGGCCCCTGTGGCCTTTTTCTATGAAAACATCTCCCATCCAGCAGAAAGTGGCATTATCTGACACCACCCGGGCGAATCCGACCTGTTTTTCCTGAAAATAAACACCAAAACATACCGAATTCTCGATTGACTTTTTAATAGTATCTTTTGACCGTTCATTGGCCCAGTAAGTGTTTGATAAGAATTTATGAATCGTGTCTACAGATAATCTGGATTTATCCGTGCTAATAATGTACTCTTTGTAATATTTATCCATTAAATCACCTATATATCTTCATTTATTTTTTTGAAGAGTCATACCATGAAATATCTAGTAAATAAGGTGTTAAAATACGTTTTTTATCAGGTTTTGAGATAAGTAACAAACATGGCGCTTTTATCTTCCCCCACCTCAAAACCACATTTTTTATAGAATTCTACTTCAGAATCATAGGCAATAACTACTTTCCGTGCGAAATCTGCGTATTCTTCCAGCATCAAATCCACCAGTTTTTTCCCAATCCCCTGCCCCTGATATTCTGGCCGTACAAGCAAATAATGGAAATAAACCGTCATGACCCCGTCTGATAGGGCATTGATTAGTCCCACTAACTTATCCCCATCATAAGCAGTATAAACCCGATGGGAGTTTTTGATTGCCATTTTTAGTTTTTCAGGGAAATTCCCCGAATCCCATTCCACCGAAAGAAATAGATCTTGCAGTTCTTTTTCTCTAAAGTCCTTGATATCCCTATATTCGATTCCCATGATTAATCTCCTTAATTGAAATGAAGTAAATTAATAAAGATATATTATATATCAAAAACAAATTATTAAGTAGTTGTAAGTAGTTCAATAAAAATTAATCATTTATGGTTTGTGTTTTTTACTTTATTTGTGTTTTAAAGTACATCAAATTCCCCTGATTCCAGAAATTCCAGTTATTATTTTTTAAATAATCTCATTCGAGCATATTAAACAAAAAGGGGGTGAAAATATGCGAAAAGGAGCCGCTATTTTTTTAGCTATTGTATTATGCCTAATTTTCGCCGGGGCGGTCTCGGCACAGGAAGCTCCGGAAGTCGATGTGGCCGTGGTTTATGAAAATGGAACCAACGTCACAGTGGCCGAGGTAGGAGAGGAAGTAGCTGTGGATGTGAAAGCATCGGCCAATGATGCCACAATTAACCAGGCCTGGGTTAAAATTACCATTGATCCCAGTTCTGGTTTTGAATTCGAACCAGAAAAGGCCATGATGTGGGATGGAACCCAGTGGGTCTCTAATGCCGATCCAATAAACGGGGATTTCTTCTTCTGGTATTCCACTGGACAATACTGGGCATGGGACATTAGCTGGGTAATGGGACCACTACAACCAGGCGAAACTTCTGAACTGATAGCACCCGGTTTAGTCAATAAAACAGGACCCATAACCGTTTATGCTGACCTATACGGAGGTTATCCCATAGAACAGACCGAGCCTTATTTCTACGATTCAGATAACTACACATTCTATGGCGTAGCCGCAGCAAGCCAAAATGGTACCGTGCCTATGCAGGAAACTGGTTCTCCAGTTGGAATGGCCCTATTAGGTATTCTAAGTATTCTAGGCGGAGCAGCATACAGTAAATTCCGATAGATCCATTTAATTTTTATTTTTTTATTTTTTAAAGTGATTATACAATTTTTAAGTGCCGATTATCAATTAATTGTTCTAACTCATCATTCCTCTTCACAGGATTACCATGTGCCGGGCAGATCCATTTAAAATCATATTCCGCGATTTTTTTAAGTGAATCTTTCACCAGGGAACTATCCCAGTTCATGGAAGTTCTCATATGTTCTAATGTCCCATTGGAGGTTCTAAGCAGATCTCCTACAAATAATACGTCATTATAAAGGAAACACACATGCCCCGGAGTATGTCCGGGGGTGGGGATTACTTCTATTCCATTAATTTTCTGATTCTCTGGAAACGGAACTATATTTTCTGGTTTCTTGGTCCGGATAAGGTAAGAAATGTATTTTTTATGGCCATCTCTCTTTTTTTCATGACAGATATATGGAATATCCTCTTGTGAAGCCCAGATATTGGCTTTTGTTTCTTTCTCCAGGAAAGCCAGGTTTCCCACATGATCCACGTCATGATGGGTTATTAAAATATGTTCAATTTCTTCTGGATCAATATTTAAAGATTTCAAATCCTTCAAAATTCCTTTACCCTGTCCCGGGCGTCCCGTATCAATTAAAATGTTTTCTTTACCCAGAATCAGATAAGCATGATTCCAGCCAGTGGAGTCTAAAAGATAAACTTCATCAGTTATTTTCATAGTTTCACCTTTTTAACAAATTAAAGAGAGTTACTATCTTAAAATAAATCATTTACCTTAATTTCAGATGATAATAACGCCTTTCTGATCCTCATTTGGGCCAGCCAATTCCATATCTTCAAAGCAAGCATAAACCCCATAATAACCACGATCAACTGGAAATTGAAGAGTTGATCATTATGGAAATCATGGTACCCCAATGGAAATTCAAATTCTGTTTTTCCATTAAAAGAAACCCTTCTTAAATAATGTCCTTAACTACTTACTGAACCGATGCCACCTTTAAAGTCTATTTCATGTGAATTTCATCCTTTACCTAATTCAAGCAGTTTATTCATGGTATTGAAGTTCCGGGTGGTGGCCCTCACCTGAAGTTTACGTTCAAAGAAATTGTTATTGAACTTGGAATCACTGTATTTAGTGGCATATAACGTGTATATCACATCTCCCTTCACCACCACCTGATCTGGTGAAAAATCTGTGGATAAAAAATTATTTAATATATCCTCATCTGGAAGCGAGTGTAGAATGGTAAAATATAATTGGGAAGTGTCCACATCATCAAAGGGATTATTTTGCAGTATTTTTGCAAACTGTGCGTAATTTCGGGCAGTGACGGTTATATCTCCACCCAAATTTTCCTGGATTAAGTCATGAACCATCTGTTCCAGCTGTTTTTCATTGAGATGGGATTCAACAATAATATTACCCGTTTGAATGTAAGTCTGCACATTTTTTAGTCCTGCTTGAGTAAGTAAAACCCGTAAAACGGCCATGGGTACTTTATTTTTACCGAATGGCATGACTCCCCGTAGTAAAATAATGTATGTTTTCATTAGATATAGTATATGTAAATCAATATTAATCAATATTCTCAATAATTACCCTCTTTGATGTATTAAAAAATAAAAAATAAAATAAACAGAAAAATAAGTAAAATATGAGACAAAAAAAGAGTGTAGTTTAAATCTCCACCTATAGTTCGGTAATATCCCTGGCACCGCCAGAGAGTTATCGGTGCCTGAAAAATGGTAAATTTCTGTTTTATCCACAATTCCACTCCATCCTATTAGAAATCAGTGCACGAGCAAAGTTTTCTGCATTTTCAAGGTCTTGAGAATTTGGCCGGCCCTTATTTATTCCTCCCAAGAATTTAAGAAAACTATTGGTATTATAACCCGCGCAGATAAATTCATCAACAATATGGTAGCCTTTAGATCTCAATTTCTCCCGAAGCAAGGAGTGACACTTAACTGCGTAATCATCTAGTGTTTTCTGGCCACCAATAACTATGGGAGCTCCGCTGGTTGAAAAAATGAACGCTTTCTTGTCTTTGACATCTGGCAATTTATCAACAAGTTTCAGGATAGATTCGTGGTGTTTTGAGGAGTAAATTCCGGATCCAAACCCAATTAGATCGTATTCTTGAAGTTCTTCCTCATCGATACTTTCGGGCCATTTTATTTCTGCATCAAGCACTTTTGCCATGGCTTTAGCAACTTTTTCAGTGTTATGATGATGATATGAAAATAAAACAATAATTGGCTTCAGTGGCATTTGATTCAGGAGCTTATTTCCCTTTTCTTCCATCTATTCCGCCTCCATTAAACAATAATTAAAATAAAAGATAGTATTATTCTGGACTTTTTAATTCTTATATCTGCTATTTCTCCAGTAAAATCAAATAATCCTACTAAATAATCCCTTGATCTGATTAAAGGAACTATGATTAATGGATCACTATATTAAAAAAATAAAAAATAAAAATTTAGAATAATTTATTCTAGATTTAATTTAATGGATCCAATCTTAGGTGCCAGGTAGTTGTATAGAATCGCCATTAATGCAATTTCTACAAAATAGGTCACAAAGTCTGATATGAACTCCAGATAATTTCCGGACAGAATACCAGATATAATGCCCAATAGTGCATATACAATTGCAATTGCTAAAGCGGTCTGCAATACAGGAACGTGTTTTAGTTCATATAAGCTTTCCTTGATCTGGCTAAATTCTAAGTTAATTTTAGCTACTCGAGTAACTATGTGATTGTAGAATAGCGCGAATAGTGCATTCCAGATAAATCCAAACACAAATACCAGTATAGGCAGACCAATTATTAAAACCAGTGATAATACTATCCCTGCTGTACCAAATTCGGCGCCTGTGGGCATGGTTGCCCCGGCATGAGTCATGTTTGCAGTTACATTGGCCATGGAAGGCATGGTACTGACTGCACTTAAAAAGGACAATAACGGCGACATCACCGCGGCAAGTACCAATCCAATGATAAACGCCCAAATAGCCCCAATAGCAGATAATATCAGGGAAAATGAAATTACCGGAATACTTTCTACTTCATTACCATCTAATCCCAGCTTAACTCCACCTAACCTAGGTACCAGTATATTGTAAAGCATTACCGAGAAGAAGCTCACCACTATGGTGCTGAAAAATGCACCTATAGGCAGGAGAACAATTAGAGGTATTCCAAATCCAGTGATCAGGTTAAAACTCCCTAACTCTGGGAAAACTCCCACAGCCTCCATAATTCCCAGTGCTATCAACATCACAATAGCAGCGATTAATCCTAAAATTCCGTATATTGAAGCTGACATCCGTGTAAAAGGTGTCAGTTTAATTGATTTAATTTCTTTTACATCCATATCTTTGACCCCCATTCAAATTAATCAAATGCGGTTTTTCCTAAATTACTTAGATCAATCCTTTAAATTTTCTATTAATAAAGTATTGACTACTTAAATGTTGTATAACCCTTTAAAAGTAATTTTTCCAAAATTTTCTCACAATTACTCCATTTTTCCCTCCAAATTCATTCCCAAATTCAGGGCAAATCTGGAAAATTCAAAATAAAATATCTTAAAAAAACATGATTAAAAACTAACTAAAACTAACTAAAACCAGTTTAAAAACTTGAATTTAAAATATTCTTATGAAAAAAATATTTTTATTAAAAAATATTAAATTTTATTCCCGAGTTACCATTAAAAGTAATGCTAAAGCAGCGAATTCAAGTCCTAAAAATATTAAAGGTAACACAGAGTCCAATAATGTTTGAGGAAGGTTAAATGAGAAATAAACCGAGAACAATACGTTCTGAACTAAAAAAAGTAGCGAGAATAGGACCAGAGTGGTGGTGAATTTAGACTTTACCTGGAGGTATCGTTCCAGATACACATAGAGCATTCCCACTAAAAGGCATATATTAGCTATACTGGTTATTAAAGCCGAATATTTGACCAGTGCCATTAAACTAGGTATTAAATCTGTTAAACCAAATATATTAAATTCCAACAACATTTTTTCACCTTCTAGCCAAGAATTTATGGTCTATTGTTTGTTAAGATCTATCCTTCCTTAAATTCTTCCCATATCCCCAGGAAGACGTCGTAATTTTTTTCCATCTCATCAGAAAGAAAATATAGTGCCCCGTATTTTTCTCCAGTAGATTCAACCAGATTATTTTCTTTTAAAACACCGATATGGTGCCTTATAGTTTTATAATCAAGCGAAAGTTTTTCAGCGAGTTTATTAGCATTATAAGGCCTATTATTGAGTTCAAGTATTATCTTGCCGCGGTTTTCTCCACCTTTACTGCCGGCAATTAACCACCATAGAAACACTTTCTTCATAAGGCACTCCTGCAAACTGGATTCTAATAACTAGTAACTAAACCTGAGACATTGGAATATATAAAAATTTGGCTGATCTTTAGAATAAAACGCTGAATTTACGGGTTAATTCATCAATTTTCTTATTTCGGGCCTTATTCCATACCACAATTTCTGTCCCTACCACGGTTCCACCTTTGGCCTGACATATTTTTTTCATTTTGCCCACTGCCTGGTTTCCACCAGTCCAGTTAAATTTTAAGCCCTTAGTTGCAAAAAGTGCAACCTTTTTATCCTGCAGTGAATCAATCTGCTCCAGATAAAGTTTCATAGGTGCCGCCAGAGAAAAAGCATGAACCGGAGCGCCAAAAACCAGAGCATCGTATGCCGATGAATCAGGTATGTTAGTGAAAGTCACATCTTTGGCTCGAGGGGCAGCTTCCCCTGCAATCTCCACCTTTTCAACTTCTACCTCATGTCCCTGCTCCAGTAACTTTTCCTGAAGATTCTGGGCCACTTCCCATGAATTTCCTGTTTGGGAATATACTATTACTCCTATTTTCACACTTCACCCTCCTTAAAAAATTTGAATTAAATATAATTGCACTTTATGTAGATAAATAATTAATCTTTATCAGGGATTTTTAAATGAAGGTACTTTTTGTAGCCATAGAACCACCGCACAGACCACAAGAAATGGAAAATGACCATGAAATAGTATTCAGCGAAGAATAAATAAAAAATGAGCCCTAATACTACCTGGATTATGCCGATGATTAAGAAGGTAATGGGATTGCGGATAAGGAATGAAACTAGTCCTACTAAACCAAGCGAACCCCCACTTAAAGATAGAACTGTCTGAGCTGATCCCCCGGCCAGAAACCATAGGAATGCAAATATTGCTATAATTATCTTTACAATAGCCCTGCCCGGAGATAAAACCTTTTCCATCGTGTATAGATCTTTTTCTTCCTGCTTCTTATCAGGAATATTTTCTTTATTCCCCATACAACCACGTTTAATTAGAATCCTATTTTTTGTAAGATTATTCATTGATAATGAACGAACTCCATTTAAAAGGTTCACCATGCCCCGGATAAACCATTTCTATGTTCATGGTCTTTAATTTTTTAATACTCTCCTTGGCAGTGTCTTTATCATCGATGATACCTCCTAAAGCCGGTTCTTGGGTATTGGTCAGGAGGTCCCCGCAGAATAAATCCCCTGCAGAAGTTATTATCCCTATAGATCCTGCAGAATGACCCTGAATATGAATTATCCGGGCATGGAGCCCATATTCTGATAAATCGTAGCCATCATCCACATAAAAGTCAGGAGTAAACCTGTCCTTTTTACCCAGACCCATGAAGGGACTTATTAACCGCGCAATAAAATTTCCCTTTCGGTTGTAGAGCATGTCACCATCCAGGGCCATTCCAGAATCCGCCTGGTGCATGGCCACCGGAGCCCCATATTTATCCCGGAGATAAGAGCAGTTACCAGTGTGATCAGAATCCCCATGGGTAATCAGAATCAGTTTAAGATTACCTGGTGCGCAGCCCGCTTTTTCAAGTTCTTTTTCAACTGAATCACGGACTTTAGACAGTCCCGTGTCAATCATGAGATAACCCGCACCTGTTTTTATGAGGTAACAGTTTACACGGGCTAATCCACCCATCATTTTCAAGGTAATGGTTTTAATTTGGTATGGCATTAAAAATCCCCTTACTATCTATTAATTATATAAGAGATTACTAAAAAAGGTAGTTAAAATCCGAAGATGAAATTCTATGATTATAATTAGAAATTAGCTTGATTTAATAAATTATTTGAAGTAGTACCAGTAGTTTCCATTGGTGGTTCTCTGAATATCTTCATCAGTGGTGAATTCAATGTATATCTCATCCAGTGCCTCTACAGGGTAACCATTGGATTCCAGTTCAGATCGGGTCAACCTTTTCAGGTCATCCACCAGACCATTAGCCCGGGCCTCCTCCAGTTCACTGTCCTTCTCAAAAAGATACCAGATCACCAGGTTTTTAGGGTTGATGGCAATAGCACCATAGTAAAAACTGTCGAATATAAATGGTTTACGATTTTTAACTTTCTCCAGTGCCCGGTCTCTTGCTAAATTGATTATGCGCTTGAGTTTTAGTTCTATTTTTCGTTCTTCATCATAGGATAGGTTAAATAATTTGTTAATCATAACTCCTCCATTATCAGCAAACCATTCTATTATCCTTTACCTACTCTAACAAATTCTATAACAACCTTATTTTTAAATTTATTATCCTTAATCCTCATTTAAGAAGTTTTTTATTAAAATAAGTGTTTTCATTTACAATAAGATTCCATCTCTTAAAGACTGGAAAAGAATTATATTAAACAGAATCAATACTTAAAACCTCGAATCAAGATTATATCTGGGGATGAAAATGGAACAAATTACAGACACTTTTCAAATTGAAGATAATTATTACGCCTCTTTTGCCAATAAAACTAAAATATCCATAGAAAAAGGCGAAGGAGTATACGTATATGACGAATATGGGAAAAAATACCTGGATCTGACTGCTGGCTGGGGAGTAACCAGTATCGGACATGCTAATCCCGTGATTACTCAAGCACTCCTGGAACAGAGCAGAAAAATAATGCAGAACCCTAATTCAGGGGCCACTTACTCACCAGCACGGGCCCGTCTCCTATCACTGATGCAGGAGATACTTCCTGAGAATTTAAACCGCGTATTCTTTGCCAGTACCGGGGCTGAGGCCAATGATGCAGCCATTAAGCTGGCCCGGAAAGCAACGGGAAAATTGAACATCATCTCTACTGAGAAAAGTTTCCATGGCCGAACCATCAGTACTGTATCGGCTACTGGACAGAGTAAACACCGGGAGAAGTTCAATCCCCTTATTCCCTGCCACATATTCGTCCCTTACAATGATATCGAGGCTATTGCCCAAGTAATAGATCAGGACGTGGCAGCAGTGATTGTAGAACCCATACAGGGTGAAGGAGGAATCAATGTCCCGGATTCAGATTATCTGGAAAAATTGTCTGATTTATGCCAGGAACATGATGTTCTATTGATAGCTGATGAGATCCAGACCGGATTCTGTCGTACAGGTTCCATGTTCGCTTCAGATGGTGTAAAAATTGACATCCTGACCATGGCCAAAGGTATTGCCGGAGGATTCCCTTTTGGAGCATTTGCCATGAGTGAAGAGGTGCATGATAAACTGGAAGTGGGTGACCACGGGGGCACCTACTGTGGTAATCCCCTGGGTTGTGCGGTGGCCTATGCCGTCATCAAATACATGCTAGATAACCAGATATGTGAAAATGTAAAAGAAGTAGGGGAGTTTGCCATGACTGAGCTCCTTAAATTGAAAACTGAATATCCACATATCATTAAAGATGTGCGTGGTAAAGGGCTTTTATTGGCCATCGAACTATCTGATGAAGAGCTGACTGCTTCTTTAAATGCAAAATGTCTGAATAAGGGACTTCTCATAAATGTGACCCAGGGAAACGTGGTCCGTATGTTCCCTGCTTTGAATATAAATATAGAAGAGATGGGCAAAGGTTTAAGAATATTTAAGGATGCCTTAACTGAAGTTAATCCCGTTTCAAATTAAAATTTTTTTGATAGGGCTACCTATTTTTAATTATTTAAAATTTTAATTAAAATGATAAAAACATGATAGAACTACTGATTGCTGGAATAACCCTGGGGCTCTATGCTGGCCTGTCGCCGGGGCCCCTCCTCATTCTGGTTATTTCCCAGACCCTTAAACACGGCTATCTGGAAGGGGCTAAAGTGGCCCTGGCCCCCATGATCTCTGATATACCTATCGTGGCAATCTGTTTACTATTTCTTTCCCTTATTTCAGCTTATTCTCAAGTTTTAGGAATAATATCTGTTATAGGAGGATTCTACTTAATTTACATGGCATGCGAATGTTTCAAAGCGCCTGAAATGAGCGGAAATTTACAATTAGAAAGACCCCAGTCCCTGAGAAAAGGCGTGATTATTAATCTCCTGAATCCATCCCCCTACCTATTCTGGATAACCATTGGCGGGCCCATTATTGTTCCGGCCTATCAGGAGAACCCGTTATCCTTGTTACTCTTCATAATTGGATTTTATGGACTTTTAGTAGGTTCAAAAATAGCTATTGCTTATGCTACCGGAAAATCTCGTGATTTTATTACTGGAAAAACGTATAGTTACATAATGCGTGTTTTAGGAGGAATTCTAATAATATTTGCCATTTATTTCTTAAATCAAGGCATTTTATTATTAATAAAATAAAAATAAGTAAAATAAAAAATTATTTTTAGGGAGTGGGTTTACTCTCCACCCCCACCATCTCCACCATCAAAGCCCCCGTCAAATCCCCCGCTGTCAAATCCGGCGTCGAAATCATCAAAATCTATTGCTCCAAAACTATCGAAGGCGCTGGAATCTGAGAATATGTCGGTAAAGTCCAGTCCAAAACTATTAAAGTCATTATCACTGCTACTGAACTCGTCAAAATCGAAATCTATGCCATGATAGCTGAAGGCCCTGTACCAGCGGATTTTGCTGAAGGCATATGCTGTCCCGATTACTGCTGCACCGGTAAATAATTTGCTTATTTTTTTTGAATTATTTTTAAACCAGTTGAAATAATAATCATCAGTGAGGAAGATATTGGATCCCCCCATTGAAATATAGGCTTTGGCCCTTTCTGGATCTTTATCTACCCATACGTCCAGATCTCTTCCTTCATCCTTTAATTTTAAGATTAACTGTTCTGTTTCTATCCCCTTATCACTTAAGGAATACTTCTTACCAAAAAACTTCTTCTCCACATTGAAATAACCTTCGGCAGCTAAAGGTTCCAGGAGTTGTTTCTTGGTATAATCTCCCGATGATCGGGCTACACTTTGTATAAGCTTTTTAAATCGTTTGCTATCCACCTTATCCGGCAAATATTTTCGGAATACCTCTTCATGGGGTTTAAGAGGCATGTTGAAATTTTTTCCCTCGTAGAGGTAAGTATCCTTAAATATTTTCGTACCAAAGAAACCCTTCTTTACACCTTTCTTAACCTCTATCTTAAAGACGTTTTTGAAAATAAGGTCTATGAATGTAGATTTTAGTAAGTCCTTGGTCGGAGTTTCCTGATCCAAGATTATGAGTGATTCTGCTGGGGTTAAATCCAGCATAACCATTTCATCAGAACTATCCTGAGATTTATCAGGATTGGGTTCTGAATTGGATCTTATCAGGTTATTTTGATTATCTGAATCAACATCATGTTTTTCAAAGCTCAACCCACAACCCACACAAAATTTAGCATTTTTAGAATTTTCTTGACCACATTCTGGACAGAATTTGTGGGTAGATTTTAAGTTTTCTCCACAAGATCTGCAGAAATTGGAGTCTTCCGGGTTATCTGCTCCACATTGAGAACATTTAATCATTATTCCACCATTTTTTAATTGTACTTTAGAGTTATTTATCAAGTTATTACCATGCAAAAAGTATCATCAGAATATTTATGGTGACAAATATCAATAGAAGGAGGACAATGGAAATCTTATCCATAGTCCTTGCTAATTTCTTTTCGCCCCTCTTTTCATAGAGGTATAAAGATATAACTGATTCAATTAGGGTAACCAAAATCAATATCAATCCTAAATCGTTTACCATGTCTGCCAAGGTCAATATCCCTGTCTTTGGTATTAATTCAGAGGTTATGATGAAGTTAGCTACCGCCACAAAGAGAGCGCCAGACCCCAGTACAAAACGGGGATCAACCTGAGTGGGCTTTATTAGTAGGGCCAGTAAAGCGGCTGCAACAGCCACAAACAGGCCAATGAATATCCTGAAGTAGAAACCTAAATCTGGCCGGAAAATGTCAATACCTACCCGGAATTGGGAATAAGTTGTTTTTTCATCGTCCAAGCGGGGATCGCCAAAATTGGATTTATAAGTATGTGGTTTTTCAACCACCACAATCTTTTCGATTTCATAACCGGGTATCTGTACCCGGGAACTGATTTCCGACGTGCCATTTTCAGGTACAAAGACTAACTCTGGCCTTTCCTGCTGTTCATCCTCGATTTCTATGGTGAGCACGTGATTATCCACAGGAAATCTTAAAACATCAAAGAATTTACTCATCTTAGCCGTGACGTAGTAAATCTGGTAATGCTGGTCCCCATTGGTGTAATTATCCTTTAATTCTTTAGTCTCGATATTTCCATCAATTATCTGTAAGTTCTCACCGGGGTTAACATTACTACCATTCCACTTAAACCAGACATAAAAATCAACGGTCCAAGTACTGTCTGACAGGGCGAAATCTCTGATTTGATCAACGTAGATTCCCGTAACCACCAGGGTGGTATTTTCACTGATGGATAGATTTTGTTCTGCTGGGGTGAGGCCAGGTTCAGAGAGTTTAGGGCTCATTCGTTCCAGGTGTTTTACTATGTCTGACTGTTTATCATTGTAGACAGCCCCTACCATTAAACCGCCCACCACCAAAAAAATCATTAAAATTCCCATTATCCATAATATAAGGAATCTACGCCCTTTAGGCGTGATTTTTTCATCCTTTGAATTTGATTGATGGTCTTCAGGAGATTCAACAGGTTTATCAGGATTATAAGGCAAAGTTTG
This sequence comes from Methanobacteriaceae archaeon UBA587, assembly GCA_002504725.1. Lineage (GTDB taxonomy): Archaea > Methanobacteriota > Methanobacteria > Methanobacteriales > Methanobacteriaceae > UBA587. The sequence goes on along the minus strand of DATN01000011.1, from coordinate 29,763 downwards.
TCCCCATTTTACTTTTTAAGATATCTTCCAATATATCATCCGTTTAAATGATAGATATAATAGAGATAATCATCTTTATAATATTTAATTCAATAATAATATTTTCCAAAGCAAATCTTTATATATTATTCCTTAATATTGGGGCACCTTATTTCCCATCACCTGAAAGAACTTTCTCATGGGGAATTAATCTTTAAGAACGAAGAGGCAAATAATAGGGAAGTTAATAAATGGGAAATAATTTAAGGAATAGGGGGAGGCTAAAATATGGAAGAAGATAAGTTATACAAAACTATATTCAAAAGAAGATCCATTAGGAATTTTGATTTGGCCCCGCTTGATAAAAATACATTAATCGAAATAGCAGAGCATATTAAAACTTTGATTCCTCTCCATAAAGACATTAAGACTGAATTTTGGATATTACCCCCCGAAGTGGTTAAAAGAAGGACTATGAAGAAGGCACCCCATTATCTGGCCGCTTTTTCCCAGGTCAAAGAAGGTTATCTGAGTAATGTGGGTTTCCTGATGCAGCAGATGGATCTGTTCTTTTCAGCTCAGGGATTGGGTAGTTGCTGGCAGGGTATTCCCCGCCTTAAAAAAGAGGTTCTGGAAAACTCAGATCTGGAATTTATCATTTTAATGCCATTTGGTAAAGCCCAGGAACCCCTACACAGAACAGACATATCTCAATTCAAAAGAAAACAATTAACCGAAATAACGGACATTAGTGGCGCAAATGAAATATTAGAAGCAGCACGGGTGGCACCTTCAGCCACCAATGCACAACCCTGGTTTTTTACTGGAGATAAAAATTTAATACATGCTTACTATAAAGAACCGGGACGTGTGAAAGGACTTTTTACCAAGAAATACCCTCCTATCGATGTGGGCATCAGTCTTTATCATTTAAAAGTGGCTGCAGAGCATTTCGGTAAAAAAACAGAAGTTTTATTTGATAAGAATATTCCCAAAGATATTAAAGAAGAATATACTTATGTTGCTAGTCTAAAGCTAAGCAACTAATTCTTTAAATTATATTAATTATCAAGATTTTGGCTATCATTTTTTTAAAATGATCCTGATTTTATGAACCCCGATATAGATAGGGGAAAGAATAACAGCTTTAAAAAATTTAAGATTTTTGGTCATTATGATTAACGAATTAAAATAGACGATTACTGGAATAGAAAAATAAAGGAGTAGTGGAATAGATTAAAAAGAATTTAGAAAATAGGATTACTCAAATAATCTCTGCTAAAAATAATTTCAATGGATTATGCTTTCCCAAAGAACCAAATAATCATATATTATTCCTAGGAGGCGGTTTGGTCCTCTTAATAAAAGCTTTCCCTCCCATCCAAGCATAATCCAAAATATCTCGAAATTAACTGATATAATTTCCATTTACTATCTGACCATCACCCATATGGATGATATGATCCGCCACCTGAGCAGAGGTGGGGTTGTGGGTAACCACCACAATACTCACCCCATCTTCCTGATTCAGATCACGAAGCACCTTCATTATAGAATGGGCATTTTTACTGTCTAATTCCCCGGTGGGCTCGTCTGCCAGAATAATAGATGGTTCATTGATAAGGGCCCGGGCAATGGCTACTCTTTGTTGTTCTCCGCCAGAAAGCTGGGAAGGTCTTTTATCATACTTACCCTGCAGTCCCATCCTATCCAATATCTCCCGGGCTTTGGAGGAATCTTCATTGAGCATAGGAAGCATAACATTCTCCAGAGCCGTTAGCTGAGACATTAGATTAAATCTCTGGAAAATAAAACCAATCTCGTCTCTTCTGAGACGGGCCTGTTCTTTTACAGAAAGTTTGCTGGTTTCTTTACCATTAATTCGGAATACACCCTGATCCGGCATGTCCAGTATGCCTGCTACATGTAAAAAGGTGGATTTACCTGATCCCGATGGTCCCATTACCGCTGTAAAGGAACCATTCTCCAGGCCCAAATTTAATCCCGCCAGGGCATTTATTTTCTCTTCACCCATATGATAGGTCTTCCAGACATCTTTAAATTCCAGTATATAATTATTCATTTCTCAAAGCCTCCACTACATTCAATTTTGAAGCACGCATGGCAGGATACAGCCCGGCCAAGACACAAAGCAAGGTAGCCCCTACAATGGAGCCAATAATTAACCACCAGGGAGTCATCATTGGCAGATATTCTGTGAATTCCAGCATATTGGCCACAGCAATACTACCTAGAACACCCAGTATCACCCCTAAAACAGATCCTATGAATCCCAGAAGACCTGACTCAAAAAGGACGCTCCCTTTTATCTCCCAGTTGGTGAATCCAATGGCCTTGAGAATTCCCAGTTCTTTGGTTCTTTCCATGACACTGATTAACATGGTATTGATTACACTAATGATTCCCACTAGCAGGGCTATGCTGGCAATTATTCCTGCAAAGAGCAGGGACTTATTGGTCATTTCCTGGACTTCTGCCACTTTTTGGGACTTGGTTTCCACCGTAATACCCTCTACCTGTTTTCTCACATCCTGAGCCACAGTCTTAGGATCTCCTTTAGTTTGGGCCGAAATTGCACTTACCTTACCATCCACAATCTTTTTAGCCACGGACTGGTCCACATAGACCGGAGTAGAATCAGCATCCACTATCCCTGTAACTGTTAATTCCTGATCCTTTATGGTAATTTTACTGCCAATGCCATATCCTTTATCAGCAATACTCTGATCCACCACTACACCCGGGGAACCCTTTTTGATTTCTACTGATTTCCAGTCCTGAGTACCCACCACAGTAACTATTTCTGTGCCTATATACTCCTGGAAAGTACTAGTTTCTTTGATATCGTAGATATTAGACAATTTATATACCTGGGAAACTGTTTCAGGATCCATCATATAGGATCCACTGCTAACTGATGGCGAGATTATTATATCATACATATACTCGTTTGTTTCATCCTTCAAGGCTGTTGTTGCCCCGGCAGTGGTTCCTACCAGCACTACGATGGTGGCAACACCAATTATTATTCCCAACATGGTCAGGATGCTTCGCAGTTTCCTGCGTCGAATATTATTGAAGGCCAATTTATTAAGATTCATATTTTCACTCCAAATTTAGTAAAAACGGACAATGCATATTTTTTTAGTTATTTAGGTCTTTAATTAAAATTATTAATTGATTTTATAGCATATTTAAAGTTTGAAAGTATCCTTATCATAACATTGCCTATTAATATAGTTATTAAAACCCTTAAAAATATTTTTTTCAAGATTAAATGAAAATTAAGTCTTTTTTTCCACTATTTTTCCTCTAAATTAACCCCAAATTCACTCTAAATTTCATCCAAACCCTACTAATCTTATCACATACTCCCTCCTCAGGAGAAAAAGAAAGTCGTCCATAACAAATTACAGCAGCATACTGACCTTAATTTACCAGAACGAATTATAAACAAAATATAAACAAAAAAGACAGGGCATTATAAAAAAAATATAATGATTATAAAATGAATTTGTAAAATATGATTTAATCCAAAATTATCAAAAATAATTATCAAAAATTAGAAAAGAGTGATTAACACCTAACTTTAAAAAGAGGAGAATTTAAGTATTTAATTAAAATAAATTAAAACAAGGGATAATGGGAAGAAAGGAGCAATTAAAAATTATTTGATCCCTTAAATCTATGAAACCGCGGTTTGTTTTGTGCCACTGCATTCCTCCCATATCTGGAGAAAGCTATCGTAATTCTCTTCCATTTTATCGGAAAGGAAATACAATGCACCATACTTCTCCCCTGTTGAAGTAACCATCCCATTTTTCTCTAAAACACCAATATGGTATTTTACTGTTTTATAATCAAGTCCCATCTTTTCTGCGAGTTGATTAACATTGTATGGTCTGTTTTTCAGTTCATCTATAATTTTAGCCCTATTTAATCCTCCTTTAGTCCCGGCCAGTAGACCCCAAAGAAACCTATCCATTATAATCCCCTTCTAAAATTTTTTTTATTAAAAACGTTCTGATCGCCCGTTAATAATCCTTAAATTCAATTTTAAGTATTTAATCATTAACTTATACAACCATTTGGACATATAAGCCATTAAAACCACTAAAATAATACCCAATATGGTTAAACCTGCTCCGTGAGCCATTACAGATAATGTCCCCCATACACCTGCATCTGAGGACATATTAATGAGTTTTGGAAATAGTGGTTGCAGTAAAGGTGCCAGAATAGTGGTAATACCGGCAAAGATCACTGCCAATCCGGTTATAAATAAACCCAGTATTATTGCCACCAACAACATGGCCGGCCCTACTATAAATATAAGGTTGAAAACTCCCAGCCCTGCTGCAGCCAGTGTTGCTTCCAACATCCCACTGGCAGAGGGTTTATTTTCTGCCTTTTTAATCATGTGTTCCACCTTTATCTGCTTGGCCACAGATTTAGGATCACCTAATGCCTTGGAAATTTCATCCTCTGCCCTTCCCTTTTCCATACCAATGTTAAAGTGTTCCTCGTAATCAAAAAGTATATCCTCTCTTTCCTCTTGAGGTAAGTCCTTTAATAGTTCCGCTAGTTTCTTAAGATATTCCTCCTTATTCATCATTTGCCTCCTTCAGTTCCTCGTTTTTGGAATTTAATAAATTATTAACACCTTTAGAAAATGTTTCCCATTCACCTACTAATTTCTCTTTTTTTTCTTTTCCAGAATCAGTTAGCCGGTAATATTTACGGGGAGGACCATCACTTGACTCTTTCAAGTATGAACTGAGTAGTCCCTCCTTTTTTAACCTTTTAAGGAGAGGATAAATGGTGCCCTCTGAAATAGAAATACTCTGGGAAATTTCATCCACCATTTCATAACCGTAACAGTCCTTTTTGTCCAGTATCACCAGAACACAGAGTTCCAGCACACCTTTTTTAAATTGAGTATTCATGATCATCACTGTATCTTTACAAGGTATTCTATAATGCAAGGTACTATATATAGTTTTAGACGGATGATGTTTTAGGAAGCAGCTAGCTTTTTTTAAAAAAGAATTAATATTAATAGATTTGAATTAGCTTAATATTCCTAAGAACTATTATATAACTATAAAAACAATTATTAAAGTGTAAAAAAATAAAATAAGTACTAAGATATATTTATCATAATGGGGAATATTGTAATAATTTATAATTATATGTTATTGAATACATTCCATTAGTATTCCCATTAATATTCCATTCATAATTCAATGATTCCTAATTAATAGATGCCTCTAAATGTTATTTTTCAAGTAAAAATTCCATGTTAAATACACCTTTTTCACCAAAAATCCAGGGTATGCTGTTTTTATTGAATGCAGTAAAACCAAATCGCTCATATAATTTATAAGCACCTTTATTATCCAGATCTACATCAAGAACTGCCCTTTTAAATCCACGGGACTGTGCAATTTCAATAGCCTGCTCTAAAATAAAAGTACCGATCCCCTGGCCCCGGGCTTCCTCAGCCACAGATACACAGGCCAGATAAAAATCACCATCCTTTAAATCTGCCAGGAAATGACCATCCCACCATTCCATCATGGCAAACTTAAAAACGTCATATAAATTAAGGTTCTGACGTAAAACCTTAAGCTCGTCCATTTTTTCAGCTTCCTGGCCACATGAATAAACCAGAATACCTTGCACCTGGTGGTCCCCCGGGTCCACCACCATGATACGTTCATGGCCTAGTGTATTATGGCCGGCAAGAACTAGTTTATCGATTTTTTTAGCTGAATTTTCTTTATTTCCAAAGAAAAAATTAAATAAACCAGTATCAGTCTCATATATAAGTTCAGAAACCTTTTCAGTATCGTGCAAATCAATATCGAGTTTTTTTAGTTTCATGAATATTCCTTATCAAATAATAGTTATCATTTCTGGTGATTATCTCTGATTAAACATTTTAACAGTAGATTTAATTAATATTAATTTATTAAAATGATAATAAAACCTTCAAAACTGTTTTTATCTGTTTTTATCTGTTTTTATCATTTAATGATCAAAAATATATAACAGTATGATCATATTATATTATAGATACTGGGGGGTATTAAATTGTATTTTTCCAGACATAAACTGGTATTTTTTCTGTTAACTTTTTTTACGTTATGTGCTATTAGTTCAGGTTTTGCCGCCGCGGCTGATATAAATTCTTCCACAACCTCGCAAACACAGATTCCGTTTATAGAGAATCAGGGGCAATACCCATCTGATATTGAGTATTATTCTTCGGGTTTTCATGGTTCTACCTGGGTAACCAACCAGAGTATAGGATACGGAACCAGCATAGATGAAGAAAACAGGAGCCTGGTTATTCTGGAGAGTTTTATGGATGAAAATGGGAATACTCTTCCCTTAAACCCTCAGAACGGCGAAATTTCCCCTACAAAAGTTTCCTATTTCTTAGGCAGTGATTCCAGTAAATGGAAAAGTGACATTGCCAGTTATAAAAATATCAATATAAACTATATTTATCCCGGAATCAGTCTTTCCCTGGAGAATAAAGGAGGTTTAGTTGAAAAGATATTCCATATAGCACCTTACACCAATCCTGATCAGATAATAATAAATTTACAGGGCGCTGAACAATTATATGTTGATTCCCAGGGTCAGTTAAAAATAATAAATTCACCCTTTAACCTCACCCAATCCAAACCAGTGGCCTACCAAATAATTAATGGCCAAAAAACCATGGTGGATGTTTCCTACCGGGTTAATGGTTTCACCTATGGATTCATACTGGGAAATTACAATCCCCAATACGATCTATTTATTGACCCCGTCATTAATTCTACCTACATTGGAGGTAGTGCCAATGAAAAGCCTTATTCCATGGAACTGGATAGTGCAGGGAATATTTATATAACCGGGCAAACTTTTTCTTCGGATTACCCCACTACTCCCGGAGCATACGACACCACATTCAATGGCAATGACGACATAATGGTTTCCAAATTTGACCCAACCCTGAGTACATTGCTGGCTTCCACATTCATAGGATCTCCTGGTGGCGAAATCGGCTATGATATTGCCATTGATAATGATGGAAATGTATTTGTAACCGGTTATACCAGTATTAACTTCCCCACCACCCCCGGAGCATACGACACCACATTCAATGGGGTTTGGGACGTCTTTGTATCCAAATTTAATAATAATTTAACAGTTTTACTTGCTTCAACATATTTAGGATCATATAATGGCGATTTTGGAAGTTCTGTTGTTATAGATGATGCCGGAAACGTCTATGTAGGTGGATGGACCTATTCAACAACCTTCCCCACCACCCCCGGAGCATTTGATACAAGCTTTGGTGGAGATGCAGATGGTTTCATAAGTAAATTTGATAATACTTTATCTTCACTCTTGAATTCAACATTTATAGGTGGAAATTCTTATGATCCTGTAACCTCCCTAAAAATAATGTCCGGTACTAAGATACTTATTGGTGGAGTCACTCAGTCTACCAACTTCCCGGTTACTCCCGGAGCTTATCAACCTAACCATGCCCCTCAAAGTGATTGGCCTAATGGTTGGAGAGATGGTTATATCTCCATTATGAACCTTTCTTTAAGTTCCTTAAATGCCAGTACCTACCTGGGAGGAAGTGCCGAGGACTGGTTATTAAGTGCAGATTATGATTCAGATGGGAATATCTTTGTATCAGGTTACACTTACTCTGGAGATTTCCCCACCACTATCGGGTCCTATGATCAAACCATAAATGGGGATTCCGATATATTTGTATCTAAACTTAACCAGACTTTAACCAGCCTGCTGGCATCAACATTCCTTGGAGGAAATGGTGAAGAAGTAGCTTATCTTGATTTAGACGATCGAGGGAAAGTTATTTTAGGAGGAAGTACATCTTCCAGCAATTTCCCGCTCACCCCTGATGCATACATTAACACCCGCAGTGGACCTAATGATGCTATCCTGGCGAGAATGTCTCTTGATCTCAGCGTACTGTTATTCAGCACCCTATGGGGTGGAAACGATGTTGATTATGGGTCTGATGTGATGAGTGATTCAAATGGCAGTATAATTCTTTTAGGAACTACCAGCTCCACAAATTTCCCTACTAACCCTGAAGCTTATGATAAATTACTTAATGGAAATCTGGATGGATTTGTAACTAAATTCACCTCCAGGGTGAGTTTACATGTGAATAAATATGCCAGCACTTACCGACCGACCTATCTAAGTAATGTGACCTTTTACGTGGCGGTGACCAATAATGGGCCAGACAATGCCACCGGAGTCATGGTGCAAGATTTAATCCCTGCAGGATTATCTGTAATAAACATTAGCCCTAGTCAGGGATCTTATAACCAGACCACAGGAATATGGAATATCGGTCGGATAAATCCAGGCAACACGGTTGTTCTACAGGTCCTAAGCCAGGTAATGGTACACAATACCACCCTTACCAATACGGCTCTTCTTTACGATTTAGAGCAGTGGGGCACCGATCCCCTGGTTAATTCCACCACCATACCATTCTTCATTCCCCCCGAAGCTGACCTGGCAGTGACCAAATCTGTGAATAACAGTACCCCCCATTATTTAGACCCGGTAACCTTCACCATTACAGTGACCAACAATGGCCCTGATGGCACCCATAATGTGAAGGTGAGTGATCTTCTACCTGCCGGGCTCAGTTACCTATCCACAGTCCTTATTTCCCAGGGATCTTACAATACGACTTCAGGATTATGGACTGTGGGTACCCTCTCTAGTGGTGCATCAGCCACCCTGCAGATTTCTGCACTGGTAAATGCATCCAATAGAACCATTACCAATGTGGCTAATGCCAGTTCCGATAGTTCTGATGTGAATTTAAGCAATAATGTGGCCACCGTTGATGTGAATGTACCTCCTGCAGCAGATTTATTTATTGCTAAATCCGCTCATCCCCCTGAAAGCCTAAATTACGGAGATACACTTGCATTCTGGATTGACGTAACTAATTTAGGTCCGGATGATGCCACCAATGTCCAGTTTACTGAAATATTACCTGCCGGGCTGGAAATTATTGGATACTATACTTATGGAATCGGTACCTTCAACACCACCACTGGCGTACGATACATTGGAACCCTTCCCGCCTACGCAACCGCGATTTTCGACCTTTATGTGAAAATAGTGGGACACAATGTTACTCTTACCAATAATGTCACGGTTACGGGAAATGAGTATGATTATAATCTTTCCAATAACAATAACAGTACAACCATTACCATACCCCCGGCCATAGATTTAAAATTATTAAAATCATTTGAAAGTTATCATGCACCCTCCCCTACTGAAACCGCCAATTATTTGGATTATGTCAATGTCTACCTGCATGTGACCAATGAGGGGCCAGACAATGCCACCGGAGTGCAGGTGAGTGACCTGTTACCAGGTGGGCTGGAATTTATTTCTGTACAGGATTCCAGCCAGGGCACTTTTAATCCTTTAACTGGAATATGGGATGTGGGAATTCTGAATAATGGAGATTCTGCCTGGATCATGATTACCTGTCTGGTAAATGCATCTAATACCACCATATATAACACGGCCAATACCAGTGCAAACCAATATGATTGGAATATGAGCAATAATAATGCCAGTGCCCAGATAAATGTTCATCCTGCCGCCGATATATCTGTAAAGAAAACCGTAAGCAAGAATAATCCAATGGTTTGTGAAAACTTCACCTGGACTATTCTGGTGAAAAATAATGGACCCGATACGGCCAGTGGAGTGGTGGTTAATGATATTCTGCCAGCAGGACTGAATTTGGTTTCATTTACACCATCACAGGGCACTTATAATCCAGCTACCGGAATTTGGAATGTGGGAACGCTTATTAATGGTGCAAATGCCACTCTGAGCATTGTTACTAATGTTAGTGAAGCATTAAATGGTGCAACCATCACTAACAACGCCACCAAAACATCAGCAAGCCAGTATGATTGGAATACGTCTAATGATGCAAGTAGTGCCACAGTAACCATCCCCGCCAATAAGAACTTCACCTTAACTGTTAAAAACAATGGCAGCGGCAGAATACACGGTATTTACTATGTTACCATGTACAAACCATGTGGCGCCGCACCCATCTTCAAAAAATATGACTTCTACCTCAACCCCGGCCAGTCAGTGACCTTTAATATAGGAAACTATCCAGTGGGAACCGCCATCAGTACCGATGAACTGGTGTACAATACCGCGTCCACCAAGAAGACAGTTAATTTAACCAATACCTGGACTGTTTCCGGACTTACACCCTATGTACAGAACTACCTGGTCTATAATGTTCCCGCCTATCAAGCTAAAGCTGCTTTAGCCCGTAAAAGATTTGGAATTTATCCTAACACCTTGACGGTAGTTGTGGTTAGGGCCCCTGCCCTCTTATAAAAAAGTCTTTTTAATTTTTATCTAATTTTTTATTTTTATTTTATAGAATAATTAAATTTACCCTTAATTTCGATACTATTTCTTAAAAACCCCTCTAAATACCGTTTTTTAAAAAAAAAATAATTAATCGTGGTTAATTATTAGCATTATCCATAATTATTTGAATAAAAAGTAGAATATTATGTTATAGATTATAATTTCAATTAATTAACTAATCATATTAATTAGGCATGATTAGGGTTTAATCACGGGTGAAACTATGTTAGAATCTTGTTATGAGAATTATCCACTGCATAAGGTATTCCTTTCCAATCTTCTTTCTATTTCAATTTATATTATAGGGGCCTACATCATTTCCACATGGGGGATTACCTATACCATTTTGTACTTGTTATACTGCCTATTTTTAGAAATAAGGTTATTAAAAAAGAGCTGCACAAATTGTTATTATTACGGGAAAGTCTGCGGATTTGGTAAGGGTAAATTAAGTGCATTGTTCTTTGAAAAAGGAGATAATGCCCAGTTTTCCCAGACCCACTTGACCTGGAAAGATCTGCTTCCAGACATGCTAGTATCTATTTTGCCCCTGCTGGCAGGGATAATCAGTTTAATATACAATTTCTCATGGTTAACGGTTATTCTTATTATAATCATTCTGGTCCTCTCAATGGGAGGTAATGCCCTGGTAAGAGGACATTTAACCTGTGGAAAATGCAAACAACGAGAATCAGGATGTCCTGCTGAAGAGTTATTTAATAAATAATACAATAGCAATATATTCTAATTATTAGAAAGGCCTATTGAATTAAAAATTAGAAATTCGGATAATAAAAAGTATTCTTAAAAAAGGTGTCATTATGTTCCATATAGCCCCTGAAAATGAAATTAGAGCGGGTAAAATTACTGACGTGTATTTTGAAAGGACTCTCCAGATATTAAAAGAAAAAAATATCAACTGCCAGGTTAAGGCAGAATTTACGGCCAAATCATTGCCTGAAGAATGGTCCTGGGCTGTTTTTGCCGGATTAGAAGAAGTTTTGCATCTAATTAAAGATTTACCATTACAGGTAAGGGCCATGGCGGAGGGAACTATATTTCACCCTAATGAAGTGGTTCTGGAGATAGAGGGAAATTATCAGGACTTCTGTGTTTATGAAACAGCGATTTTGGGGATGATATGTCAGGCCAGTGGAATAGCCACCAAAGCCGCCCGTTTCAAGAAACTGGCTGGAGAGATACCAGTGATGAGTTTCGGTGCCCGGAGGATGCATCCAGCCATAGCCCCTATGGTAGAGAGGAGTGCCTATATAGGGGGTTGTGATGGAGTATCTGTGGTAAAAAGCGGGGAGCTTATTGGTGAAGATCCACTGGGAACCATACCCCACTCCCTGGTACTGTGCATCGGTTCTACCCTAGAATCAGTTGAAGCATTTGATGAAATCATAGACCCTTCAGTCAATCGGGTGGCCCTCATTGACACCTTCCAGGATGAAAAATTCGAGTGCTTGCATGTGGCAGAGGCCATGGGGAAACAACTCCATGCCATACGTTTCGACACCCCTGCATCCCGTAGAGGTGATTTTTTACGTATTTTGGAAGAATGTCGCTGGGAACTGGATTTAAGAGGACATGAACACGTAAAATTTATTGTGAGTGGGGGAATCCAGGAAGAAGATTTGGCGCAGCTGAACCCGGTAGTGGATGCCTATGGAATAGGTACCTCCATCAGTAATGCTCCGGTGGTGGACTTTTCCATGGACATCATAGAGATTAATGGAGAGCCCATTGCCAAGAGAAGTAAGTGTTCTGGTTCCAAAGATGTATTAAGGTGTTCCGAGTGTTATGAAACCAAGATTGTGCCTTTAGGAAAAGAAATAGAGCGTTGTTCTTGTGGTTCAAAGTATTATTCTTTAATATATCCATTTATAGAAGAAAATAAAATATTAAAAGAAGTCCCAGTTCCTGAAAAAATAAGGGAATATGTAATTAAACAAATAAAATGTATATAAGAATGTATACGATAAAAGGCCGAATAATCAGGTACTCTGCGAAATGGAGAGAATATGTGGTTAAAACAATTATCTTATGATCCTTTAAGTCCCCTGTGGAAGTCCCATAATCCCGCCATTGAATATTTTGCCAGAAGAGACCTTTTGGGAGAAGAAGTGGGAGAAATTAAGGTTCTCTGGGATTTACCTATCCCTAGAAGTCTCATTAGAAGGCAACAGGATGATGGATCATGGAAATACCCAGGAGGTAATAAGAAAATCCGTTCTCCTGAAAATTACAACCAGCTGGAGACTTTTCGTAATTTTGGTGAACTGGTAGAGAAGTTTGGGTTTGATAACAGTCACCCCACCATCCAAAATGGGGCGGAATACCTTTTCACCTGTCAAACCGATGAGGGCGACTTCAGGGGAATTTATGGAAACCAGTACGCCACCACCTACTCTGCTGCCATCATGGAATTATTAATCAAGGCAGGATATGCTGATGATCCCCGTATAGAACACGGTTTTCATTGGCTGCTTTCCCAGCGACAGGACGATGGTGGATGGGCCATTCCCCTGCGGACCATGCATATAACATATAAGGACGCTCTTAAACTTCCCCAGGTCCTGCAGGGCGATCGCAGCAAACCATTTTCTCATTTAATAACCGGGATGGCCCTGCGAGCCTTTGCTGCCCACCCCGATTACAGGAATATTCCAGAAGCACAGCACGCCGCGGAGCTTCTTATGAGCCGTTTTTTCCAGCGGGATAAATACGTGGATCGGCAGGATAAAAAGTACTGGGAAGGTGTCTCTTTCCCCTTCTGGTTCACTGACATTTTAACCTCCCTGGATTCTCTTTATTTCTTAGGATTCAGAAGAGACCAGGCCCCCATACAAACTGCCCTGGACTGGTTATCCCAGCGACAGTTAGAAGATGGAACCTTCAATCTAAAGATATTGAGGGGGCGCGACAAAGATCTTCCCTACTGGATTACCTTAGTGGCCAGTAGAATCTTCAAGAGATACTATGCAGACCTTAAATGATAAAAAATACCAAACATTTTAAATAATATCTAAAATAGTTATTTTTAGGAAACAGTTACCGGCATATCAAATTTTAATAAATTTTTAAATAAAATAACAGTAAACTATAAGATAAAATATTTAATAGTCCCCGGGGGCTTCTCATGAATAAATCTAAGAATAAAGAATTGATTCGGGAAAAATTCAACGACGCAGCAGATATTTATGATAAATTCAGGAAATCTATTATACCTAACTTTGATGATCTTTACGGAGTTCTGGTTGAACTAGCAGATTTAAATGTGAAAAATCCCCGTATATTAGATTTAGGTGCGGGTACAGGGCTTTTAACCAGATATTTGCTGGAAAAATACCCTGAAGCTCATTTTCAACTCATGGACCTGTCAGAAGAAATGTTGAATATCGCCCAGACCAGATTTAAGGGCCTGGAAAACTTTGAATATATCCCTGCAGATTACGTCAATGAGCCATTTAATGGTAATTTCGATCTGGTGGTGTCCTCCTTATCCATCCATCACCTGAAGCACCAAGAAAAACAATTACTGAACAGTAAGGTGTTTGATCATCTCAATCCCGGTGGAATATTCCTTAATGCTGATCAGGTAACCGGACCTCATGAATTCAGTGAAAATATTTACCAGAAGAACTGGTTTAAGAAAATAGAAGCCAGTGATATGGACGAGGAACACAAAAAACCGGCCCTGGAACGGATGAAATTTGACAACCCGGCCACCCTAGAAGAGAACCTGAAATGGCTGGAAGAAGCGGGATTTGCCGATGTTGACGTTTATTATAAATATTATAATTTTGTAGTTCTCTTTGGACGTAAATTGTAATTAATATCCTTTATAAAGCATATTTTAGAAGTATCATGAAAATTTACAAACTAAATGCGAGCTATTTATGATAGATATGAAAGTAAAAAATATTAGATGTGAACTGGTCTCTCCCCCGGATTTGGATATTATTGAACCATTATGGGAAAAAATAAAAAAGCACCACCAGAGCATTTCTCCTAATTTCTCTGAAAAATATCAGGAGAGCGATTTTAAAACCAGGAAAATGGAACTTATGGCCAAATCATCTGGAGGTAAACTTAGATTAGAATTAGCTGAAGATATTTCCCAGGAAAAATATATTGGATATTGTATCAGCTCTATCTCTTCCCAGGGACAGGGCGAAATAGATTCCATATTTGTGGAAGAAGATTACCGATCCCTGGGCATAGGTCATGAACTTGTAAAAAGAGCCCTCCACTGGATGGAAAGCGAATGTGTGGAGGATCTTAAAATCGTGGTGGCTGTGGGTAATGAAGAATTATTGCCCTTTTATCAGTCATTTGGTTTTTATCCCCGTCACATGATACTGGAAAATAAAAAATAGCTAAATTTTTAAATGCCAATCAATTAAATCTATATCATTAAAATAAATGCTAAATTTGGGGTAAAATGGAACTTTATGATAAAATAAAAGAAATTGCCGATAATGACGGAGTGGAATTTATGGGTGTGGCTGATTTAAGTCCCGCCCGCTCTTTTATTCAGGAATATGCTCAGGATTTACTGGATGAATACCCCATAGCCATTACTCTGGGGATTCGGCTTATAGATGATGTGGTGGATCAGTTACCCCATCGGGAAGAACGTTTTGCAGCAGTTAACTACCTGAATACTTACGAAGTCACCAACCAGCGCCTGGACACCGTATCCTATAAAATAAGTAATTTACTGCAGAAAGAGGGTTACCATGTTTTGCCCATTCCCGCCTCAGAACGCTGCGATGATGAACGTATCGCCGCCGTGTTTTCCCACAAACTTGCCGCCCACCTGGCAGGTATTGGCTGGATCGGAAAAAGCTGCCTCTTAATAAGTCCCGAAGCCGGGCCCAGAGCTCGTTGGATTACTGTTTTAACCAATGCTCCGCTGGAAACTACGGGAACTCCTATGGAAGAGTCCTGTGGTGAGTGTAACCGATGTGTAGAGGTCTGTCCAGTTAATGCATTTACCGGTAAAGAATTCCGGGCCGATGAACCGCGCGAAATAAGGTATGATGCCCGTAAGTGCGAACAGTACTTTGAAGAGTTAGAAAAAGCAGGGGAGATACCTGTTTGTGGATTATGTATTCATGTTTGTCCACATGGGAAAAAATAATCTAAATGAACCATATTTTATGAAATCTTTCTTTTTTAATTCTTTTAATAATTCTCTTTAATAGTAAAATTAAATCAATATTAATAAGCATTAATCTCGAAAAATAAAAAAGATTTTTTTAAAATAAAATTTTTGAAAATAAGTAATAAAAATAAAAATAAGGTTTAAAAAACCCTACTTATTGTTCGGCATCCATCATTTCGCCGTATTCAATTTCAATTTCGCATCCTTTAGGACCGCAACACCAGTGTTGTAAATCAAATCTTACTTGCATGTTTTCACCTCGGAATTGTTCGACAATATACTAACGTTCATTATAGTATTTAAAGTATGTACTAACAGAAGTCATATATACGAACACTCACAATATATACTTACATAAAGTATACTAATGCACACGAAGTATACTTAAGACATCCCATATAATCTTTCAGATTTGAAACCAGAAAATTCAGTATGGTGATTTTATGCCTATAAGTGGTGAAAACGGAGAATATATCTGTTCAGTGGAATTGGCCATTAATGAAATAGGTGGAAAATGGAAATCATTGATTTTATGCACCTTAAAAGATGGTAAGTTGCGATTTAGTGAAATCAATACCCGTTTACCAGACATAACTCAGCGAATGCTGACTAAAACCCTTCGAGAGCTGGAAAAGGATGGTATAATTAATAGAAAGGTCTATGCTGAAGTCCCTCCCCGGGTGGAGTACTGTCTTACCCCTAAAGGAGAATCAGTGCTGCCTATTCTAGATTCACTGTGTGAATGGGGTAAGAAATACTGTGAACCAGATACTTCTGATTCATAACGTAAAAAAAATAAAAAAATAAAAATAGGGCGAATTAAAAGCTCTTAATTGATCTTATTTTTAATTCCTAGTCCCTTATCTAATTATTATAATGTTATTTTATTTTTCATTCTTGCAAACCTGTTTAACCATGGTTACTGCAAAAACTGCCGCTCCAAATCCATTATCAATATTTACCACGGCAATACCCGGTGCACAGGACTGTAACATGGAGTGAAGGGCAGTAAATCCATCTTTACCCACACCATAGCCCACCGAGGTGGGAACACCGATGACCGGAACATCCACCAGACCCGCCACCACTGAGGGCAGGGCCCCCTCCATACCCGCCACCACCAGGATGGCCTGTACTTTTTCTTCCATCATATGAGAGATATGGGAGAATAAACGGTGAATACCCGCCACACCCACATCATAGGATGCAATAACCTCGCATCCGGCTTCCTGGGCCACCACACGGGCTTCTTCAGCCACGGGAATATCTGAGGTTCCAGCGGTGATGATCCCTATTTTTCCAATTGTTTCCTTCTGGTTTTCAGGGTTCTTGGCCACCAGAATACGGGCGCGAGGATTGTAATTTAAAATAAATCCCTGCTGGGTTAAATGTTCTAATGATGGTTTTATATTTTGGTAACGGTCTTTTTCCAGACGAGTAACCATGATAGAACCATCATCCACACAGTGATTGATAATCTTGATGATATCCTCATCTTCCTTTCCTGGCGCCAGAATGGCCTCGGGGAATCCCGTACGGGATTCGCGGTGCATGTCAAATTTGGCGAAATCCCCCACTTCCCGAATTTGACTGGAATGAATGAGTTTTTCTGCTTCTTCCAAAGAAATATCCCCTTTTAAAAGTTTTTCCAGGATCTGTCTCATGTTATCACTTTAATAAGCTTAATTAGTCCTTTAATTGTTATTTTTTATTTTTTTAATTATATTTTAAGAAATTCAAATTTTCTCAAATATTTAATAGGAATAAGATTTATGATTTATGATAACCCTTTATTTTTTCATATACAATTTATTTTCTATCCCTTGTCTATCCCCTGAATTTTTGTGACAAGTGAATTTTTGTGACAAGTATATTAATGAAGGACCAATAATAGTGATTATACACTTGAAATCCATGTCTAATAAATGGTTTAAAACGCTTTAATTTCAATTTTAAATAATCATAAAAGGTTTAGCAATAATTTTGTTCTTAGATATTATTTTGAAAATGGTAATTATAAATAAATAAAAAAATAACAATATACTACAATTCATTCTATTTTAAAAAGATTTAATATGATAAGAGGTGTGGTATTGGAAAAAGCTCGCATATTGGTGCAGGGAATCGTGCAGGGAGTGGGTTTTAGACCTACAGTTTACCGTCTGGCACGCGAACAGGGATTAAAAGGATCTGTGCGAAATCTGGGGAATATGGTGGAGATAATTCTCCTGGGAGAACGGGAAGATATAGAAAACTTCGCTAGGAATCTGCAACAGAACAAACCACCTATTTCTAAGATTTCCTCTCTGAAAATAGAATGGAAAGATGCTGAAATTTCAGAGTCTTCAGCAGAGGAGTCTTCAGAATATTCTGAATTTAAGATACTGGAAAGTTCGGCCAATTTTTCAGGATCCTCAGTCATACCCCCAGATGTGGCCACCTGTGAAGCTTGTTTAAGCGAAATAAACAGTTCCACTGACCGCCGCTATTCATATCCATTTACCGCCTGTACCGACTGCGGGCCACGCTTTACCGTAATCGAATCCATACCCTATGACCGGGAAAGAACCAGTATGGAAGAGTTCCCCCTCTGCCCATCCTGTGAGGTGGAATACACCAATCCTGAAGACAGACGTTACCACGCCGAAGCAACTTGCTGTCCCCAATGTGGGCCGGAAGTATTTTTATATGATAAAAACTCAGGAAAAGGCAAATGGGATGTTGAAAATCCTATTAAAGAGGCTGCCCAACTTCTAGACGAGGGAAAAATACTGGCCATTAAGGGAATTGGGGGCACCCACCTGGTGTGTAAAGTCACCGATGATCAGCCCGTTTTGGAACTCCGAAAACGCCTGAAGAGATTTAACCAGCCATTTGCCTGCATGTCCCCCGACCTGGAAACTGTGCAGAAGTTTGCCCGGGTTTCCCCCCGTGAAGAAAAAGTGCTCACTTCCCGTCGGAGACCCATTGTGGTCCTTAAAAAAAGTGATGATTATTTTTTCGCCCCCTCCGTGGCTCCAGAGTTGCACAATATTGGCATCATGTTGCCTTACTCGGGATTACAGCATTTACTATTCAAATACACCGACGAACCGGCTTACATCATGACCTCCGCCAATATGCCCGGTGAACCCATGCTCATCCATAATAAGGAAATTATAAATAGTTTAGATGGAATTGCCGACTACTACCTGCTACATAACCGGCGCATAGTGAACCGCTGCGACGACTCGGTGGTACGGTTTAGAGGAGACGATTTAGCATTTATCCGCCGCTCCCGAGGTTACGTCCCGGAACCCTACGATTTATCCCATTTTTCTAAGGATTTGAATGTGCTGGCCCTGGGTCCAGAGATTGATGTTACCTTTTCCCTCTTAAAGGACGGGAACTGTTACCCCTCCCAGCATATTGGGGATACCAGTAAATACGCCACCTACCAGTACCTGCAGGAGGCCATAGAGTACATGATGGGCATCACCCAGACCGAAAATCTGGATGTGGTGGCCTGTGACCTGCACCCCCAATTTTTCACCACGGAACTGGCCCGGAAAATGGCCCAAGAATATTCCTGCCCTGTTTTACCGGTGCAGCACCACCATGCCCATGCCGCAGCCCTGGCAGTGGATGTGGGGGTGAGTGAAATGATCTGTATTGCTGCCGACGGAGTGGGTTATGGACAGGACGGTACCGCCTGGGGTGGGGAAACCATCCACATTAACCTGGAAGATGAAAATGCAGATTATCAGAGATTGGGAAGTTTAATGCCACAAAAAATGGCTGGGGGAGACCTCTGCACTAAATATCCGGCCCGAATGCTGGTCTCCATGCTACAGGATTACTACGAAGAATCTGACTTGAGGCAACTGCTCATGAATGAGTATATTGATTATTTCCCCCATGGAAAAACAGAGATTGGTATGGTCCTAAAACAGCTGGAAAGGGATTTCAATGTGGGTATAACCACCAGTACCGGGAGGGTGCTGGATGCCCTATCAGCAGCCCTGCATATATGTGGAGAACGTACCTATGAAGGGGAATGTGCCATGAAACTGGAGTCTGTGGCCTATAAAGGATCGGACCGGCTGAGTATTCCCTTTGAAATCAGAAAATTCCAAGGAAGAGATGTGCTGGATACTTCTCTGATCCTTAAAGAAGCCCTGGACTACCAGCAGAAGGGAGAGAATGCATCAGATATTGCCCTGGCTGCTCAAAAAGCAGTGGCCCATGGTCTGGGAGCTTTGGGAATCCGGGCTGCAGAAAAAACCGGAACTGATGTGATTGGTGGCTCTGGTGGAGTATTCTATAATGAAGCCATCAGTCTGGCCATTAAAGATTACGTGGAAAAACAGAACTATCGTTTTGTGCAGCATCAGAACTCCTGTGCCGGTGACGGTTCCGTTTCTTTAGGTCAAGCCGCAATTGCTGCCATAAAATACAGATAAAATAAGAAAATCGTTTATAAAAACGTTTTATAATAGTAAATGACTAATTAATCCCATTACGACTATGAATGAAATTAAATAAATACAAATAAAGTTTATCATGGATTTAGTGGATTTTAGATTAATTTTTAATATTTTTTCTAATTTGTCTGGGAAAAGAATAATTGTTTCAGAAATTAATCCTACTAAAACACCTATAATCATTCCTTCAAAAGTGATGATATTGTAATTAAACAAAGATAAAATAATAAAAGTTCCAATTGTCGTGCTAAAGCCAATTATAAAACAATAAATCAAGAATAAATTAGTATATGGTACATTTCTTTCATCAACATCTCCGAATATTTTTGGTCTTAGTCTCATTACAAGAATAGGATAAAAAGTCCAAAGAATTAACATGACAAAGATCATTATACGCATGTAGTCCTTTTCTTGCATATTCTACCTCACCAATATTAGGATTCTGCCTTTTTTAAGTTTTAAAAGTTTAAAAGATAAATTAATCTTAAAGACCAAAATAACTATTCTTGAGTTCCTTCCACATCTTCCAAGACTTCTTCAGCCCTTTTTAAAAGAGTACCATACAGTCTTATCAAGCTCTTCAGTTCTTCAATGGCTTCCCATTGTCCCATGCGAATTCTGTGCTCTACATTAAGTAATCTGGACCATTCGTCACCAGAGGGCAGCTGTTTTCGGTTTAAGGCTTCCTCGGTGATGTCCACCTGAAAGGTATTCTGATTTATGATAATATTGACTGTGATATCATGGGACATGTCATAGTACTTCCGTGGCCGGCCCCTTTCAATCTTCTGAAATGATGATTTTAAAAGTCCCAACTCTTCCATAGCCCTTAAATGCTCTATTATTGCTTTTTGTCCAATTTCCAGTTCTTTAGAAATCTCACTGACAAACCGGGGTTCTTCCCTTAATAGATTGATTATTTCACGCCGGGTACGGCATCCCATAACATCCAGTATGGCCTCCATATCCATGTCATTATATGAATTTTGAGTCATCACACCTACTATTGTCGAAAGGTTTATATAACCTTTTGTAACTATAATCAATACGGGGTTGCAATAGTGTAACCTTTGGTAACTTTAATATAAGGAAATGAGTAATGATAAAAAATCATTTGCATTTTATTTAAATCACGAAAAAGGTGAATTAATGCGCGGCGATAGCGATTTAAAAAAACTTAAAAGCGAATTAAAAGAAAAAGAGTCGCTTTTAAAAGAGAAAGATCAGAGTCTGCAGGAATTGCAGGAAAAAATGGACAAAATGGAAAAGGAGCTGTCTGAAAAAGAAGAATCTCTGCAGGAAAAAGATGAAAAGCTGGCTGAATACGTTTCCCACCTGCAACGCATGCAGGCGGACTTTGAAAATTACAAAAAACATGCTGAAAAACAGCAGGCCCGCACCATTGAATATGCCAATGAAGGCCTGATCTTAAATATACTGGACGTTTATCAGGACTTTGAAAGAGCCTTAGAAAGCTGCAAAACTGAAAAAGATCTGCGCGATGGATTGGAACTGATTTACAATAAACTAAAAAGCACCCTGGAAAAAGAGGGCTTGCAGGAGATCCCTGCCCAGGGGGAAAAATTCGATCCATTTAAACATGAAGCTCTGATGGCAGAGGCCCATGATGATTATGAAAACGGCACGGTCATTGACGAGTTGGCCAAAGGATATACCCTTAAAGACAAGGTAATCAAGTATTCTATGGTAAAAGTTTGTAAAAAATAACTAAAATGTTTTTTAAAAATTTAAAATTTATAAAAATTTAGTTTATCTTAAAAAATTACTAAACGAATTTATTGAAAAAAATAAAGAAAATTGAAGTTTATTGAATCAAATTAAACGAATTTAAAGAATTTGAGGTGATTTTATGGCAAATAAAAAAGAAAAAATTATTGGTATTGATTTAGGAACCAGTAACTCAGCAGCAGCAGTATTAGTAGGTGGAAAACCAACCATGGTACCCGCCGCAGAAGGCGCATCCCAGTATGGTAAGGCTTTCCCCAGCTACGTGGCCTTTACCGACGATGGAAAATTAGTAGGAGAACCAGCCCGAAGACAGGCTGTAACCAACCCTGAAAACACCATCAGCGCCATTAAAAGGAGCATGGGTACCAGCCACAAGGTAACTGTCAAGGGAAAAGATTACACCCCTCAAGAAATTTCCGCTTTCATCTTACAGAAAATTAAAAAAGACGCAGAAGCATTCTTAGGCGAAGAAGTTAAAAAAGCAGTTATCACCGTACCTGCTTACTTCGACGACAACCAGAGGACCGCTACCAAAGACGCAGGAACCATTGCCGGTCTGGACGTGGTAAGACTGGTAAACGAACCAACCGCCGCCAGTCTGGCCTATGGTATTGACAAAGACCAGGAAGACGAATTAGAAATCATGGTTTTTGACTTTGGTGGAGGTACCTTAGACGTAACCATTATGGAATTTGGTGGAGGAGTATTTGAAGTAAAATCCACCAGTGGGGACACAAAATTAGGTGGAACCGACATGGATAACACCATTATGAAATACCTGGCCGACGAATTCCGAAAAGAAACCGGAATCGACCTCATGGTAGATGATCAGGCCGTGCAGAGGTTAAGAGAAGCTGCCGAAAAGGCCAAAATCGAGTTATCCACCACCCTGAACACGGAAGTAAATCTGCCATTTATTACCGTGGCTGCAGACGGCCCTAAAAACCTGATCCACACCCTTACACGGGCCAAGTTAGAAGAACTGGTGGATCCCATCATCAAGAAATGTGCCGGACCAATGCAACAGGCATTATCCGATGCTAAAATGAGTAAAAATGACGTGGATAAAATCATTTTAGTAGGTGGACCTACCCGGATGCCTTCTGTACAAAAATTTGTGGAAGGATTCATTGGTAAACCTATTGAGAGAGGAATCGACCCTATGGAGTGTGTGGCTATGGGTGCTGCCATTCAGGGAGGAGTTCTGGCTGGAGAAATCAAAGATCTGGTTCTCCTGGATGTAACTCCATTATCTCTGGGTATTGAAACTCTGGGAGGAGTATTCACCAAGCTCATAGAAAGAAACACCACCATACCTGCTAAAAAGAGCCAGGTGTTCTCCACCGCCGCAGATAACCAGACCTCAGTGGACATCCATGTATTACAGGGAGAAAGACCAATGGCGGCTGACAATACCACCCTGGGACGTTTCCAATTAATTGGAATACCGCCCGCCCCCAGGGGAATCCCTCAAATCGAAGTGAGCTTTGACATTGATGCTAATGGTATCATGAACGTGTCTGCCAAGGATATGGGAACCGGTAAAGAACAGGCCATCACTATTACTGCCCCTAACAAATTATCTGACGATGAAATCGAACAAAAAGTTCGTGACGCTGAAATGCACGCTGAAGAGGATAAAAAGAAACAGGAAGAGATTGAAGTCCGTAACAATGCCGACTCCATGATCTACACCTCAGAGAAGACCCTGGAAGAATTAGGTGACCAAGTACCTGGCGACAAGAAGGAAACTGTGGAGAGATTAGTGGCTGAACTCCGGGAACTGGTTCCTAGTGACGACATCGCAGCCATTAAAGACAAGACCGAAGAATTAACCAAAGTAGTCCAGGAAATTGGCGCTGCCATCTACCAGCAAGCCCAACAGGCCCAGGCACAGCAAGAACAGGCACAACAACAAGGTCAACCTGGTGCTGAAGGCCCAGAAGGTGACGAAACCATCGACGCCGACTATGAAGTTAAAAAATAGATAGTAAAAAATAGATGAATTAACCCCCTCCTGAATTAGAGAGTGGAAATTCTACTCTCTAATTTAAATTTATTATTTTATTCCCCATATTTTTGAAAAAATATTCCCCCATTCCCTATTACATAATTCCATATTGAAAAGTTGGAGATTATGATCAATAAAATAATTACAATTTAAATTACAATTATATATCAACAATTCCACCATCATTCATAAAAATAAATCTCATTCCCATTAAAAATATAATACCCTTCACTTACAATTCATTAATAATACCAATTCTAATCGTACTGATTCTAATCAATCATCAACTTATCAATTTAATCTAAGGTGAATAACTTATGGCAGAAAAGCGTGACTATTACGAGGTTCTTGGAGTAGATAAAGGAGCCGATAAAAAAGAAATCAAAAAGGCCTACCGAAAGCTGGCCATGAAGTACCATCCAGACGTAAGCGAAGAAGAGGATGCATCAGATAAGTTCAAAGAAGTCAGTGAAGCTTACGCCGTGCTCTCAGACGAAGAAAAAAGGAGCACTTATGATCAGTTTGGACATGCTGGAATGAGTGGATTCTCCAATGAGGATATTTACAATAACATAAACTTTGAAGACATATTCCGGGGCTTTGGATTCGATGTGGGTAACATCTTCGACATGTTTGGTTTCGGAGGCGGACGGCGAGGTGGGCCACAGAGGGGTGCTGATGTCTATTATGATCTGGACATCACCCTGGAAGATGCTGCCACCGGACTGGAAAAAGATATTCAGGTCCCCCATTCTAAAACTTGTTCGGTGTGTAATGGATCCCGTGCTGAACCCGGCACCAGTACCAAAACCTGCCCTACTTGTGGAGGGAGTGGACAGGTGCGTCAGGTAAATAACACATTCCTGGGGCAGATGGTGAATATAAGACCATGTAATGAGTGTCATGGTGAAGGAACCATTGTGGAAAGTCCCTGTCATAACTGTCATGGTAAAGGAATAGTCCGACAAACCAGTACCATCCATATAAAAGTACCACCCGGTGTGGAAACTGGTTCTCGACTGAGAGTGTCTGGTGAGGGTGAAATGGGAACCCGTAATGGCCCTCCCGGAGATCTATATGTCATGATCAATGTCAAACCACACAAATTATTCCAGAGAGATGGTGCCAACCTTTACTATGAACAGCCCATCAGTTTTGTGCAGGCTGCTTTAGGGGACACCATAGAAATTCCTACCATAGACCGACCCATTGACCTCAAGATACCTAATGGTACCCAAAGTGGGACTACATTCCGGGTAAAGGGTCATGGGATGCCTCATCTACGTTGGAATGGAAACGGAAATCTCTACGTCAAGGTTAAAGTTATTACTCCCCGTAAATTGAATGCCAAGCAAAAAGAGTTGTTGCAAGAATTTGCTGATATCAGTGGGGACGAAATCCACACCGATGATAAGGGTTTCTTTGACAAAGTTAAAGATGTCATGGGACACTAGTATTTTCTTGATAGGAGCCACTATTAAAATAGGAGTTAGATTAATTACTCCTATTAAATTAAATTTTATTTTTATTTAATTATATGGACTTTCAAAGATAGGTTAAGATAAACACAGCATACCTATCAGACTATGAATAAATACTGTTTTCATGGAAATTATATTTTTTCTAATTTTATGATAAATACTGTTTTCAAGAGAGCATATTCGATTCATATATTTTTAATTTTTCAATTATTATGAAAAACCCTATTAATCTCCAGAAACATAATTAATCATTGATTTTTATAGGATAAATGTTAAGAATCATATTAAGCTGATTGTTCCAGATATGTGCATTGAATAATAAATCACTTGATTAAAATGAGTATCTACAGTTTAGCATTAAAAAACATGCGTAGAAATAAGATTAGAAACATTTCCACGGTTTTAAGGATAGGGTTTGGAGTTTTAATACTGCTGGTACTGGTAGGTTCGGGGATGGGAATTAATAGTTATATCGCCCAGTTCGAGTCCTATAGTGGAAATAATCAGACCTCTGTAAATGATTCTAATCATTCCCTGAACACAACTATAATTACATATATAAACGATTATCTGGGACTTGATCTGAATAATTCTGCTAATCCTATTTTTTTTAAGGTTACCAACCTTCTTTCAAATTTATTATATTTTGTTGATGGCATAGCCAGTCTTGCATTTTTAATTGGAGTGTTGGGAGTTTTAACCACCATGTATTTCAATGAAGTGGAAAGAAGAAGAGAAGTGGGTTTATTAAAAATACTGGGTTTTAATGAAAGACAAATATTCCTTTCACTGGCATTGGAAGGCGGGCTTCTTGGTTTTATATCTTCATTAATCGGCATTTCTCTGGGATCAGTAGGACTATACTTAATAAGCGCCTTCATACCCATCATCTCCCTGAGTATTGCGCTTCCCTGGTGGCTGATTATAGAAGTAATAATTCTCACCACCATCCTGAGCTTTGCTTCTGGAATGTATCCTGCTTGGCTTGCTTCTAAAAATGATCCTGCCATGGTTTTTAGAGAGTAAATGGACTTCATGAAAAATAGAATTGATTTAGGAGTTAATTAATGACTAAAAATTGCATTTTAGAGTTAAAAGATGTGGGAAAGACTTATTCCCACCCCAGTGGTCAGAAAATCTCCGCACTTAAGAGTATCGACTTGAAAGTAAGAAAAGATTCATTGATTACTATTGAAGGCCCATCAGGATCTGGTAAATCTACCCTCCTGAAAATTATGGGTATGTTGGAAATTCCATCCCAGGGATCTGTGATATTTAAAGGGAGAGAGGTTAAGGATATTAGTCCCCAGAAACGAAGTTCCTTAATTAGAAATGAGATAGGATTCATATTAAAACGGGACAATCTTTTATCCTATTTGAATGCATTAGAGAATGTGATGCTCCCTATGATTAACTCAAACCCTGATTCTGCCAGGGAAATGTTAATTAAAGTCGGTTTTAATAAATTCAAGAGTTGCCCTAAAGAATTATCACCCTTAGAATTACAAAAAGTGGCTTTAGCCAGAGCCATGGTTAATCAACCTTCAATTATCCTGGCTGATGAAGCTACTGGAGAATTGGACAAACTAGAATCAAAAGAATTTATGGAATTATTAAAACATTTCCAAAAGGAATTTACTATCATTATGGCTACTGATGATTCCCATTTGTCAAAATATGCTGATGAATCATTAAAAATAGAAAATGGCGCACTCATGCATTAAAATAAGGTTAATAATCATCTAAGCCATCAAATATTAAGTTGGTGAATTTAATGGAAAATAAAGCAGAAATTGTAGTTCATTCTACTCCAAAGAATATTAGTCACTGTCTTTGTCCGGATTGTCCCGCCTATGATCGTTGTATGGAAACTAAGGGAGAAATTCTGTATTGTAGTAAAGGTGCCACAGTTTGTGAACTTGAGAAAAAAGGTTGTTTCTGTGTTAGATGTCCGGTTCAATTAGAACATGGACTGGTGGGATTATTCTATTGTGAAAAAGGTGCGGTCAAGGCAATAGGAAATAGAAGAGTTTATTAAAATTTAGCAAAAATTGCTGAAACCATGAATAAAATCAAAAAGTGTTTTGATATTGATTTCTAATAGTTATGAATTTTATGGGCGGAATATTAAAATAAAATATTTATAAGTTTGGATGGCCTGCCGGGAGTAACCCACCTCCTGTTTCGGCAGCATTCATCTAGGCGGACTACCTCTGCTTCAAACAGTTATCATCAGCAGCATTTGCCCTTGCATCCCACGGATTGGCCGTTTCACCGTTCCTTTTAATGTCAGTCAACCCATCTAAGTAGGCATCATGTTCATCCACTAAAAGACGTGTCGTTTCTGCTCCAGAGTCCAACTTCTCAGCAGTTACCTCGCAGCAACGTGGTTCTGTGCGATGGGTGGAGTTTCCTCAGTTTAAACCCTTACGGGAAACCGGTGGCTGCCCTTCGGCTTGCCATCAAACTTAGATAACTATCCAATAATCTTTATTCTATAAAAAACTATTTATTAATACTTAAAATACATTCATTAACACTGCACATAAATAAAACCTGTGCATGTGTGTAAATGTGCATTAAAGATTCCTTTATATTTAAAAAGAGATATTATATGTAATTAGTGAGTGGGATTGTCCATACCCCTTTACTGCAATGGTCTACCCTTTGTGGACAGATCCCCTCATCTAATAAAAAATAAAAGATAATATCCTTAATTTTCACTTATATCAAAAATTATTCCATGATAAAAGACTTTTTCTTCTTTATTTATTGGTTTAATTATTTCCTTTAGTTTCCTGATTTCACCATTCTTATTTTTAATTTGGTAATCACAAGAAATAGGTTTACCTTTTATGGAATTCTCCAGAGCATGTTCTAGTTTTTCACGGTCCTCTTCCAGGATTAATGGTAACAGGAAATGACCATTATCATGTTGTAATTCTGCGAAATTAAAGCCAGTGACATCCTTAAACATGTCATTACAAATATTTAGATCTTTATAATCAGAAAATGTAGTGTAAACTATGCCCGGAAGATTATAAAGTATTTCCTGATAATTTTTGATTTCTTCTAATAATCTATGTTCCATCTGGTGACTTTTAACCGCCATTTCAATGGTGAATTTAAGTTCTTCATCGTGAAATGGTTTGTTCATATAGCGAAACGGACTTGTCTTTTTGGCTTTTTTAATGGTATCCTCATCAGAATGCACCGAAAGATAAATTAAAGGAACATCATAATTTTCTTTAATCATCTGGGCCGTTTCAATACCATTCATTTCCCCGGCAAGTTCAATATCCATTAAAATTACGTCAGGTTTAAGATCTGCAATTTTTTTTATAGCCTCTTCTCCAGAACTAAAATTTCCCACCACATCATAGCCAAAGGATTTCAGATGCAGGGTGGTACCAAACCTTAATAGTTCTTCATCTTCCACAATTACTATTCTCGTTGCAGACATGTTTCTAGATTACGTGGGCATGTATTAAATATTTTTCATTATAGTAATCTACAGAAAATATATACATATAAAACCGATTTAATTATCTTGAGAAAGTTTATAATACACATAACCATAAATTTAAAAAAGTTTTTAAAATAATCTAATATGTAAAATAGATATTATAACCAGTTAAAGCCAGGATTAAACAATAAATATCTAAAAAAATGCTAATAAAAGTTCATTTGTGCACTTACACAAAACAAAAAAATATAATAGGTAATAAAAAGTTATGGCAATTAGCTAATGATAATATTTAATTCTAATCTTAAAAAGCGGTGAACAATGTGAAAAGAATTACCATTACTGTAAATTCCGAAGTGGACTTAAAGTTCAGACAAAAAGCATCCCGTTTATACCAGTTTGAAAAAGGATGGTACAGTAAAGCAGTATCCGATGCCATGGAATCCTGGGCGATTGAAGATGATAAACCACAACCCAACTTCGTGAATATTATGAACTCCATCAATCCCGCTTTCTGGGAGAAGCTAAAATCAGATCTTAATTTAGACAGAGAAAATCCTTTTGAGAATATGGATAAAATCATCAAATATTTTGAAGATAACAATGATTATTCTCTGAAAATTGATAGAGACCAGGAAAATATAGTGGTGGGTTTGGAAAAAACAGATGAAAACGAGAATATGAGAAATTTAGATTCACTAATGTTACTACACCTCATAATTACGATTATTATCACTTCACTGGAAAAATCAACCAATGATAAGTATGAGATTGATGGGGTAGAATATATCCCTAGAGTATACTTGAAAAAAGTTTCCTAAAACTACCTAATCAGCTCTTAATCATACGAAAATAATAATAATAATAATAATAATAATAATAATAATAATAATAATAATATAAGCTATCCCCGCAGATCATTTTCTTATTAGTTT
>DATN01000002.1:576170-626322 GCA_002504725.1 Methanobacteriaceae archaeon UBA587 | reverse complement strand
TTAAAAATTAATAAAATTTTATTTTAAATTTTAGTTAAATAAAAATAAAAAATAACAACTATAATGAAAAATAATAAAAAATAGTTTGATTTTATTTTATCCTAAAAGAACCACTCTACTCTCTTTAGATTCGTTTATAACTTCCATGCCGCATAATTCTCCAATTTCCCTGGCAAAATTTCTCACCTCAAAGGAAAGGGGCATGTTATCTCTTTCTAGTCTTTGCCGGGAATAGCCGATGTGCATGTAAGCTTTGATTTCCACAAAGTCGGGGTCTGCTTTTTTAATGAGATCTGCATAACCTTGGGGATTAAACATGTTTTTATCCCGCACACACGTAGTCCGTATTACTGTGCGGCAGTCAAAACTGGGAAGTAATTCCAATGACTCATTTAATTTATCCCAGCTATCAGGAATCTGTGGCTGACATACGTCATCATACGTTTTCTTTTCCGGTGCATCAAGGGAAAGGTATAGTTGTGTTGGTTCCTCGGGAAGGTTTTTTAATTTGGTTGGTGTAACTCCATTGCTCACCAAGAATGTGGTAAAATCTCTGTGGTGAAATTCTCTCAGAAGTTCTCCTATTTCAGGATAAAGCATAGGTTCCCCTGCCAGAGAAATAGCGGCATTGTTGGGGTCTTGCGATTGGGCTAATTTTTCTGGATTGGATTTATCATTACCAAAAAAACCGCAGAGCAGGGTGCGCTGAGCCTGAATACAGCCGTCGATTATTTCGCCGGGTTCGTCGTATGCTCCCTTCCACTCCGTATCTGTAGCTGAGAGATCTCTCCAGCAGAAAAGACATTTCTGATGACAGAATGGAATGCTGGGTGACATCTGCAGACAACGATGGCTTTTAATCCCGTAAAATTTCTCTTTATAACAAACTCCATCGTCCAGCAGACTTTTTTTGGTCCAGTGACAGATTTTGGCTGCGGCATGGTTATGTTTACCCACAAAACGGTAACCCATTTTTTCCAGCTTTCTTATTTCTTCGCTTGTAAGTGACATTTTAATCCTTTAATGAATTTATAAGACTAATTTGGTCTTTAATGTTCGCTTATTTATTATATTTCATTATTATATGTCCTTGAAGTTAGTATATCTTAAACTCTTAAATTTAAACTCTTAAAAAATACATTTATACCATCTTTAATAAAATGATTTTTAATAGTTGATTATCTGGTGTAATGATCATCAGGGATTATATCTCCTTATAAATATCCTATTTATCCAATTGTCTCCTTAATTTTATCAGATATCATAAAAAATAGAAAATAATTGCATATTACAGCAGGTTGTGCTGAGCACAGATTTGATAATTATTAATTTTATATCTTCTTGATTAGCTAATGAATTGAATAGTATTTATATTATATTTTTTATTATATAGATTATTAAATTATTATATCATACTTATAACGGGGGATTCCTATTAAAAGAAGTTCATTTATTATAATCTTATTATTGTTTTTTATTGTAGCTGGGGCGGGAATATTTATTTTCACTAATTCTTTTTCCAGTACTTTGGGGCAAACTTCCCATAGTGCCCAGGCCATTAACATTACCTTCACCGGGGATGTTATGTTGGCCCGGGGGGTTGAAACCACCATTAGCAAAAATCCTCATCCCTTTGCAGGCATAATCCATCTCATGAATGATACAGATTTAACGGTAATTAATCTGGAGACACCGCTCACCACATCCAATGATCAAGCGCCTTATAAAGATATAACTCTGAAAACAAACCCCGAGTATACTTATATGTTGAAGGACGCTGGAATCGATGTGGCCTGTCTGGCTAATAATCACATAATGGATTATGGGCAGTCTGGATTCTTGGATACTCTGGATAATCTCCAGAAATATGGCATTAAGTATGCTGGGGCTGGAAATAACATTCAGGAAGCATATACTCCCTTAATTTTAGAGATCAAAGGCAAAAAGATTGCCATAATTGATGCTTCCGAGTTTACCAGTGTGAGCATTCCTCCTGCCACAGAAACCAGTCCGGGATTTGCCCCTATTTCCTGGAACCATATAAAAACCGCCATGGACAATGCCAAAGCTGCCGGGGCAGATTACATCATTTGCGAGTTCCATTTTGGTGAAGAATATAAACACACCCCTAATGAGTTCCAAAAAGAGCTGTCCCACAAGTGTATTGATTATGGGGCTTATATGGTGGTGGGCCATCATTCTCACATGCCACAGACCATAGAAAATTACAAGGGCAAGCTTATATTTTACAGTATGGGTAACTGTGTATTTGATCAGCCATTCCCTGAAACAAAAAGCTCCATGGTAATGGTTTTAAATTTAGATGAAGGACAACCCTATGTTCAGATTTATCCTATATACATTGGGGATAGCTTCCCTGAATTAATGAATGAGACCAATGCCTCATCATTCCTCAGTGATTTGCAATCATGGTCAGTCAATGTAACCATTGATAATCAGGATGGGGTAGGGATAATAAAATTTTAAAGATTTAATTAGATTGAGAGTGAAGTAAAATGCAAGTTATTTGCAATTGATACATTTTTAAAAAATAGTAAATGTATTTAAAATCCTTTTAAAGCATGGGAGGTGTCTTGAAAAAGTAGGGATATCTTTGAGATCTTTCTCAGTAATTAAATTAACTGATAAAGTATTAAATACTCTCTATAAAATATTTGTCTTAGTTCTCTTATTTTTGAATATGGTCTCTCAATGATCTTTTTAAGTTAATTAGATTATTTTAAACTAATTTCATATCTTTTAAAATATAAAAATCATTTAAAACACGTTTATAATTTAATAACCATTAATATGGCCTTTTTTAAGTTAAAAACATCTTTAATTCGGGATTTAAAGAATTCATATCAATTCCTCATCATAGGCCGTAAAAACTAAAAAAGAGCCACATATAAGCTTTTTTGTCTCGAGTTCCAACCAAACATTTATATAGTGTTATCAAGTGAATATTCTTTGTTGTTACCAATGTCTAAATGCATCTTTTAGCCATTTAGACGTGGAGGCGGTACAATTAAGCGACATTCGACATTTGCACTACTACTTACATTAGGTGTAGTAGTGTGCCTTTTGCCCTTTTCACAAGGGCTGATTGCGGATAATCTCCAATATCAAAATGCTAAAGTATCTGTTAACGCAAACAGTGATGTTTCAGAAGTTAACGCAGCTAATACTACTAAAGTGGCTTACAAAGTCAAAGTAGCATACAAAGTAAAGGTCAAAGTAAAAAGTTGGTACAAATCCAACGGTAAATGGAAATACAAGTACGTTTACAAATACTTGACCAAGTACAAGTACGTTACCAAATACAAAACGGTAAGCACATCATCAACTACTAACAATTCCAGCAGTTCCAAGACTACTACCAGTACTAAAAGTTCCAGCTCTATAAGTCCTCTTACTTACAAGAGCACTCCTAGTGTAGGGACTTCATCAAAATCAGCGACTATGGACGAAAAAGAAGAACTAATGGATCTCAGTGGTACAGAGGGTTTACAAACACTGGCTACTTACCTTAACAAACACATGAATCACAAAGACGGCGCATCTCACACCGCAGCGGGTGTGGAAGCCACAGGATACGGAAGTTGTTGGGGACTATCAGATTGGTCTGCAAAAGTACTAGCAGCAAATGGATACAAAGTCAAAGTTGTGCAAGGACCTACTTCTGCGTCATCGCGACACAGATGGTTACAGGTTCAAGTAAATGGTAAATGGGTTTCTTTTGAACCCTCATTAGTTACCAAACGTTATGGAAGTAAACATTACTCAAAGACATGCTCTACACCAAAATTGGTTGTAGCAACCTATAACTTGTGATGTTTACTTTTTTTATTTTTTAGTTTCTTAAAATCTTTATTTTCTCAATTGAGGATACATAATATTTCATTTTCATGTTAATATTCTTGATATCTGTATTCCACCAAAAATTTTTTATAATATGCTCCATTCATATTAACATATAAATAATATAATTTTCATTGAATTTAGTCATTTGGAGGATTCAGATGAAGTCAATTACTAAAACTCCCATTGTGATATTAAATTTCAAGACATATCTAGAATCAAGTGGAGAAAATGCTTTAAGACTGGCCCAGGCCTGTGAGAATGTGGCAAAAGAAACGGGAATAAACATTGCTGTGGCACCACAGCACATGGATCTTTATAGGATTGCTCAGGAAGTAGATATTCCTGTGTTTGCCCAGCATCTGGATCCCATTACTCCCGGTGGACACACAGGAAGTGCTCTTCTGGAGTGTGCCCTGGATGCCGGAGTGGCCGGTACCCTGATTAACCATTCGGAAAAGAGAATGATTTTGGCAGATATCGATGAGATGGTGCAGAGAACCGCCCAGAATGATTTGGTGAGTGTGGTGTGTACCAATAATATCAACACCAGTACTGCAGTAACGTCTCTAGGCCCGGACTTTGTAGCAGTGGAACCTCCAGAACTAATTGGTTCAGGAATACCAGTTTCTCAAGCAGAACCAGAAGTAGTAGAAGGTACGGTGGCTGCTGTGCAAAAAATCAATCCAGGGGTTAAGGTACTCTGCGGGGCAGGTATATCCACTGGTGATGACATGAAGGCCGCTTTAGACCTGGGGTCTGTGGGAGTGCTGCTGGCTTCAGGAATCATTCTGGCGGAAAATCCGGAAAAAGCATTGCTGGATCTGGTAAGTAAGATTTAACCATATTTAATTTTAGAAAAGGTATAAAAATTCATGAAATAGTTAATTTGATTTTTATATTTTATTTTTTTTTAAATTTAGAAAATCCTGTTGTGTTTTAGATAAGATTAGATTAGATATTTTTTTAGAAAATACTTTTTTGGGGGATTGTTTTAGATAAGATTAGCTAAGCTTAGATATTTTTTTTTAGATGGGTGTTTTTAGGAAATTCTTTTATGGAAATATTATTTTTAATTAGAATCTTTAGAGAATTATTTTTTATAGAATATAATGATAACTAATATCAAGTACCATAATTTTTTAGAAATATTTATCAAATCGATTTATAGAAATTAGATTGAAAATAACTTAAGTTGATAATATTTAAATTACATTCGGGAGGAGAGTAATGTCCCTTAAATTCAATACCATAGACGATTTCTCAGTGAACAACCAAACTGTAATAGTGCGGGTGGATATTAATTCCCCGGTGGATCCCAACAGTGGACTAATTTTAGATGACACCCGGATGCAGCTACATGCAGAAACCCTTAAAGAGTTGTCAAATAAGGGGGCTAAAACTGTTTTATTAGCTCATCAGAGTAGACCTGGAAAAAAAGATTTCACTACCCTGGAGCAACACAGCCATGTTTTGTCTAAAATATTAGATTTACCAGTAAGCTATGTGGATGACATCTTTGGTTCCGCTGCCCGGGACAAGATTTCTCAGATGAAACCTGGCGACATATTACTATTGGAAAATGTTCGTTTTTACTCTGAAGAAGTTCTAAATAGGGAGGCTCACCTGCAGGCCGACACCCACCTGGTGCACAAGCTTTCTCCCCTAGCTGATATTTTCATCAATGATGCCTTTGCCACCGCCCACCGATCCCAACCTTCTCTGGTAGGCTTTGCCTTTGAATTACCCTCCGGAGCTGGTCGGCTAATGGAAAAAGAACTTAAAATACTTTATGGTGCTCTGGACAATGTTCAAAAGCCCTGCGTATATGTTCTGGGCGGAGTCAAAGTGGATGATTCCATCATGGTCATGGAGAATGTGCTGGAGAATGGCAGTGCTGATTACATACTGACCACGGGCTTGGTGGCCAATATATTCCTTTTAGCATCTGGTGCTGATATTGGGGTATGTAATAATGATTTTATTGAGAATAAAGGTTATAACAAATTTGTAGAAATTGCCAAAAAACTCATCACCCGCTTTGAGGATAAGATCCTGTTTCCAGTGGATGTTGCCATCTGCGAAGATGGTAAAAGGGTGGATGTGGTCTCAGACCAGATCCCTAATCTTCCTATTTATGATATTGGTATGGAAACCATTAAATTATATGCTCAGCACATCCGAAGGGCACGTACCATATTTGCCAATGGCCCAGCAGGTGTTTTTGAGAATCCCGAGTTCAGTATAGGGACTGATGATATATTAAATGCTATTGCTTCTTCGCAAGGATTTTCCATTATTGGGGGAGGGCACCTGGCTGCTGCTGCAGTTCAAATGGGTTTCTCGTCTGATATGGATCATATAAGTAGTGGTGGTGGCGCCTGTATCAGTTTACTGGGAGGAGAAGAACTTCCCGTGGTTAAAGTGTTACAGGAAGTCGCCGGGAAGAAATAGGAGAATATTTAATATAAATATTCTCTTTTATCACATTATTTGCCCATATTTTGTATCTATGTATAGAAACAACCACAAAGTATTTAAACCAATACAGCCTAACATTCAAACTGCCTCGGTAGCTCAGTCTGGTGGAGCGCGAGACTTGTAATCTCGTGGTCGCGGGTTCAATTCCCGTCCGGGGCTCTAGTCGAGGCAAAAAGACTGAAAAAATAGAATTATCAAGCAGGGACCATAGGGTAGCTTGGTCGATCCTTTGGGCTTTGGGAGCCTGAGACTCCGGTTCAAATCCGGGTGGTCCCATTCTATATTTATATATAGCAAAATCCCATTCTATATTTATATATAGCAAAATTATTTAGTATGTAGAATCACATGTCCTAGAACCCGCCTTAGCTCAATTTGGCAGAGCATCGGACTGTAGATCCGAGGGTTGCTGGTTCAAGTCCGGCAGGCGGGACTTGCTTTCAGATGTAAGAGAATGATTCAGTACAAACTGAACTTAGCTCTAGGTTTATGATCCTAGATAGTAGTATGCCGGTGATATAAGAAAACAAGGCATCATCCATACAATAATATCTTGGTAGCATAAACTATGTTTGAGAACAAATACCATACTATTTAAATACTAGAAAAATCCATAAGAGTATATCTTGAAAAAATATCCTAAAATCAGCGCTGGAGAATTTTATCGTAGTATGATTAAGTATATATACTATAATGAATGGAAAAGTATTTAAGCAACTAATGGTATAACTTAAATTGCTCTAATTCTTGAGACGTGCCCTGGTGGTGTAGGGGCTATCATGCGGGCCTGTCGAGCCCGCGACTCGGGTTCAATTCCCGGCCAGGGCGTCCATCCAATTAGGGCCCGTAGCTCAGTCTGGCAGAGCGCTTGGCTTTTAACCAAGTGGTCGCGGGTTCAATTCCCGTCGGGCCCGTTTTTCTGATTTTTACTGGGATTTTTTAACTGGAGGATAAATTGTGAAGAAAGATATCTTGAAACACGAATTGGTTCCAGATCACGTTATTTTGTCGAAATCCGAAGCTACTAAAACGCTTAAAAAGATGGATATCCATCCTGAACAACTTCCCAGGATTAAATCCGACGACCCTGTTTCTAAAGCTATTGGTGCTAAAGAAGGGGATGTTTTGGAAATAACCCGGAAGAGTTCTACTGCAGGTAAATTTGTTACTTATCGTTTAGTACAGGATTGATTTTTTTCGTTTTCTGGTATTTTTAACTCTCATAGCTCAAAAATCAATTCAATAACTAAATTTAAAAATTTGGTAAAATAATATTGAAGGAATATTTTGACTAATATATTTAATTAACAGGTATTTATTTTTTGGAGGAAGTGCATGAAAAAGAGTGCATGGGGAATGGTAGACGCGTTTTTTGATAAATACAACTTGGTTGATCACCATATTAAGTCCTACAACGACTTTGTAAATCACCGTATACAAGACATCATAGACATAGCTGAACCTATAACGTTGGAACAGGGTGCTTACTCGGTTCAAACAGGAAAACTAGAAATTAAACCACCTTTTACTAAGGAAGCTGATGGTTCTAAAAGCCACATATTTCCAACTGAGGCCCGTTTAAGAAACTTGACTTATTCTGCCCATATGTATTTAGAAATGGCCCTATCAAAAGGTGAAGAACAGCAAGATTTTGAAAAAGTTTACATTGGAGAACTGCCTTTAATGCTGAAATCGGACATATGTCATCTCAGCAACCTAAATGAGCAGGAGCTCATGGCCAAAGGAGAAGACCCTCAGGATCCTGGAGGTTACTTCATTGTAAATGGTTCAGAGCGAGCCATAGTAACCATGGAAGAGATTGCCCCTAATAAAATTATTCTGGAAAGGATAGGTGAAATAGAAGACCGCCGAGCAAGAGCCATTGTCACATCTATAAAAAGCGGTTTTAGAGCAAGAATATCCTTAGAATACCGGAAACCAAGAAAAACCGGTGTTTTCTTAAGAATATCTTTCCCTTACGTACCTGGAGAAATACCACTGGTGGTTCTATTAAGGGCTCTGGGTCTGTCCACTGATGAAGAGATCATTACTCACATATCTGATGACTTTAACTACCAGATGATCGTAGCCGACGATATACAGGTTTCTGATCCGGCATTGAAAATAGAAGCAGAAGAAATGGAAGAGTTAACCAAGGAAGAACGCAGGGAATATCTGACTAAAAGCGCCATTAAATACATAGGAAATCGGGTAGCTAAAGGAATGACTGAAGAATATCGTATACGGCGTGCAGAGGATGTCATTGACCGTTACTTACTGCCTCACATGGGTATTGAATCAGAAAACCGGGCTGAAAAAGCCACTTACCTGGCAGAAATGACTGAAATGTTACTGCAAGTTATTTCTGAAACAAGAGAACCTCACGACAAGGACCATTACACTAACAAACGGTTAAGAGTATCTGGAGACCTGATGGAAGATTTATTCAGGGTGGCCTTCACCAGCTTAACCAGGGATATGAGCTACCAACTGGAAAGAAGTCTGGCCAGAGGAAAAGAACCCTCTGTAAAGCAGGCGGTACGTTCTGATGTGTTAACAGAAAACATTAAACATGCCATAGCCACTGGAAACTGGGTGGGCGGACGAGCAGGTGTAAGTCAGTTGTTGGACCGTACCAGTTACATGGGAACTCTTTCCCACATGAGACGGGTAGTATCTCCTTTAAGCCGAAGTCAACCTCACTTTGAAGCAAGGGATTTGCACCCTACGCAGTTTGGTAAAATTTGTCCTAACGAAACTCCGGAAGGTCCGAATTGTGGTCTGGTAAAGAACCTGGCTTTAATGGCCAAAATATCTGAAGGATCTGACCCGGAGGAGATAGAGAACATCATTAAAAAGATGGGGGTTCTCAACTAACTTCATCTTTTTTATTAATTTCTGATTTTTAATTGGGAGGCAATTTCGTGAGAAAAGCTAAAATTTACATTAACGGGAAGTTAATAGGGGCCTGTGATGAACCAGAAACCTTCGTGGAAGACATGCGGGAAAAACGAAGGTCTGGTGAGATCTCTGATGAAATGAACATCACCTATTACCCTGAAACTGATGAGATTTATATTTTTAATGACCCTGGACGTGCCAGGAGACCGCTGGTACTGGTTAAAAATGGTGAATCACTTCTTAAAGAAGAACACATCATTAAACTAAAAGAAGGGGAAATGGAATGGCAAGACCTCATAAATGAGGGAATAATAGAATATCTGGATGCAGAAGAAGAGGAGAACTCATATATCTCCATGTCTCCAGAAGAACTCAATGAATACCACACTCATTTGGAAATTGATCCATCTACCATGTTGGGTATCTGTGCGGGAATTATTCCTTTTGCCAATCACAATTCTTCACCACGTAACACCATGGAAGCAGGGATGACTAAACAGGCCCTGGGATTATATGTTTCTAATTATGGCATGCGTACTGATACTCGTGCTCACCTTTTACACCATCCACAAACCCCTATAGTCAAAACCCGTATTATCGATGCTACCGGTTATGATAAACGTCCTTCTGGACAGAATTTTGTGGTGGGAGTTATGTCCTATGAAGGATATAACATGGAAGATGCTCTTATTCTTAATAAAGCCTCTATTGAGAGAGGACTTTCCAGATCATCATTCTTCAGATCCTACGAGGCATCTGAAAGAAGGTATCCTGGTGGACAAGAGGACAAATTTGAAGTACCAGAAAAAGGTGTACGGGGTTACCGTTCAGAAGAAGCATACCGGCATCTGGATGAAGACGGTGTGGTAAACCCTGAATCAGTGGTATCTTCTGGAGATGTTTTAATAGGAAAAACTTCACCTCCACGTTTCCTGGAAGAAATAGATGAATTTGGAACAGTGGCAGAGCGAAGAAGAGAGACCTCGGTCACAGTAAGACACGGAGAAAAAGGTGTGGTGGACGCAGTTCTACTAACCGAAACCGTGGAAGGAAGTCGTCTGGCCAAGATAAGGGTCAGAGACACCAGACAGCCCGAATTCGGGGACAAGTTCGCATCCCGGCACGGTCAAAAAGGGGTCGTGGGCCTAATTGTTTCCCAGGAAAACATGCCCTTCACTGAAAACGGTGTGGTACCTGATTTGGTGGTTAACCCACACGCTATCCCATCCAGGATGTCTGTAGGACAGGTACTGGAAATGCTGGGCGGTAAAGCTGGTTGTATGGAAGGAAGAAGAATTGACGGAACTCCATTTACCGGTGAACTGGAAACTGATATTAAAGCCGCCCTTAAAGCCAATGGATTTGAAACAGCAGGGGTGGAAACCCTGTACAATGGAATCACCGGTGAAAGAATCGAAGCCGAGATATTCATTGGAGTGGCTTACTACCAGAAACTGCACCACATGACCACAGATAAGGTCTATGCCCGTTCCCGGGGGCCAGTACAGGTACTCACCAGACAACCTACTGAAGGAAGAGCCAGAGAAGGTGGGCTCCGATTTGGTGAAATGGAAAGAGATTGTCTCATTGCCCATGGAGCAGCATTAGCCCTTAAAGAAAGATTATTAGATGAATCTGATAAGTACGAAGCTATTGTATGTAATGAATGTGGAATGGTGGCAGTCTATGATAAACTAAGGGACAAAACATATTGTCCTATCTGCGGAGAATCAGAATCATTCCCAGTAGAAATTTCATATGCATTCAAATTATTATTAGACGAATTAAAGAGCCTGTGTATCTTCCCCAAATTGGTTCTTGAAGATAAAGCATAAGGGACTTAAAAAAGGAGCAAATTAAAGGAGAGAATACTTTGAGAGGAATTTTAAAGAAGATTTCCCAGATCGACTTTGGTCTAATGTCTCCGGAAGACATAAGAAAAATGTCTGTCACCAAAATCGTAACCCCTGATACCTACGATGAAGACGGATATCCTATTGAAAACGGACTTATGGACCCACGATTAGGAGTAATAGATCCCAGTTTAAAATGTAGAACCTGTGCTTCTAAGGGTGGGGAATGTCAGGGCCACTTTGGAAGTATAAATTTAGCCCGTCCAGTTATTCACGTAGGATTTGCAGATACCATTCACAAAATCTTACGATCCACCTGCCACAGCTGTGGTAGAATTTTACTAACTGACAGTGAAATTGTGGACTACCGGGAAAAATTTGATACTTTAATTAGAAACGAAGAAAGCCTGACTTCTATTATTAAAGAAGTTTACACCGTGGCACGACGTGATAAATGTCCCCACTGTGAAGAAGATCAGGAAGATGTTAAGATAGACAAACCAGTTTCCATAGTAGAGGGAAACTATAAATTAACCCCTAGTGAGGTAAGAGAAAGACTGGAAACTATACCCGACTCTGATGCCTTATTACTGGGTGTTAATGCACTGCCTGATAAAGACGGTAATCGGATAGCCCGACCAGAATGGATGGTGCTTACGGTTCTCCCAGTTCCCCCAGTCACGGTGCGACCTTCCATTACCCTGGAAACCGGTGAACGTTCCGAGGATGATTTAACCCACAAACTGGTGGATATCTTAAGGATTAACCAGCGTTTAAAGGAAAACATGGAGGCCGGTGCACCCCAACTCATTGTAGAGGATTTATGGGAACTTTTACAGTATCACGTAACCACCTACTTTGATAACGAGGCTTCTGGAGTTCCTCCAGCCAGACACAGGTCTGGAAGGCCACTAAAAACACTTGCACAGCGACTTAAAGGTAAAGAAGGTCGTTTCAGAAGTAACCTTTCTGGTAAGAGGGTAAACTTCTCGGCTCGTACTGTTATTTCACCTGATCCCAACATCAGTATCAATGAAGTGGGAGTGCCTGAAATCATCGCCACCGAAGTCACGGTTCCTGTTTATGTAACAGAATGGAACATCGAAGAGATGAAACAGTGCATCTTAAATGGACCTAAAGTGCATCCTGGTGCAAACTATGCCATCCGTCCTGATGAGCGGAAAATCAGGATATATGAAGAAACCAAGGAAGCAGTGGTAGATAAAATAGAACCAGGATGGGTAGTGGAAAGACACCTGAAAGATGGTGACATTGTACTATTCAATCGTCAGCCATCACTGCACAGAATGTCCATGATGGCCCACGAAGTACGGGTTTTACCATACAAAACCTTCCGTCTGAATCTATGTGTGTGTCCACCATACAATGCGGACTTTGATGGGGACGAGATGAACATGCACGTATTCCAGACCGAGGAATCAAGGGCCGAAGCCAAGTCCCTCATGAGGGTACAGGAGCACATACTTTCACCTCGTTTTGGTGGACCAATTATTGGTGGTATCCACGATCACATATCTGGTGCTTACCTCTTAACCAGAAAAAGAGCAATTTTCACAGAAGAACAGGTTTTCCAAATTCTCAAAAAGGCAAAATTACCCATACCTAATAGGACTGGCGAGAACTGGACTGGAAAACAGATATTCAGCCAAGTACTGCCTAAGGACATGAACATAGTCTACAAGGCAGAAATCTGCCGGAAATGTGATGACTGTCTAAAACGTGAATGTAAAAACGATGCCTACGTGGTTATTGAAGACGGTCAGCTACTCACCGGAGTAATAGATGAAAAGGCATACGGTGCATTTGCCGGTAAAATCCTGGATCACATTGTAAAAGAATACGGTACCGATCGGGCCCGGGAATTCCTGGATGCTTCCACCAAACTGGCAGTATCTGGTATCATGAAGGCTGGTTTCACCACCAGTACCAATGATGAGGAGATCCCGCAGGAAGCAAAAGAAAGGATTGAAGTTCACCTGGACAATGCCGAGAAAAAGGTAGATCAGTTAATTGAAGCCTATGACAACAATGAACTGGAAGCACTGCCTGGTAGAAGCCTGGAAGAAACCCTGGAAATGAAGATCATGCAGGTTCTAGGAGAAGCAAGGGACAAATCCGGGGAAATAGCCGAAAGTTACTTTGATATAAATGAAAACCACGCAGTAATCATGGCCCTTACTGGTGCAAGGGGTTCCATGTTGAACCTGACTCAGATCACTGCTTGTGTAGGACAGCAAGCTGTACGGGGTGGTCGGATTGATCGGGGTTACAGTGAAAGGACCCTACCTCACTTCCAAAAACGGGAATTGGGGGCTAAAGCACGTGGTTTCGTGCACTCCAGTTATAAGGAAGGACTGGACCCCATAGAATTCTTCTTCCACGCTATGGGAGGAAGAGAAGGTCTGGTGGATACAGCTATTCGTACTGCCCAGAGTGGTTACATGCAGCGAAGACTGGTTAATGCTCTGCAGGATCTTAATGTCAAGGAAGACGGAAAAGTTACCGATAACCGGGGCGTAATTATCCAGACGGTTTATGGAGAAGACCTGGTTGATCCCGCCAAGAGTGATTATGGTAAGGTAGTAGACCTGGACAAACTCATAGATGAAATGAGGATAAAAACCGGTAAATAAGGAGTTAATGATTAAATAATAATTATTAAACTTATCTTTTATGCAGCAATAAGTTATGCAGCAGAAAGCGGGGTTTTAGGTGATTTTGTGCAAGAAATGATAGAAAAAGTTACAAAAGTCGTGAAGAAAAAACGGGCTAAGTTCACCGAGAGCTTGATCCATGAGATAGCTCAAGCAGCCCAACGACACGACCTGGATGACGATGAATTAGATGAATTAGTGAAACGGGTCAAGAAGGCTTATGAACGGGCAAAAATAGAAGCCGGGGAAGCCGTCGGAACCGTAGCTGCCCAGTCTGTAGGTGAGCCTGGTACACAGATGACCATGCGTACTTTTCACTATGCAGGGGTAGCAGAACTTAACGTTACCCTGGGTCTTCCCAGACTCATTGAAATTGTAGATGCCAGAAAGAAGATTTCTACGCCTACCATGGCTATTTTCTTTGAAGACGAGTACCGTAATGATGAAGAATTTGTGCGGACCATTGCCAACCAGATTGGTAAGAGTACCATGAATGATATTCTTCAGGATTTCCATATCAACTATGCCGAAAACAATGTGGTGGCCGAGTTGAATATGGAAAAAATTGCCGACAAAAGACTTAATTTTGACGACATTATAAATCGTGTAGAAAAAGCTTTTAAGAAGGTTCAGATAGATAACAACCTACTAAGTTTTGAACCTGCCAAATCAAGTATAAGGGAATTAAGACTTTTAGCCGATAAAGTTCGCGATCTGCAAATCAGTGGTGTGAAAAACATCGGAAGAGTCGTTATTCGTAAAGAAGAGGAAGAATGGGTTATACACACGGAAGGTTCAAACCTTGGAGCTGTTCTTAAAATGGAAGGTGTGGACAAAGTCCGAACTACTACCAATGATATCCATGAAGTAGAGAAAGTTCTGGGAGTGGAAGCTGCCCGTAACGCGATTATACACGAAGCACAGCGTACCATGGATGAACAAGGTCTAACAGTTGATGTGAGACACATCATGCTGGTAGCAGACATGATGACTGCTGATGGTTCGGTTAAGTCTATAGGTAGACATGGTATTAGTGGTGAGAAAGCAAGTGTTCTTGCCAGAGCTTCTTTTGAGGAAACTGGAAAACACC
The DNA here is from genome assembly GCA_002504725.1 of Methanobacteriaceae archaeon UBA587. Lineage (GTDB taxonomy): Archaea > Methanobacteriota > Methanobacteria > Methanobacteriales > Methanobacteriaceae > UBA587. The sequence goes on along the minus strand of DATN01000002.1, from coordinate 611,461 downwards.
TTCTTCGCGCCAGTATAAGGGGCGAAATAGATCACCTTACTGGTATTATAGAGAACATTATTATCGGACAGCCAATACCTCTGGGTACAGGTTCAGTTGGCGTCGTAATGAAACAAAAATAAATAGGAGGCAGTAGATGGACGTAGATAGAGGAATACGAGTCGCTGTAGACACTGGTGTTGTCACTTTAGGATCAGAAAAATCAATTCAAGCTTTAAAACTTGGTAAAGGAAAGTTAGTAGTAGTGGCTGATAACAGCCCTGCCGAGGTCAAAGAAGATGTCGCCTACTATGCAAAACTTTCTGAGATTCCTGTTTACACTTTTGAAGGAACCAGTGTAGATCTGGGTTCTGTATGCGGTAAACCTTTTACCGTAGCAACATTAGTAATTAAAGATCCTGGTGATTCTACAATATTAGAAATGATGGGGTAGATTCTGTGACAGTCAAATTCACCACCAATGAAATAAGATACATTGCGCTCTTTGAAAGCATGACGGGGGCAATGGTAAAAGATTGTATTGTGGACGATGAAAACGGCAAAATAACTTTCATTGTGAAAAATGGAGATATGGGTCTAGCCATCGGTAAACGAGGCAGTACCGTTGCCAAAGTCCAGCGAGCAGTTGACAAAGGAGTAGAAGTCATAGAACATTCTGATGATCAGGTGGAATTCATTTCCAATTTAATGGCTCCTGCCAAACTCCGGAGTATAAGGATACTGCAGCGAGAAAATGGTGAAAAAATAGCCACTGTGGAAACAGATGCCAAAAATAAAAGGACAGCCATCGGAAGAGGCGGTCAAAACATTGAACGAGCCAGATTACTGGCTAAAAGACAGCACAACATAAACAATATTGTTATAAAATAATATTCTTTTTGTGTGTAAAAGTTGATTATTATTATAACTAGTTATTATAACAAGTTCTCAGGTTTATAACCTGAGTATAATTAACTGATTATTACTGAAATGTCATAAGGAGGAATTTTATTGCCCGGACTTTTCGCAGCTAAAAAGCTTAAAAAAAATAGACAACATTTCAAATGGAAAGATACTGATTACAAACGAAAAGCATTACGTTTAGATGTAAAAGCGGACCCCTTAGAAGGTGCACCTCAAGCACGAGGAATCGTCATTGAAAAAGTGGGAATCGAAGCTAAACAACCTAACTCTGCTATACGAAAGTGTGTTAGAGTTCAACTAATTAAAAACGGTAAACAATTAACTGCTTTTGCTCCTGGTGATGGTGCAATTGGTTTCATTGATGAACACGATGAAGTAGTTATTGAAGGTATCGGTGGACCTTCTGGAAGATCCATGGGTGATATCCCTGGTGTACGATGGAAGGTTACGAAAGTTAACAATGTTGCTTTAGAAGAAATGGTTAAAGGAAAAATAGAAAAACCAGTGAGGTAATTTCATGAGTCAAATGTTTGATAAATGGGATTTGGCCGAGGTAAAGGTAGAGGACATGGGTCTGGTAAACTACCTGTGCCTGGACGAAATCTTAGTCCCCCACACCATGGGTAGACATGTTAAAAGGCAGTTCGCCAAATCAAAAGTCTCTATTGTAGAACGATTAATGAACAAAATTATGAGGACCCACCTGAACTCTGGTAAGAAGAACAAGGCTTACAATATTGTTCAAGGCGCCTTAGAAATCATAAACAAGCGATCCAAACAAAACCCTATCCAGGTACTGGTGAAAGCTGTAGAAAACACTGCACCACGGGAAGAAACCACCCGGATTAAATACGGGGGTATTGGGTACCAGGTAGCGGTGGATATCGCTCCCCAAAGGAGAGTAGATTTGTCTCTCGGTTTCCTAACCAGAGGAGCCATGCAATCTGCTTTTAAAAACAAAAGATCAGTAGAAGAAGCCTTAGCCGACGAGCTATTACTGGCATCTGAATACGATACCCGAAGCTTCGCTATAGGGAAAAAGGAAGAAAAAGAGAGAATCGCTCGATCTGCCCACTAAGTACCATTATCAGTATATTATATGGTACCTCCGGGTACATTTTTGATTTAGATTTTCTTTTTGGAATTCTATAACTAAAAAATAAAATAAAATAAAAATTATGAATTTATCATTATTTACCAGGTGATTGTGGTGAGTAGACGAGATAAAATGATTAGTAAGATAAAAGAGCTGATGTACCAGCCAGAATACATCCGAAACATCGGTATTGTGGCTCACATCGACCACGGGAAGACTACTTTGTCTGATAACCTGTTGGCCGGTGCCGGTATGATCTCTTCCGAGCTAGCTGGAGACCAGCGGTTCCTTGATTTCGATGAACAGGAACAGGCTCGGGGTATTACCATCGACGCAGCAAACGTGTCCATGGTGCACGCATATGAAGATAATGAATACTTGATAAACCTCATTGACACCCCTGGTCACGTGGACTTTGGTGGAGACGTGACCCGTGCTATGAGAGCAGTGGACGGTGCCGTGGTAGTAGTATGTGCGGTGGAAGGTATCATGCCTCAAACCGAGACCGTACTGCGTCAGGCCCTCAAAGAGAATGTACGACCAGTACTATTCATCAACAAAGTGGACCGTTTAATCAACGAATTAAAACTGGACCCTAATGAATTACAGGCCCGATTCATCAAGACCATTGCCAGTGCCAACAAACTCATCAAGAACATGGCTCCTGAAGAGCTCAAAGACAAATGGCAGGTACGGGTAGAAGACGGAAGTGTGGCCTTTGGTTCAGCATACCATAACTGGGCTTTAAATGTGCCTGTTATGCAGGAAACCGGTATCAACTTCAAAGATGTTTTAGAATACTGTAATAACGAAAACCAGAAAGAACTGGCTCAAAAAGTACCTCTGGCTGACGTATTACTGGGAATGGTAGTAGAACACTTACCAAGCCCTGATGAATCTCAAGCTTACCGGGTACCTACCATCTGGCCAGGAGATCTGGACAGTGAGGAAGGTCAGGGTATGCTCAACACCGACCCCGACGGACCATTAGCGGTGATGATTACTGATGTGAGTATCGACAAACACGCCGGTGAAATTGCTACCGGACGGGTTTACGGTGGAACCATTGAGAAAGGTACCGAGATATTCTTTGTAGGATCCCACGGTAAAAACCGGATCCAGCAAGTAGGAGTATACTTCGGACCAGAAAGAGTAAACACCGACAGGGTACCTGCAGGTAACATTGTAGCAATTACCGGCGCCCGAAATGCTGTGGCCGGGGAAACTGTCTGTAATACTGGCCGTAAAATAGAAGCTTTCGAAGGCTTAGAACACATCTCTGAACCTGTGGTTACTGTAGCAGTAGAAGCTAAAAATACCAAGGACCTGCCTAAACTCATAGAAGTTTTAAGGCAAGTGGGTAAAGAAGACCCTACTGTTAAAGTGGACATCAACGAGGAAACTGGAGAGCACCTCATCTCTGGTATGGGTGAGCTTCACCTGGAAATTATCACCTACCGGATCAATGATAAGGGTGTGGAAATCGAAACCTCTGAACCAATCGTAGTATACCGGGAAACCATTGCTGGTAAAGCTGGCCCAGTGGAAGGAAAATCACCTAACAAGCACAACAGGTTCTACATAGAAATTGAACCACTAGAAGACGCCATATTCCAGGCTATCCAGGATGGAGACATCAAAGAAGGCCGTGTCAAAGGTAAAGAAATGGCTGCTAAGTTGATTGAACTGGGACTGGAGAAAGACCAGGCCCGTAAGGTGTGGGATATCAACAACCGATCCTTATTCATTAACTCCACCCGTGGTATCCAGTACCTGGATGAGATTAAGGAACTTCTCATGGAAGGTTTCGAAAGTGCCCTGGACGATGGACCTATTGCTAAGGAAAAGGTCATGGGTATCAAAATAAGACTCATGGATGCAAAAATACACGAGGATGCGGTACACAGAGGACCTGCTCAGGTATTACCTGCTATCCGGAAGGCTGTTTATGGAGCCATCATGATGGCCCAGCCAACTCTGCTGGAACCTGTGCAAAAAGTATTCATCAACGTGCCTCAAGATTACATGGGATCATCCACCAGAGAAGTCCAGAACAGAAGAGGACAGATCGTGGACATGTCCCAGGAAGGAGACATGGCAACCCTGGAATCCAAAGTGCCAGTGGCAGAAATGTTTGGATTTGCAGGTGACATCCGATCTGCTGCCGAAGGTAGATGTCTGTGGTCCACTGAGAACGCAGGATTCGAAAGACTGCCTCGGGAAATGCAGAATCAAATTATAAAAGAAATCAGGCAGAGGAAAGGGCTCACCCCAGATCCTTATGGACCTGATCACTACCTGGGTTAAAATTAACCCAACTTTTATGTTTGGTACAAACCTCTAAAAATATGGAAAATATATGGGATGTTAGGGCTAGTTTGCCATCCCATAATTATACATTTATATGGGGGTTTAGACTAAACTTAACCTAAGCTCAGACTACTAACAAATATTGCTTATGCATATCATGCTAACGCATATTAAATGGAGGTATTTTTAATGGCTAAAACAAAAGAACACATGAACTTGGCGTTTATTGGACACGTAGACCACGGAAAATCAACCCTTGTGGGACACTTATTACTCCAAGCCGGAGCTATTGCTGAACAGCAATTAGCAGACGGAGAAAACAAGTTCAGATTTGTAATGGATAAATTAGGCGAAGAAAGAGAAAGAGGAGTAACCATCGATTTAGCTCACGCTAAGTTTGAAACTCCAAAGTACGAATTTACTATTGTGGACTGTCCTGGTCACCGTGACTTTGTTAAAAACATGATTACTGGTGCATCCCAGGCTGACGCTGCCGTATTAGTTGTATCTATTGACGACGGTATCATGCCACAAACCAAAGAGCACGCATTTTTAGCAAGGACTCTTGGTATCAACCAATTAATCGTTGGTGTCAACAAAATGGATCTTGTTAACTACGACGAAGGCAAATTCAATGACCTCAAAGCTGAAGTCTCTGACCTGATCAAGACTGTGGCTTACAAACCAGATGACATCAACTTCATCCCATTATCTGCTTTCGAAGGAGACAACATTACCACCGCCAGTGACAACACCCCATGGTACAAAGGACCTTCCTTGGTGGAAGCCCTGGACACCTTCACTGCTCCTGAAAAACCAACCAACTTACCACTACGAGTACCTATCCAGGATGTTTACTCCATCACCGGTGTAGGAACCGTACCTGTGGGAAGAATCGAAACCGGTATCATGAAGAAAGGTGAAAACGTAATCTTCGAACCAGCCGGAGTAACCGGAGAAGTAAAATCCATCGAGATGCACCACGAAATGCTGGACATGGCAGAACCTGGTGACAACGTAGGATTCAACGTACGTGGTGTAGGTAAAAACGACGTAAGAAGAGGAGACGTAGCCGGACACACCGACAACGCCCCAACCGTCGCTAAAGAATTTACCGCACAGATCGTTGTATTACAGCACCCTGGTGTTATCACCGTAGGATACACCCCTGTATTCCACTGTCACACCGCTCAGGTCGCCTGTACTTTCTTAGAGTTAGTTAACAAAATGAACCCAGCAACTGGACAAGTGGATGAAGAAAACCCTGACTTCCTCAAAACCGGTAACGCTGCAATTGTGAAAGTTAAACCAACCAAACCTATGGTTATCGAAAAAATCAAGGACATTCCTCACATGGGTAGATTCGCTATCCGGGACATGGGTCAAACCGTGGCTGCTGGAATGTGTATTGATATCGTACCAGCTAAATAGGTTTATTCCTAACTTTTCACCTTCTTTTTCTTTTAACGGAGGAACAAAATGCACAATGCACGAATTAAACTCACCGGGACCGATCCTGAAAAGCTGGCCTATGTCTGCGACCAATTAAAAAAGATCGCCGAAAGGACTGGTGTGGACCTGTCTGGACCTATTCCATTACCCACCAAAAAACTGGTAGTACCAACCCGAAAATCACCAGATGGTGAAGGAAAAGCTACCTGGGAAAAATGGGAACTTCGAATACACAAAAGATTAGTGGGAATCGAAGCCGATGAACGGGCCATGAGACAGGTTATGAAGGTCAATGTGCCTGATAACGTGAGTATTGAAATTGAATTAAAAAGCTAATTAACCTTAGCTTCAACCCCTATTTTTTATTATATTATTCATCTTGCCGGAATAGTCTAGCTTGGTAAGGCGCGGGACTTGAAATCCCGTGGAGGTACCCTCCGCCTGGGTTCAAATCCCAGTTCCGGCGTTATCTCTATTATTTTTTAAATTCTTTAGAAGATAAAATCCTATTTTTTCTCTATTATCATATTATCTTTGAATAAATTGTTTAATTCTTCTTCGGAACCATTAAATAGAATTTCACCTTCTATAATGCCCTTATCTCCAAAAAGACTTTCAAAATTTATTTCATTTATATCAGTATCCCTTAAATCGAGATTACCCTTTATTATCGCATTGTCAAAATAAACATTTTCTATTTTGGATTTATTAAACTTAATATCTCCTTCTATAACAGCACCATACAAATTTAAATCTCCAATTTCTGCATTAACAAAAGAAATAGACTTTTTTATTTTAAAATAAGGTAACTTTATATTGGAAAATTTTTTATTTTCAATGTTTATTTCAGGTAATATGGCTCCAATCCATTCGTCATCTCTGTTTTCTATTATTTCATCGATTATTTTGTTTTTTTCGTTTAATAATTTATTATAAATAGGAGAATCTTCATCATCTGGAAAATCAGTATGGATTTTACAATAATCTGAATCATCCCAAACTTCATTAAAACAAACAAGTTCATCATCAAACAGACTAAAAAAAGGATAATCTGTTTTTAAATAAAATCTGCAGGTTTTTTTGATAGGAATCATCTTAACATCTCTCTCAAAGGAGATACTACGTCTACCACAGATCTTACGGGACTTACAATCTTATTGAGGGTTCCTGATAATTTTTCTGCACGTACTGGTACATTCCATTTCATTCGGTCGCTGTTAAGCTTAGAATTCAGGGTTTTCAATCTTTTTTTAGGAGGTGCTTCTAAACTCATTTGAACTCTGGTAAAAACGTCTTTGAAAAATTCTTTGTAATTTTCTGGGTCTACGAGAATGGGTAGATAAATATATTCCTTGATGGGTATTGTATTAAAAAATACGATGCATGGGACCTGATTTAATGGAATTCCTAAATTTTTGGCTATGCTAAAAACATTAAACTTATCATAGGGTAAAAATTTTTGATAAGATTCGGAAAGCTCTTCCCAGAATTCAGGTTCTTTATACATTTGTTCTTTCATGTACCATTCGGGTAGATTATCTGGATTTGACCTTTCAATAATACCAATATGACATTCTTTTCCACATAAATCATCCAGATACTTTAAATTTTCACCTAAAAATTTCCATAGGTCAGTTTCTTCCTCATGGAAGAGAAAAAATCCGTACATTTCTGCTTTACCAAATTTTTCTAACCAATATTCTGCTTCTATTTTGTTTTCTTCAGCTATTCCTCTAATTATGCCTTCAGGCATACTAAAACCACCTAAAAAAAATATTTTAAAACATCACTATTATTATGAATTTATTATTATTTATATGATCTAGAAAATTTCATTCAACTCCAGAAAATGACATCCTTTGAATTTGTTTATTCGTCAGATTTGTTTAAAATATCCTAATGAACTGTCTTTATAAATCTGATATCCTTCTGAGAATAAAAAACTCAGAAAGGAATTTATGAAAGCCCCAGGATAATAATATCAGGTGTTAGAAAATGGATGCAGTTACTCTTGGTTTGATATGTGGTCTGGTGTTTGGTCTTTTCTCCAGTTTGATAATGGTCCCCATGAAATTTGATTCGGGGCGGGAGAAGTGGGAGGCACTTTCCAGTGCTTTTGTGGATCGTTTCATGATAGGGTTAATTATCCCCAATGTCACCTTCGGCTTAGATCCCCTGATTAGCGGTTTAATTCTGGGTATTGGTTTGAGTCTACCTTCAGCCATTATCACCCGGGCTTACGCACCTATAATGGTCATAGGGGCTGTGGGTGGTTTATTTATAGGTTTTATAACCAAATCTGTACTGGGTTAACCTAGAATAATATTTTTCTTATTTTTATTTTTGAAATTAAAAAAGAATATTCGCAGAAGACCGTAATCTCTGCTGCGGGCTAAAAAATTATAATATGTGCTTATTTACTTTTAATGGCAGCACCAATCGCTCCACCGATTCCCCCTACCACACCATACAATATTATAGCTGCAACGGCCATTATAACACTGGTAACTGGCCAGAGCTGTTGGGCATAATCTCCATATCCTATGAGGTATAAAATCAGTATAACTGTTCCCCCGATGACACCGCCTACGATACCCACCAGTGCCCCGTGCGTGGCGCCGTTCTTATAACCTTCGTTGGCCCTGTAACCCACAAATATTGTGGCTGCCAGAAATCCAATAAATCCTCCAATATTCCCGGCAATTTCCCCCAGAACAAGCCACAGTAGTAGGGATAACAACAAACCCCTTCTCACTCTATTCCAGTTTACTTCCACCATAATTATAAACCCCCTTTTAAAGCATTGTTAATAATATATTTGGGATTAATAAAGTTCTTTTTCATTAAAGCAAATTTAAATTCTAAAAACTGTTACTTTGAATTTATTCTTCCTCATGATAATCAATAGGTCCCGATTATAACCTGTGAAAACTGCAGGCTGTATGTTTTAGCTCCCCCACTCAAATCTCGTTATATATTGTGTGTTTTTATTAGCTGATGGACATAATATTATTAAAAGTAAATGAACCACGAGGAATCAAACATGGTAGAAAAGAGCACCATAAGCTACAACTTTCGGCTGTTTTTCAGTCTAATTATCCAGATGTTCATCTTCTTTGTTGCCGCAGAGAACCTGGACATCCCCCGGGCCTGGTTCTTATTCCTGGTAATCGCCATTTACTACCTCATCAGCTTCCTGGTCATTTACCAGAAAAAACCAGAGATAATCAGGGCACGGGGTGGCCGGTCCTTCCGCAGTGATACCAAAAAATGGGACGTCCCCCTGCTTTTGGCCTACTCTATTCTGGGCACTTTTGGCCAGTTTATTGTGGCAGGCTGGGATCTGGGCCATATACACTTCTGGCCCCTGGGCTTAGGTTATCTGGTGCTGGGTCTGGTTTTGTACATAGTGTTCGCCGTTTTGATAACCTGGGCCATGATCCACAACCCCTTCTTCGAGCCATCAGTGAGGCTCCAGGAAGACCGGGGACAGAAGGTGGTGAAATCAGGGCCTTACAGGATAGTCCGCCATCCAGGGTATCTGGCCGGTATATTAATGCACACCGGGATAGCCATGGTATTGGGCTCGGGTCTGGCCCTGGTGTATTGTTTTATAATAGCCTTCCTCTTGGTGGTACGCACCTACCTGGAGGATGAGACCCTCCAGAGGGAACTGGATGGTTACCGGGAATATACACAGGAAACTCGGTTTCGGCTCATACCAGGGGTCTGGTAAATTTCCTGAGATCTTCTTAGATATTGAAATTAGCGATAAATAATTTTATAAAATAAAGAATGTTGATGGATATGGATGTAATGATTGTAGAAACAGAACCAAGTGTGGTTTCTGATTTAAAAGATGTTTTAGAGGAATTAAGTCATGCTGTGGTGGGGGTAAGCTCCACAGGTGAAGAGGCAATCCAGATGGCCGGGGATCTCCACCCTGATTTAATCATTATCAATATCCAGTTAAAGGGCGAGAGTGGTGTGGAATTAGCAGAAGAAATAAAATCACTCCATGATATCCCCATCATCTTCCTGACGGTTTTTATTAAGAACTGCTTAAATAAGTCCCTGCAGGTGCCTGAGGATGCGCTGGTCATCGGTCTGCCTATCCACCAGGAACACCTGCAATACGCTATTGAACTGGCTTTATCAAGTGATAAATAAATTAGCTGGTGAAAAAAAGTTTTATTTAAATTTTAATAAAATAATGGGGTTTTCGGGGGAAATTATAGATAATTACCCATCAAAGGTACCACCATGCTCATGGTACGAACAGTCTGTATATCATCGGAGGGACTCAAACCAGGGCCATTAAAATAGGATTGGTAAATCAAAAGGGGTAGAGCAAGGGATATTATTACTAAAAGTATCAAACACCCCATGATGATTAGGAGCAGCTTTTTATTTTTCTGTCTTTTGTATTCCTCTTCTTCGGTGTAAGATTGTTTTATCACATCGTGGGGTGATAAATGGTGTTCCAGTTCTCCCCCACAGTAACATAAGTCGTAATCTTCCGGAGATTCCCCTTCCTGGAGTTCGTAATAACCACCACATGCTTTGCACTGTAAATAACTCATATTCTTCCCTCTTATTTTTAGGTTATTTTATGTGATATAATAATTAATATTTATTATCATGAAATCGGAGTAGGGTCTAATAAATCCATAAATGATTTAATTTTATTAATAATTAATTAAAAATAAATATAATATTAAAATTCTAAAAAAGGAGTGATAATTATGGGTATACTGGAAATATTGGGCATTATAATTGCCCTGATAATTGTGTTATCTGTGGTGGGCTGGTTAATAGGGGTGAGCAGGAGTAAGGATTCCAAAACACTGATACCATCTGGGGAAATACACGGCACGGCACTGGTGGTGTACGATCCTGGCATAACCGGGGGAACCAGAACCGCTGCTTTCCACATAGCCCATGAATTAAAGACCAGGGGATACGAGGTTAAACTGGCCGGGGCCAGATCCAGTGAGGCCCTGAATTTATCTGGTGTGGATGTGCTGGTCATTGGAAGTCCCACCTACGGTGCCCAGCCTACGGGACCGGTGAAAACCTATCTCCAAAACCTGCAGTCTCCCGGAAACATCACTGCAGGTGTATATAGCTTAGCCGGATCAATAGTTGAGGATTCCAACGTGGTTATGGCACAGGCCCTGGAAAGCAAGTCCATACCCGTAAAGGTGTCCACCAAATACGGCCACTCTGCTTGGGGAGCCCCCTCTGATAAAACCCTGTATGCTAAATTCGTGGCACAGCTTTTAAGTTAATTTAAAGGCAGGTACTGGTGATTAAATGGATATTAATGTTGTAAATTTTGCAGAAAAATTCTCTAAATTAGAAGAACTGCACTCTTACAAGATAATTGCCCAGATGAACGACTATTATTTTAAGATTGTCCGGGCAAAAAGAGAATTCATCTGGCACAGCCACCCGGAAACCGATGAGGTCTTCGTGGTCATAGAAGGGGAGTTAAAGATTGATTTAAGGGACAAAACGCTGCACCTGAAGCAGGGGGACATGGTGGTGATTCCCCGGGGAGTGGAACACAAACCGTCCTGCTCTGAGGAATGCCATCTTCTATTAATTGAACCGGCCGAAACAGTTAATACCGGGGATAAGGAATCTGATCTAACTGATATGGATTTAGAATGGATATGAACTAATAAAAACCTTTTTTTCTTTTTTTTAGTTTGAAATACTATAATTTAAAAAATAGCAAAATAGAAAAAATAAATTATTTTTTTTAAAATAAATGAAAATGGTTAGTTTTTAACCACAACTCCTATTATCCCACCGATTAATCCCAAAACCAAACTCACAACCACCGATATTTGGATAATAACGTAACCGGTGAGGAGGTAATTGTCTGCTATCACTCCCGTAATGGCTATCACATCCCCCAGTCCGGCAATGAATAAGAATCCTATTATCAGTCCACCTATTATCCCGGACATGGTCCCTACCACCGCCCCGTCACTGATTTCCATTACTCCACTATCCTCGAATCCTTTAGTAAGGTAAGATGCCAGAAAACCCCCTATAATGGGTCCTAAAAGGGCCAGGGGGAGAAATACTTCTGATAAGCTGATACTTATAATTATATTGGCCAGGGCACCTAATCCTATAGTTTTCCAGTCCATTTAATCAAACTCCGGTTCCTATAACTTCCTCATTAAATCAGTGTCCATATCATATTAACTAAATTCCACATGGGGATTCACATATCTCCTTCTTTTTATGGTGGCCTTACCATACTGGATGGCCTGCTCCGGGCAACGGTTTATACAACCGGCACAGTGGCTGCATTTTTTCCGGATCCACTCTGGTTTTCCATCCTGGATGTGGATCACCTGGGAGGGGCACAGCTTCTCACACAGCCCACAGTTATTGCAGTCCGCGGTGGCATAGAACTTCCCGGTTTTACGCATCATCCCATAAGTGTGATAGGCCAGACCACTCAACAACCCTAAATAGCCGTGGAAGGCGAAGTCACCTTCCTTTCTGACCTCCAGATATTGCCTTATTTTTGCTATTTCCTCTTGTGCCGCCTGGAGCATGTTTTCCTGTTTTGCTGGGTTGGGTGCCTCATACATCATGGTGTAGTTACTGGGCATTTTTACCGAAAAAGAGCTATTCAATAAGAGACCCTTCTCTTTCAGCATATTCCCCAGCATCTTATCCGCATTTCCAATGGATCCCCCGCAGGTAATCACCGAGTAAATAAAGGGCTGGCTGCCTTTCAGGGTGAACTGCTCCACAAAGTCCACCACCAGGGAGGGCAATCCATAGAAATAAACCGGGAACACGAAACCTATTTTTTCAGCCCCCTTAACCTCATATTGGAAACGTTTTTCCTGCAGTGCCTGTGCTATGTCTATTAATTCACTTTTATCAGATTCGTGAAGCTTTTGAGCCACATATAATGAATTTCCGGTTCCAGAAAAATAAAAAATCATGATACTTATCCTCCATCCATGTATCTGAATATCTGGTTTCTATATATTATCTTTATATCTTATTTTTTTGAACTATATTAGCCAATCAAACTTTAATGGATAGTAACGGGGTTTTCCATGGTAATTAAATAATATTTAAATCTTAATTATCATCATATTCTTTTTAAATCTTTTATCCCGTAAAATAAGTTGTTTAAACACATGTCACTGTTCAATTTCCCCCCCCCCCCAATTATTAATAATAAATTTTTTTTTTTTTAAAAAAAAAAACAAAAAAAAAAAAAAAAAAAAATTATCCCCCCCCCCCCCCCCCCCTGCCCCCCCCCCCCCCCCCCCCCCGGGGCGCCCCCCCCCCCCCGGGTGGGGGGGGGGGGNNCCCCCCCCCCCAATTATTAATAGTAAATATTATATGTATTAACAGTCAAATTTAATTGTTAAATCATTAACCAATTACAAAATAAGGGGGAAAACATGAATAAAAAGAGTTTAGCATTGATTATTTTTTTAGTAATAATAGTTGCCGGTTATGGATTGTTTTATGCCGCGGTGACAACGGTTTTAATGCCGCAGGATTTAAAAGAGTTTCAAACTCAGTTAAACGAGTTTCCACAGGTTTCGGCCTCAAATGATACGGCAATCGCTGAGATGGAAGCATCAGCAGCACTGATAGAGAGCACTTCTGCCCTGCAATACACTTCACAAAGCCAGCGGACCGCCATGGCCACCCAGATGAGGGATGCCAATGGTTTCATACCACCGGGCCTAAACCAGAACTTCACCTCTTACAATGAGTATATGGGATATAAAGCCCTGGCATATAGTCTGGTATTTAAGGGAGAACTCTCCAGCGACCTGAACAATATATCCACCAGTTATAATACGCTTTCTAATATCAGTAATCAGATACAGTCTTTAACTGAAAAAATGGCCAATGATTTTGAGAATGGTGATAATCAGGCCTATGCCGATGATTTAAGGGACATGGCCGACCTCTTAAAAACTTATGAGAGTGAGATGGCCTCCTTAAAACTCCATTTGCAGGAAGTGGTGCAGCAGTTAGGTGGATAAACATAATCCTCCCTTTTTAAATTTTCATTCATTTTTTTCAAGTCTTTAACTTCATTTTAAATTTATTAAATAATTTCTTTAAAAAATAATACCCTAATTTTATCCATCATCTAATTTTACTCTTTAACCAATAGGAACCATATATGGTTCTAATTTCCCCAGAACCAAAAAGTAAAAAACTAATATCACTTTCTATTATAATATTAATTTGTTTAATAGAATCTAGCATGGAATACTGCTATTGATGGAGGATTTACCTTCACTTGCCTTTTTCTAGAGGTACGCCATCACAGAGACTCTTAATTAATTCTATAAATTTATCTAACATAAAGGAGGTGAAACGATAAAAAAACAATTAAAACCTAAAATGCACGCAATATTTTTTGTATTAGGGATGATGGTTCTCCTGTTAACAATATCCGGTGCAAGCGCCGCTTCTACGGTTTATGTAAATACCACAGGTAGTGATGATACTGGAGATGGTAGTATAGATAATCCCTATGAAAGTATTGCTAAAGGTATAGGTTCTGTTGATGAAAATGGAGCTATATATTTGTCAGATGGAATATATTCTGGAGTAAATAACACTAACCTCACTATTAATAAAAATTTAACCATTATTGGCCAGAGTCAAAGTGGAACTATAATCGATGGAAGTGGAATTAGTTATATTTTCTATATTAATTCTGGCTTCAATGTTACTCTACGGAATATTACATTTACCAATGTAAAAACGGATGATCAGCAAAGTCTTGGGGGAGCTATCTCTAATTATGGAAACTTAGAAATAACAAACTGCAATTTCATCAATAACTCGGCATACTGGGGTGGTGCAATCTACAATTCAGCTGGTACTTTAAATGTAGTAGGTTGTACTTTCACCGGTAACACCGGGCCCTGGGGTGGTGCGATACGTAATAATGATGGTGCCATTTCTGTAACAGACAGTATTTTCCAGGATAACTATGCTAGTAATAATGGTGGAGCAATCAACAGCGATCAGGGGTATGCTTCTATTAAAGGATGCACATTCATCAATAACAATGCCTTAAATGGTGGAGCTATCGTAAACTATTTTTCTACAACAAATGCTAACTTCAACAGATTTTTTGGAGACACAGCAACTTCTGGGAATGAAATTTATAATCTTGGAGGTACTGTAAATGCAGAAAATAACTGGTGGGGGTCTAACAATCCAATTTTCTCTAATTTACTGGGAAATATACCTAACCCAACGCACTGGTTGTATATGACCATCAATAGCACTCCAGAGGTTATCAATGATACTGAAACCAGTTTAATCACGGTGAGCTTCAACAACCGCTTTGATGGAACTAATGTAATTCCATTTGACCCTTCTGAGGGCCATATTCCTGATACCACTCCGGTGGATTTCAGTTTAATTGCAGGATGGTTATGGCCTAATGGTAGTTTGAGTTCATTATCGGCATTTACATTTGATGGAATAGCATCTGTGTTGTTCACAGCCAGTTCGGCTGGTGTGCAGGATATTAATGCCACCACAGATAACCAGACTGTTTCCACCCACGTAAACATTGACCCGGCAGCTTACCTGACTATTTCCAAGGAATTCCGGGATGCACCGTGGGGTAGTGTCATCACCACGGCTTACTACAACCAGAAGATCTATGCCTTGGTTAAGGTGCGCAACAGTGGCCCGGATAGTAGTTCATTCAGTGTTCTGGATATTTTGTCTGGTCTGAACTGGACAGGGAACTATTATGTGCTCTCTGCCGTAGGTTCTATTCTTCCTACTCCTGAGTCTTGGGTTCTGAATGATCCCTACAACACTTTTAATGGTACGCACTGGACTGTGCCCCATTTGAGTACCATGATTGGTAGTTCCCGGTGGCTGGCCATAGAGTGTATTGTTAAGGCTGTTGGTGTGGTATCCAATGAGGCCCAGACAGTGAATCAGACGGCCTATGCTTATAACGGCTTTGCGTCTGCTACGGCTAATATGACCACGGTCCCTACCCCTACCAAGACCTTCACATTGTCGGTGAAGAATACGGGTACGGGCCGGATCAAGGCGGTCTATTATGTGACGGTTTACCGGCCAGATAATGCTGCGCCTATCTTCAAGAAGTACGTGTTCTATTTGAACCCTGGTAAATCCACCAGTTTCAATATAGGAACCTATGCGGTGGGAACGGCTATCAGTACTGACGAAATGGTTTACAACTTCGTCTATTCTATGAGGACGGTGAGTTTGGTTAATACTTGGTCGGCCACGGGTTTGGTGCCTTATGTGCAGAACTATGTGGTGGCCAAGGTTCCGGCAAGTAGATCTAAGGGTGCTATTGCCCGTAAACGGTTCTGGATTAATCCGGCTGCTCTGGGTGTGCAGATTGTTGTACCACCCAAACTGATGTAGTAAACCTAAAATACAAAAATAATCCACCTTTTTATTTTTTTTCTTTTTTTAATAAACAAGATGTCAAATTAATTTTGAATATTTATTATTTATCTAAATCTTATTTTTAGATCAAAAATTTTCTATTTCAATCCCAGAATCCAGAAGATATATTCTTATTCAGTTCTAATCATCCTATGCTCCATTAAATCTTAAATAAACTTGTTTAATGCTTATTATTCTTTAAAAATCAAAAAGTAAAACATTAATATTAGTTTTAGTTATATTAATTTGTTTAATAGAATTTATCAATGATTCACAATTGTTAATGAGGGGATTCACTTTCTTTGCTCTTTTTTTGAAAGTGCGCCATTAATATGGACACTTATAATTCTATTATCTTATCCAGCATAAAGGAGGTGAAAAGATCAAAAAACAATTCAAACCTAAAATGCAGATGATTTTTCTGGTATTAGGGATTATATTCATATTAGTTTCGGTATCCGCTGTGAGTGCAACACCAGCATCATCGGATGTTTATGTTGCTATCAATGGTTCAGACTCTAATGCAGGAACTATGGATTCCCCATTCCTTACCATAGCTCAAGGGGTAGCTTCTGTAGCTGAAAATGGTACTGTACATATTGCAGATGGAGTTTACTCTGGAACTGGCAATGTTAATATCACCATCAACCAGAACATGATCATTCAGGGGCAGAGCCCGGCAGGAACCATAATAAACGGAGACAATTCCAGTTGGATATTCCATATTGATGATGCAACTGTGACTATTCAGGGTTTAACAATAGTAAATGCCACGGGAAATATGTGGATGGGTCCGGTCTACAATGATTATGATGGAACTCTGATAGTAAGGGACTGTAATTTCAGGAATAACCATGCGTCATCTGGTGCTGGCATATTCAATGATGGTAAGGCAACGGTGATTAACTGTACTTTCAGGGATAACTATGCCGATGAAGGAGGTGCCATTTACCAGTGTGATGGAACCATAAACATCATCGGTTGTACCTTCATCAATAACATAGCAGAATATGATGGTGGTGCTCTTTTCATGGATTCAGAAACCGAAACTAACATTACTGGATGCATCTTCCTTAATAACACTGCGGCATTTGGTGGAGCTATTTGCAATTCTTATGGAGAGGAGGTTAATTTCAAATTAACTGACAGTACCATAGAAAACAATAATGCAGTGGAAAGAACTGGAGATGGAAACTACGGTGGTTTTGGCGGAGGAATATATTTATGTCCATGGTATGATTACTCTTATGAGATAATAGGTAATCAGATCCTGAATAATGTGGGCAGTGGTATATACATCCGAAATTCCACTGGCGGCCCGGCTGGAGAAGCTCCTTCAACATTCAATAATGAAATATTGATTAACTTCAACCGGTTCTATGGTAACACTCCCTATGGATTATACCTCAATAATTCCCGTATTATCGGTGCTGGTGCTGTATCTAATGAAGGTCCTGTAAAGTTAACTGCACCAATTTTCGATGCCAAATATAATTGGTGGGGCAGTAATAATGGTCCTAATGCCACCGGTGCAGATAAGACCAATCTGGATTCAGAGTACTATGCTCCTTGGATGATTATGAGGCTTGATCCAAGTCAGGTAAGTATATCTGGTGGTGAAACCACTCTGTTAACTGCCAGCTTCCTATATGATAGCTTAGGTGCTTATCACGATCCGGCAAATGGCCATATTCCAGATGGCACACCAGTGTTCTTCACTACCAGTCTGGGACAGGTGGGCAGTAGCAGTATACTCAAGTACACTTCTGGAGGTATTGCAACAGCACTACTCCGGGCTTGGAACGAGCAAGGTGTCTCAGTTAGTGGAATAGCATTTATCACTGCCACCACGGATGCGCAAACACTTTCCAACAGCGTAAAGGTGAATGCAGCAGTAAACGCCGCCAATTCAGTTGCCATGCAGAATACTGGTGTTCCAGTAAGTTATTTGGTCATGGCTGTATTGATGTTATTATGTGGCTTTTTAGCACCAAAACGAAAATAAAACCCTTTTTTATTTTTTTTATTTTTTTATAAATGTTGGATTTTCTTGTCTTTGTTATATGCTTATTATTTTTTAAAAATTTGATTTTGGATCATAAATGATCTTTTAGATTTATAAAATCATGACAATATGTTCCTATTTAATTTGTAATCATTATTATTGTCCTTTGATCAAAAAGAAATCTATGTAATGCTGTTTATATGTCTAAAATCAAAAAGTAAAAAACTAATATTAGTTTTTATTATAATTATTTAGTTAATAGAATTCGCTGATTTACTATTATCATTGGAGATTCACTTTCCTATGTCTTTTTAGAAAGTGCACCATTACTAGGGACACTATTAATTCTATGACTCTTTATTAGGCATAAAGGAGGTGAAAAGCACGAAAAGACAAATCTTAATAGTTACACTATGTTTGATCGCTGTTCTTGTTTCTGTTTCTGCTGTAAGTGCTGTTAATGTATATGTTAATACTACGGGGGATGATGATACGGGAACGGGTACCATATCTAATCCATTCAAATCCATATCAAAAGGAGTAAATAATGCAACAGATGGTGATACCGTCATTATCGCAGATGGAACCTATGCTGGAGAAAACAACACCTATATTGATATAACTAAGAACATGACTATTACTGGTCAAAGTCAAGCAAACACAATTATCGACGGAGAAGGAGTTAACTGGATATTCTCGGTAGATACTCCGGGATTAAATGTAACATTCTCCAATCTCACAATTAAAAATGCATATATTAATTGGGATAATGGTGCCGCAATCTGGAGTGAAGGATCCACTGTAACAGTTTCCCAGTGCACTTTCATTGATAATAACGCAAATGGTAACGGTGGTGGTGCTATCTACAGCGGTTATGGAAATTTAACTGTGGATGACTCTACTTTCATCAGTAACAATGCGATGTATGGTGCGGCTATCAACAACATTGGTGGTTACCTTACTGTTAGGGGCTGTAACTTCACAGAAAATGTGGCAACAGCTCTTGAGGAGGACTACGGTTTGGGTGGTGGTGCTATATATAATTGGGGTCTATATGGTGATGGTATTTATCCAGCTACACTAATTGTGGAGGGATGTACTTTCCAGGGTAACGTGGCCCGGGATGGTGGTGCCATTTATGGTTATGGTTTAAGTAACTGTACCATAACTAACAGCATATTCGCCGATAACAGGGCAACCAGTGTGGATGGTGGTGCTATTGAAAATAATGGTGGTATTTTGAATTTAACCAACTGTATTTTCACCAACAACACTGCTAATGGTAATGGTGGTGCCGTATTCACTGATGGTGATTTTTCTGCAGTTAACTGTACCTTCACCAATAATACCGCATATACTGGCGGTGCCATCTATGCTGAAGACTCTAATTCCGTTATTACTGGTTGTAATTTCACAGGCAATACGGTCACATCTGAATATGATGGATATGAGGATTATGGATATGGTGGTGCAGCCATCTACAATGACGAAGGTCTTATGAATATAGTAAACTGTAACTTCAACCAAAACGACGCCACTGCTTCTGATGGGGCAGCAATCCACAACTTCGCAGGTGAACTGAATGTGACTGGTAGTAATTTCACATTTAATGAAGGCGGATCTATCATCAACGACCACCTTTATTTTAATGAAGGGCCGGCTCCTTTCTTTACTGAAGGTGATGGTTTCTTCAACTACGGCGTTCTTAATGTGATCAACTGTACCTTCCTGAACAATACATGTATCTGGAATGGTGCTGCTATTTGGACCGATGGTCCCTGCACAGTAACGGGCAGTGTATTTGTTAATAACACGGCGGGCTATGAAGGTGGTGCTATTTTCAATGAGTATGATGGTTTATTGGTTAATTTCTGCAGATTTGCCGGAAACACGGCAGAATATGGTAATGATATCTACAGTAATATCCTTTACTATCCGGAAACACCAGAATATCCAGAACCAACACTATTAAATGGCGATGGGTCAGCCCAGAACATTGAAAACAACTGGTGGGGCTCTAATGATCCCGACTTTGACACTCTACTTTATGGTGTTGAAGATCCAGTCAACTGGCTCTACATGACCATCACAGCCACGCCAAACATAATTAATAATGGCGAAACCAGTAACATCACGGTGAGCTTCAACAACCTGTTCAATGGAACTGACCTGGTAGCATTCGATCCAAGCATCGGCCATATACCAGACGGTACTCCTGTAGTCTTCAACACAGACCTGGGAAGCATAGGCTCCAAGACTATCCAGAAATTCACCCTTAATGGTGTAGCAACTGCTACTTTAACTGCTGATGAACTGGCAGGGGTTGCCCATATAAACGCAACCACTGACAATCAGACCGTGTACGTTAATGTGACCATCAACCCTAAATCCAGCCTATACCTGACCATAACTCCCACCAAAGCCGACCCTAAAGTGGGTGATACGGTGGTATATATTCTGAAGGTGGGTAATAATGGGCCCGACACTGCTAAAGACGTGGTGGTGACCTATGTGATTCCGACCGGTTTGGAATTTGCTGGAGCCACCAAGGACGTGGGTAACTGGACCTATGATAATGCCACCAGGACCATAACCTGGACTATCGGTGATGTGCCGGTGGGAGATCCCTATCTGAATCTTTCCTTGTACATTGCACAGGCCGGCCTGTTCCCATTAAATCCACAGGTAAGTACCAGTACCTACGATCCCACTCTGGGCAGTAGTGTGCAGTCTCTGACAGTTCTTGCCGCTGAGAAAACTAATGGCAATGGCACTGTACCCATGCAGAATACCGGTGTTCCAGTGAACTATCTGTTCCTGGCCTTGCTGATGGTTTTAGGTGGATTTTTAGCACCAAAACGAAAATAAAACCTTTTTTTATTTTTTTTACTTTTTTAGAATAATCTTTGATTTTGGATTAAATGTTGTTTAGTTCTATTATTTTTTTATATCTTTTATTTTAATAATTAATCTGATTAAATCTAGTTTTTTGCAAAATGGGCATTGAATTGTTCTTTAAATTCTATTTTCTGATTTAAATTGATTGTTTTTTTAGTTATTTATATTATAAAAACTAAGATATGTTATAAAGAGGGGGGTTTTTTGTATGATTAAAAAAGATTTTAAAACATTTAATAAGCTGAGATGGTCTTTAATACTTGTTTTTTTAATGGTCAATGTTTTTCTTATATTTACTTATAAAAACCCCAACTTGCTGGCCATAGACTCGTTTCTGGTGACGGCCATTCTCTTTATCCTGGCAATATGGCATGGGGCCGAGCGTTACGGTAAAAAGAATATCCTGGTCTTCTTTCTGATCACCTGGTTGGTGAGCTTCTCCTTTGAGAACCTGAGCATCGCCACTGGTTTCCCCTTTGGATTTTACCACTACTCTTCCAGTCTGGGACTTATGACTGTCCCTTTAATCATAATATTTGCCTATTTTGCCATAGGATATCTGGCCTGGGTGTTAGCCCATGTCCTGACAGGCCAGTACGCCCGCAAACTGGAGGGAAAACAGATTTTCCTGGTGCCATTTATAGCGGCCTTTCTCATGGTGATGTGGGATCTCACCGTGGACCCCATCTCATCCACCCTGCAGGGGCTGTGGGTGTGGACCACACCAGGGGCCTATTTGGAGTGCCCATCTCCAACTTCTTTGGCTGGTTTTTGGTGGTATACCTCTTCTTCCAGATATTCGCCATCTACCTTTCCCGATACGACAATATAAATGAAAAAATAATATTTAAACTGTCCAATAAACCTTACTGGAGTGAGGCCGCTGCTATTTATGGTATCACTGCCCTAGGAACCATACTATCTGTATTCTACCAGTACAATGATATCACCATATCCATGGCCCTGATCACAGTCTTCACCATGGTATTTGTGGCCATACTGGCTCTGATTAATATCTGGGATAATCCCGAATTGGATAAAAATTAATAACTTCCATTTTACCAATTAAAATTCTTATCTTTTAATGATTTACAGACTACATTAAAAGAAAGATTTATTAATATTCTTTAATTTAATTAAGGGTATCTTCAATATAGTAATCCTTGTAATGTACAAGTGGAAATGATTTAAGGAGAATACATACCATCACCTACCTAAAATCAAACAAAACCCTAATTATAATCATGGTGGATAAGCAATGACCCGAAAAATAAAGCTATTGTGCCATTAACTATTTTTAAAAATTCTATTTTAAAGAGATAAGTTTCTAAAAATTATATTCATATAAAAAATCAAATATCTTTATTTAAAGCAAAACATTTATATGTCAGTTTAAAGTCATAATAACAAACTAATTGATTTTAAATTTCTTGCCCTGAATTTATTAGTCATCTTATTGGCCCTATCTAATTATCATTTCCTTTAATTAGATTTAATAGATGTAATTAGTATTCTAAACAAATTAGACTTTAATCAGTGTTCTATCAATTCACTGGTTTCTTATTTATTAATTACGGAGAAAAAAATGAGTTCCAATCAAAATTCAAACAGTGAAGTAGATCAGCGTATTGCTATGGTAACTGGAGATCCTAAAAAAGCTATCCGAGCACTTTCAGTGCCTATGATTATTTCCATGCTATTAATTATGGCCTACAATCTGGCAGATAGCATATGGGTGGCTGGTTTGGGCCCCAATGCCCTGGCGGCCTTAGGGTTTATCAATCCCCTCTTCATGATAGTGATAGGTCTGGGTAATGGTCTGGGGGCCGGTGCCACATCATTAATTGCCCGGTGCATAGGTGCCCAGAATAAGAAAGGTGCCGACAATGCTGCTATTCACTCCATAATCCTAACCCTGGGTCTATCAGGAGTATTCACAGTTCTAACATTGATATTCCTCCCCAATATTCTGTTACTCATGGGTGCTGGTGAAACTCTTGATCTGGCCCTGCAGTATGGTTATATAATATTTGGTGGATTGTTCTTCTTCATATTCTCCAGTGTGGCCTCGGGTATTCTCAGGGCTGAGGGGGACGTAAAAAGACCCATGTATGCCATGGCTGCCACTGCTATCCTGAACATTGTCATAGATCCCATATTCATCTACTACTTTGGTTGGGGAGTCAGCGGAGCGGCCTGGGCCACCATAATCTCTTCCACCATCTCCTGTGCATTAATGATCTACTGGTTACTCTTAAAAAGGGATACTTATGTTTCATTCAGTCGTGAAGACTTCCATGCCAGCTGGAAAGTGGTAAAAGATATTTTAATGGTGGGATTACCTGCCAGTGCCGAGTCATTTGTCATGTCGGTTTTAGGGGTGGTCTTAAACCTAATACTGGTCATCACTGGAGGGGCAGAAGCAGTGGCGGTTTACACTGCCGGATGGAGGGTGGTCATGATGGCTATGATTCCCCCTATCGGTATTGGAACCGCAGCCATAACCGTTTCTGGAGCAGCTTACGGGGCCCATAAATACGATAACTTATCCATTGCACTCAGTTATGCTGCTAAGTTAGGGGTGGGAATTGCCCTGGTCACGGCTTTCATTTCATATGTCTTTGCCGGGAACATAGCCAGTATATTCACTTATTCTGCTCAGAGTGCTTTCATGGCCCCGGAAATCGCAGCATTCCTCCAGGTTATGTTCCTATTCTACCTCACAGTGCCCCTGGGAATCACTGCCAGTTCAGTATTCCAGGGCATGGGGAAGGGAATCACCTCACTGGGCCTAACCTTACTGCGGGAAGTGGTTTTTGTTTCCTTCTTCGCCTACCTCTTTGCATTCACTCTGGGACTGGGATCCCACGGTGTGTGGTGGGGAATAGTAGTAGGTGGTGGACTGGGATGTGTAGTAGCCTATCTATGGGCCGCTTGGTATGTCAAGGGTCTTAAAAAGAACTATTGAATACTTAAATGGACAATTAAGGACTTTAAACTCCTGAAAACTTTTTTTATTTTTTTATTTTATAACATCTAATATCTTTTTAATTTTTAATATAAATCAGAAAATCTGCTTAAAATAGAATTATATACATAAATTGCAATTATTTTAAAATAAGTCAGGTTCTATAATCTGAAATAATTAGAGCCAATAAATGATAATAGAAAATTAAAAAGAAATTAATTTGAACCATAATAATTGGAATTCAAGTGAATAATCAATTGATTATTTCATATTCTTCTATTTTTAATTCATAGGTATACCAAATTTTAGCTTTGAACTTAGAACCTACCTTTAATCCAGGTAGCACGGTTTCACTGGGGGAATTACCATCTATTCTAAATACAAAGTATCCATCTTCAAAAGTGATCTGGGTGGGAACAGGGGTATGAGAAACGGTATCACCTGATTGGATGGTTTCCCCAACCACCCTTATTATCTTACTGGGGCGGGCGGTGTATTTAAAACTGAGATTCACGTCATGGCCTTCCACCATCCCTAAAGAGCTCCAGTCAAAATCTGATCCTCCGGTTTCAATAATCCGGTCAATTTTTACCACTGCTGAATCATCAGGTGCACTACTCAGCTTACTCCCTTCGGAATAATTGATTGAATTATTTAATGATAGGGAAACAACGGTGCCCTCAAATTCTATGTAGGGGGCCATAGCTATGTCTGGCTGGGGATTTTCCGTGTTTTTAGGAGTTAAAAAATTAATGAACATTGCCCCTGTGATAATTATAAATATTGCTATAATCATAACCCCGTATTTGCGATGCAATGCCTTAACCTCTATTCTTTAATTACTTAATGTTCTAAAAACGATGTATTAATATTTAAAATCTAATTTAAAAATATCTTTCTAATTATATATTAATAAAAAATAAAAAAATAAAAATAGATTCTTTTTATCCTAATTTAACTTTAAGTCCTGTTCAGATAATATCTCCTAATTTTTGTGTTTCTGGATTGAAATTAACAAATTTTCGCACTGAGGGGATGGCAAAAAGTGGCAGGAACACCATGAAACTGGCCACAAAACATACCAGGAATATGCTGCGTATAGGAAATATCTCTGCTAAAAATCCGCCGGTGACCATATCCAGTGGAATTAGGGCCATGGTAACGGTTCCCACCAACCCCATTACTTTGCCCATCATCTCATCGGGCACCACAGACTGAATGGAAGCTAATATGAACACATTAACCACTGATTCAGCCAGACCAGCAATCAGAAGGAGAGCGGCCATTAAATAGAACTTTGTGGTAAGGGTAAAGAGTATCAGGCACAGGTTGGACACAGCCAGGGATCCCAGCATCACCGCCGTCCTTCGGGAAGGATGAATATTCAGAGACGAGAGGACAATCATCCCCAGGAATACTCCCACCGTGAAACAGGCCATGGCAATCCCATATTTGGCAGCCCCTAGGTCGGGAGAGAACTGGAAAAGGGGTATCAGGAGCACCACTGCAATATGCACCAGGAAGCTGAAGATGGAGAATATTAACATAATGTAGAATAGTCCTTTCAATTTCCAGACAAAGAAAAGCCCCTCCTTAAGGTCAGATTTGAAATTCTGGGTTTTTATCGGGGATGTTTCATTTTTAGGGATTTTGGCAAATTTTATGGAAATCCCGGATATGATGAATGATATTCCATTAAGTAAGAACATTAGAGGTGCTCCAATTAGAACATAGAGCATACCTCCTAGTGAATTTCCCAGAATGTCTGCTCCAGTATTGCTCACTCCGAAAAGGGAGTTGGCATTGGTTATTTTATCTTTAGGGACCATTTGGGGCAAAACAGACATGGCAGCGGGTCCAAAAAAGGCCCCGCCAATCCCCAGAATGATGCCTGCCAGGAAAACCATCCACAATTGTAAAAATCCCATTAGGGCTGCTATGGCAACCAAAATGATGGTTATTCCACGTATAATATCCATTAATATCATCAGTTTTTTGCGGCTGGCACGATCCACTACCACACCTGCAAAGGGGGATATTATAACTCCCGGTAGGAGTGATGTGGCCATTAAAATACCCATCATGGCTGGGGAACCAGTAAAGGCCAGCACCCAGAATCCCAGGGCTATTTCGTAGATCATATCTCCCATCACCGATACGAATTGGCCTTGCAACAGTAAAAATAAGCTTAATGATAAAAATCCCTGCTTTTGTGGTGATTTGATTTTCAATTCTTTTTCTGCGTTCTGCAGCATTTTTTCACTTTCCATATTTAATTCTCCTAACAAATCTGGTTCAAAATTAAATCCATTATATTGATTATCCAATATTTGATATTATAAATATTATGCATATCAAACTATTTGTAATTCAAAATGTATGTTTAGCTTAATATATACTTATCGGAATATTTATATCAAAAAAATAATATAACAGGTAATATGAATGATGAAGATCTACGGACCATCATGGCCCTTTTTGAGGAGATAAACAGTAAACTTCTCAAAACAATCAAAATAAATATGAATAATTATGAAAACTTGACTCTGGCCGAGGCCAATGCCCTCTATGTCATCGGAGCCCAGGAACCCAAGACCATGAAGCAGATTGCCCAGGCACTGGGGGTGGCGGTGAGTACTCCCACCAGAACCATTGACCGGCTGGTGGAAAAAGGACTGGTAAGCAGAACCGTGGGTAAAGAGGACCGTAGAAAACTTTTAATTGAATTGACTTCTGCAGGCAAGGATATACTTTCCGAAATGGATGAAGAGGGATTGACAGTCATCCGAAAAATGGTGGAAAACCTTGAGGATGTAGAAATAGAGTCTTTAAAGGATATACTCTTTAAAATCAGCCATAATCTGTAATTTAATTAATAATTAAATCAATCATTTAAAATAGTTTTTAATTCATCAAATTCTTTTCTTATTTTGCGCTAATCATTATTTTAAAGTCCAGACGCGCCCTGGAAAGAATGGCTATGAAATAATTAAGATTACTTCCCGGGACCTGATTCTATATAGAAAAATTAAAAAAGAGGATTATTGAGTGGAATATTGGTTTTAATTTATGAATTCGGCTCAAATATTCCATATTCAAATGTTGGAACCTTTTCATTGGGATCATTTGGGTCAGGTTTCATACCATCATATATGGCGTATACAGTACCCTTATCTCCAGATTTAATATTTGAAGTACTATCTTTCATGTTTATTACAGCATATGTATCGGGGTTTCCACTATTAACCGCTATATAGGTATTCCCTACCTTCATAATAGTAACCTTAGATAATTTAACTGGCTTATTAACCATGGAATTGCTGTACTCTTCATCATAAAACTGACATGTAGTTCCTGCAGTAGATTGAGTTTTCATCTGCTGGGCACTCATTACGTTATTCTGTTCAGTGGCTTCTGTTCCTTCAAACAAAACCAAATACCCGAAAATACCCAGTACAGCCAGCACAATCACACCTAATACACACATCAAATACGATTTTTCAAAAACTTCAGGAATTTTCATTTCTTTACCTCTTTAACTTACTAATCTCTGCATCATAGCCATTATTATTATACCCAAACCAATACCCCCCAGAATTCCCGTAATAACTCTTAAAATATTGTTACTCTCTCTGTAACCTAAATTCTGGGTTAAAGCATCCAAAAAGGTTGGAATTATAGACAAAAAACCCATAATTATCATAAGATTTGAATTGTATGGATTGAAAATGAAAAAATAAATATAATATGAGATGGCACCGATGAATAATCCGGTACACCTGGCACAAACTGGAAGATACCACTTTCCAATCTTGAATGTTCTTTCAGGTATACGATGACAGATATATACTGGCCTTAAATGCGGAATTTCTTTAATATAATTCCCCCCTTTTACAAAATAGTGTGATAAATATAATAAATTTTTCTAAATCATCTGAAATAATAATTAACTCATTAATTCACATAATATTAGCTTAATTGTTTTAATCAATTGTAATTAAATCAAAATCTTTTTATAATATGAACCCAAACCTTAGTAAGCAGTTCATATGCCGGGATAGTCTAGCTTGGTAAGGCGCGAGACTGGAAATCTCGTGGAGGTTCTCTCCGCCTGGGTTCAAATCCCAGTCCCGGCGTTATTTTACTAAAAAAATCTTATTTTGTCTTTTAAAAGTAGTTTAGTTTGTGAATACATTTTTTCTATAGTTTTTTTATTTGGAATAAGGTTATAGGTTAGAAGAATATTCTTTTTCTTGGAAGGTAATCTTGAAATCAGTTCCATTTTCTCTATTCAGTTCAATCTCACCATCAATCTGATCAGTTAAGCTATTAACCAGCTGAAAACCAAGTGAATTCATATGATCAATATCTAAATCTTCTGGAATTCCCACACCATTGTCCTTAACCCTCAAAATGTAATTGACATCCGTCTGCGTAAATGATACTCTAATCTCACCACTCTTCCCGGCAGGAAAAGCATATTTCATGGAATTGGTAATTAACTCATTAACAATAAGGCCCAAAGGCACGGCGGTGTTAATGTCTATCATCACATTCTCCACATTTATCTGCAGGTTTACCTTAGAGGGGTCCAGAACGTAGGTATGGAATAGTTCCAGACTTAAACTACGGATATAATCTCCAAAATCAATACTCTTTAAATCGGTGGAACGGTATAATCGTTCGTGAATAAGGGCCATGGAATTGGCCCTGTTTTGACTTTCTCTAAACACATCCCGGGCTTCTTGATCCTTGATTAAGTGGGATTCCAGGTTCAGTAGGCTGGATATGACCATCAGATTATTTTTCACCCGGTGGTGGATTTCTTTTACCAGCATTTCCTTATCATGCAGGGATTTTTTCAGCTGCTCTTCCATGGCCTTTCTCTCGGAAATATCATAAAGTATACAGTGGGTGCGCTGGAATTTTCCTGTTTTAGGATCAATCTGTGTTCTACCGGTGAGTAAGACTGTTTTAATATCTCCACTTTCACGTAGAAGATTAATTTCAACATTGTCCACCCAACCTTCCTTTTTTAGATAACAGAATTTATCTTCAAACTGATCCCTGGTTTCCGGGGTCCAAAACTCGCTGAAATTTCTTCCCAATAATTCTTCCCGGGGATACCCTAATAGCTGGGATAATGGTTCATTTAAATCTATGAAGTTGCCATTAATATCCAATGACTGGTAGGGAACGGGGTTATTTTCAAAAAGAGACCTGAAACGATTTTCACTGGATTCCAATTCTTTATAAGCATTTTTAAGGTCAGTGATGTCCAGTACAGAAGTTACGTATTCGTCCACCCCGGGCATTTTATCAACGGTAAGTCGGGTGTTATGGATTCCCCCATTTTTATCAACAAAACGCGCTTCATAAACGTGGGGGGCGGATGAGGGATCTTTTTGTCTTTGCTGGTGATATTTCAGCATCTGGGGTAGATCATCTGGATGAACAAATTCCATCCATTTCCTCTTTTTCTCCAGTTCGGAGGTAGAATAAAGGAGTAAATTCTCCAGTTCGGCATTTATTAAGGTTAAAACACCATCTTTATCAAATATTGCTGTGGCGGCCCCGGTATTTTCAAATATGGTTCTAAAACGCTCTTCACTTTCTTTTAAAGCTACTTCAGTAAGTTTACGAGAGGTTATATCCCTCAGGGAACCTTCAATCCCTATAGGCTTCTGATTTTCATCAAAAATAAAATGGGCATTGACCGAAGCAATTACTAATTCTCCATTGATATTTTTTAATTGTAATTCGTAATCCGAAATCTCGCCTTTGTCCTGAATTTCTTTTAGCATTTTTTTTCTATCTTCTGGATGTAAATAAACCATTTCCACAGGTTTTCCCATTAAATCGTCCCGGTTGAATCCGGAATATCTCTTAATGGAGGGGCTTATTTCAATTATTTTACCATCCATATCGGTCTGATAAAAAACGTCCTGCACATTAGCAAATATTTTCCGGTACTTCTCTTCACTCCTTTTAAGAGCTTCAGCAGCCAGTTTTTGTTCAGTGATGTCCTGGTTAGCCCCATAAATCTTAATGGTTTTACCATTTTCATCTTTTAAAATACTATTGCGCACTACAATGAATCTTTTCTCCCCATCAGCCCGGATTATGGTATGTTCCAATTGATTGGAATAATGGGGATTATCTGTACTGAGGACTCTTTCGATTTCCTCTGCAACTATGGTAGCTTCTTCTGGAGGAATAAATTTGGTGGCATAATCCTTAGAAGACATTTCCATACCGCCCTGGGCCTCAACGGTGGTTCCATATAGTGAATAAAACTGATCATCGAAGGTGAATCGATCAGATTCCACATCATATTCCCAACTGCCTATGTTGGCCAGATCCAGAGCCACTCTGAGACGATTTTTTGTAGCAAACAAAATTTGTTCGGTTTTTTTCCGCTGAGATATGTCTCTAAGGTACCCTTCAATACCGGCAATCTGATTATCTTTATCTAATAACAGGCGGGCATTGGTGGATGCTGGAATCAGCCTACCATCTTTACTTCTTAGCACCAGTTCAAAATCAATCACTTCGTCTTTTTCTTGAATGGCATTTAAAAGACGTTCTCTATCCAGAGGATCATTATAAAATATCTGCACAGGTTTTCCCAGGACTTCTTCTGGTTTGTAACCAGAATATTTCTCTACAGAGGGACTAATCTCGGTTAGAATTCCTTTATCATCTGTCTGGTAAAAAATGTCCTGTATGTTATCGAAGATTTTATGATACTTCTTTTTAGCATCTTTCAACTCCTTTTGGAGTTTTTGAAGTTCTTTTTTATCGGCAGATTCTTCAATAATTTTCTGTTGAGAATTTATAGTATTCTTTAAATTAGAAATAATATGTTCTGAATTTTTCAATTCAGCAATAAGGTCCTTTTTAGACTTATGGTCATGCCTCATTTTCCACCTCAGGGGAGGATAAAAAATATATTAAATATTTTGTTTGTATTTTGATTACTAAATATTTTATGAAAACATATATTAATTCCATAGAATTCAAGGGCTGTGAAATCCATTATTTTTCCTGAATAAAAAATCGTAACCGAGCCACCAACCGAACAATAAATATAAAGAACAATAATTATAAATACTATTTTACATTCCATTTTTTTTTAGATACAAATTTGATTATTAATATTTTTAAAATAGTTATTTTAATGGTAATTCCTATTTAAATGAATTCCCATAAGTATTTAATAAAAAGAAGATTAATATTGAAGTATCAATTTTGAATATATAATCTAATTGCCGAGATAGTCTAGTCTGGTAAGGCGCAGGATTCGAAATCCTGTGAGCGTTTGCTCTTCCTGGGTTCAAATCCCAGTCTCGGCGTTTAATTTTAAATCATACTCACATGTTAAAGGGCATATCCCTAATTTCTACCCTGGGAAAACTTAGACCGTAGAGAAAGGAAACCATTAAAAATAGGTAAAACCACGGATCCCACGATTTTGGTCTTGAAACCAAATCCATGTCCCCCCAAATCACGGGAAACTTCTTTTAAAAGCACAGGAATTTCTAATTTTTGTGGGCAGGCCTTCACACATTTGCCGCAATCATTACACAGCCCGGCGTGGGATGGATCACTGGTAAAAACACCACCCATACGTAAGATATAAGTTACACCGGCGGTTCTATCGTTAAAGAGATACTTCTCATTGTACATGCTAAAACAGCCTGGGATATCGATACCACGGGGGCAGGGTAAACAGTAGCCACAGGTGGTACAGTTGATTTTCATTAAATCAGCATATATCTGTTTTACCTCAGAGTAAAGGCCTAATTCTATTTCGCTAAGTGAATTAGCCGGTGCTTCCTGGGCTATTTCCAGATTTTCTTTTACCTGATCCATACTATTCATTCCAGATATCACACATGTGATTTCTGGGTGATTGAGGACCCATCGCAGGGCCCAGTTGGCAGGACTTCTCTTAACATCCGCATTTTCCCATACTTGTGCTGCTTCATCAGGGATATTCCCTGCTAAAAGCCCTCCTTTTAAGGGTTCCATGGCAATAACTGCCATGCCCTGAGAATGGGCGTATTTAACTCCGTCTATTCCTGCCTGAGCGTTTTCATCCAGGAAGTTAAATTGCAGCATACAGGCATCCCAATCATAGGCATCCACTATAGGCTGGAAAGCATCCATGCTGTCATGGAAAGAAAACCCGGCGTATTTTATTTTACCTTCTTTTTTAGCATTTTCCAGAAATTCTAAAACTCCCAATGCTTTCAATCTCTCAAAACTACCTTTACCCAGGCTATGGATAAGATAATAATCGATATAATCAGTTTTTAATGTTTTAAGTTGCTGCTCCAGGATCTTCTCCATATCATCGTATTTCTTCACCGACCACTGGGGCATCTTGGTGGAAATCTTCACCTTTTCCCGGTATTCTCCTGAAAGGATTTCTCCTAAAAACGATTCACTGGCCCCACCATGATAGGGAAATGCAGTATCTATGAAGTTCACCCCGTGATCTATAGCATAATATATCTGCTCCCGGGCTTTTTCTTTATCAATCATTCCATTTTTGGAAGGTAAACGCATGGCCCCAAAACCCAGGGCCGATAATTCATCACCTGTTTTTTCTATGGTTCTCATTTGCAATTCAACACCTCATTCCTCTTGATTGACTTGTCAGTCGATTAGTCGATAATTTTCATAAATGAATTTTTACAAATATTTTTAAAAATATTAATTTTATATAACATATCAGTAAATAGGCCCAATTAACGGGATATACCATCCCAGAATAGATCAAAGGCCAGATCTCTGATTTGGGGGTTCATTTTTTGGGGATGCTTTTCAAAATAGTTAACGGTGGTTACCACACTGCCCCACAGATAATCCACAATCAGGTCATAGGGTACGTCTTTGATTTTTTGTTTTTCCAGGCCCAATATATAAGCTTCCATGATCCGTTCTGATCGTGTTTCAACCTCTTTTTTAGTTAAGGATGTGATGTAAGGCGAACAATGAAAACTGAGTATGAATTGAAACATTGCCGAATTATTAATCCCAAAATCGACCAGAGCAGTCCACAAAGCGTTTATATTGTCTTTAAATGAATTTTCACTGTGATAATCGTCGTTTATTTCCTGGAGCATGCATTCCTTGGAATACAAGTACAAACGGTTTATTAACTCTTCTTTGGTCTTAAAATAGTGGAAAAGAGTTCCTGTTGCCACTCCTGCAGATTTTGCTATTTCTGAGGTGGATGTGCCGTGAAATCCTCTCTCTACAAAGAGATCTAGCGATGCATTTAAGATTTGTAGTTCCTTTTCTTTCATTGGTTCCATATTAGTCCACCATCAATTATTCTCCAGGATATTACTCAGGGATTACTTATTTTAATTTATTTTATATTCTTCAACAATTTCATCAATATTTATAGATTGATTAGTCGGTTTAGTATTTATATTTATGTTTTAGGATTACTCATCCACTACCATAACTAAATAAGTTTTGAGAAACAAATCTTAACAGGTATTTGCCAAACATAAAACTGATAGTTAATTAAATTCATAAAAAAACAACCAGTGAGTTTATTATGAAAATTGAATTTAAAACGGTTCCTTCCCATCAAGTGGCTTTTATTTATCATAAGGGAAGTTTTGAAAAGATTCCTCAATATTTAGGGGAAGTGGTGGAATGGTTAATCACCAATGAACTGGAAATAATGGAACCGATATATGGGATTTATTATAATTCTCCTTTAGAAGTCTCCGATGAGGAACTGGAATGGGAGGTAGGCGCTTCCTTTGTGGGGGATGCTCAGGGAGAAGATAACATTCAGGTACAAATTTTCCCGGAACAGGAAGTGATTTCTACCATTTTTAAAGGCCCCTATTCCGAGGCGTCTTCCACTTATCTATTTCTATATGAGTATGCCCGGGACAACCACCTGCAGATCACCGGACCCATTAAGGAGATTTATCTAAAAAGTCCGGATGCTAAATCGGAGAATGAATTAATGACAGAAGTACAGTTTCCTGTGTCCCGCAAAAGAATTATTTAGGATTATCTGGTTTTAGATTAGATTATTTAGTCTTTATTTAATCCCATTATCTTACATTTTATTTTTCTTTCGATAGGCCATCCCCTGGAATATGGCCACTAAATCATCGCTTTCATCGGTGATGTGCACGGTGTAGGTGGCCAGTTTCGGGTTGCAGGAGACTTCCTGGGCATGAGCAATTAATGTACCCTGGCTGGTGGCTTTCATATAGGATATACTGGCATTAATGGCCACAGCCACAGTTCCGTGGGAGTTTGAAGCCGCAGCAAAGGCATAATCTGCCATGGTAAATAATGCCCCTCCGTGGGTAATCCCCACACCATTCAAATGGTTTTCATTTATTTCCATCTTAACGGTGGCTTTTCCTTTGGATATCTCCAATAATTCTATGCCATTATAGGCGGCGAATTTATCATTTTTTAGCACTTTTTTTATCTTTTCCATGACCAGACCCTCTCTCATTTTACCTTATCTGCACCTTTTTATGTTAAAACTAACATCAGTAATGCTTTATTTTTATTAAAATTTATTCTTCTTAAGATTTAAATAGAATGGTGCTTAATGTTTAATTTTATGAAATTTTTATTGATGGTATAAAATGGTGAAAAAGTTGAATAAACAGGAAATAGACGACGAAAAATATATTAAATTGTTAAATGATGCACATAACTGTAAACTAACTGATTCATACTCCTTATTGACCCAAATCGAATCAGAACTCCAAAAAAATAAAGATAATAAAACAATTCTCCGGGCCAAAAGAGTTCTCACTACCAGGCGGGCCTGTAATGGGATCATTAGTTAAAAAAACTATTCTCATTGAATGTTTTTATAATTCTTTATCAATAAATCTTTTATATTCCTCTGCGAACAGGGGAACTGTTTTTTTGGGCTATCCTTTATATTTTTTATAAAATACATTTATTTTAGAATATTTTTAAAATCTAAATGATTTAAATTCTTCATTTAACCAATAAATCGTTTTAGTAATTTTTTTTCTTACAATAATTATTTCAATATGATTAAAAAGTAAAATTATCAAAATAATTCCTCTAAAGATTCATTAATTTTTTTTAATGATTTAAAAATTAAAAATTTAAATTTAAATTTAAAAATTAGAATTTTTAAAAAAAAAATTTAAATA
>DATN01000002.1:541202-576056 GCA_002504725.1 Methanobacteriaceae archaeon UBA587 | reverse complement strand
TTTTTAAAAAAAAAATTTAAATAAATTTATCTTCTTACTGCATTCTGAATACTGATTACTACTAAAAGGAGCACTGGCCATATTTCAAGCCTTCCCATCCAGAAATCAATAATAAATACTATTTTAACCAGTGCTGGAGATGATGGGGTGAGAAGCCCACTGGAAAGTCCCACATTACTTAAAGCCGATGCCACTTCAAAAATCACCTGGTTAACGTCGTTGTAGTAAATCAGGACAATAATCACGCTGGCAATGTAAACCACCAGGTAGGTGAAAACGAATGCACCGGTTAATCGCAGCACGTCGTCAGTAACCTTTAATTCACTCACATGGTGGATTTTTTTGGCCACCACGGCTTTTCCCGGTAATATGAATGATTTAACCTGCCATATCATTCCTTTTAATAGGATTCCAAATCGGAGCCACTTGATACCTCCACCTGTTGAGCAGGATCCTGCTCCGATAATCATGAGCAGAGTTATCAGGAATAATCCTAATCCAATCCATTTTTTTATAATCTCTGGATAAAAAGCGGTCTGTAGTCCTGTGGTGGAAACAGCCGAAACAACCTGAAAAATTCCAAATCTAAAGTTTTCCAGGATTCCTGCACCATAAACTTGATTTTTAACCAGCATGAAGGTTACCAGGGCAGTGGCACCTATGATAAGGGCGAAAGCTACTTTGGTTTCGATATCTTTGAAGTATTCTTTCCAGTTCCCTTTTATCACGGTGTAATGCAGGGCGAAGTTGGTGGCACCCAGCATCATCACCACCATGGCCACGATTTCAATCCAGACGTTGTCATAATAAAGGATGCTGGTATTATGCATTCCAAATCCTCCCGTAGATAAAGTAACAAAGGTATGGAACACCGAATCAAAAACAGACATCCCGGCAATGAAAAAGAGGATGATACTGATGGCGGTAAAGCCCAGATAAATGTAAACGATTATACGGGTAGTGTGTTTTACACTGGGGAGTAATCTCTCATCACGGCCCTCGGCCAGGTAAAGGCGCATAACATCAGCCCCGGTGGATCTTAAGAGGGCTAAAACTAGAAATATGATTCCTAGTCCCCCCAACCACTGTGTTAATGCTCTCCAGAAATTTATGGTATAAGAAACAGTGTCTAACTGGGGAAACATACTGAATCCTGTGGTGGTAAATCCAGACATGGCTTCAAAATAAGCATTTAGATAGGAGAGTTCGCCAGAGAAGAAATAGGGAAGAGCACTTAGAGCACATACAATAAGCCAGATAACTGTTGAAAAAACCATGGCTACTTTTAATGACATGTTTGACTCTTTTTTAAAGAGTTTACGGAATCCTAGACCAAAAATCAGGGTAATAAGTCCTGCGGATAAAAATGGGATAATATAATGTTGTTCATTGTATATTAAAGAGATAATAATAGGTACTAATATGGCAATTCCCAGTAGAAGGCAAACATCTCCGGTATAATGGAATATGGTGGATATTTCTCGTTTACTTAAGCGGTTTACTTGCTGCAAAAATTCATCTCCCTCTTGTTGTTACAAAAGTGGGAATTCCGATAAATCCGGGAATTATGTATGGCTTGTTTTTTCAGGTCTAAAATGATCAGTTTTTATAAATCGAGATTTTTATTATCAAACTGATTAATTATTTCTAAATTAAATTTAAACTGTTCATTTTTTTATTTTTAGCCGGAAACACGCCGGAAATGGGAGTATATTTATTTTATCTAATTCAGAAATTATAGTTTTATGTATTATATAAATATATGCTCGGTAATACGATAGTTGATATGATTTAGTATCATTTTTTAACCATTCACTTAACCCATATTTGAATCTAAATGTGGTTTTGGAATTCAGATACTCAGTATTATCCTCTTATCTTCTTTATTTATTATTTTTAAATGAAATAAGCGGAATAATATTACAAATAACTACTTTGAAGAATTTAAAGGATTTTAAGACAAAAAATAATTAAAATTAATAATTTAAACAAGTTGAAATAATTGATTAATGAGAATCCCTTTTATTTTAATTTATCATGTTAACAGAATTCTGTTAAAAAAATAATGAGTCTATTTCTTAGCCACTGGGAACTGTATCTCAGTAAGTAACTCACTTTCGGGGACTTCTTCAGGGCTGTTCATATAAATTTCCATTACGGGCCCAATTATTTCATAACCTTCTTTCATTACATACTCGAATAGGGCACCATAAACGGTGGCGGCCTCACCATAGGGTCCTTTGAAGATGGTGGAAACTGCTTCATGTTCGGGAACCTTTTTGATTTGAATATCCTCTTCAGCTTTTAATTCACCCACAAAGGCGGCGCCTACTTCCCATTCCAATTCGTCTTTCCCTACTTCCAGGGGTGAGTTGTAATAGGCTCCATAGATGGGCATCTGTATCTCTACATTTTTGGTCATTAACCACTGCACGGTTTTTCCTAATAGTTGGGGGATCTTTTCATAGCTTCCTTTATGAAAAATGAAAGCCACCTGGTGTTCTGGAACTTTTTTAACCTCTATTTCCACAAAATCACATCCTAATATTCAATTCAGGGAATTTTATTAAAATTCACGTGTTATAATTATCTTTTTAATTATTATTTAATTTATGCAAGAGCAGGTGAAAACTATTAAAATTCACCTTCCGGTTGTTTAACTCATAAAAACATTTTTTTAAATGATTATTTCGAATTATTAAGTTTCAAGAATCAAAATAGCTATTTTTAAGTATGTGGTGGAAAATGATGATAATTTAAAAGAATAAAAATTAATTTAAACCAATTAAACCAAAGTATGGCTTTTATTTATATAAATTGGTTATTTAAACCTATTTTTTCCCATATCTGAAGTTTCACAAGAGATTAGTAGAGATTATATATGAGGTGGTAGATATAATGGTTCAATTAAATAGGTGTCTAATCGAACTGCGGGAACATTGCGCAGGGGTTTTTAGAGCCGGAATTAAATTTAAAAAGATTTAATAATATCAGAATTCTCTAAAGTATTTCTAAATACAGTATTTATCAATAAATCAAGTGAAAATACGTTGGGTGGCCACAATGAAAAACCTTTCCAAAGAAATAGTAGAACGAATAGAAGAAATTTCCCGACCAGTAAAGATAATGCACGTCTGCGGATCTCACGAGCATACCATCATGCAACATGGAATAAGAACCTTACTTCCTGAAGAGGTGGAAGTGGTAGCCGGCCCGGGCTGTCCGGTTTGTTGTGTTCCGGCTAGAGAAATTGATGAATGTCTTCAATTGGCTGAAAAGGGTGTAACCATCACCACGTTCGGGGACATGCTGCGAGTTCCCGGATCAGAAAGTACCCTGGCTGAAGCAAAAGCAGATGGGGCTGATGTAAGGATAGTTTATGGGGTTGCTAATGCCGTAGAAATAGCTCAGAAGCTTGATAATGAGGTAATGTTCATGTCTGCCGGTTTTGAAACCACAGCCCCTACCACGGCTTCTGAATTACTGGCCGGACCTCCCGAAAACTTTTCCATACTCTCATGTCATCGTTTAATTCCACCAGCACTCCAATTTTTAATTGAATCGGGGGATGTAAATCTCAATGCACTTATTGAACCCGGCCATGTTGCCACTATTATCGGTACCAGGCCTTTTGAAACTTTCTCTGAGAAATATGGTATTCCTCAAGTGGTGGCCGGTTTCAATCCACTGGATATATTGATGGCGGTTTATATGATACTTCGCCAGATTAAAGACGGAAAAGCAGAAGTTCAAAACGAATACACCCGTGCAGTGCGTGATGAGGGGAATATAAAGGCCCAGAAGGCCATGGAAGAAGTATTCTACATTACCAGCCGTGAATGGAGAGGTTTCCCTAAAATCCCGGATTCAGTTTACGAGGTTCGAGATGAGTTCTCCGAATTTGATGCCAGGAAAAAATTCGATATTGAAGTTAAGGATGTCAAAGAAGCTCCTACTGGATGTATATGTGGGGCTATACTCCGTGGAGTGGCTAGACCCGAAGAATGTAAGTTATTTAAGAAAGAATGTACTCCTATGAATCCTATTGGGGCATGTATGGTTTCTAAAGAGGGAACATGTAATATTGCTTATCGGTACAGTACTCTGTAATCACAAGGCACTGGTCAATCACAGAGTACTTTAATTATTATTTTGTTATTTATTATTAGATACCTTAGAATCATATATTCAATGGACTCAAAAATCATGAAAGCCATAGCTGTGGATATAGATGGTACTATTACGGATGGTAAACGTCAGATCTGCGTAAGTGCCATTAATGCTATTAGAAAAGCTGAAAAAGCTGGAATACCGGTGATAATTGTCACAGGGAATATACTGTGCTTTACCCGGGCCACTTCTGTGTTACTGGGAACATCTGGTGGTCTGGTGGCTGAAAATGGGGGAGTTATTTTATCTAACTCTAAAATGAAGGTTTTGGGTGATATTAAGAAGGCAGAAAAAGCTTTTGATTATCTGAAATCTAAACATGATGTGGAAAAAGTTCAATTCTCAGATATGAGGGTTTCAGAGATAGCTCTTTTCAGAACCATTCCTGAACAAGTCTTGAAAGAGACCCTGAAAGGTTTTGATATTGAGGTGTACGACACCCAATTCGCCTTACATCTCACCGATCCGGGGGTAAACAAGGGCTCGGCACTGAAGATGGTGGCCCAGGAAATGGGAATAAAACCTGCAGATATAATGGCTGTAGGGGACAGTGAGAATGACATTGATTTTTTAGGAGCAGCTGGTAAAAAAATAGCGGTAGCCAATGCTGAAAATGAATTAAAGATAATGGCAGATTATGTAACCAAACAACCATATGGTGACGGGGTTGCCGAGGCTATAGAGAGGTTTGTATTATGATGATGGAGATTGCACAACAGGCCCTTAAAGAGGCAGAAAAATACACACAACTGGCTGAAATATTCATGGAAAAAGAGAAGGTGTTGCAGCTAGATATTCAGCGAGACCATCTGGACTTTGCCAAGGAAGAAGAGACTATGGGTCTGGGGATCAGGGTAATACTGGATGGTAAAATGGGATTTTCTTACACGTCTAATCCGGATGAAATTTCTCAAGCCGTGGAAAGAGCCGTTTTTAATTCTAAAACCAATGAAAAAGATGATAATTTTGGTTTAGCAGATCCCTCTGACTATCCTCAAATAAAGGGGACTTATGATGATAAATTCAACTCACTGGAACTGGAAGAACCCTTACAATTCGCCCAAACCATGATAGACACTGTCAAAGAAGAGAAATGCCAACCGACTTCAGGTGGTTTTTCAGCGGCAATGGCCCAAACCTTAATATTAAATTCTAAAGGGGTGGAGTGCAGTGATGTCTCCACGGGATTTGCAGGATATATTGCAGTCAATGCCGAGAAGGGAGGGGAAAAATCCACGGCTTATGATTCTGTTTCGTCCTGTTTTTTTGATATAGATCCTCAGAAACTGGCAGAAAGCGTATG
This sequence comes from Methanobacteriaceae archaeon UBA587, assembly GCA_002504725.1. Taxonomy (GTDB): domain Archaea; phylum Methanobacteriota; class Methanobacteria; order Methanobacteriales; family Methanobacteriaceae; genus UBA587. Next base: position 570,583 of record DATN01000002.1, on the reverse strand, counting down.
TAAACTGGCTATGGACTCCGTAGGTGGTAAAAGCGTAGAAACCAGGGACATGGACATTGTTCTGGATTATCATTCTGCCACAGGTCTTCTGGGAACATTCATCAGTGCCCTCAATGCAGATAATGTACAAAGAGGAAGGTCCATTCTGGCAGATAAAGTTGGTCAGCAAGTGGTTAATCCTCAACTATCCATATATGATGATGGAACCAGAGAAGGGGGACTTAACTCTTCCCGCTGTGATGGGGAGGGAACGGCTTCTCAGAAAACCGCCCTAATTGAAAATGGGGTTCTAAATGGATTTATTTATGATATTTATAATGCCCGCAAAGCTAAAGTTTCCAGTACGGGAAATGGTATGAGGGCTGGCTTTTCAGAAACTCCTACTGTGGGTGTTTCTAACATAGTGCTGGAATTTGCAGATGAGATTTCCCTTTCTGAACTTGATGATGCGATCCTGGTTCCCGATGTTCTGGGGGCCCATACAGCCAATCCCATATCGGGAGATTTCTCAGTAGAAGCAAACAACGCATTTATAATTGAAAATGGAGAAATAACTGGTCCTGTTAAAAAGGCTATGCTTTCCGGGAATATCTTCCAGGTTTTAAAACAATCACAAGCACTTGAATCGGAGATTAAACAATTTGGTGCATTCATAACTCCAAAAATTTTGGTTAATGATTTAAGAATTGTAGGAACTTAAAATCATTAAACATACCTAATCTTGTCTCATTTAAAGATCAAATAATGGGAATATTATAAATTAGAACCTCTAAAACTCTGGGTTGTTGGAATGTGGTATGAAGAAGAACGTGAACGAAGAGGAATTGATGAAGGGATATATAATTCCCTTCAAGAATACTTCCAAATTACCAATAACCATAAATTAGCCCGTTTTAAACTGGCTTCCTTAATCGAAGCATTTTCTGAATCTGAGGCAGATGGAAAAACACTGCATGATCTGTGGGTAGAACATCAACGGATTTTAGATATATTTAATGATATCTACTCTCAGGAAGAGGAAGCGGTGGATAATGTGGCTTTCATTGGCAATTACCATATTGACAATAAAAAAATCACATCAAAATCAACTCCCACATTTTCTTTTTTAGATTTAAAGATTAAAATTGTTGAAAGAATACTTAAATCATGTTACTTATGTGAAAATAGGTGTATGGCTGTTCGAAATGCCGAAAGGGGTTTATGTAAAGTCAGAGAGCCGGTAATTGCCTCGGAATTTTTGCATGTTGGTGAGGAGGCTCCACTGGTTCCCAGCCACACCATATTCTTCACGGGATGTACCTTTGACTGTGTTTTTTGTCAGAACTGGGACATATCACAACACACAGATATTGGAACGGTCTTGGGATCAAGGAAACTGGCTAGTTTAATATCAACCCGAAGAAGGCAGGGATCTCGTAATGTTAATTTTGTAGGGGGAGACCCCACACCCCATCTGCATTTTATTATGCAAACCATGTCCTACTGTGAAGAGAATGTTCCGGTGGTGTGGAATAGTAATTTCTTCATGTCAGAGGAGGTGATGGTCCTTTTGAATGGATTCATTGATCTCTATTTGTCTGATTTTAAATTTGGTAATGATAAATGCGCTGAAAGATTTGCCGGGGTGAAAAATTACTGGGAAATAATCACCCGGAATCATTTAATGGCAAAAGAAGCAGGAAATTTGATTATACGGCACCTGGTACTGCCGGGACATGTGGAATGCTGTACCAAGCCGATTCTAGAATGGATAGCCCAAAATTTAGGTCCCGATACGGTGGTCAATATTATGGGTCAATATAGGCCTGCTTACAAGGCCCATGAATATCAAGATATCGCCCGGTTTCCCCGGGAAGATGAATTGGATCAAGCCCGAGCATGGGCCAGAGAATTGGGTCTTAAAAATTTGATATAAATCAATAGAGATAAATAATGCAAAAATTAAGATATAATACTATAAATATTTTCATAAAATGATTTTTTATAAAATTATAATCAAAAAGACATCAGCCCTATTTGGAATAACCAATACTCTGGATGAATATTCCCATCTAAACTATAGGGGGATATTATAGGGATTATCTACATTATTTGAATGTTAGGGACACGGGATAGTTATGGATAATGAGTTAGGATAATTTATAGTTATTAGTATTCTATTTAAGGGCATAATAATGGCAAAATATTAAAACAAAATATTCAGGGATTCTTATGAGATGTCAGATGTGTGGTGCAGAACTGGAAGAGAATGATAGTTTCTGTTACGATTGCGGATTTAAACTGTTTTCTTCAAAACCAGAAGTTCATTCGTCTGTTTCATCTGAAGAAGATTTAAGTGGAAATACTTTAAGTGCAGGTAACTTAAATGAGGATATCTTAAAGGGGAACAATCCTCCTGAGTTTTTGAATGCCTCTACACTACATATGGGCTCGGATGATGCGAATAAATCTAAAAAGGAAGATTCAGATAAGGCTTTGGAAGATTATAGCTATGCTTATGTTCCTGAAAACATGGAGAATAAACCTATTCAAAGTCGTTTCCTGGAGATATCATCCCAATATGGAATGGAAAACGATCTAAACATTATGGATGCCACTTTCAATGAGGGATCTGCTAATCCTGAAACGCATTCAAATGCCTCAGAATTTGATAAATCATTATATGGTATGGATGATGACGATCCAGAATATGATGATAAACCACCGAAACGTTCTCTATTGTTACCTGTCCTCCTGGTATTGGTAGGTGCGCTTATTGTAGGTTCTGTAGCCGTGGTGGTACTCTCGGGATCAGGAGCCGATATTCCTTTTGTTAAGTTAGTAAGTAATGAGACACAAAATTCCACCCCTCTGAATATCATTTCCGATGAAAACAAGCTAAATAAAACCAATAATACTCATAATCCCACTACCTGTTCATTATGTGGGGGAACCGGAACCATTACCTGTCCTTACTGTCACGGGGCCTGTTTTTTAACATGTTCCGAATGTGGAGGTGACGGATACATTAATGGTGATATTTGTCCAGTTTGTGGAGGTAAAGGGGATGTTATATGCTCTAAATGTAAATGTACCGGTACCATCACCTGTACTCAATGCCAGGGAACCGGGGAGACGTCTAACTAAAATAATTATTCATTTATTAAAATCATTTATTTAAAATTTTAATAGTAATTATTTTAATTTTTAGCATTGCAGGTTTATTTTACTGATTAAATGTTTTAATAATAAAGATATTTTAGGGAGAATATGCCGGGAAATAAGCATATTTTAATAACCGGAAGGCCCGGAGTAGGCAAAACCACCCTTCTAAAAAGAATAAACGATTTCTTGGTGAATCAGGGGGTCGTGGTAGGTGGTGTTTTCTGTCCTGAAATAAAGTCCAAGGATAAGAGGACTGGTTTTGCCATAATAGACATCATGACCCAAAAAAGAGGAATTCTGGCTAAAAAAGGACTCCAAAGCCCAAAAATAGGTAGTTATAGTGTCAACCTGGAAGATTTAAATGATATCGGTGTGGGAGCACTGCAGAGGGCCAGGTTATCTGCAGACTATATTCTGCTGGATGAGATTGCTCCCATGGAGTTAAAGAGCCCATTATTCATATCTGAAATCAGAAATGTGTTTGATGGCCCTAAAACTGTTATAGCAGTCATACATCAAAAATCTAATCATGAATTAATCCTGGAGATAAAAAATAGAGATGATGTAAGGTTATTTGATGTGAATCGAGAGAATATGGAGCAATGCTATAACAAAATTATAAGTCTATTAAATTATTAAAAACATTAATTACAAAAATCTTCATATTAAAATATCAATCAATGAAATATCAATCAAACATACTTAGATAATTCATTACTATCTATCAAATATGCCCGATGATTCAAAACTTAGATTCATAAATCTTATATATATGTCATGAGTCCTAAAAATGGCCATTAACGGACATTAATTAATTTTTCCAGGATTCTCAAGCATTTAATGACAATAAAATCAAATGTCTAAATTTCTATAACTATTAATATAATAAACATGGTGAAAAGATGGAATGTCAAAATTACGGTCTTAGTAGAAGTATAGAGCGGGAAAATCTTAATCTAAATCCTTTACAGAGGGGAGGGATTCTTCCAGCCGCTGCCCGCGAGGCACTGTATGATTTTGGGGACGGATACAGTGTATGCGACTACTGTGCCGGACGGTTGGATGAAATTGCTAAACCATCTATAAACGGGTTTCTGGAGGATTTAGCTAAATTTATAAATGTTGATGCAGTAAGAACCGTTCATGGTGCCCGCGAAGGCAAATTTGCTGTGGTACATGCCCTCTGTAAACCGGGTGATACTATGGTGGTGGATGGAAATGCCCACTATACTACCCACCTGGCAGCAGAACGTAATGGGGTAAATATGGTGGAGGTACCAAATACCGGGGCACCAGAATATGAGATAACTCCTGAAAAATATAAAGAAACGCTGGAAAATGCCATAGATGAGAAAGGTGAGATAAAATTAGCGCTACTGACCCATGTGGATGGAGATTACGGTAACCTAACCGATGCTGCTAAAATAGGGAAGATATGTCAGGATGCTGGTGTGCCGGTGGTTCTCAACTGTGCCTACTCCATGGGACGTCTTCCTATAGATGCTAAGGCCATGAACATGGATTTTGTGGTGGGCAGTGGCCATAAGAGCATGGCGGCCTCGGGACCTATCGGGGTGCTGGGTATGACTGCTGAATGGGAAGAATTGTTGTTGCAGAGATCCTCCCGCCATGCAAAAAAGGAAATTGAGATGTTAGGATGTACCAGTAGGGGCGCTCCTATCGCTACCTTAATGGCATCTTTGCCCTACGTGATGGAACGGGTAAGTAAATGGGATGAAGAGGTCCAACAAGCACGTAATTTTGTGGAGAAAATGGAGGAAATTGATGGTGTGGTACAGGTGGGTGTGAAGCCTACTCAACACGATCTGGTAAGATTTGAAACTCCTGCTTTCCATGAGATTGCCCAAAAACACCCAAGAAGGGGCTTTTTCCTCTATGAAGAGCTTAAAAAACGTAAGATCGTGGGTATAAAAAGAGGTCAGACCGAATGGTTCAAATGCAGTGTATATGGGATGACACCGGATCAGAAGGATTATGTGGCCGGTGCTTTCCATGAAATAGCTGAAACTGCTTTGGATTAATTTTAAATTGATTTAATCTGTTCTTTTTTTAATATTTTAATATCTCTTATTTTTTATATTTTCATAGTATTAAAAAAATTAATCAGTTATAAATAAATCCGTATAATCAATTATCCTTAAAGCAAATATACTATCTGGTAATGCTTCATTTTAATTGAGAAAAAATCTAGAAATTTGATTGCAGGCCCACCTGGTAGAACGAGTTAAATTTTAACTGCGTAATGGGCCTGCATTTAAATTATGTTTTAGGAAGTTATAAAGATATCATTAATAACTAACTCATTATAATGTTTCATTCCATAAAAAAGAAAAAATTAATAAAAAATAGGGATAAACTGGTTAAAAGTTTACATTTTTATAAAAAAAATGCTAAAAAAGATAGAAAGTGAGGGAATCCTCACATTTTTATGACTGGAAACTGCACTTCAGTCAACAATTCCCCGGCAGGAACATCCTCGGGGCTGTTGTGGTAAATTTCTTTAGGAGATCCAATCACATCGTAATTATTCTCCAGTACAAATTCCACCATGGCTTCGTAAACTTCAGAAAGTTTGGAGTAAGGTCCTTTAAAGACGGAATAAACCACAGTATGGGTGGGGATAGATGCTATCATCACATTTCCTGATGATTCCACATCACCAGCCACAGGATAACCAATATCAAATTTAAAGGTTTCTTCTGGGTTCTTCTGATGATTGGTGTAGTAAATAGCGAAATGTGGTCCGGATATCTCTACCTCATTGTCTTCTATCCACATATTTAATTGGTCCAGTACTTCATCCATCTCTTCCAGAAGTCCAATGCGGGTAATTAGTGCTAATTGCTCTTCTTCTACAATTTTTTCTTGGATATTCAATGTTATTCACCTGTATTGTTAGAAAATTGAAAGTATTATTTGATGTAATTAATTGAAAATGTTGATTGTGTTGGGTATTGTATTTTTTTTATTTGATATAGTTTTTAGTAGTGCACGATATCAGTTGGTGTATTAATTTAATATGAGGAATCCATTGAATAATGGATCATAAACGATTTAAGAATATATTTCGTACTTCCTGGTGATCAAAAGGTGTTATTTGATATTTAAGTTTTTAGTAGTTCATTAAATGTTGAAATTATTTGATTTTAATAGTTTTTAGTAGTTCATTGTAATCCTGTTGGGTGACATTTGCAATGGAAGTGGGACAGATATACTCGATCATGATTATCATGTTCCCTTTAGTTATGGTTGATATGCCATTGGACACTTCCGGACCGGTCCTCACGTACTGACGGATATTATAATCATTTATTTTTAGGTTGGTCACAGTGGAATTGGTCACATTTAGAACAGACTCTTGTAGTGTGCTGGTATTGGTTCCACCATTGGACTGTCTCATTTCCACAATAATATATGCGGTCTGCATGGCTCCGTTGTCGTCCTGGAATTCCTGGGTAAATATCACCTGGGAAAAGACACTATTATTGAAATCTCCTGTGATCTGGCTCTGGGCCCATCCGCCCGCTATTTCAAAGCTTAAAGCACCTTGATCAAATGTAGTGTTCCAGGAGGATATATAAAATATGGTTCCCCCTAATATGGCCAAAATAGCTATTATTAAAATTATGGGTATGTAATCTGACTTCATGTTAAAACCCCCTTTTCATGGATATATTATGGACTTTATTGTATTTATTATTCGTGAATTTTTCAAAATCCAGGGATTCTTTTATATTTTTCTGGAATATTAAGGAAATTTAGAAAATCCTCAGCAAAAATAAATTATTAAAATAATGAATCTCCATTAATTAAAATTGAAAAATTTTTTAAAATGTTTTTCAAGGAATAAAAATGAAAAATAAGAAAGATTAACCCAGCAGCGACGTTACCACCAGGCCCATACTCAAGCCCATAACAATTACCACTGTGGCCAGGGAAATTAAATTGAAAAGCTTGGAATTCACGTGTTCCCCCATTACTTTCTGGTCATTGATGATGAGTAACATCAATATAAGTACAAAGGGCAGCAGTATACCATTGGCTACTTGAGAGAGATAGAGTATGCTCAGTAAAGGAACATTGGGCATCATTATAATTAACACTGCCAGCAATATCAGTCCCAGGTACATCCCGTGGAATACAGGGGCTTCCCGGAAACTTTTGGATACACCGGCTTCAAAACCCAGACTTTCACAGACATAATAAGCTGTGGAAAGTGGTAAGATACTAGCAGCAAAGAGTGAAGCATTCAAGAAACCAAATGCAAACAGTATGCTGGCGTACTGTCCTGCCAGAGGCACCAATGCTTTGGAAACATCGGCAACATTATTTACTTCTATCCCATTGGTATATATGGTGGCTGCACAGGCTAAAACAATGAAAAAGGCCACAACATTAACTACAATTGCCCCAATTATAGCATCTGCCTTGGAGTATTTTAGATTCTGTAAACTGACCCCCTTTTCCACCACCGAAGACTGCAGATAAAACATCATCCAGGGGGCAATGGTGGTTCCTACCATACCAATAACCATGGTGATATACACGGGATCCAGACTTATCTGGGGCACCACAAGACTTTGGGCGGCCAGGGACCAGTCGGGCTGTGCAAGGAATCCCGCCACTATATAGGAAAAATAAAGGGCTGAGGCCATTAAAAAGACCTTTTCCACGCTTTTGTAATTCCCTTTAACTACCAATAGCCACACAAATAATGCAGCCAGTGGAAGGGCGATGAATCGAGGTATATTAAAAATACCGGTACTCACAGCTATCCCCGAAAATTCAGCCAGGATATTCCCAAAGTTAGCCAGTAGCAGTGCCAACATCATTAAAAAGGTGAGCTTAATCCCTACTTTTTCCCTTATGAGATCAGCCAGTCCCTTTCCAGAAACAATACCCATCCTCACTCCCATCTCCTGGATAACTGCCAGGGCTATGATCATGGGGATGAAAGTCCACAGTAAATTGTAACCAAAATCAGAACCTGCCAGTGAATAGGTGGTTATGCCTCCGGCGTCGTTGTCCACGTTGGCGGTGATGATTCCTGGCCCCATTACTGAGAGAAATATTATGATACTTACAATGGCCGGACTTTTAAAAATCCGGCGAAAAATACTAAAATCCATGTAAATCACCTAAGATTGATATATGGTAGGTTAAATAGTTATTATGATTATTATATTAGTTATATTTGCTATTAAAATTATAAATTAAATTTAATAAGAGATTAAACTAATAATATTATTTTTAAGTGATAGTTTTTTCTAAAGTATTTACCATCACCAATGAACTGATTTAGCGTCCAAACATACGGGGAACTCTTTTTTTCCAGGCAGTTGGGAGTACGATATCTATGGCGTCATCCACCGTAACAATACCCTTTATTTTGCTTTCATTTTCCACCACAGGAAGTGCTATCAAGTTGTACTTGGCAATCTGCTGGGCTACATCGTGCTGGTCATCCATAACATCTACCTTGATAATATGGGTGTGCATGAAATCGGATATTGGTGTCTGGGGCTCTGCCAGGATGATATCTCGGAGGGAGGTTACCCCAACCAGGTCTCCGGCTTTGGAAACAACATAGATATAATAAATAGTTTCTACGTCTTTGGCTATCTCCCGCAGTGATTCCATGACTTCTTTTACTGTTAAATCATCATTAACCTCTACAAATTCGGTGGTCATGATTCCACCGGCGGTGGTTTCCGGATACTCCAGCAACTCTCTTAAATCTTTGGATTCTTCAGGTTCCATTAAATCCAGAAGTTCTTCGGCCTTTTCCTCAGGTAAATCTGCCAGAACATCTGCTGCATCGTCAGGGGACATTTCATCCAGAATTTCTGCCGCGCGCTGGCTTTCCATTCCTTCTAAAAGGGAAACCTGTCTTTCGGGTGAAACTTCCTCCAGAGTATCGGCGGCTGCTTCATCATCCAGGGAGTTCAGAATGGTTAAGGACTCATGTAGTCCCAGTTGATCCACAATCTCTGCCATATCTGCCGGGTGAAGTTTCTTAATTTTCTGTTTAGGCACCTTCAGTTTTAGCTTACTATAATCGCTTTTTAAGGTGTCTATGTCTTCCCAGGAGATGAGATCCTCGCTGGAACGTATGCTCAATGGTTTAACTACTCTTCCCAAGCCTAATCGTCTTAAAATACCATTAACACCAATATCAACGCCTATGATGTGGTAGTGTCCGTTGGTAGGTGATATTTTAAGATCATTGACTCGTCTGACTTTTTTTCCCTCAATATCAACTACTTGTCTGTCCATAACATCTTCTAAAAGATTAATGTCATGTTTTTTAATATGATACTCTTTAATCTCATCTAATGGAAATTTAAGGACTATTTCTTTGTTTACATCAGCTATGTTTCTCCAGGCTATGGTGATGATTTTCTTATCTGATGTAGTCATCTTCAGGGCCTTAATTAGGGGATAAGCATGATTTGATGAAACAATTAAATCTTTCAGTCGCCCTATCCTTTTTCCCTCTGGCGATAAAATGGGTTTTTTTATAAATTCACTTACGTACAAGCTCTCACCTCCTGTGCTTTATGTGGGTTATTTAATATGAAATATGGACTATGATATGGGGATAGATTTGCTGGCTAGTTAAATAGGAGGAACCATTCCCTCTTTCACACGTTCCATGACTATCATTTCGGTTAAGTCTTCCACACCATCAACTGATCTTATTTTGCTGTTTACAATTTTGTTGAGTTCTTCAATGCTCTGGGCCCATACTTTAATGAGTATATCGTATTCTCCAGAGATACTGTAAACTTCCGAGACTTCTTCCAGTTTGGATAATTCCACTTCCACGTTTTCATGTTTCTCTGATTCTGTTTGGATAATGATAATGGCGGTTACTGTTAAACCAACTTTAGAATGGTCCAGGATCACTGTGTACTGTTTAATAACGTCATTTTCCAGTTTTTTCAGCCGATTAGAGATGGTTGCATCAGGAACATCTATCTCCTTTGACATCTGGGAAAGGGTTATCCTGGAATTTTTTACCAGGGAACGAATAATATCCGAGTCTATCTCATCCATTTGTTTTTCACCACATTATTATAATTAAGATTAGTATATTTCTATATTATATATAAATGTGTGGGAAGATTACCCAAATTTTTCTATATTTTTGGTGGATTTCCCAATCCCTGGTGACAAAACCAGTTCCTAAAAAGAGATTATAATTAATTCATTTTAATTTTCAGAATTTTTAATCTGATATAATTAAAATTAAATTTTTAAAAATACTTATTATTAGTATAAGGTAATTATTGAACATTATATTTCTAAAAAACAGATTTATAAAATATTAATATGGTTAATTTTAATTCATTACCGTTGCATCCTTTTGCGCAGGTATATAACGCATCCTATTAGAATGGCAGCTATGAGTATAATTGTTGTGGTTTCTAGAATGGATAATTGTTGTGAACTTACTTGATAAATGGTTCCAAATTGCCAACCAATAAATCCCAGGATAAATACTCGTATTAACGTCCCAAAAAATGTAATGGTCATGTATTTGCGTAGATCATAACGTATGAATCCACAGAATACATTCACAACAATACTGGGGGTTAGAGGAAAAACGCGCAGTGCAAATAGGAGTATTTCGTCGGTATAGGATTCATCAAATCGTTTATCCAGATCCTGAATGTCTTGCCAGGATAATCCCAAATATTTCCCCCAGCGGCATACAAATGGTCTTCCGGCCATATAAGTGATTCCGTAAATTATTAATGACCCCAGGCTCACGCCCATTGCTGCCGGTAAAGCCACAATGAAAAATAGTTTGCTCAAGGACTCGATAGTGATTAGTGGGTCGTTCATGATTAAGAAACTGGAGGTCATTATCACCACACTTGATGGAATGGGGGCCACCATTTCTTCAATTAAACTGGCTAAAAAAACACCCAAAGCACCATAATCCATCATAACATTCCGCATAAGTGTAATGGTGTTGTTTAGTATGTCTTCAATCATTAGATCACTATTAACGGTTCTTAAAATGGTTATTCCTTTAAATTGTTATAATATTATGGTATTGGAACTTAATTATTCTTATTCTTAATTTTATTCTTAATCAAGTACGGGAGCTTTTTGGGGTAATAATCTCATTTATAAATAATCTCATTTCTATTTTTAAATTGTTTAATTAATTTATATTATTTTTATCAATTCCTATAATATGGAGTTTGCTCAGTAATTACATCACATTCTCCAAAGGGGCAGGTGTGCACGCTTATACTGGTTATCGTTTCGATTTTAGTTATTACTTCTTTTTCAACTCTATGGGCAATTTTGTGTGATTCTCTCAGGGTTAGATCACCATCCAGTTCTACATGTATTTCGGCGGAAGCATAGGGTCCCATAAAGTTTATTTTAATATCATGAACTCCTTTAACACCGTTCACGTCCATAGAAACTGATTTAAGTTCTTCCATAAGTTCTTTTGAAGGTATGGTTCCCATTAAATGATTCACATTATCTCTTGCCACATTGAAAGCGGTTTTTAATACCATTAATGCTATGAAAATGGCAACCAATGGATCTAAAACGGGAAAACCGAGCTGAGCTCCAATTACGCCCACTAAAATCGCACAACATGAAAATATGTCCACTTTCTGGTGATTTCCATCTGCTATCAGCGCCGGACTATGAATTCTTTTTCCAGTTCTAATTAGATAGGTGGTCATGGTAATATTAACTCCTATCCCAATCAAGGCCATTACGGCTGCGGTCATATCAGGGGCAGCCAGCGCTTCCCCTATAGTGATTTTCACATAAACTTCTGATAAAATTTCATAAGCAACTATCAGAAGGAACGCAACTATTATCATCCCTATAATGGGCTCAGCACGGCCATGACCATAATGGTGTTCTTCATCAGCAGGTTTCATCCCTATTCTGAATCCTATGTATGCCAGGATGGAGGTAAGAACATCTGATAAGGTATGAGCTCCTTCGGCCACCAATGCAGTACTTCCGGAAAGCATTCCTATGATGATGTTAAAGACAGTAAGAAAAATATTTCCGGATATAGCTACCAAGATGCTTTAGTGCCTGCTTTTTCTCTTTCTATATTTTTTTCCATTAATTCACCTACTATTTCTGGGATTGATGATTTTTATTGTATTTAATTAGGAGTAATCTAATTGATTATACATGAATGAATGTTCACATTAACATATAAATGTTTTGAATTAAATCACTTTTAATTAAATTTCAAAAAGATTTTGATGGTGTAGAAGGATGCATGGTGGGGGATGTATTTGCCGAATGAAAAATTCATGTTTTCTTAAGAAAACACAATTAATAATTTAAATTCAATTAAAAATAAATTTAAATATTCTTAAAACCAGAATAATTCTTAATTATCTTTATTTTGAGGTCATCTCATGATTGTCATAGAAAACGGCATTGTTTTGGTTGGTAATGAATTAAAGCCCCAGAAAGTCAACTTACTGGTGGAAAATGGTAAGATCAGAGAGATTACCTCTGAAAAACTGTCCGGCGCCGAAAGAATTGATGCCACTGGGTGTATAGTTTCTCCATCTCTAATAAATTCTCATGTGCATATTGGTGATGCTGTAGCCCAGGACGTAGGAGATGGACAGAATATTGCCGAGATTGTAAAACCGCCTCATGGATTGAAACATAAAATACTCCAGAAGACATCTGCAGAAGATTTAATAAAATCCATGCAGGGGGCCATGTGGGAGATGCTGGCCACTGGTACCACCACCTTTGTGGATTACCGGGAGGGGGGAGTGCAGGGTATCCAGATTCTGGAGGAAGCTGCCCAGGAAGTCCCCATTAATAAATTGGTTTTGGGAAGAGACGATATTTTCCTGGATCCAGATGCAAATTTATCTAAGGTCCGAAATAATGTGCAAAAACTTCTAAAATCGTGTGATGGGATAGCTGCCAGTGGTTTTGGCGAAATCAGAGATGAGGTAGCTCAAGTTATTTGTGAAGAGTGTCGCAAGCAGGGAAAGATATCATCTATTCATGTGGCAGAATACCGGGAAGTACAGGAACAATCTCAAAAAAATACCGGTAAGAGTGAAGTGCAGAGGGCATTAGAAGGTGGATTTCAGTTACTGGTACATTTAACAGCCCCTATTGTGGGTGATCTGGATAGAGTTGCGGCTGCCGGCAATCCGGTGGTGTGCTGTCCCCGATCTAATGGGGCGCTGTCAGTGGGTATACCTCCCCTACGTCATCTGGAAGAAAAAGAAATTCCTACGCTTTTGGGGACAGATAACTTGATGTTTAATTCTCCTAATATGTTTAGGGAGATGGAATATGCTTTGAAGGCCACCCGAGCTTATGATAGACAATATTTATCTCCTAAAACTGTGCTTAAAATGGCCACCACCAATGCCGGGCATGCTCTGGGAATAGATTCGGGGGTCATTTCCCCGGGGAAAACGGCAGATATAATGGTGGTTAAAAAAATGTCTGAAAATCCCTGGCTATCTATTATTAATAGAACAGAATCGAAAAATATAATATGTTTAATGAGACAAGGTAAGATTGTATATAAGAGGTGAGCCAATGTACAAGAAAATTCTATTACCCACAGACGGTTCAAACCATGCTAATAAGGCAGCTGAACATGCTCTATGGATTGCTAAGTCTAGTGGAGCCGAAATAATTGCTCTTACAGTAATGGAAACTGCTTCTCTAGTGGGATTACCAGCAGACGATTTAATTGTCCGTATAAAAGAAATGCTTGAAGATGAAGCTAAAAAATCTTTAGAAAAGGTTAATGAGATAGTTGAATCTGCCGATAACATTAAAATAACTTTAAAAACTGAAGAAGGCTCTCCTGCTGATGCTATATTGAAAATAGTAAAAGAAGAAGACGTGGATCTGGTGGTAGTTGGAACCTCTGGAAAGCACGGTCTGGATCGATTTTTGTTAGGCAGTGTTGCAGAAAAGGTGGTAAGGTCTTCTACTTGCCCTGTATTGGTGGTTCACTAGAATCATTAATGAAGCCTTATTTTTTTCTATTAACACATAAAAAAATCATAATTTAATAAAATCATATTCTAAATAATTTATTAATAATATTAAATATTATCTAAGTATATTCTAAAATTTTTAGTTGGTGTAAGGATGCAGGTAAAGGACATTATGTCAGATGAGATACACTATGTCAAAGTTCCGGGCAACCGTACCAGTGCACTTAGTCTCATGAGGGAGACTAATTTTTCAGGAGTACCTGTAGTAAAAGAGGGTACCATGAATCTGGTAGGTATAGTAACCCGATCAGATCTAGTGGATAACCCTGACGAAGAACAAATAGCACTTATAATGACGCGGAATCCGGTTACAACATCTCCTGAGGAAGATGTTAGTGAGGTAGCCATGAAAATGCTGGAAAACAATATTAGAAGAGTTCCAGTAGTGGAAAACGATGAACTAGTTGGTATAATAACTTCCTACGATTTGGTGGCCACAGCTATTTCTGAAATGGATATTACGGATCCTGTTGAGGATTATATGTTAAAGACCATTCCCACGACCTGGGAAATGACACCATTAAATATTGCCTTTGAAATAATGCGTTTTTTTAACCTGAAGGTTTTACTGGCCCTAAGTAAAGATGGAAAGCTGTCTGGAGTACTCACAGAGACGGATTTTATTAAAGAGAGTGAGGTAGTATCTGAAAGAACCGTTCACAATACCTCTGTAGGTACTGAAGGGGATAAATGGTCCTGGGACAGTAAAAGCGTTCTCTATGTTACTAAAAATCACCTTAAATTCTTAGATAAAAATGTAAAGGATGTAGCCACTGAAAATGTAATTACAGCCACCACCCGAACTACGGTCACTGATTGTGCTAAGAAAATGAGGCAGAATAATATTGAACAAATTCCGGTGACCAATGTGGAAGGCGAATTAGTGGGGCTTGTAAGAGCCAACGATCTTATAAAGGCACTAACTGATTAAGATGGAAGAAGAAAAAGCACCCACTTTAAGAATTACCTCTTCTAAGGGCACGCTTACCTTAGCATCCAAATATCGGGGAGAAGTGTCCATACACAGAATCCAATTAAAACTTTTCTGGGGATATTGCTGGTGGAATGGATTACCCGAGGTAGAATCATTTCTACAGCTTTTAGAAGATGTTATAAAAAAAGTGGTTATGGATGTATTGCCTCACCAGGAGCTATTACTAGATTATGATCTTTTTACCAATGATCTGTTAGAAGAAGCACCTCTGGTGGAGATTTCATTTAACCAGATAACTGCAGACAGCCATGACTTCGAGTTCATTGGAGATGTGGTGGTACTGGAAGGGCCGGATATAAGGGGAAGATTCTCTAAAATGACCAGTTTCCGCAGAAAATTAAGTGAAAATGTTGTAAGAGAATTATAGTCAATAATATAACATATAATTATAAATCCCCTGCTTTTAGTTTATAATCATTTATTTTATTTTAATTAATTTTATTTTCCGCCTTATTTTAATTATTCTTTAATTTCTGCATTATTTTCTTTTTATTGCTTGATTTGAAACTTATTTTTGGATAATGATAGATATTTTACATAAACTTATTTTAGGAAAAAAATAGGGGTTTTAATTTTATTAAATTTATTTTAGATATTATTTCTCTTTTTGAATTCAAAGCTTACTCAATTATCTGATCTTATATGATTCTCCGGATATGGGGTAAAACTTTAATGAGCAATTTTTCCGCGTCTTCGTTGTCTAAAACCCGGCGGGCCACGATTTTTCCATTTTTAAAGACAGTGACATTCCGTCCCTGGGATTCCAGCATGGCGATACCCATACTAGCGGAACATTTCACAGTTCCCATTTTTTCTAATCCCTGGCAGGTTTTTTCTATGTCTATGGCATAGGGAAGCTCAGTTTCAAACATTATCTTGTTTGATTCATCTTTGCAGGGTTTATAAACCACCAAATCCTTTTTGGTTTTTCCATAGCCACCAATATCCAGTGTGACCTCTTTAAAACCCACAGCTTTAAGCTCAGAGTATATATGCTGTAAGGTCTGGGCATTTAAAAGGGGATTGAGATCATCAACCTGGATTTTGGCAGTTTCGTTCTGTTCCCTCACCCGCACCACCGGTGATTTGGCGATGCTTTTTATCAGTGATTCGGCATAGTTGATGCGATTAATCTTTTTAGGAGTTATATCTTCCCCGGTGGCAATGCGAGTGGCCATACACGTGGTGGAAGTAGAATAATTAATATTATCATTTTCTAGAGCTTTCAAAACGTCTTCTCTGGTCATACCTGCTTCTACCAGGGGACTGAATATATTTTTTTGATAGTTAACCATAATTCCGGGTCTATCTTCCAGTAAATCACTTATATTGGTTCCGTCCATGATAACTGGAAATCCTTGTTCATTAGCCACTTTTTCTAATTTAGTATACATATTATTTTTACAGATAAAACAACGGTGGGGATTGTTTTCTCTGAAGGCAGCATCCTCTAAAAAATCTTCTTTTATTACCTGGTGAGCAATACCTAATTCTTTAGCTATTTTTTGGGCATGTGATATGCAGTCCCTGGGTAAGACTCCATTATCTATGGTGACGGCCAATGTTTCCAGGGCATTTTCAACAGCCAGCTTAGCCACCAGTGTACTATCTGCACCACCAGAAAACGCAATAAGGATTTTTTTATCTTCAAGGAGTTTTTTTACTTTTTTTAACTTGTTTTCTAATTCCATGGAAAACCATCCTGACCACTTCATCACCGGATTCATAGAGATGTAAATAACTACACATTGTTGAAATATGTATATGGTGTATGAAGTTGGAATGTGAATATATATTTAATATTGTAAGTTTTTAATATAATTTAAGACTTTTAAAGCGTCTTCTCTTTTAATATCACAATTTTCATTTGTGATGAATTCATCCAGTCTTTCGATTATTTTTAAATCTAAATTAGAATCATTAAATATTTTTTTATAGGTTCTTTTAGGATAAAAAATTTTTTTAGCAGTATTAACCAGTAATTCTAGTTGTGCTGCGTTTATTAATCCTTTTTCATGGGCTTTCTGTAAATTATAATGCACACTAACCAGTGCATCGGAAAGCTGTTCAAAGGTATCGGGAGTAAAAACCACCGCCACATCATCGTCTGATTCGATTGCGCCGCTTTTGTACTGGTTGTAAACATAACCGACACCTACCATTCCCAAATCATCTAGCTCCGAAGCTCTCAGGGCACCCATACTGGATCCTCCCACAACAATCACGCCTTTTTTCAAAGCTTCCATAATCTCCCGGTGAGATACGGCGGGTTGCTGATGAAAAACACCATCAATGATTCCTATAATATCTGGAGATTCATGGAGGGCTTTTAGGATATCATCTCTTTGTACCGGGCCCCGGTAATCTGCATCAAGGATTTGGGATGCTTCCTGGGCACTCAGGGAAGGCCCGGTAAATATTATTATTTTACTTGAGGTGGGCATTTTATCGTCCAAATCTTTATAGTCCAATCTAAATTTAATTTAGTATTATTTAGAATAATTGGTAATTAAATAAGTATTATTTTTTTTAGAATGTATTTAAAAAATAAAATATTAAGCTGATGTTTTATTAAAAAGAGGGATTTAACAATACTATCTGATTTTACCGAGTCTTTCTCCAATCCTATCAGGATCAACAGAGAAAACTTCCAGACCCGGCACAATAACTCTTACCACTGGTACACCCACACTCTCACGGGTCAAATCAACAAATAATATTCTACCAAGCCCACATTTATTCACCTGCCTTATGGTAGTTTGAATATCTTCCTTAAAAGAGGTGGTAGATCTGTTTTTTATATGACCTAGATCCATTATTTTTTCAGCTTCACCAAACCAGTGGCGATTAATCTTTTTCATACGTTCATAACCTGCTTTACGCATAAAAACGGCCCTTACAGTATCTTCTCTGGTACCGTGAATTTGGGTTGCTCTACTTTGGGCCACTTCGGTGAGCGCTCTTATAACAGCTATTTCTGGATCAAGATGAGTCCCTACACCCATGGTCAACAGTGCAGGATCTTTTAAAACAGTATCATCAGCCACAGCAGCCACGGTAGGTACTTTAATATCAGCTGTCAAGTCGATGAGCTTAATATCCACTCCTGCTGATTTAAATTTCTCCATAAGTTCTTGTATAATTTTATTGTCAGTATCTTCCACATTTATTTCCGTCTTCTGCTGGCGATTAATCTCAAAAATACTCCAGGCATCCCTTTCAATCAATTCGGTAAGGCCATGAAAAACTGCTTCTTCAACAACATTACCCGAGGCCAGACCATTGGTATTGGACTTAAAAAGAGCCACGGAACCTTCACTTACATAGGGATGGAAAACCGCGTTTGCTGGTACCAGATATTTTTCCTCCTGAGTAATGTCCAGTGCTTCTATCCATTCTAATTCGGGATTTTTCGGGCAATTTTTAGGTAAAATAAGATCATCAGGATTAATACAGTTTTCTAGTTCGTCTGTCTTTCCTTTTAATATTTTTCCATGATCAGGGGTCTGTTTTTCGGCGGAGAATCTTTCAAAGGCTTCCATCATAGCCGAAGCCTTGGCTTGTTTAGGGGTGGCGCCTTTACCTGCATAGATACTCACGGCTCCTTCCTGGGCCGTAGGTCGAATAGCGGAATAAACTGGTATCCCTATTCGATCCAGATGAGTTATTTCGGTTACCCGCGTCACACCTGCTTTTTTAAGCTTCTTTTCCACTTTTTCTATGGTTTGAGAAGGTTTTAAAGCTCGGTGGGTACATCCAAAGTATTTTACAGGAACATCAGAAAACATTTAAGACCACTTTATTTTTGAATGATTTTAATGAGTTATTTCATTAGAATAAAAAACTCATGGAATAATATGTCATAAAACCTGCGATTGTTGCCGTAATTAACCATATTGCCGGATTCCATCGGAATATTTTTGCACCATCCCATATCCCAAATGGTATTAGATTGAATAATGCTAAAAAACTATTTATACCAAAACCAAACAAGCATATTGCTTGAATTTCTAAATTTCCAGGGAATATGAACACAATACCAAAAAATAATAGTGCAAGCACAATATTGGTTAATGGTCCGGATATGGATATTTTTCCGTTTTGATCTTTGGTTATATATTCTCCATGTATATAAACTGCTCCGGGGGCTGCGAATATGAAATTAGATATTGCACTTACCACAATGGCTAATACAATTCCTTCAGGCCATATTTGATATTCTGCCCAGAAACCATAATGTATGGCGACCCATTTATGGGCCAATTCGTGTAATACAAAACCCAGACCGGCTATAACCAAGGCAGCAGGCAATAAATTAATTGTATTTACTAAATTTTTTCCAGAGAATACATAAGCAAAAGCTCCCGCTATAACCAGCATGGATATAATAAGATCTCTAATTTCACGACCAGTAAATTTTACCATAATTATAGAAACTAATTTTTAGCATATAATGATTTCTATATTTTTTTCAAATAGATTTTTTTACACTTAAAAAAATAATTCAAGATTTTTAATGTTTTACTTTTAGAAATAAACTTATTTTATCCTATAAAATACTAAAAGAAGCAATGATAAAAAAAATAAAAAAACAAAAACAGATAATAGTTGCCCAACTGAAATATTAAGAATCAATCAAATAGTCAATATATTGATTAAATTTAAATTAATTAAAGTAGGGGTTGTTTTATAATCTATTGGAATAAACCAGTTCTTCAAAGGTAATTATAAACTCTGATCCATTATCGCTTTTAATTTCCAGATCACCTTCCAGCTGGTCAACCAGGGATCTAACAAGTTTAAGGCCTAACGACGTGGAATTTTCCAGCTTAGACAGATCAAAACCTATCCCATTATCGCTAATCACCAGACGATATTTGTCATTGAAATTTTTGAGTTCTATGCTTATCTCACCACTGTCGCGACCTTTGAATGCGTGTTTAAGACTATTACTCACTAACTCATTGATTATGAGGCCACAGGGGATAGCCGTATCTATCTCAAAGTTTATCTGTTCTAAACTGGTCTTCAAGTTTATTATTCTGCTATGGGCAGAGTAAGAATTGAAAAGATGTACCATCATGCTTTGTATATAACTTGCGAAATTTATATGTGCTAAATCTTGTGATTGGTAAAGTTGCTCGTGTATTATGGCCATAGATTTTATCCTATCCTGACTCTCTCTGAAAATTTCCAGATCGCGGGGGTCCTGAATTTGTTCTGTCTGTAGATTCAGCAGGCTGGATATTATCTGCAGATTATTCTTTACCCTGTGGTGGATTTCTTTTAATAAAACTTCTTTTTCTTTAAGGGATGATTTTAACTGGTCTTCAGCAATCTTCCTTTCAGTAATATCTCTGGCAACCAGAACAGAATAAGAACTATCACTGAATTGAACTAAACTCACATTTACTTCAAAAGGTATATGAGAACCGTTCTTTTTAATAAATAATGATTCCAGAGTAAATTGACGTTTCAAGGGCATTTCTTCTGCTCTGGAGAAGATATCTTTAAATTTATCATGTTCTTCCGGAACAATTAAATTCCATATGGGGTTTTCAAGCAATTCCTGGGATGAATAATGTAACTGAAAAGAAGCAGAGTTATTGGTGTCTGCTATTTCTCCAGATGGCAGTTTTATAAGAAAAATAACATCATTGGTTTGATCTAGAAGGGTTTTAAATCTTTCTAAATTATTTAATTGCAGTTGTAGCTCGGGATAATAACTTTTCTGTATGGATTGTTCTCCCAATCCAATTATTTTCCTTCTTAAGGCTTCCCATTCATCAACCGGATCAGAGGGCATTTCGGTATATCTCCTCTATGTCTTTTATATTAGGCCGGCGTGGATTGGTAACAATACAGGAGTCATTAATGGCGCTTTGGGCTAAAGTAGGTATGTTCTCGTCTTTAACCCCTAAATCTTCAAGGGTGTTGTCAACATTTGCTGCTTTTTTTAAATTTTTAATTTCATTTATCAACATATTTTTCTTTTCTGTCAGATTATTAGTCCCCTCAAAATTTAAACCCAGGGCTTTACCTATATTTATATATTTTTCAGGTTCAGATTCAAAATTAAAGTCAATAATATGTTCTAATAGGATAGCATTACATTCTCCATGAGCTAAATCTAAAAGTCCACCTAGACTATGGGCCATGGCATGCACTAATCCCAGACTAGCGTTAGAAAAAGCTAAACCTGCTTCTAAACTACCTAACATCATCTTATTCCTTAATCCCATGTTTGCTAGGTCATGGGTGGTGGGAATAATATGGGAACTGATGAGTTTAATGGAGTCCAGAGCATGTAAATCAGTGATATGGGAGCTGGCATTGGAAACATAAGCTTCAAAAGAGTGTACTAATGCATCAAATCCAGTATTTGCAGTAAGAGATTGGTCCATGGTTACTGTGGTGGCGGGATCTATGAGTGCGGCATCAGGAACCGTTGTTTTACTGATTATGGCTATCTTAACATTTCGAATGGTATCTAATATAATGGCAAATTGTGAAACATCGGCAGATGTTCCGGCAGTGGTGGGTATGCAGATTAGGGGCGGTGAGGGTACAGCAACCTGATCCACTCCTTCAAAGTCCAGAATGTGGCGTTGATTAGAACTAACTATGCCTATTCCCTTAGCACAGTCAATAGGGCTGCCCCCGCCCAGTGCAACGATAATGTTACATTCTTCACTGGAATATACATCCGCACCTTCCATTACTTGGGTGTCACGGGGGTTGGGTGTAACATTGGAGTATATTTCGTATTCTAATCCTTCTTCAGTAAAAATATCGCATAGTTCATCTACCAATCCCACTTTTTTTATACCTTCATCGGTTACAATCAGGATTTTTTTGGCAGCTAAATTTTTGGCATATCTTCCGGCAAGAAGTCTAGCCCCCTCACCAAAAATAAATTCTGGTGCGACAAATTTTCTGAGATTTAATTCAGATACCATGGTATCAACTCCATAATTCGAGTAAAAAGAATGTCGGGTTATTTAATATTGTTTAATCATTTTGACATGGATTACTATTATTTTCATATACTTAGATTATTATTGGTGAATGTGTTTATATAATATTATTCTGTGCATTTACGATAATATAATTAATTAATATTATAAATTAAAAGGATTATAAATCAAATTTAATTGATTAAAATTGATTAATGTGTAATTATGTCCTCTAACTGTGAATACTGTGCAATACCTGGTTATTATGGCGAAATACTCCATGAAACCGCTCACTGGATTATTTTTTTAGCTCCCAGCCAGCGCTATTTAGGTACATGTGTGGTTTCCCTAAAAAGGAAGTGCCGGGATCTGTTGGAATTAACACCTGACGAGTGGAAGGAATTTGGATATATTGTAACTAAAATGGAAGATGCGCTGCTTAATGTATTTAATCCTACTCTTTTTAATTGGAGTTGTTTTAAAAACGCGGCTTTCCGATCAAAAGACCCCCAACCGGAAATTCACTGGCATTTCATCCCACGTTATCAGTATCCGGTAGAATTTCAGGGTATTAATTTTGAAGACCCTGATTTTGGATATATTCCGCAACCTATTGAACGAAAAATTCCTCCCGAATTAATGGAGAAATTAATGGAATTAATTAAGAGTAATCTGGAAAAATAGGCGGATATGTCATGATATAACCAGAATTTTAGTTATGAATATGCTGTTATAACTTGCTTAGTATTACTGATAATTGTCCATTATTATGGATATCCATACGGTTAATTTGAATAGGATTACGAAATCTTTTACTTTAAGAGTTTTAATTAGGAGTTATCATGAAAAAAGATAAATTAGGCCAAATCCTGGATAAAATGCAGGAGAAAGAGATTCAGAGTGTATTCTTATATAAAAAAGAAAATGTGAATTATGTTTCTGGATTTAATCCTTCCAGTTTTTCTGTTTTATTATTAAAAGAAGATCCTTTACTTCTGGTGTCAAAAATGGATGCGGAAGAATCTGCTGAGGTGTCAGGGGTGTCTGTTCAGGAATTTAAATCTTTTAAAGATATTACAGAAATTTTAACCAAGGAAGGAATTTCCCAAGTGGGTTTAGAAGAATCTCTGCCTATTGGTGTGTGTAATAAACTCAAAGGGCCCTGGAAGATGACAGTTACTGATATAATATCTCAGTCCCGTATGATCAAATCTACTGAAGAAATAATCCAGATAAAAAAGGCCATAGGTATTGCAGAAAAATCAATAAAAGAAATAGAGTTCAAAGGAAAAGAGAGAGATGTGGCTGCTACTTTAGATTATCGCATGAGGATGAATGGTTCTCATAAAGAAGCTTTTGAAACCATAGTGGCATCAGGACCAAGATCAAGCCTTCCACACGCAGTACCCTCCCATAAAGAACTGGAAACTCCGGTATTGATCGATTGGGGGGCAAAGTATGGTAATTATTGTTCTGATATTACCCGAACCATGGTTTACTCGGAAAGACAGGAAGAGATTTGGGATATAGTTTTAGAAGCTCAAAAGGCAGCTATAAAATCTATTGTTCCTGGAGCACTTGTTTCTGATGTTGATAAATCGGCCCGGGATGTCATATCGGAGTATGGTTATGGTGATCACTTTATCCATTCCACGGGTCATGGTGTAGGTCTAGAAGTGCATGAACTGCCTTCATTATCTTCAAAAGAAGAAATAACTTTGGAGAAGGATATGGTGGTTACGGTAGAACCAGGAATCTATATTGAGGGAGAATTTGGGGTACGCATAGAGGATATGGTACATGTAAAAAAGAATCGGGAAGTGTTAACTAAACTTCCCACAAGGTTCACTATTGACTAAAAAGTGGTTTTATACTAAATAACCCTGATTTAAGTCATCTCCTAATATTTTTGTAGATAATTATCATGATGATCAAAAAATCTTTAAAAATGAGTAAAGATGTTAAATTCAACCTCAGAATATAAATACCATGCAGTTATAATATAATTATAGGATAAATTATTAGAATATATCTTAAATTAAAAACTATTGAAATAAATTAGAAAAAATATTAAGATAAATATTAATACAATTAAATTTTATCTAAAATCACAAAAAACTAATGTAGGTGGATACATTGGCCGTTATCCCTGAAGTACTATCTCCCATATCCGATATTTTTGATACACTCATACCGGACCGCTTTCTTATAAGAATCCAGGAAATCTTAATAAGGGGCGGGATGTATGTAAAGGCATCTGAATTAATTACTCTGGCAGTCATGGCCAGTATTGCTATGGCAGTTGTAGCATTTGCTGTTTCTGCTGTCATGGGAATCAATCCTATTGTATCCACTATTCTTGGTTTTCTAATTCCTCCTGCTTTAATGGGGGGCTGGATCTTTTTTATGATGGAACGCCGAGTGGATGCCATTGAACAAACCACTCCTGATTTTCTAAGACAAATCGCATCTCTGCTTCGTGCAGGTGTGGGTCTGGAAACTGCCCTGGAAGATGTGTCCAAACACGGAGGGGGACCCCTCAACGACGAACTCAGACGGGCGGTTATTGAGATTAAAATTGGCAGGACCTTTGACGACGCTATCATGTCCATGGGTGAACGATTACAATCAAAAAATTTAGATAGGACCTTTAGAATGATATTAGAAGGTCGGAGAGTAGGTGGAAGTCTATCAGATGTTATTGAAACAGTTGCTGAAGATTTAAGGGCAGTTTTGGCCCTGCAAAGGGAAAGAAAAGCTAATGTAATGATGTCTGTAATGTTCCTGATTATTGCCGCAATTATTGCTGCTCCCTTTGCATTGGGTATGATTACAGTTTATTCCACTTTCATAGGTTCATTAGGTAAAGTAAATCCCCTTTTAGAGACGGCGACTCTGGCAGCAACTGGTTATCTCATAATACACTCCATTATTGCCGGGCTCTTAATTGGTATTATTATGTATGGAAGTGCCAAAAAGGGTATTAAATTTGCAATTCCTTTGGCTATAATGGCCTATGCTATATTTTATGTAATTGGTAAATTCGGAATCCTTATTGTAGGGGGTCCAATGGGTTAGTTTGGGGATCTATGTGTTATATGGGAATCAAAAGATATTTGAGGCTAATGGTGTTTAAAATGAAAATCCTTAATGACGAAAGTGGACAAGGCGCTGCAGAATACATCCTACTGTTTGGTGGTGTAATAATCATTGTTATTATAGCTGCATTATCTTATAGCAACTATATTAAGAGTGCAGGCAATGAAATCAATACTACTGATGTTCAAAATGTGACTAATGCTATAAATGGACTTAATAGTAAATTTTAATTCCATAATTAATTTATTTTTCTTTTAATCTTTTACCTGGTAATCTATTTTATAAATGGGGGCTGATTTTATGGATATGTTAATTAATGGTAATTTTATAGATCTTGATGAGAAGATTTCAGTTTTTAATCCTGCTAATAATGAATTAATTGATACGGTGCCTTTCGCCACCCGAAAAGACGCTAAAGATGCAATTAACGCTGCAAATGCTGCTAAAAAATCCCTGGAAAACATTTCCAGTAGAAAAATATCAGAAGCACTTTACGAAGTTAGCCAGGAATTATCTCGAGAATTGGATGATTTTGCCCGGATAATATCTTTGGAATCGGGTAAACCAATAAATGCTGCTAGAGATGAAGTAAAAAGATCAGTAGAGACCATTAAACTGGCTGCTGAAGAGTCAAAACGTATCTACGGAGAAACAGTTCCACTGGACGCCGGAATTGGGGGTAAAGGGTTTATAGGATTCACCCTTAAAATCCCATTGGGAGTAGTAGGAGCTATAATTCCTTTTAATTATCCTCTTAATCTGGGAGTTCATAAAATTGCTCCTGCACTCGCTGCCAAGAATTCTGTTGTTCTAAAACCATCTATTCAGGCCCCTCTAGCAGCGTTAAAGCTAGCTGAGGTTATGAATCAGTATTTTCCTCCAGGAGCTATTAATGTGGTTACGGGTAAAGGTAGTCAGGTGGGAGACGAACTGGTGGTGAATGAACTGGTAAATAAGATTTCATTTACCGGTAGTGTAGAAACCGGAACTATGATTTCTCAAAAGGCGGCTATGAAAAAGGTTACTCTTGAATTAGGTGGTAATGATCCTTTAATTGTCTTAGATGATGCTAATCTGGATGAAGCTGTTTTAGGGGCAGTTCGGGGATCTTATTTAAATGCAGGACAGGTTTGTATTGCTGTTAAACGATTAATTGTTGATCAAAATGTAGCAGACGAGTTTGCAGAAAGGCTGACTCGAGAAACAAACAAACTTAATATGGGGAACCCACTCAGCCCGAAAACTGATGTGGGGCCACTGATTGATGAAGAAGCTGCCCTTCTTGTGGAAAAAACGGTTAACGATGCTCTGAAACAAGGTGCTGAGCTTTTGTGCGGAGGTCAAAGGGATGGAAATTTCTATACCCCTACTGTTCTGGATAAGGTTACCCCGGACATGGACGTTGTACAAAACGAAACTTTCGGCCCAATATCCCCCATAATCCGTGTAAATGGGATTAAAGAGGCTATTATGGTGGCTAATGGTACACGTTATGGTTTACAGGCCAGTATATTCACGGAAAATATCCGCCACGCTTTAAAAGCTGCCCGTGAAATTGAAGCAGGATCGGTCATGATCAACAAACAATCCACTTACCGCACAGATAACATGCCCTTTGGTGGCTTTAAAATGAGTGGTATGGGTAAGGAAGGCATAAAATATGCTGTTGAGGATATGACCCGTACTAAACTGATAGTTCTAAATGCAGGGAACTGATTTTGTTATTTTTAAAATAAAATCAAATTATTTTCACAATTTTCACTATTCCTACTATTTTTATAATTATTCCATCAATCCCTGGCAAAAAAATCAAAAATCAAAAATAAAATTAATAAAAAATTAATAAAATTTAATGTAATTAATCCTTCAAGAAGTTTTCTACCAGGTTTCTAGTCTCATTTAATGCTTCTAATGGAATTCCATGGGGCATTTCACCTATTTTTCCCTGAACATCCTTCAGTATTCCTTCTCCAGCCCCTAAAAACATCCCTTCACTGGTAGTGCCCATGAATGTACTGGGGGGAAGCAGTGAAACAGCCACCCTATTACCTTCTTTTACATCTAAATCATTGGTGACCACGGTCATGGCCCTTTCACCCATATTTACATTACAAATCATTAAACTGTCCGCTTTAGGATGTTTTCCCACACTCATTATCTCTCCTACTTTTATATCAATTCCAATAATAGGATCATTAATATTTCCCAATGCAATCCGATTTTTAAGCCCGGAAATGATATTTAAGAAAAATCTAACTTTGGCTATGTTCTCTTCCAGTTTTTCCTTTTCATCCTTGGTGGCTAAGTCCAAAAATTTGTGGCTCCAATCTTCTCCACCTAAAAATCCGATTATTGTTTCATACTTTTCATATAAAGATTGAATTTGAGGGGAGTTGGCCAGATCTGCAGATTCCATATAAGAATAAGTCAATGATTGAAGATCTCTTGTCATCTCGTTGGCGGTATCTTTTGTCATCCGTTTATTCCAGTGCCCTTTGAAGTTTTTTCCTTCCACTGCCTTTAAAAATAATTCAATTGATTTTTCTGCGACTAATAATCTGTAATCTTTACTGGTATCCCACATATTATCACCTTATGTTAAGTTAAGCATTAATAAATAATAATTTTAATCTTCTAAGCTTTATTCAAAATTTTCAGCTATGGATAACTGCTTTAAATTAGATTTGTACTAAGTTTACAAATTTAGTAACTAATTAGTTATACCTATTTTATGAAAAGCCTATATTAAATAGACTATTCTATCAAAAAATATTTTAATATTAAATAAATAGACATTTAGTACTAAAGTATTTAAGTTATTAAATGATAAAATATCTTATAATAAGAAATTTAGGCATTTAAAAAGCAGATATATAAAATATAATTGCATTTAAAAATTGGTGGTGGAAAAATGGTTGAGTTATCCAATCTCTATGGGCTAGACATATACACTGTTCGGGGAAACTACGTGGGAAGAGTACAAGATGTGGTACTAAACATCAAAAAGGGTAGAGTATCTAATCTTAAAGTCCGAGCCATGAGCCCTGAGAAAAAAAATGTGGGACTAAAAGAAGTCATAAAAACCAGCATAAGCTACAAGATAGTCCCAGAAGCAGACGAAATCAGGCCCTTAAAAGAAGAAGGGGTAATGGATATTGCTTATGATAGGGTACAGGCTGTGGGAGATATCTTGCTAATTAGTCAAGATGTATTAAAAACAGCAGAAACTGCTCCAACAACCCAATAAACCCTTCTTTTTTCTTAAATAATATTTAAAAATATATTTAAAATGATTATTTTTTTCTATTAATTTATTTTTAGCCATTCTTTGAATCATGTGCGTTGATTTAATCTGTATTTTTGGCAGGTTATTATGGCTGTTATTTGGTAAATAATAAAAGAATAATATACTTCTTTTATCATATTTCTATTAAGAATAAACAATGAAATTTACTTATAATTTACTTATAATCAAGTGATTAAAATGATAGTAGGAATCATAGGCTGTGGGGCTATCGCAAATATCATAACTAATCAGGCTCTGGAAGGAAAACTGGGAGTGGAACTAAAATATTTTTACGACAGGGATGTGGAAAGGGCTGAGAACCTGGCATCTCAAATTGAGGGAACTGCCGTTTTGGAAGTCAAGGACATGCTGGATCACGTTGATCTGGTAATAGAGGCTGCCGCACCACAAGCAGTAGGTACAGTAGTTCCTGAAATTTTAAAAAGAGGAAAAAATGTTATAATAATGAGTATTGGTGCCCTTATGGATCCTGAAGTTAAAGACAACCTGGAAAAGATTGCTTCAGAGAATGATGCCAAAATTTACGCGCCTTCCGGTGCCATTGTGGGTCTGGATGGTATTAAAGCGGCTTCCATAGGAACTATTAGAAAAGCCACCCTAACCACACGAAAGCCACCAAAATCCCTGGGGATGTTTACTGATGAAGAGCAGGTTTTATATGAAGGTAAGGCTTCAGAAGCAGTAAAAAAATTTCCAGTTAACATCAATGTGGCGGCAGCACTGAGTATTGCCTGTGGTATGGATGTGGATGTGCGGATAATAGTGGATCCCGATGTGGATCGTAATGTCCATGAGGTTTTTGTAGAAGG
>DATN01000002.1:532161-541010 GCA_002504725.1 Methanobacteriaceae archaeon UBA587 | reverse complement strand
GCATATTCTGCTATTAAACTCCTGAAAAGTTTAAATGAAAACTTCATTGTAGGGACTTGAACCATAATTCCAGATATATTCACATTTCAATAATTCATTATTCCAAAAATTAATGTTATCCACTTTATAAGATAATAAAAAAACATGAAAAATTACCCAAATGATTTATTATGAAAGAGTGCGAGATTTTTTCCAATTTGAAGGTTCCCTGTGGTTCTAAAATAGTGTTAAGATTAGATGGCAGGGGATTTTACCGACTTTCCCAGTCTTTAGGCTTTGAAAAACCATATGATGCTCGTTTTGTAGAGGCTATGGTAAATACAGCCATCCAATTATTCAGAGAGTTCTCCCCCTCTTTTATTTACACATTTTCAGATGAATTCAACATATTGCTCTCAGATATTCCATTTTCAGGGAGATTAGAAAAATTAGACTCCATATTTTCCAGTTTCACCGCAACATCATTTATTTATAATCTGATCCGGGGTATCTCTTTGGAAAGTAAAGAAATACAGACTCCGGATCTTTTTAAGATTTTACAACCTGTTTCCTTTGACTGTCGGGTCATTCCCCTTTCTGAAGAGCTGATAATTGATTATTTTAAGAACAGACAGAACGAGGCCTGGCGAAACTGCCTTAATGGTTATTCTTACTGGACCCTCCGAAAAGAAATGGAACAAAAAGAGGCTATGGAAAAATTAAAAGGTCTAAAAAGCGCCCAAATACATGATCTGCTCTTTGAAAGAGGTATCAATATTGCTGAAGTCCCTGCCTGGCAGAGAAGAGGGGTGGGGGTATATAAGATGGAACAGGAAATAACTGGTTACAATCCCCAAATTCAGGAAGAGGTGATTTCCACCCGGAAAAAAATTAGCACAGATTGGGATCTCCCCTTGTTTGATTATGATTTTTTTAAATCACATCTAATAAAGTAATTAAGGCCCCTATTTTTAATAAATTAAAATTAAATATACTTACTAATAATTTAAATTATAAGAATCTAACACCTAAAAATTATATAATAATTAATGTACCCTCAAATTCAGGTTATAAGATGAGTCGCTTAGATAATTTCTTGAGTTATATTTTGGGAAATGACAAAAAACTATTTTCTGAAGTACATGTTGATCAGGAAGTAATTGATGAAATTACTCAAATAGCTATAGAAAAAGCCCCGATAGAATTCGTAGCACTCCTGCAAGGTAAAGTAGAGGATGATGTGCTGCATGTTGATGGTTTGATATTTCTGCCAGGGGAAACTTCAGAGCAGGGTGCCGTAATGCAGGTATTAATGCTCCCACCCATGTCTGGTGCGGTGGGCTCTGTGCACAGCCATCCGGGATACAGTGCTCAACCTTCCAACGCAGATTTAATGTTTTTTACCAAAAATGGCTTGTTTCATATGATTATTGCCCAACCATATAATCTGGATAGTATAGAATCATATAATACTTTTGGGGAGCGCATGGGATTTAAGGTAGTATAATTTTTTCTTATTTAATCCTATTATTTCATAACGCTATTCAATTCTATTATCCGATAGGTAATTTTTAATGCAAAATTTAAGATAATTTTCTATTAATTTTTTTCAATAAAAGATAATATATAATGTGATTCTAATTTTTCATTGAAATAAGCTCTAATAAGATGATTAAATAAAAAATAAATAATTTATTCAATAATTATCAAAAGCCTGGTTTTATAAAATAGGATTAACAAAAAAATAAAATAATGTAGTTTTAGAATTAAATTATGATTAAATGAAAAATAAAAAAATAATTAGAGTGGTTTTTAGAGGTCTAAAGCCACTGCGTCTTCCACATTATCTAATTTTTTAACTTCGTCAATTACTTCCTGTGGAACGTTCTGATCCACTTTTAGAACCATTACTGCTTCTCCACCAGCTTCGCGTCGTCCAACTTGCATGGTGGCAATGTTTATCTCGTGTTCACCCAGTTTGGTTCCAATTGCACCAATAGTGCCGGGTAAATCTTGATATTTAGCAATCATCATGGTCCCTTCTGGTTTTACGTCCACCCAGTAACCATTGATTTTAATAATTTTAGGTTCGTGGACATAGGTTCCTTCCAGGCTGAATTCACCGGTTTCGGTTTTTGCCTGCATTTTAATAATGGATTTATAACCTTCGGATTCACTTCTTTTGCCTTCGGTGATAATGATTCCCCGATCATGGGCAATGGAAGGGGCATTAACCAGGTTCACTGGTTCAGTTAGAATGGGGTTTAAAATACCCTGCAGGATGGTTCGGGTTAAAATGTCCTGTTTAGGCATTTCAGATAGTTCTCCACAGTAAGTGACGTCCAGTTCTTTTATATTGCCTGGAGCACCCTGCACCACAAAGCTTCCCAGTTTTTCAGAGAGTTCCAAGTAGGGTTTCATAATCTGAAATGTTTTAGGGTCTAAAACTGGCATGTTAAGCACATTTTTAGGAGAACCTCCTTTAAATACAGTTATGATCTCATTGGCCACAATTAAGGCCGCATCACGTTGGGCTTCAGCAGTAGAAGCTCCTATGTGGGGAGTAACAACAATATTGTCCAGACCTAAAAGGGGACTTCCTTCGGGAGGCTCGTTTTCAAATACATCCAGAGCGGCACCACCAATTTTATCATTGCTGAGGGCATCGTAAAGTGCATCTTCGTCGATTATACCTCCTCGAGCACAGTTTATAATGAAAGCAGTATCTTTCATCATTTCAAATTCTTTGTGTGAAATGGAATGTTTGGTTTCAGGGGTTAAAGGAACGTGGATAGTGATTACATCGGATTCCTTAAGCACGGTTTCTAAATCCACCACATTGACGCCTAGCTCAGCCGCTGCTTCTTCACTGATGTATGGGTCATAAACCATAATATCCATATTGAATGATTTGGCCCGGATAACCACTTGAGATCCGATACGACCCATTCCTACGATTCCCAGGGTTTTGTTATTCAGTTCCATACCCATGAATCTGCTTTTTTCCCATTTTCCTTCTTTTACAGATTTGTCTGCAATGGATATTTTCCGGGCCATGGAAAGCATTAATCCCATGGCATGTTCGGCCACGGTAATGGAAGTGGATTCTGGGGCGTTTATTACCATGATTCCTCTTTCGGTGGCGGCCTGCACATCCACGTTGTCCACACCTACACCGGCACGGGCAATGATCTTGAGTTTAGGAGCCGCTTCAATTACTTCCCGGGTCACTTTGGTTCTACTTCTTACAACAATAGCGTCAAAATCTTTAATAACATTAACAAGTTCTTCTGGTGTAATGGCTGTGTCAACCAGTACTTCGGCAACTTCTTCAAGGTCGGAAATTCCCTTTTCATTGATTGAGTCAGCGATAATTACCTTCATTTGGTCCATATTCTCACCATATTTTTCTCTTATAATTGGTATAGATTAAAATGCATTTAAATATTGGTACTTCTGGTACTTTCATGAAATATTTGTGGTCATATAATATTAAAATAAATAATATAACATCTCATATATGTTTAGATATATAGTGTTCATTGATTATTTGATGATTATAAATGATAATAACTGAGCAAACAATGGCTAATTTATGGTTAATTTAAATACTTGATATTAAGTAATAAAGGGATGTTATCATGTTAGTGGATGAGTTTATAGTTTCCAGTGCCAATCATGTACCTGGATATCGAACTGTTGAAACCAAAGGATTTGTTTATGGCCTTACGGTTAGAAGTAGGGGTGTAGGTGGACAAATTGGTGCTGGAATTAAGTCTATGTTTGGTGGGGAAATAAAACAATACGTGAAAATGATGGAAGAGGCACGTGAAGAAGCACTGCATAGAATGATTTCTCATGCTCAGGATATGGGTGCCAATGCCATAATGAGTGTACGTTTTGACTCTGCAGAGATATCTAATGTCATGCAGGAAATTTTGGCTTATGGTACGGCAGTGGTAGTGGAAGAAGGTCAGGATGAAATCAAGTAATCCTTTAAGACTCATTTAATTCTTATTTAATTTATTTATTTGTTTAAATGAATTATTGAGGATTGCAGTTTTCATATAAATTCCCTAGAAAGGATTCTAGTACATTTCTCTATATTCTATTATTGTTGTCTTCATTTAATCAAATTTTAAATCATAATTCTCTATAATGTCATTCAAAGTTTAATTAAATCATGATAATCATATTGCCGTATAAAATGGTTTGTATTTTAATTTAATGTTGAATTTTTAATTTAATTAAAGCAAGGTAAGATTATGTTCCAGGAATACCTCAAAATCAATGATAAAAAAATACCCCAGACTTCTCTGGGAACTGCCCCTTTCATTGGCATGCCTTATTTTGGCCACAGATCCCGATTATATCAACTGGACTTTTATAACAATCCTGAAAACATCTTAAAGGTCATCAGAAAGTCTTATGATATGGGAGTAAGGGCTATTCAGTTAATACCTGAAGAACCAGTGGTTAAAGCTCTTGAAATGGCTCAAGATGAAGGTCTAGAACTGGATATTTGGGGAACAGTTCGTAAAGAGAATTTAATGGGAGACATTGAATTATTATCTAATTTAAATGCTAGTATGATGCTCTTAGATGAGTGGGTAACTGATAAATCAGAAATGGATTTTATAGCCGGTGCATTGGATTTTATAAATGATGAAAATATTATAGCTGGTCTAATCACTGCTCTACCTAAAGAAACCACACTTAAACTACTTGATTCGGATATTAGGGATTTGTTTGAAGTGTACATGGTGCCGGTAAATAAATTGGGTTATATGATGGACTACTCTACGTTTCTGACTCCTGAGAGGGAAGAATTAGCTGATTTACTCCAAAAATTGGATAAAGTGGTTATGGCCAATAAGATACTGGCTGTGGGAATTTTAAATCCACAAGAAGCCTTGGAATTTTTAAAAACTCTGGATTATGTGGATCTGGTTACCCTGGGAGTAGCTTCTGAAAAAGAGGCAGAAGAAACATTTGGTTTGCTCTTTAAAGGTTAAATAATGCTTAATAAATAAAATAAATCTTTTTATTATTAAATTGATCATGATAGATAAATCGATTAAAAAACATTAAAATAAAAGAATAAAAACATAAATTAATAAAATCAATAAATAACTTTTTTTTGATCCGGTTTAACTGCATTCGTTCCGTTCTTTAATCAATTTCAAGAATTCAGCAGGTGTCTCCATTTCATTCATCTCCCAGCTGCGCACTACTGGAATTCCATCTAAAGATTCTTTAATCTTTTTATTATCCAGAATAAACACGGAAGCAGATTCAGTAATCATGGAAAGATCTCTAAGATTGATTGCCATCTTTTTAAGAGTCCGTGGAGTCCTATTTTTCTCTAAATTAGCAATAAGTGGATTTTCAGTATTTGATTTTTTCAGATCATGTTCCACTTTAGCCAGAGTGTCAAATGGTGTTTTTTGGGTAGGAATAACTCCAAAACCAAGGTTAACCAGTTCTCTTGGTTCACTTTTGCCTTCAGGTATCTCCTGTGCCATCTGTTTTTCTGGTTTCTTGAAAATATCAATGGATAATGTTATCTTGATATCTAAAATGTCTTCCAAAAGCATAGCTGTTTCAGGACAGGCTCTTACCATCCCATGTTCGTATTTGTAGATGGTTTCCCGGGAAACATGTGCTAAATCGGCTAAATCCTTTAAAGAGAGGTTACAATCTTCTCTGACTTCCTTAAGTACCTCACCGTTGACCTGGACATAGTAACCTCCCCGGTCAGCAATTATCTCGGGAGATTCTCCTTCAATAATCATGTTCTTCAAGGTTTCTAATCCAATAACTGGAATTCCGTGTCTTTCATAGACAACGTCTTCTTCCAAGTACTCTGTTTTGGATTTAAGTCCCACAATAAGTGGTGAAGCCAGGAAAGTATGGGATACTCTCTTTATCTCCTGGGCCTGGGGTCCATTGATCCCATCAATATTAACTAAAACCTTTAATAGTAGAAGCAATAACTTTCTTCGAGCCATCATGTCAAAGCAACTTCTATCATATATATGGGAAGTTTCAAATCCATGGTTAGATAAAAGTTTATTAATTTCTTGTAAGACATGACTCCGTGGTACGGTACTCATTATTAGATCACCGGTGAAATGATGTATGAAATGTATATTGGTATAGATGACACAGACTCCCCTGAGGGGATGTGCACTACATATATTAGTAGTGTAATAATTGATCAACTTAAATATTGTGGTTATGATATTGAGGGATATCCTCGTTTAATCAGGTTGAATCCTTTTGCCCGCTTCAAGACACGAGGTAATGGGGCAGTATCTTTTAAAATTATATTGGATTCCCCGTCCCAGGTAGAAAATGTGAAAAAGATAGTGTTAGATAAAGTGAAAAATCTCTCAATGATGGAGAATGAGAACACTAACCCTGGAGTAATCTTTTATCACGGAGAAATTGTTCCAGAATTAAAATATTTTGCATTAAGGGCTATTCGGAGTATTATTACAATTAAAGAGGCCCTTGATTTAGCACATGATATAGGTGCTGAAATCCACCAATTTAAGAAAGGCAGGGGGATTATAGGATCTCTGGCGGCCATGGGATGTCCTCTGGAAGATAGTACCTTCGAGTTACTTGCTTATCGTATGAGGGATAACTATGGGACTAAGCGGCAAATAGATTCTGATTCTGTAGTGAAAATGAATGAAAAAACCTATCCTCAGACCTTTGATAATCTGGATGGGGGTTATATGGCCATTGAACCCCACACTCCCTGTCCAATTTTATATGGGATCCGGGGTGAAAGCTCTGAAGCGGTTCTGGAAGCCCATAATCTGGTTAAATCTTTAGAACCCATAGAAAGATACTGTATTTTTGAGACCAACCAGCATACTGACATGCACATCCAAAAAATTGAGAAAATCCAAGAGATGGAGCAATTTGGCTGTTACCAGATTCAGGGAAAGGTAAAAGATGAGCCTCGTGTAATTGAAGGAGGGCATATCTTCTTCTATCTGGAAGATGATTCTGGGGAAGTGGAATGTGCTGCTTATGAACCCACCAAGGAGTTCCGGAATGTGGTTAAACAGCTTCGTCCCGGTGATGAGGTGGTATTGTATGGTGGTATTGGCACTCACCAGACTCTCAATATCGAAAAAATTGAAATTAAGAAATTAGAACCTCAATACGAAGAAAAAAATCCCATTTGTGATTGTGGAAAACGTATGAAATCTGCAGGGGCGGGGAAAGGATTTAAGTGTCCAAAATGCGGTTCACTACTTCGAGATGGATCAAAAGTGTTAAGTCCTTTAGAAAGGGATTTGGAGTTGGGATTTTATGAAGTTCCACCATCTGCCCGGCGTCATTTATCAAAACAATTGGTTAGGATGGATAAATAATCAGATGTCTTCATTCTTTTTTTCTCTTATTTTTTCTTATTTTCTCTTTTTTTGATAATTTATTTTCAATTGCTTTCGTAAATAATTTAATCAGGATTATAAAATTCATGAAAATATTTCATATCCAGATGGATTATTCACAAAAAATTTATTTAATGCAGAACTATTGTCATCAATGATTACTGAAGAACTTGCTGAATTTATTATTTCTCTAAAATTTGAAGATATTCTTGTATCTGCCATTGAAAAGGCTAAAACATGTTTTTTGGACTTTTTAGGCGTATCATTAAGGGGATCTATGGTTAATAGCTCTCAAATTGCATTAAGGACAATAAATACTCTAAATGTAAGTGATTCTATAGATGATTCTAAACAGTGTATTATTATTGGAGATGGGAAAGGGAATGTTTTAGACGCTGCTTTTGTTAATGGGATATCTTCCCATGCACTGGATCTGGATGATGGTCACCGCTTGGCACAGCTCCATCCTGGCTGTACCGTTATCCCTGCTGCTTTAGCCCTTTGTGAACATCTGAATAAAGATGGAAAAGAGTTTTTAGAAGCATTAATTGTGGGATATGAAGTGGCCGTAGTTTTAGGCAAATTAATCAATCCGGAACACCGTAATCAGGGATTTCACAGTACAGGAACTGTGGGTGCATTCGCTGCTACTGCTGCGTCCTGTAAATTACTGGGTCTTAATAGGGAAGAAACCATTAATGCACTGGGATTAGCAGGTACTCAAGCAGCAGGTCTTTTAGAGTCGGATCACGCTGGAACTATGGGAAAACATCTCCATGCAGGTAAAGCTGCCCAATCTGGTATTTTATCCGCCTTTTTAGCTCAAAATGGATTTACAGGAGCTTCTAGTATCCTTGAGGGTAAAGAAGGATTTTTAAAGGCCATGTGCGGGGATTACACAGGTAATAATAGATTAAACAGGTATAGTGATGATTTAGAAGAAGTGGTAAAATCAGATATGGGCAGATTCCACATAAATGATGTTTATTTAAAAAAATATCCGGTATGCAGGCATTTACATTCCACCATTGATTCAGCCAGGGCCATAATCAGCGATGTAGGTCTGAAAAATATTCAAATTCATAAAATAGAAAAAATAACTGTTAAAACATATAAAACTGCATCTGAACACGATAATTATAATCCTGAAACGCCAGAGGCAGTTAGACAGAGCTTACCGATTAGTCTGGCCATTACTCTAATCAACGGAGATCTCAATTTGGACAATATAGGGAGCAATTTTAATATAACTCCCGAAATTAGAGAAATGGCAGATAAAATTGTTTTAGAGATGGATCCTGATTTAGATGATCTTCAGCCATTAAAAAGGCCTTCTAAGCTCATAATTGAATTTAAAGAAGTATCAGATGATATTTCCAAAAAATCTGTTTCTGGAAAATCTAATTTAAATTTTTCAGTTTCTAATAATTCTCCTAATAATAATAATAATAATAA
>DATN01000002.1:511804-532038 GCA_002504725.1 Methanobacteriaceae archaeon UBA587 | reverse complement strand
AATAATAATAATAATAATAATGTTATTGAAAAAACAACATTTTTACCGCAGGGCGAACCAGAAAACCCTTTTAAAAAAGAAGATATAATGCAAAAATTTCAATTCCTCAATCCAGATTTTGATGATAACCAATTAAAAACTCTTAATGATATGATATTC
The DNA here is from genome assembly GCA_002504725.1 of Methanobacteriaceae archaeon UBA587. Taxonomy (GTDB): domain Archaea; phylum Methanobacteriota; class Methanobacteria; order Methanobacteriales; family Methanobacteriaceae; genus UBA587. Next base: position 531,879 of record DATN01000002.1, on the reverse strand, counting down.
AATCAGATGGAGTTCATTAAAATAAGAGAAATTATGGATAAATTTAATTCGTAAACTACTTTAATTAATGAATTAAATCATTATTTTTGAATAATAATTGAATAATAATAAAAATTCTAGATTATATTGTAATTCTAAATTATGAGTAGTTAATCATTTGGAAATTAATTTAACCATTCTGGATGGTTGTTGTATAATTTGTGAATATAATAAATATTAATAAGTTTAATTTGAATACGGGGCTTTAAATAGCTGAATTATGGAGGTGAGACTATGGAGAAAACCAGATTGTTCTTAGAAAAAATGGGAATTAAAGGAAAGGATTATGAAGTTGTGGAATCTCAAAAAAGATTTGATGATGGATCACAGTATCGTTTTGAAGTTCCTGGAATCCAGAAACCAGGAGCTATGCGTGCGCTGATTGAGGCTGCGGATGAATTTGAAGTTGATGTACATAGGGTAACCCAGACCAAGGGGATCATGCTTTTAACCGACTCCGAAATTGAAGAAATGCACGGGATGGCTCAGGATACCCGCATGGAATTATTTTTAAGTGTGGGGCCACGAGCGGCATATGATACCAGTGCTTCTGCCCAAACCAAGGAAGGTGCTAGGATAGGTTACCGTTTAAGGGGCTATGACAATCTACTTTTTGCCATTGAAGATGTCAAAAGGGCGGTGAACCTGGGAGTACGGGGCATCGTGGTATATGACGAGGGTTTGCTCTGGGTTTTAGATAAAATGCGTCAGGATGGTGAGCTACCTGCTGATGTTCACTTTAAGATCTCAGCACATACAGGTCATGGAAATCCGGCATCGGCTCAACTTTTAGAACAATTAGGGGCAAATTCATTTAATCCGGTGCGAGATTTACAGTTACACATGATTTCAGCTATTAGGCAATCCATTGATATTTCCATAGATCTGCACACCGAAAACCCCAAATCTTCCGGCGGATTTATCCGTCATTATGAGGCACCGCAGATAATTAAAGTTGCTGCACCGGTTTACCTAAAAACAGGCGGAGCAGTGGCCGGGCATCATGGTTGGGATACCACAGAGACCCAGGCCCGGGAGCGTATCCGGCAGGTATTCCTGGTTCAAGCTATGATCGATAGATATTATCCTGCAGCTAAAATATCAAAAAAATAGCAAATTAATTCGATTAGTTTATTAGTTCAATTTTTTAAACTAATTCTAATTTAATTTGATCTAATAGGAGCATATTTTCAGGGAATTATTAATTTCAATTGAATTATCAAATTATTTTAATCAATATTTTAATCAATTATTTGATTATTATTATTAAAAAAATCTTATTATAATTACAAATTAAAATAAAATTAATAAATAAATATTTATTGGGTTGTCTATTAATTAATGATGCTGAAATAGCTAATTTTTATAAGTAATGGTAATTTTTACACTCATGCTACTATTTTAGGGCCTATTAATATTTTAACGATTATTGGAGATGTTTAATGGATATTGTTAATTTAATTCAAGAAGCAGTCATTGAAGCAAGTACTACTTATCGTCAGGACCAAATCGATGCTTATCAGCGGGTTTTAGATCAAGAAACTAATGATAATGCGGCATGGACTCTGGAACTACTTTTGGAAAATTCCAGAATAGCAACTAAAGAAAAAAGGCCACTTTGTGATGATACGGGAATTCCACATGTTATTATAGAAATGGGGGATGATACTCCTATACCCGCAGGCTTTTTTGAATCTATTTCAGAGGGAATCAAAAAGGGTCTTCAAAAACTTCCTGCACGGCCTATGGCTGTTAAAGGAAATGATATGGATCGTATTGAACAGAATAAGGGTCTTTATGAAGATCCCGGAGAACTGCTTCCTCCAGCCTTCTTAGTGGATAAATTCACAGGTAGTGGCCTTAGAATTCATGTTTTAATGTTAGGTGGTGGCCCTGAGATAAGGGCAAGTACTTATAGAGTTTTCCATAAGCGCGATAATAGAAAAGTATTTAATGAAGTGATAACATGGTTCAAATCAGAGGTACCAATGTTAGGATGCACCCCATGTATTCCTGCAGTAGGCATTGGTAGAACTCATTTTGAAGCTACTTCATTAATGTTAAAGGCAATGGCCTACGGAAATCTAAACGAACAATCATCCGTTGAACAAGAAATCACTGATTCCATTAACCAGTCACAAGTGGGACCCCTTGGTTTGGGAGGTGGTGCCACGGCCCTTGGCTCCTTTGTTAAAATTGGTCCGCAAAGGGCCAGTGGAGTTAGAATAGTATCTATGCGGCCCTGCTGCTGCGTAGAACCTCGAAGAGCTACAGTAGAGTTGTCATCTGATTTTGAGGTGTGATTAATGGCAATAGGAAGAGAGACACTAGAGAATGTATTCAAAGTAACCAATCCCAAATGGAGAACCGCAATTACCAAAGTGGAACCTAACCAGATAGTCACACGGGGTTATTCTCAGGAAGATCTTATTGGCAATATATCTTTTTCTGAAATGGTTTTTTTGTTAATAAAAGGGGAAATGCCCAGTAAAAAGGAATCTAAATTGTTAGGTGCAGTTCTTGTTTCATTCTGTGATCATGGTGTCACGCCCCCTAGTACCCAGGCGGCGCGAATGATTGCCTCGGCTGGATCTCCGGTACATGCATGCATTGCCGGAGGGCTACTTGCATTTGGAAAAAATCATGCGGGGGCCATTGAGAGATCCATGAAGGCCTTGCAAGAAGCATTCCATTCCCACGAATCTTCTGATGACATAAAGACCATAGCCAGAAATTTTGTGGATAATCACTTAAAAAAAGGCGTTAAAATCCCTGGTTTTGGACATAGGTACCATAATGAAGATCCCCGAGCTAAAAAACTTATTGAAATTGCCTGTGAATATGATTGTGTCGGCCCTCACACCCAGCTGGCCATGGAAATTCAGGACATACTATCTGATATGAAAGATATCCGCATGAATATTGATGGGGCCAATGCCGGAATTCTTTCGGATATGGGTTTTGATTGGAGAACCGGAACTGGTTTATTTATGATTGGTAGACTACCTGGTTTAATATCTCATGTATATGAAGAAAAGGTCCGTGAACCTGCTTTCAGGAAATTTTTTGACATGGAAGAAATATATTATGATGGTATTGAGGAAAGAAAGGTTTCCTATATTAATTTTGAAGAGGCACGTGATTGAGGGCTGAGATGGACTATGATTTTGCAATGGTTTTACCTTAACTGTCCAATTTAAACATATTTCATACTAATTCTTTGAATTGAGGTATTGAATTAAACAAAATTCAATAAAAGCAGTAAATAATTGATAATAATAAATCATGATAAAAAATCAAATAGTAAAAGATAAATATACTCATAAATAGACTTTGCTATACCATGGTGGTTCAAATGATAACGATATCGGAAGCTATTACTACGATAAAGAAAGCAGAAAACGATGCTGATAAGCTAATAGAAGATTCAAAAACAAAATCATCTGAAATGATCGATGAGGCCAAGGCAAATGCCATGGAAATGGTGGAAACGGCTAAAAAAGAAGCTCAAGAAGAAGCAGAAAGTACTATTTTTGATGCAGAAACTAATGCAAAAAAAGAAGCCATCCATATATCAAACCAAGCCAAGGGAGATGTAGAAGATATTAAAAGCAAATCCAGTGGTAAGGTTGCCGAGGCAGCTAATATTATAGTTAAAAATGTTTTGTAGTGTGTGAGTACCATGTTTTTACCAGCGAGGATGCGTAAACTGAAAGTAATAACCTTGGATCAGTACGCCGATTCCGCTGTTCGTTCGTTACACGAGGAGGGAATCGTACAGATTCATGATATATCTGAACGTATTCAACAAGACGCTGAGTGGGCTCAAATTCTAAAACCTTCTAAAGTAACTCCCCAAACCGGTAAAATAGCTTCTCTATTAATGAAGACCACAGGGATTATAGATCTTTTAAGTACTATGGGTGCTGAAGAAAAAGGCATCCTAGATACCATCAAAGGATTCATAAACCCTCCGGTATTTGATAAAAGAGAAGTGGAGAATTTGGACTCAGAATCCTTAATTAAAAGGGCTGAATCCTTACTGACTGAAGTGGAGTCGAAAACAAAGGTCTTGGAAGATAAGCTGTCGGGTCTCGATTCTGAAAAATCAGAAATTGAAGCCGCACTAAGCGTCTCGGAGAAACTGATTAATTTTGATGTTGACTTTGCAGATTTAGAAAGTTCTAAATATATTTCTGTTGTGGCTGGAAAAATGCCCCTGGAACAATTTACTAAATTCCAGGAAGATGTTACTGGTATTGCTGATGAATTGGTGATATTGGAAGCTGATGGTGATGTCAAGACAGAAAAAACCATAATTGTCATAACCTTAAAAAATCATGGCGATAAGATATCCGGACTTCTAAGAAGAATGGAATTCGAGAGATTCGAAATATCTGGATTATCTGGTACGCCAAAAGATTTAATTGCTAACTCTAAATCTAGACTGGAATCTATCGCCCAGGAGCGAAAATCAGTTCTTGTTGAACTGCGTGAAGTAGCTAAAGAATGGGAAGATAATTTACTGGTCTTAAAAGAACAGTTAGAAATCGAAAAAGAGAGAAATGAGGTCTTTGCTTCATTTGGTGAGACCGAAAAAACAGTAATGTTTGAAGCATGGGTTCCTGTTAAGAAACAGGAAACGGCCTTAGAAGTTATTGAAAAATCTACTGAAGGTCATGCTGTGGTCGATTCCGAGGATCCCGACACGGAAGATGTTCCTATTGTTCAGGACAATCCCCGGTTTGCCAAGCCATATCAAAACTTTGTGGAGATGTATTCTCCTCTCAAATATAATGAGATCGATCCCACGATATTCATGGCTATTGTATTCCCATTTTTCTTTGGGTTCTGTCTAACTGATGCCGGTTATGGTATATTCGATGCTTTAATAGGATTAATTCTTTATATGGGACTGGGTAAAGTTAACCGGTTCATGAGAGACTTTGGAATCATTCTTATTGCCTGTGGTGTATGGGCATTTATTCTGGGAATGGTAACCAATGGTTTTATTGGGGACATGTTCCCTACTCTGTTAAATATGGGTCTACCCACGGTTATACCGGCAGTAGATGCCTTTAAAAACCCGGCCAATATTTTAATAATGGCTCTGATTGTAGGGGTCCTGCACATCAACTTTGGTTTGATTTTAGGTGCCATCAACAATCTTAGAATGGGAGACACCAAGGAAGCCCTTGGTACCCAGATAGTGTGGTTAATATTAGAAGCGGGTATCGTGCTCTATGTCATTGGCGGCATTTATATCGGTGGTCCAGTAGTATTAATTGCTCTAGCCATGCTCTTGTATTTCAATGGCCTGTTCGGTCTTATGGATATTTCTGGATTCCTGGGTAACTTGTTATCTTATGCCAGGCTCCTGGCTCTGTGTTTATCCACAGGGGGAATAGCCATGACCGTTAATATATTAACAGGTTTAAGTATGGAAATGATACCTGTTATTGGAATCATTTTAGCACCAATAATATTCATTGGAGGGCACCTCGCAAACAATGCCTTCCAGAGTTTAGGTGCATTTATTAATTCACTTCGTTTGCATTATGTAGAATTCTTTGCCCAATTTTATATGGGTGGTAAAACAAAATTTGAGGCTTTTCGTGCTGAAAGAAGCTTTACGAAAGTAAGGAGGTAAATAATATGGTTGAATTAGCTTTAGGAACAGCTTTAGCAGCAATAGGTGCCGGTGTGGCAGTAGGATTTGCTGGTTTAGGATCAGGATTAGGACAAGGTATTGCAGCAGCAGGAAGTGTAGGTGCAGTTGCAGAGGACACCGACATGTTTGCTCGGGGTATTATTTTCTCTGCTTTACCAGAAACTCAGGCTATTTACGGTTTCCTGATTGCGATATTATTATTAGTATTCTCTGGATTACTTGGTTCTGGAGAAGGACTCAGTACTGTTGAAGGATTAGTAGCCATTGGTGCCGGTGCAGCAATTGGTTTTGCTGGTTTAGGATCAGGTATGGGTCAAGGTATCACTGCAGCATCATCTGTAGGTGCAGTCGTAGAAGATCCAGACATGTTTGCTCGGGGTATTATTTTCTCTGCTTTACCAGAAACTCAGGCTATTTACGGTTTCCTGATTGCTATACTGCTCATGGTATTCGGTGGAATCCTGGGATAGGAGGAATATTAAATGAGCTCTGGGGCAGATAAAATTGTCTCCAGTATATTGTCCGATGCTCAGATTGAAGCTGATAAATTCATCCAAGAAGCCGAAAATGAAGTCGCATCTATTTTAGATGAAGGCCATAAAAAGGCAGACCTGGAAAAGGAAAAAATATTGGAAGATGCTAAGAAGCAATCCAATATGAAATATCAGCAAATCCTCTCTGAAGCTAAAATGAATGCTCGTCGGGCACAATTGGAGGCTAGAGAAGAAGTAATAGAAGATGCCTTTAAAGAGGCAAAAGAAGAACTTAAAAAGATCGCTTCTACTTCTTCAGATGAATACGTGCAAGCTTTAAGTGAAATCATAAAAGAAGCTGCGGTAGAAATTGGTGGTGGAGATTTAAGTGTTCACCTAAAATCTGAAGATGTAGCAAAAATCAAGGACTCCTTTGATAAAATTCAAACCGATGTGGAAGCCGTAACTGGTGTTAAAACCACATTAGAAGTCGGTGAAAATATTGATACTATTGGGGGAGCAGTAATAAAAACCAAAAGCGGACAAATCGAGGTTAATAACACCATCGAGGCCAGAATGTTAAGGTTTAAGAAAAACTTACGTTCAGAGGTTGCCAAAGTTCTATTTAATTAATAGGGGAGATACAGTATGGCTGATAGCATTACTACTATAGTAACACAACTGGGATTCCCCTCCATAGAATCTTTCATAGCACTTTTACTCCTGGGAGGAGCTATCATTGGGGCAATTGTAGTTATAGCTACAATACGTCCTGTTTTGGACATGTTCCCCTATGCATATCCCAATGCACGAGTAAGGGCAAGAATCGGCCGTTTATTCACAGAAAAACAGATTTCTGAAATAATGGAAACAGACGACCTCGAAGAATTCAAAAATTATCTGAGAGGTTTTCCAGAATACGCTAAATATGTGGACCAGTACACTTTAGAAAAAGCTCTGGATACTCAGTTAGCTGAAACTTATGATTTAATTGCCCGAATAGCACCTGGAGATATTAAAGATGTCTTCAAAGTTCAACTAAAAAAATGGGACATTCGCAACATAAAAAGTATTATCACTGCCAAAGAAGCAGGAATTAGCTCTGAACAGATTATGGAACTTTTAATTCCATTTGGTGAATTAAATGAGGACATGGAACGTCTGATTGATGCTAATACTGTGACTGACATCATTGCAGGTTTAGAAGGTACGGAATATGCTTCTCTATTAGAAGATGCACTTCCTGCTTATGAAAATACAGGAATGGTACTTCCCCTAGAAGCGGCATTAGATAAGTACTATCTTGAAAACTTATTAAGGGCTGCAGCTAATCCTGCTGATGAGAATAGCAGCATACTTCATTCCTATTTCGGTTCACAGGTCGATATTTCTAATTTAAAAATCATTATGCGTGCTAAAGCTGATGGCCTCAAATATGATGACATCAGTCCTTACATGATATCCAATGGTTATCAAATAAGAGATTGGAAATTAAAAGATCTAATGGAAGCAGAAGACGTAAGTGGAGTAATAAGTGGATTAGAAGGTACTGATTATGCGCCTATGCTGACAGATGCTCTGTCTGAATATAACTCCACAGGATCCATAGCACCCTTTGAAAAAGCTCTGGATAGTTACTTAACCAAAATGGCTAAAACATTAGCCCTGAAAAAACCATTTGGTGTAGGTCCTATGATAGGATTTTTAAGCCGAAAAGAAATGGAAATCAGGAATTTAAAAGTCATTGCCCGGGGCAAAAGGGAAGCCGGATTTCCGGTCTCTATGATTAAGGAGATGTTAGTATGAACTCTATAGCAGTAATTGGTGATGTAGATACCGTAACTGGATTTAAGTTAGGCGGCGTAAAAGAAGGATACGCTGTAGAATCGCCAGAAGAAGCTGAAACTACTCTTAGAAATTTAATAAAGGAAAATTTTTCCATTATTATAATCACTGAAAAAATTGGTGATGAATTAAGAGAAGTTATAGAAGGATTCACAAAATCAAGCGCATTACCCATGATAATTGAAATTCCAGATAAATCCGGCCCGTCTGAAAGGGCCGTCGACCCGATGAGGGATCTTATCAAGCGAGTAATTGGGGTTGAGATGGTAAAATGATTACTGAAGGAAAAATAATTAAAATCGCGGGTCCTGTTATCATCGCAGACGGGATGAGAGGAACCCAAATGTATGAAATGGTTAAGGTAGGTAACGACAAGCTCATTGGAGAAATCATCGAGCTGGAAGGAGACACTGCCACCATTCAGGTTTATGAAGAAACAGCAGGTATGCAACCTGGTGAAGTAGTGGAAAGTACTGGAGGACCTCTATCTGTAGAATTAGGTCCAGGAATTATTGGTTCCATCTTTGATGGAATTCAAAGACCACTGGTTAACATTAAAATGCTCAGTGGGGATTACCTGGAAAGAGGAGTAGATGTTCCCTCATTATCCAAGGATAAAAAGTGGAAATTCACTCCGGTGGCCCAAGCTGGTCAAAAAGTCCAGGGTGGAGACATTCTGGGAGAAGTACAGGAGACTTCATCTGTAGTTCAGAAAATTATGGTTCCACCAACCATTGCTGGAACTTTAAAAACTATAGTTCCTGCTGGTGAATACACTGTGGTAGAAGACATTGCAGAAGTGGAAACCGATTCTGGTGTTGAAAAAGTCCAGATGATGCAAAAATGGCCGGTAAGAAAAGGACGACCATACAAGTCCAAACTTGACCCGGATATACCTCTGGTAACTGGTCAAAGGGCACAAGATACTTTCTTCCCAGTAGCTAAAGGTGGTAGTGCAGCTATCCCTGGTCCATTTGGATCTGGAAAAACTGTTACCCAGCAACAATTAGCTAAATGGGCCGATGCTGACATCATCGTTTATGTCGGTTGTGGTGAGCGAGGAAATGAGATGACTGAGGTACTTAAAGAGTTCCCAGAACTGGAAGACCCAAAAACTGGTAAACCTCTCATGGACCGAACAGTACTCATTGCAAACACCTCTAACATGCCAGTAGCAGCACGGGAAGCATGTGTATACACTGGAATTACCATTGCAGAATACTTCCGTGATCAAGGTTACGACGTAGCTCTAATGGCAGACTCTACCTCCCGATGGGCAGAAGCTATGAGGGAAATTTCTGGACGGTTAGAAGAAATGCCTGGTGAAGAAGGATACCCTGCTTACCTGGCTTCTCGATTAGCTCAGTTCTATGAACGTGCTGGACGAGTAACCACAGTGGGAACCGAAGACAAAGTCGCATCTGTTTCAGTAGTAGGTGCAGTATCTCCTCCTGGTGGGGACTTATCAGAACCAGTTACTCAAAACACCCTGCGTATTTGTAAAGTATTCTGGGCATTAGATGCATCCTTAGCAGATAAACGTCACTTCCCATCCATTGACTGGCTACAAAGTTACTCCCTCTATGTGGACAGTGTACAAGGTTGGTGGGCTGGAAGTGTAGGAGACGAATGGAGAGCAACCAGGGACGAAGCTATGGTGCTCCTCCAGAAAGAATCCGAACTTCAAGAGATCGTGCAACTGGTAGGACCAGATGCATTACCTGACCGGGAAAGAATCACTTTAGAAACCACCCGTATGATTCGGGAGGACTTCCTGCAGCAAAACGCTTACCACGAAGTGGACACTTACTGTCCGCCAGCTAAGCAATTTGAGATGTTGAAGACTATTGTAATGTACCAGCATCAAGCTACTGCTGCTCTAGAGAGAGGAGCTCCTTCTGCGGATATCATTAACTTACAAGTTAAAGAAGAAATTGGACGTATGAAATACATACCTGAAGATGAATTTGCCACAAAGGTTAAGGAAATTCAGGATGAAATCGTAAAACAATGTGCTGAGGTGTAAAAATGAACGCAAACATTAAAACTCGGGAATACACCACAGTTACTGAAGTAGCCGGTCCTTTAATGATTGTTGAAGGAGTTGAAGGTGTAGCTTACAGTGAAATTGTGGAAATCGAAACTCCCACTGGTGAACACCGAAGAGGACAAGTTCTGGAAGTTAAAGAAGGTCTGGCTGTTGTACAAGTTTTCGAAGGAACTGACGACCTGAACACTGCTACAACTAAAGTTAGATTTACAGGAGAAACCGCAAAAATTGGAGTTTCCCCAGATATGATGGGACGTATCTTTAATGGTACTGGTAAACCAATTGACGGTGGACCAGAAATTATACCTGAAAAAGAACTGGATATCAATGGTAGTCCTATGAATCCTGCTGCTAGGGAATTCCCGGCAGAATTCATTGAAACTGGTATATCTACCATTGACGGAATGAACACTCTGGTAAGAGGACAAAAACTACCTATCTTCTCTGGATCAGGTTTACCTCACAATGAACTGGCAGCTCAAATTGCCAGACAGGCTAAGGTGCTGGCTAAAGAAGAGGAAGGAAGTGATTTCGCAGTAATATTCGCGGCTATGGGTATCACTCACGAAGAAGCAAACTACTTCATGAGGGATTTCGAACGGACCGGTGCTTTAGAAAAAGTAACAGTATTCATGAACCTAGCTGACGACCCCGCTATCGAAAGGATTATTACCCCACGTATGGCTTTAACCACTGCCGAATACATGGCATTTGAACTTAACATGCACGTACTGGTTATTCTAACTGACTTAACCAACTACTGTGAAGCATTACGGGAAATTTCTGCAGCACGGGAAGAAGTACCTGGACGAAGAGGTTACCCTGGATACATGTACACTGATTTAGCCAGTTTATATGAACGGGCTGGACGTATTGTAGGTAGAGAAGGTTCTATTACTCAGATGCCTATTTTGGTTATGCCTCAGGACGATATCACTCACCCTATTCCTGATTTGACCGGTTACATTACTGAAGGACAGATCGTGTTAAGCAGGGACTTACACCGTAAGGGTATTTACCCACCAGTAGATGTACTACCTTCCCTATCTCGACTGATGAGTGGGGGTATTGGTGAAGGACAAACCAGAGAAGACCACAGTGGTGTTTCTGACCAGCTCTACTCTGCCTATGCTGAAGGTCGTGACTTAAGAGACCTCATGGCGGTAGTAGGGGAAGAAGCTCTAACCGAAAGGGATCAAAAGTTCTTAAAATTCGCTGATGAGTTTGAAAAACAATTTATCACTCAGACCAGAGACGAAGACAGATCTATTCAGGAAACTCTCGATTTAGGTTGGGAACTTCTCAGTTTATTACCTCTCGCAGAACTCAAAAGGGTTAGGGAAGAGCACATACCTAAGTACCTTCCTAATTACGAAGAATAAACCCCTTCCAATTTTTTTAGAGGGATAAGAGGGATAAAATGGCACAAGAAATGATTGAAGGGATTAACCCTACACGGATGGAACTCCTTAAACTTAAGGAAAGAGAAAAACTCGCAGTAAAAGGTTACAGCCTTTTAAAGGAAAAGCGAAACGCTCTTATTATGGAGTTCTTTAATATCCTGGAAAGGGTAAAAGGATCCCGTGAAAATGTGGAAGAAAAGCTCCAAGAAGCTTTCGAAGATTTAACTGCTGCCCAGGTAACAATGGGTGATTTAGCAGTTAATAAAGCTGCCATGTCCGTTAAAGAATCCATTGAAGTAGACATTGACTCCCGTAGTATTATGGGGGTTGTCGTCCCGGTTTTAGATACTAAGGCCACCCAGAGAACTGTGGTTGACCGGGGTTATGGCTTTGCCGAAACCTCAGTTAAACTGGATGAAGCAGCTAAGAAGTTCGAAGAGTCCATTGCCCTCATCATTGAACTAGGAGAGATAGAAAAAACAATTATCCTCTTAGCAGGTGAGATTGAGTCTACCAAACGACGGGTTAATGCGCTGGAACATATTATCATTCCAAGAATTGAAAACACCGTTAAGTACATTGAAATGAGACTCGAAGAGATGGAAAGGGAAAACTTCGTGCGATTGAAAATGATTAAAAAATCCATGGAGATGGAGTAATGGTTAGAATATTAACCAGACTTGGTGAAGTCAAAAAAGAAATGGCAGCAGAACATGCTGATATGGTCGATTTTAATATTGGAACCATTTCAGGTAACCTTCGTGCAATTATTGCTGATGAAGATTTGGATGTCAAATCAGGTGATGTGAAACCTATAAAAATCAAAAAGATTGATATTTTAGGCAATCACATTATCTACATGTGTGCCTATGCTGCACATGGTCTGGGTCATCCTATAGCAGTTGGTGAAGAAACCCATTTACCAATAACCATGGATCGCCATGCCGACTTTGCCACCTTTGTGGCAGCTATTGACGGAACCATTCAAAAGGACGATCTTTTAGGAGTAGTAATTATACTACCTATAAGTCTTACCCACAAGTAAGATTACTCCCAAAAGTCTCCAATTTTTTATTTTTTATTCCTAGGGTACTGTTTTTTTCTTAATTAAAAATTTTAGTTATGATTATTAATTCTCAAAATCTAAAAATTATTAAAAAATAAATATAAAAAATTTAATAAAAATAATAAGATTTAATAATAAAAATTTTCCCTAAAATGATTAAAGATATTAATTTTAAAAAATCCATCAAAAAAACTATTTTCGGGAAAAAAGATTAAATATCTCTTTATTTGCTTTCAATAACTATTTTATCGTGAGAATTATGCAGCGAATTTTTCATAGAGTTATATACATCAATCATGAGGTCCTCTACCTGTATAATCAGATCATCTACTGTAATTTTTACGCTTTCATAGGCATTGATTTTAGTATTCCGTTCAGTTTCCAGGTGGCGCATGGCCTTAGCTCGCATGGAACTGGGAGTCCCACTTTTTAAGAACCTTGATTTTCGAGAAGTCTTTTCATTTTCCCGAAGGTAAGCTTCCTGGATGGCACTTCTCCGGTTTAAAAATTCTAATTCAACCGTGCGTATGTCCTTTTTCACATTTCCCCTCATTTCAATTAAGATTTCACGTCTCTCTTTAAGTTGCAATAATGTTCTTCGTGATTGGCCAAATGAGTCCATGTTGATTTCAAAATCGATGACATCTTTAATTAGTAATTCATAGTCCCTGATATCCATTTGCTTCCCCCAAGCAGGTTTTCATGTAGTATTAATAATAATTTTCAAAACTTGGTCTTGGATGTGGCACTCACTTTTCAGTTCTTTGTTGTCTTTTTGTAATTCTCTTAATTTATAGAGAACATTACTTAAAGAGGTAGTGTTGAAAGAACCGGGATTATTTCCTGGTTTAGATGATATTAAAATAAATGTAGTAGTATCATCATCAATAGTTACATTGTAATTCAATGCATTAAGGTAAACCGTGTCTGAAAGCCTTAAAAGAAGTTTAATGTGTTTAATAGGGAGATTACTCGAACTGATAATTTCTTTAATCTTGTCATTCTCCCGACACTGTTCCAGATCAATATTCAAGGGTACCACCAATAATCTATATAGAAATATACCTTATATAAATTTTAACATAATACTTTAATTAGGTATAAATGAATAAATTTTAATAATGAAAGACGTAGATAGATCAGACCGACTAATAAAAAAACAGATATTTAATCTAAACCGGCATTTACCTGGTAGGCGGAAAAATCTGGAGGAATTACTTAAGGAAGAACGTCCTCATGTACTGGGGGCTGATGGTACCAGACACCGTTTTAAATGGGCTGAATTAGAACTTTTATCAAAGATTTTACCTGTTGAAGACCATAAAAAACTTAAATTACCCATATATCTGGAAATTGAATCCACTTCATCAGGAGCCCGCATAGCAGGATCCCTGGAAACACGGGTCATATGTTCTATACTGGACCAGGATGAATATTCTTCAGAAATTTTTATTTACAAACCCGATCTGAAGACTATACGGAAGGAACTACCTACCACTACGCAGTACATATTTTTAGTGAGAGATAAATTTTAATGAAAGAATGTATAGTAATTAGTGTTATGTTTTAGATTATTTGATATTTTAATAGAATTTCTAATTTTTAATCAGATATCCTGTATATTAATTTAATAAAAATATTATATTTACGAGTTTAATGGTGATTAAATTGAGTAAGGACCCTATAAAAGAATATATGAAAGATCCTGATAGAAAGGCCAAGGCTTTTCTGGTCATAACAGGTGCTATGATTTTAAGTACTATCCTAATTGTGATAGGAACAATAGTTTTTATCCTAATGCTTCTGGGGATTATCTAAATAATTCTATTTTTATTTTTAGCTCAATTAATATTCAAGTGGCATTAATTTTTCTTTCACGTTTTTAATGGCATATTCTGACTTAACTGATGCTTCTTTAGGGGTTTTCCCGGAACTAATTACAGTAACCACAGGTTCACCTTTTTCGATGATGGTCTTTTCAAGGGGTAAATCAAACACGCCGGGTAAATTAATTTTACCTACTTCACACCTTGCAGGAGCATATACTATCTTTTTAATGGTGAATTTTTGAGGGGCCGGTGTTTTTATTAGTTCGCCCTGGCACGCTTTAATATGGGCCTCTATCATATTAATGCCTAATGAGCTTTCTGCACACTCAAAAGTTCCTTGTAAACGGGGATTAACTTCTATAACAAAAACATCATCTTCAGTGACTATCATATCTACTCCATTAGATCCTAAAAGGCATAATTTTCTTATAACTTCTTCTGCGATACTCTTTATTGTAGTGTCTTCACCAGGATAGGGAGCTAAATTACCACAATAAATAAACCCGTCTCTCACCCCAGAGCACTGTTTACCAGATAATTGTCTGCTGCTGAGAATAGAACGGGCTTCTTTTCCTGTGGATAAAATAGAGGCACTGACATTTTCTCCTTTTATAAATTCCTGCAATAAAAATGGATCTTGCTCAGATTCATAGTGATTTTCAGATAAATTTTCAAGTTTAAAAACACCATATCCTCCTGAACCTTGCAGAGGCTTAATCAGGAATTCTTTTTCAGGATATTGTCCACTAATTTCCTGTGCTTCACCTATATCAGATAATAAAAAAGTTTGAGGCATGTTAAATTCATTTTTAAGCTTTTTATATAACTTATATTTATTTTCAATTTCAGCAATGCTTTTATTGCCCAATATCTTTGAGGAGGGGAATGTTTCTGGTGAGATGCCAGTATAAGTGATTATATGCTCTACTTCATCTATCCATGGGGAACATAATTCTTCCAATTTATGGGGACGAAATGATTCTTGAAAATATCCACAAGATTTATGGGAGTTTTGCTGTAAGATACATTTTTTATGATGCCACAAATTAAAATCTGTGGTGCAAAAGTAACTGGCAGAATATACTTCATAACCTAGTTCATAAGCAGAATGGGCCAGTGGTCGGGTATTGACACCTGTAATTAATAATTTTTCCATATTTGTACCTACAAAATGATTTTCTGCTAATTTTCTCCAAAAGTTAGGTGGTAACTTTATTTCAAGATTATATATAATTATTATTTTGCCAAGCTTTCTTAAAATTAATTATTATCAACTGATTTGAAACTAAGAAAAAAAACGATACTCTAGTTAAAGTTTATATAATGAATTATTTGGAAAATAAGAAAAAAATATCGTTTAATTAATTAGTTATTTTAAAAATAAGATAAAAATAAGGATAGTCCCGAGCGGAGTCGAACCGCCGTCGCCGGGTCCAAAGCCCAGCAGGATTACCACTACCCCACGGGACTATTCGGGATTTTGGTATAAACTGCCTCCTTAAATGAGGCAATCTAAACGTTTAACTGATGTTATATTTAAACTTATCGGATAGGACTAATTTTTAAGAAATAACTTTCATTTATTATGAAAAATATTCATTAAAACTTGTTTAAAATGGATTAATTAGCAAATAAAGTTATTAAAAGTATATATGTTGGTTAAATACAATAATAAACTAATATTTTACTCTTAAAAACTTTATAAATGATGAGGTGTTATGATGCAATTGTTTTTTGTAGTTGGCGGTGCTATTCTTTTAGTTTTAGTTTTACTTTTAATATTCACTTCCACCAAACTAATTAAAGAAGCCCGAACTCCCACCTATTTGTCAGCAGTTTTATGTTTTCTTGTAGGTGCTATTGCTCTTTATTTAGGTTTTTCGGGATAGAAAGAATTGATATAATCTTAAACTCTAATCAATGTTAAACAATATCCTTTTTTAATTTAAATTATATTCTATTTTTATAAGTAAAATTTTCAGAGATTATCTCACTCTATCCCAGATTATCATTAGATTAATCTTTCCTGGTCTTTTTTAAAGATTTATATCTTAAATAACATAATATTATCATGTCTTCTGAAAAAACCGATATTGATGATAATATTGCTCTTTTAAAGAATAAATTTAAAACAATTGCGGATATAACATTTTCTTTTGGTAGATATGACATCATTTTATATGAATATGATGAAATAGGACAGATTACTAAATTCATTGAAGAAGAAACCGATATTGAGTCATGGACTGCCTTAAAAACTAAGTTAAATGTTAGTGATTTCACTGCTGAACCCGATTTTGAATCATGATTCAAGGCATATCCTAATTGTGGATTTAACTGCCTTAATGTTCTATTAGTACAGGAATGTTTTCCATAATTTCCATCTTCATGGACTAATTCCTAAATAGGATAACACGTTTATTATTACATCCAGACCAATGATACCGGTAACTAAAAAATAGCTGGTGGTAATGAAGGTCATTACATAACCCGCCATAACCAGATAACCATCACATTCTAAAGATCCTAGGGCCAGAAATAAAATTGCATAAGCTGGTAAAAAGTCGGTTAAGGGTACGGGGAGTGGCAACATTAATAATATGGAACATATGGCTATGAGGATGCCATTTATTTGATCTATCCGTTTTCCACTACACAAAACAGTGATCCTGGGTTTAATAAATTTTTCTATACGTTTTAGAGTACGTACAATTCCATTTAATAACTTTACCACGTTCTCTTGAGAAATATTATAATGGGTGACTCTTTTAGGTAGAAAAACATGTTTATCCAGTATTATACCAATACTGAGTAGTAGTATGGCCAGTCCGAAGGGTATACTGCTACCTGGTATGGAAACAGGTAATAAAAATGGCGCTGTTAAAATCATACAAGAAAATAGCTGACCGCCTTCCCCAATATTGTCTAAGAATTCTTTTAAAGTAATTCCTTCTGAAGGGATATCCTGGGCCAGGTCTGATACTCGCTGGGTGAATACCTTTCCACATGTTGATTTTCTTCGCACGTTTTCACTCAATTATCTTTTTTATGTCCAAATAATTTATTTAGTTTGGGTTTTTATTATTTAATTAATTTTTAGAATCCAGCAATTAATTAGATTTTCCTATTACATAAATATCTGTTTTTTTTTGAATGAATAGTTTCCAGATGCTCTCTATCTCAAGTTCTATTATATTCGAAAGTGATCTATTCAGTAGGTGAATGATCATGAATTATGGTATTGTGAAACTTCGGAAAGATGGTCTCATCACATATAACCTGGACATTTTCGAGGAAGGGGAGGAAGTTATTGCCCTCCCCCTGGAAGATTTCCAAACAGAGATGCTCCGTTTGAAGTATTTCCTGGAAAAATCAGGTGATAATGCCCAGGATATTATTAAAGGCAGGGTCCGTTACAAAAAGCAGGGAATTAATAAAATTGGTGATGAACTTGTACGGGCTAAAAAGACCATCGATGCACTGACCCATTTTGGAGTCCAGACCTCATTAAATGATTTTGATTGGCCGGAATTAAAGGTCCGGAAAAAGAAACGGCTGGCTAATAATCGTTCAAGAATCCAGGCTATAGTGGGTGTGGGTGAGGTTTTAAAATGAAAACTTACTCTGCACGTGTTAAGGCATGCACTGAAGAACATGTTTATCTTGATAAGAAAATGAGGGAACGCCGATATAAGTTTGATAAGTATATCATTGTATTGGGAGAAGAGGCCCCTTTCATAAAAGGGGATAATGTAAGGATTGTATGTGAAGATGATTTTAATAAGTTATTTCAGGCTATAAAGAAGCTTAAATCTGATAAAAGCGAATTAATACTCCAAATTGAAGATTTACAGAATATTATCTATCTAAATTCTCAGGAAGAACAAAAAGCTCCTGGGGATCAAGGTCTCTTTAAAAGGTTTAAAAATAGTTTAAGATTGGATTAGATGAAATCAATACGAATTAAGATGTCTCGGGACGAAGCAGTATTCTTCCGCCAGGGAGTATTCTCGGGTGAAGAGGAATTACTCATATTTTCCTTAGATGATTTTTTAGAATTTAAAATGGAAATGGATAAATTTCTTAAGGAGGCCCTGCAGATTGTGGAGAATTCCCAGAATAAAAAGTCCCGACACGGTCCTGCGGTGGATGCTCAGAGGATATTAAACTGGATAAAGAAGGTGGAATCTGAACTGGAAGCGCTGGATCAGACTGATGTTCAGAAAAATCTTAATTATTATAAATAGTGATATCGGACATGATATAGATAATACATTAATTAATTAATATGGATAATATGGTAATACTAATAAAATTACAATGTCTAATGCATTGATTGAAAATACAAAATAAAAATGAATTCTTAATTTTCTAATAAAAATAATATTTTTAAATTAAAGTTCGTTATAGTCTCATATAACGAACTTAAAATCCTCCTAATTATCGTGTAATCAAAACTTCTTCAAGATTTCCTCTGGTTTAAGGATACTTATCCCGGTGTCCTCACCTACAACTTCCACCTGCACCACCCAGTTAGGATCTTTTTCGTCCACTGATAGATTCAATTTTTCACTTAATTCTTCGGTTATATTGGAGATGAGCTCTTCCTTGGATTCAAAGTATTTTCTTCCTCGCAGGTCGCAGCGCACCACAAAAGTTTCCCCATGATCAAATTTATCCCCTGCCAGATGCAGTACCTTTTCCAGAATACTTGATAGCCGGGTTCGGGTAACTATCTCAATGGGGACCACCTTAGATATCACTGTGGTAGGAGTATCCCTCAGAATTTGCACGGCATCTTGTGGATTAATGCTCAAATCAATTAAAATAACATTGGGAAAATTTGATTCTTTGATATTCAGCACAGGTTCCTGTTTTTGTAGTGCCATCTCTATTTCTTCAATACCCACTACTTCTTCCCCAGATTCTGCAGCTTTTTGACCCTGAAGGGTAATTAATATATTGAATGTTGCAGTTGGCTTCATAAGCCCACCTCCCTTTAGTATAACGAATATTATGTAATTGATTATTTTTATAATTTTTCAATAAGAAATTGAATTAAGCTTTGATTTTAAATAAGGGCATTTTATAGAAATTGAACTTTTATTAACATTTAAATTGTATTAGAACCTATTTTAAAATCTAATTAAATTTAATTGGCTGGATTCATTCTAGATGGTATATCAACACGCCCAAAACAAAGCCTAAAATTGTAAATATAATAAATGCGATGATTGCAGAATAAATAGAATCCTGAATGTCTCCCTCAAGGGCACTCCAGATAAATATTACTAGTCCGCCCAGTAATCCTATCAGTAATCCTAAACGTAAACTGTAATTAATTCTTTCATTCATAATTTCCTAGTAAAATATTGTTTTTAATTTCATTTATGAGTTTGGGAAATGTTTTTAAAATATATAAAATATTTATTAATGAAAATTTAAATAATCATAAAAAATTAAAAATTTAAAGAAATATCCCTATCTGATCCAATTAGTATATATGGTTTGATTAAAATAGGCTAGTTTTGAATAGTTTACATGTATTTGATAATTAACTATGACCAATCTATTGGAAATTTTATAGGTACATTTTAAATAAAGTAAACTTTGGTGAAAAATCAAATATGAATTATAATAGAATGCTGGTGGCTGTTGTTCCTAAAAAATAGTTTAAAATTATTATTATTATTATTATT
>DATN01000002.1:481534-511616 GCA_002504725.1 Methanobacteriaceae archaeon UBA587 | reverse complement strand
TTATTATTATTATTATTATTAATTACTTTTCAAAGGTCTCCGCCACATTTTTTAATTTTTCTTTAATATTAATCATTTGAGGACAGATGTTTTCACATTCACCACATTCATTGCAATGGGAAGCCCTTTGCTCTTTATTCATTAGTGCATGGTACTGCATCTGAGGACCATTAGGGTCATTAAACATATGGGCAAAATTCAGGAAACGGAAGTTGCAGGGAATATCAACTCCCTGGGGACAGGGCATACAGTAGCCACATTCATTACAATCCACCACTATTTTGTCCCGGTAAGTCATTTTCACTTCCTTTATAATCTCCTTATCATTACGGGTAAGTGAATGGGGGAGACCTTCCTCTGCCAGCTGAATATTTTCTTGAACCTGTTCCAGGGTGGACATACCACTTAAAACCACGTTGATCTCGGGAAAATCCCATACATACTTTAAAGCCCATTCTACAGGACTTTTTGGTTCATCGGCCAGATCCCATATTTCTTGTACTTCTGGGGGAATATTACTGGCCAGACAGCCCCCTCTTAAGGGTTCCATAACTATGATTCCCACTCCCTGATCCGCAGCATACCTTAAACCTTCACGACCTGCCTGATAGTTCTCATCCATGTAATTAAACTGTAACTGACAGACATCCCAGTCATAGGCATCCATAATCTCCATGAAGAGATCTACTTCCCCGTGGAAAGAAAATCCAGTGTACTTAACAATCCCCTGTTCTTTGGCGGAATCCAGAAAATCAAGAACTCCTAATTTCTCCAGATTTTTCCAGTAATCTGCTTTTAGGGAATGCAACAGATAAAAATCGATTTGATTTGATTTTAAGTTTTTTAACTGCTTTTTCAGGTAGTAATCCATATCTTCTTTTTTATTAATGAGCCAACTGGGCATTTTGGTGGCCAGGTGCACTTTTTCTCTTAATGCCGGATTTTCATGGAAAAACTTTCCCAGAAAAACTTCACTACTTCCATCATGATAGGGATAGGCGGTGTCAATGTAATTCACGCCATGTTCAATAGCATACTTCAACATTGCAGCGCTCTCTTCTTCATCAATAAAGCTTGCTTGTTCATTTATTATTGGTAAACGCATGGCTCCCAATCCTAATATGGAGACCTTTTCGTTGGTTGAACCTAATTCTCGGTAAAGCACATTCACACCTTGTTTAATTAAAAATCCTTAGAAATTTTGCAATATTTTATTTTATTTCTAAATTATCAATTTTTTTATAAATTTTGATAAAAATTAAATGCTTGAAAAAATAAAATGAATTTTAATAAATAAATCCTCACATGATTATATAAAAAAATAATGAATTAAAACTCTTTTTTATAGAATTTACAGTCTTTTCTCCAGCTACAAGTTCCACAAATCTCTTTTAGATTGTTATAATTTTCTTCATGAAGGATTTGCTGCTGGAGGTCCTGATAGATGTAATCAAGTTTCTCTTCCAGATTTAAGTAATCCATAACTGCATGGTCCATGGTTTTTATAATATTATCGGTACTAGATGGAGTTACACAAGAATTTTGTTCCATGTAAGGACAACTTAAGCAAATATCATCACATTCAGCTACTATTCTTATTCTCTGCTGTGGTGATTCTAAAAGATGGATAATATTGTCCATATTCTCTATAAAATCTTCACTGTACCCATACCCTTGAAAACCCTGAATACAGAGGAGATGATGTCCGCGCAAGGTTATCGTCTCTAAATATGGATTAATATTATCATCAGTCAATTTTAATTCCCTTCAATATCTTCTTTAGGCAATACGGCTTTGGTGAAGGCAGAGGCACCCACTATCTTAATTAGATCTCCCACCACAAATGGGATAAGTCCCATAGCAAGTAAAGTCCACATTTCAGGGAAACTTCCCTGAGTAGAATATATCCAAAGAGCTAAACCTGCTAAACCAGGCAAATAAATCAGTACAAAACTGGCAAATCCCATTAACCCAAGCATAGGGGTAAATGACCTGGCTTTAATGTATTTATCAGCAAAGTGGCCTAAAAATAGAGCGGCTAGTATGAAACCAACCAGGTAACCTCCGGTGGCCCCTAAAATGATTTCGTATCCTCCAGTCATACCAGCAAACCAGGGTATTCCCACTAATCCTATGACTACATACATTAATTGACTTAACCCGCCCCAGTATCTACCTAAGAGGATACCGGATATTAAAACGGCAAATGTTTGGGTGGTGATGGGGACGGGGGTCCAGGGTAGTGGTATAATGATTTGTGCCATTAAACCAGTAATGCATGCCATAAAAAATGCCATGACTGCTTTGTTAGCCATTGATTGTTCATTTCTCCATTTAAAAATATCATAACGTTTTTTATAATAGTTATCTAGACTAATATTCAATTTTAATCCTCCAAATTGCCTTTAATGGCATTTTTTTAATGCATGTAATAATGCAATTACTAATTGTTATATTGAAATCATATTTTGAGAGCAATAGGCTCCCTTAAATCATTAGGCTGAAATATTATAAAAAGTTTTTTAGCTATGATTTGTACATTTATTTGAAATAGGAGAAATTATTGTATTCAATGGTTTTTATTTACCACTAACCTGGTTAATGTATTTAAATCAATAAATTAACTAATTATTTTCTATTTCATCAACCCTTTCCACGTATTTATCAATTTTAAATTTTCGTCTTAAACCATTAGCATTCATGTATCTTACCTTGCCAAATATTTCTCTTTCTTTCCATGCCCGGTCGTGTTTACCGAAACACCATGCTACCCCGGCATAGCCATTGGGATCTCTTCCATCTAGTTCATATTTGTCATTAAGATAAATTGTTATATCATATGCCTTGCGGGGATCATCGGTCCATTCTAAAATCTTTTTACCCCAGTACATGCGCATGTAACCATGCATTTTTCCTGTAAAAATCATCTCTTTTTGGGCGGCATTCCAGTAGAGGTCATGGGTTTTAGCGTTTTCCAGTTCATCAAGGGAGTAATTATATTCCCGAGGATCATTGCGGTGTTCAAGGAGGGTATTTTTAGCCCAATCTGGCAAACAATCAAATTTATTATATTGTGGATTGTAATGCACGAAATTCATACTTAACTCTCTTCGGATTATTAGTTCTTCTAAAAAAGATTCAGTCCCAAGGGCCCCTGTTTTTGAAGCTTTAATTGCCAGGTATAGTGGTGAAATCTGCCCGAAATGTAGATAGGGACTCATATTAGATAAACAATTGTTGGCAGGATCATTACGCAACTGGGCAAAGTATTCCAGTTTTTCCTCTAAAAATTGATCAAACAAGTTGAGTGCAGTGAGTGTTCCTCCTTTAAAAATACCTGCTGGGACTGTTAAGTCAATATCCAACTTATTTAAAGATTTTTCGGTGTCAGTTATATCAAATAAATCAAAATCGTAATCTAAGGAGCTTCTAAGGGCGGAATTCTCCTTTAAAGGTTTCATAAAATATTCTAATTCTCGTTGGATCTTTTTACGGATGGTGCCTGCAGAATAATCTTCTTTGGGGGATGCGGTTTCCACAGGTACGATAACATTGCTCTCGACTTGAATCAGTGGACAAGTTACCGATGATGCCACTTTTTCTTCCCATTCTCTTTGTAATCTTAAGTATCCTCTGTCCATCACCATTAACGCTGCTTCCTCTGCTAGTTCAATAGCTCCCTGTTCTGGTGATTTATTCCAGATAACCATCTGGATATCTTTTTTCGCCAGCATTTTTTGGGTGTCTTGCAGACCTTCTATTAAAAACTGGTAATGTCGTAAGTTAGCTTCGGGGTAATGATTGGTAATGCCAAAAAATGTGATTAGGGGTTTATTTAGTTCATTAGCTTTTTGAATGGAATATTCCAAAGCATGATTATAGTGGCTGCGGGGAGAAGCCTGCATCCAGTATAGCACATAATCACCTTGGGGAAGGCTTTCATTATTCCAGTACAGTAATCTCTCTTTTTGAATCAATTTAACCACTTAAAATCTGCTTAAATTATTTCTTTTCCTGGTTTGGTATCTTATTGCACTATTATTATTATTATTATTATTATTATTTCATGTATAATGTGGTAACTGGCATTAATTCTTCAGGATAAGGTCTGAAAAAACTTTGTTGTGCCAGATATTCATCATTAAACCTTATAACCCATGCTTTCAGTATATTCAAACAAACTAGGAGGGGCATGACGCCCTGGCGATATTTTTCCATGGCATCTAAAAAGAAGGCTTTTTCTTCACGACTTAATTTATCAGAGACGTACCCTAAAGCATGCATCAACATATTAATATTGGATGGGGTTTCTGGAGGTACATGCATGGTTTTTAATAGTAGTTCATAATACCTTTGAAACAGATCTTCAGCTTCATACTCTTTTTGATGGGCCAGAATATTTCCCATTTTACGGGTTAAATCCTGTTGATAAGAAAGAAGAAGTAACTTGTTCTGGGAATGAAATTCAATTAAATCATGTAAATCATAAGACTCCTTCAGTTTCCGGAATTTAGCCAGAGTATAAATGGATGTTAGAAAATTTTCTAGTATTATAAGATTTTTTAAACGCCCTTCATCCTCTACTGGTAAATAAGGATATTTTTCAAAAACTGCCGCTCCAAACAACCCCACTCCTTTCTTCTGAGGCATGGAATTTTCAGGATAAGGATAAACCTTCACAGCTTTAATACCGCAAGATGGTGATCTATTCTTTAATATAAATCCATCAACACCCTTAAGAGAATTTAAAAAAGAATCAGAAAAAGAATTCATTTGCTGGGTAAGATTTTTACCGGTGGAGGGCTGGATAAGATTGGGTTCGCCATCTATTTCCACTATGCGGATGGGGTCTCGTGGGACTCCTAACTTGATTTCAACTTCAGGACATATTGGTTGGAATTCCACATGATTTTTCAATGTTTTAACAATGGGGCTGGCAATTATAAGGCCGTTATAACGGCATGCTTCAAACTCAATACATTTGCTTACTACCAGTTTTGGTTTATGGAATTTGACCAACCCAATCATCTCAGTACATTTTTATTAATAATATCTATTGGATTTAATATAAAAATACATGTATTGTATTCTTTAATTCTTTAATTAATACATTAATAGTAAATTTTTAGATATTTGCATTAATAAGAAAAATAAGTTGAATTATATATTCAGACGGTTTGATTTATAATCACTTTTGAATAACAAAAAAATTTAGATATAGATTTAAGGAAGAAATTACATATCCTTTTAAGAATATGTCCAATTTAAAATTATTAATATTAGAAGACGTTCCATTTGATGTGGAGCTTATTGAAAGGGAAATTAAAAGAGCAGGGATTGATTTTGATTCCAGGGTAGTTGAAGTTGAAGAAGACTATATTAATGGAATAATAGAATTTAAACCGGATTTAATTCTTGCAGATCAATCTTTACCTAGTTTTGATGGATTTACTGCTTTGGAAATTGCTAAGGAGCGCTGTCCAGGAGTTCCATTTATTTTTGTAAGTGGAAAAATTGGTGAGGAAGTAGCGGTCGATGCCCTTAAAATGGGAGCTACGGACTATGTGCTTAAAGGAAATCTTCCTAAGGTAGTGCCGGCTATTCAGAGGGCTTTGGAAGAAGTAGAAGAACAGAATAAACTAAAAAAAGCGGAAGAAGAACTACATAAAAGGCACTGGCAATTAAAAGAAGCTCAAAAATTGGGCCATATTGGTAGCTGGGAATGGAATGCTGGCTCAGACATAATGAATTGCTCTGATGAGTTGTATAACATTTTTGGAATCGATAAATCTAATTTTGAGGGTAAACTCAAGTCATTTTTGGATTGTGTCCATCCTGATGATCGTCAGGCAGTGGAAGAGAATATTCAAAAAGTTTTAAATGAAGGAAAACCATTTGCCTATGAATATCGTATTCTGCGTCCAGATGGGTCAACAAGAATAGTTTCATCACGTAGTGAAGTTATTCCCGAGAAGAATGGGCAACCTCTAAGAATTATTGGGATAGAACAAGATATTTCCGAACGTAAAGCTTCTGAGAATAAAATAAAAGCATCTTTAAAGGAAAAAGAGCTTCTCTTACAGGAGATTCATCACAGGGTTAAGAATAATTTACAGGTGATCTCCAGTCTTCTACGTCTACAATCTAGGCACATAAACGATCCGGAAGCATTGGAGATTTTTAAAGAAAGTCAGAAAAGGGTTAGTTCTATTGCACTGGTACATGAAAAGCTTTATCAATCCAAGGACATGGCCAGTATCAACTTTGCAGATTATATAGAAACATTAGCCCGTGATATTTTTAATTTTTCCATGAATTCCATGCAAAATATAAAACTTAATTTAGATCTAGAAGAATATTATCTAAACATTGAGACGGCTATTCCATGTGGTCTTATTATCAATGAATTACTAACTAATTCTTTAAAACATGCTTTCCCTTCAGGGAATAATGGAGAAATATATTTAGGCTTGCATGGTGATAATGGTAAAATAGTCATCACTGTGAAAGATGATGGGGTAGGATTACCTTCCCAAATTGATATTAAAAAACCAGATACATTTGGTTTACAATTGGTTTATTTCCTGAAAAAACAAATTAAAGGGGATATTATCTTAGAGGAAGGAGAGGGGACCTCTTTTAAGATTATCTTTGAAGAATTAGAATATAACGGAAGGATAGAAAATGGCCAATGAAAAAATTCTGATTGTTGAGGATGAAGAACTCGTTGCCCAGGATATAAAAGGGACTCTAGAGGATTTAGGTTATGAAGTACCTGCCATTACTCCTTCTGGTGAAGAAGCTCTGGAAAAAATAAAAAAATTCCAGCCCGACTCTATTCTAATGGATATTATGTTAGAAGGAGAAATGGATGGTATTGAAACTGCTCAAAAGATATTGGATCTATTTGATATCCCGGTAGTTTACATAACCGCCTACAGCAATCCGGAAATTTTGCAAAGGGCTAAAAAAACAGAACCCTATGGTTATATTCTTAAACCATTTCATGAGCGAGATCTACAAATTAACATTGAGATGGCCCTATATAAACACGAAGCACGCAAAAATAGATCACAGTTATTGGAGCAAAAGGCTCTCAATAAGTCTCTGGAGAAAGCTATCAATGAAAAGGATGCTCTCTTGCGAGAAATTCACCATAGAGTAAAGAATAACCTTCAAATCATTATCAGTTTACTTTCTCTACAATCCAAGTATTTCAATGATGAACGCATCCATGGTTTTTTCAAGGACTATGTAAACCAGGTTAAATCTATGGCCATGATTCACGAGAAGATGTACCAGTCACAGGATTTGTCCAGTATCGATTTTAACAATTATTTACACGGATTGGTATCCCAATTATCCAGTTCTTATAAAAAGGATCCAAAAATCAATGTATATATTGATTCCCAGGATATTTCTCTTAATGTAGAAACGGCCATTCCCTGTGGTCTTATTATCAATGAACTTTTAACCAATTCTTTAAAACATGCCTTCCCCTACTCAAGAAAGGGGGAGATAAGATTAGAACTCAGTTCTTGTGTTGAGAACAAATTTACCATACGTATCAGTGATAATGGTGTGGGCATCCCGGAGAATATTCAGTTTCCAGATAAAGGCTCTTTTGGTTTCAGAATGGTGGATAGTTTGGTTAAACAAATTGGTGGAACATTAGAACTAAATAAAGAAGAGGGGACCTGTTTCACTATAGAATTTGAAGAATTAAATTATAATGAAAGGATTAGTGTAGATTCAGATAATAATTGATTTTTATAAAAACTGTAAATTAGTTTAATTGATTATAATTAATTGTTTCAAACTTATTTCAAATAACTTATTTCAAATAACTTATTTCAAACATAACTTGTTTTCATTAATTTAATTCATTAAATTTAATTCTATTTTATTTTAATTTTTAATAAATCTCATGGAAGCCTAGTATTATAAATTAATCAACTACAAGAGAATAAATAAAAATTATCCTATTTATATCCATATTAATATTCTATTTTTAGTAATCCAATAAAAAAATGAGAATGACTTCACATTAGTTTAGCCCGGTCATAAACGTTTCTAAGGGTCTGCATGTCTACACTGGTATAGATCTGGGTGGTGGAAAGATTAGAGTGACCTAATAATTGTTGTATGGCTCTTATATCCACTCCATTTTTGAGAAGGTGGGTGGCAAAGGAGTGCCTTAAAATGTGGGGGGTTACTTTTTTCTTAATTCCCGCCAATTCTGCATAATTTTTTATCATCATCTGAACATAACGGGGGGTGATTGGATTACCAAAACGGTTTAAAAATAAGTATTCCCCTTGATTAACTCGTGTATCCAGATAACTTTCCATTAAAGATTTAGTCTCCTCGTCAAAGAGTACTATACGATCTTTTTCACCTTTACCTCGTATACGGATGGTTCTATCTCCCGGGTCCACTTCGTCTACTTTCAAGGAAACAAGTTCCGAAACACGCAGTCCTGAGGAATATAATAATGCCAGTATAACTTTATTTCTAAGTTTTATACTTCTCTGCAGGGGCGAATCATCATTTTCATGGTTATCACAGTCCACAGCATGAATAAGATTCTGCACTTCCGTTTCATTCAGAGATTTAGGCAGTGATTTGGTTCTTTTTGGCGTTTTAACTTCATCCAATATGTTAATGTTGTTGAATTCAAAGAATTTTTTTACCACCACTGTAACCAGGTAGATGTAATTTTGCGAAACGTTTTTGTCCCTTTTTAAGTATTGTATGTATTTTTTAAATGATCTTAAGACTCGGCGCTCGTCATAGAGATCCTTTTCATCTAATAAGAACCGGTAAAAATTGTTAACTATGGATTTGTATGTTTTAATGGTATTACGTGAGTAATTCCTTATTTCAAGTTCTATAAGATATTCCTCAATCATGTCTGGAAAATCATAAGCTTCTAAAAGAGTTTTTCTATCACCTTGCTGTGTTTCGCGGTGGATATGGTCATGGAAACCTTTAGATTCTCCGGAATGCATTTTTTCAATTTTTGAGGAATAAGGGTTCATTATATCAGACAGCGCAGATGTTTTTTTATTGAATTTTCTGATCTTAGATCTACTATAAACTCTAATCTAAGAAAATAGTTCTAGTAGATTATAGTTATTATAGCTCTTTATATTATTTTTTATAAATAATTTTTCCCTAAAATGCTACATATAACTTCTATCTACGTTTTCATTTTGATAGGATTGGTGCTTATTCCCTATGTCTTGTGAACTGGATAAATCTTTTTGCAGAGCGTTCTCAAAAGTTTGGTATTTTTGGATTATCTGATCTTCCAGTGAAATGGCATTTTTTATAGCAAAATTCATATGATTTTTAGTAATATATGCACTGCCTTCCATTACAGCTAAATCACCGGCCATACGGATTACTCCGCCAAGATCACGCAGACGCAAGGTTAATGAATCCTTTTTTTCATCAATTACTTTTGCCCGTTTTCGGGCTTCTTCAATTAATACATCTACTGCGTTATGAGTTGCGTGGGGTATTTTTCTATCAATTTCAATCTCCTGGGCCACGAATTGAACTATCTTAGATCGGTTTGATTCATTATCTGGCATGGTGGTGTTCATTAATATTTCATAACCTGCTCCTTTAATTCTGGAGCGTAAAGGGGGTAAAATGTAATTTAAATCGGCAATGTTACAAGCACCTACAAAAATAAAGTCACAGGGGACATCTTCAACTTTAACTGAGCTCCCTGCACTTTGAGGGTTGCGTCCAATTATAGGAAATGTTTTTTCTTGCATGGCACTTAAAATAAAACGTTGTAATCCAGCTATGTGTACAATCTCGTCGATAAAAAGAACACCTTCGTGGGCTTCATGGATGGCTCCAGGAACCACTCGTTCATAGGGCTGAGTACCTAAATCGGGATGTCCTCCATAGGGATCATGTCTCACATCACCCAGCAGCTCTGTTTCACTGGCTCCAGTAGCTTGTATGAAAATTTTCCGTTCCAAAGGCACAATAACATTTTTTGGTTTTTCTTCCACTAATTGGCGTCTTTTTTCCAATGCTTTTTGATCCAGAACTTTTATTTCTTCTCCACCGACCCTCTCGTAAATGACCACTTCTTCCCTACCCTCAATTACACGCGTGGTGGTTACTCTTTCTTGAGGCAGGCTTATAGGTCCAGAATTCATTTCAAACATCCCTAAAAGATCCCCCAGATGTTTGCGACGGGCATTGATATGTGAAAATTTATCTCCACCACAGGAAGGACATATGCTTTCATAAGCACTATTATAATCCCCACAATGCACACATCTAAATCCTAATCTTTCGGCAATAGTATGAGGAATATTCTGCGGACTTAAAAGTTCTCCTTCCGCTTTTTCTAGATCCTTCTGCTCATTTTTCATTTCTTTATGAGTTTTAACTTCTACAAAAGGACGTTCTGGTCTTTCTGGATTGTGAACTACTGCTATTTCTTCAGAAGGAGTATTTAAATGAAATGAAATAGCCTGGGCAATGAGTGATTTCCCGATTCCAGGAGGGCCCACTAATAAAATGTGTCTACGTTGTTTTGCAGCAATTTTAACAAAATTAACAACTTCTTCATGGCCGATAACTCGGTCTAATGGATCTTTTGGAATTAAAATTTCTTCCGTAGTTTCAAAGTCTTCCAAAAACTCTTTTTTCACGTTAATGTACATTTTAATGCCCCTTGGTGCATATTTAAGTACAATTGGTATGAAATGGATTAAAAAATGAAAATAAAAAGAAGATTTCTCTTCTTTTATTAATTTACCATCATTCGCCTAACGGGTAATGATTTTGACCTTTTCAGGTCTTTTAACTACTTCGCCGGCTCTTATGGCTACGATGTATTTTATTTTCTTTTCAGTGGCAATGTCAATGAGGCGCTGGCTTATAACCCCATCAAATACAATGGCATAAGGATGGTTATTAATCTTTTTTAGCTCATCATATAGGTTTTCCACTTTAACTTCTTTTAAGATGTTTAAAACATCGTCTAATATTTCTGCGTTTCCGGAACCTTCTAAGTCGGTGAGGATATTTTTGAGTAAAGCCATCTTATCCTCGCCTTTTGGTTCCACTTTAATTCCCAGGTCGTGGTACATCTGTTCCACAGGTACTTTATCTCGTAAAGCCACCATAATTTCGTCTTTGCCCAGATCTTCCACTTCTTTGCCTTTAGGAGCGCGGGTTACGTAGTCTATTTCACCCACTTGGAGTAATTCTTTGAGTATGAGTTCTCCTCCACGGTCACCATCTACAAAGGCAGTAACTGTTTTTTTACGGGTTAAATCGGCCACGGGTTTAGGTACACTGACACCCTCCACAGCAATTGCATTTTTAATTCCATGCTTTAAAAGATTTAAAACGTCAGAACGACCTTCTACCACCAGGATGGCATCGGAACTAATTACATTTGGTCCGGCTGGAAGTTTTTCATCACCAAAGTCGGTTATTTCATGAATCCGCATGGCTTCTTTAACTTCTTCAATCATTTTGAGACTTTCTGGAGTTACTTCATCCATCATGCCAGCATAGATCTCTTTGGCCCGATCCACCACCTTTTTCCTCTTAACAGCCCTCACATCTTCTACTTTAGAAACCTGGATGTATGCCTCACAGGGTCCTACCCGGTTTATGGTTTCTAATGAAGCTGCCAGAATGGCAGTCTCCACCCGATCCAGACTGGAAGGAATTACTATTTCTCCTTTGGACCGACCCCCTCGTGAAGTTATATTAACCTTGATTCTACCGATCCGACCTGTTTTTTGAAGTTCTCGTAGATCCAGGTCATTACTTAAAAGCCCTTCTGTTTGGCCGAATATGGCTCCTACAACGTCAGGCTTTTCTACTATTCCATTAGCATTAATTTGAGCGTGAATGAGATACTTGGTTGTGCTTATTTCTTCAGGTTTTGCTCCCATGTTAAGCCTCCCTTGTTATTAGATACTTTCAGGGATAATATCAGTTATCAATGTAAATGATCTGTAATATGATGATCTGTAATACTGTTCGAAAACCATTACAGATGGATAACAGTGATTACCAACAGCATCCATAGGGACAAACTTCAAGTTCAAGCCGACTTACATGTTTAGGAAGACTCTGTATATCTTTGATGTATTTACGGGTCATACCCATGATTCTGCGCCTAATTCGCATATCGGGGTCTGATCCCAAACTCTGTATATCTTTTGATAGTCTTTTAGCTAATTGATTGCCTTTTTTATCAAAATCCGTAAGTATGATTACTTTTGATGATTTGGCCGCAATTTCGGCGATTTCAAAGAGGTTTAAAGGCGTTCCTGAAACTTTTATG
The DNA here is from genome assembly GCA_002504725.1 of Methanobacteriaceae archaeon UBA587. Lineage (GTDB taxonomy): Archaea > Methanobacteriota > Methanobacteria > Methanobacteriales > Methanobacteriaceae > UBA587. The sequence goes on along the minus strand of DATN01000002.1, from coordinate 499,276 downwards.
AATTGGCCTTCTATCCCCAGTTCTTTAAGAGCTATTTCATCTTTTTTGCCCTCTATCAGGATGGGTACTCCTTGTTCACCATAATATTTGAGTTCCTCGAGTTCTTCACTTAAACTTAATAATCTCCTTAAACTCATGTTCAGCCCTTGATGATGTGTAATAGTATCTAACAATTATTATGCCTAAACTCATATATAAAATTGCAGATGTGTTAATGAAAGTAAAAAATCAGATATTAAACCTTGCCTTATTTAAAAAAGATGTAATATTTCTTATTTTGTATAATTTTTTGGAAATCTGATGTATCCAGTATTCCTTTAAAATAACTTTAAAATCATGATTATTAATACTATTTTATTGAAATTTTATGATAGAATAAATGGTAATACTGAATTTGCCTTAAATTATCCCCTTATAATTATCCTTGTATATGATTACTAATTAAATTTTAATTTAATCTAATCATTGGGGTTATCTTAATAAGTGGTGAGTCATGATAAAGCTGTGAATAACAAAGTTTTAAATAACTTTTTTATCTAATAAAAGTACTAAATTAAAGAAGTAACAATAGAAGTAACTAAATACTTAAAAATAAATAATATCTTTTATATTTCTACAAATTTTTGGAGGAACTGTAAGTGGCAAAAGGCCTGATTAGAATCGTTTTAGATATTTTGAAACCGCATGATCCAATTATACCGTATTATGCTAAATATCTCAGTGAATTGAGCGGTGTGGAGGGTGTTAACATCACTTTGATGGAAATTGATAAGGAAACTGAAAACATCAAAGTAACCATACAGGGTAATGACCTGGACTTCGATGAAATTACCAGAGCCATAGAAGAATTTGGTGGTTCAATTCACAGTGTAGATGAAGTTGTTGCAGGAAAAACCATGGTTGAAGAGGTTACAACGCCTCAGGACTGATTTAAAATGTCTAAAAAAGGAAAAATTTCTCCTAATGCTCTTTTTGACAGGGTTTCATCTAAAAAAAAATCTAAGTACTCGGGGGATGATTTTTCTGAATTAGGATACTCCGAATATAATTTCAGTGACTTATTACCTGTTTTGTCAACTCCTCAAGTTTCTGATGCCCTGACCATGGTAACTGGAAATAATGGGGTAATTAATGGCTTAGTTTCAGTTAATAATCAGAAAGTTTTTGGGAAACTGGTAACTGCCAAAACTAAAGATAATGACTGGGGAACTTCTATTAAAGCTACTGATGTGGCAAAACCAGGAGAAGTTTTATTTATATTTACTGAAGGGGACGATAATGCAGTTTGGGGTGAACTTGCCTCTCAAAATGCAAAAATGAAAGGAATAGCAGGCACCATGATTTATGGTGCTTGTCGAGACTTAGATGACCTTAAAAATTTAGATTTTCCTGTTTTTTCGTTAAAGACAATTCCTAATGCTGGTAGTCCTTTAATTGAAGGAGAAATCAATGTTCCATTGAAATGTGGCGATATTGAAGTAAAACCAGGGGATTTTGTATTTGGAGATGAATCAGGGGTGGTTTTAGTCCCCAAAAAGGACTTTGATAATGTTATGGAAAAAGCTAAGCTTATTAAAGACAGGGAAAAAATGATTATATCTCAAATTAAAGAAGGAAAGTCACTTTCAGATATTTTGGAACTTAAATAATGTAATAAAAATATTGATTTATTAATTTATTATTAATTAGTCTAATACGATACTCTACTCATTAATGCAAATTAATCAGATATTATAAATATTTTAGAATATTATTAGTGCTAATTAATTATCAAGGAGTTTTCAGATGCCTGCTGTGGAAAATGAAGTTCAAGAACAGGATATTTATGCCTTTATTAAGGATCATAAAAAAGAAATAATTATTTCATTTATTGTTGCAGCAGCCCTAATCTTTTTTGTAACCGCCCTGGCAGGGTTAGATGAAATTATTAAAGTTTTGGAAACAACTAATCCCTGGCTACTAGCTTTAAATTTTGTTTTAGAAGCTCTGATTATATTAATTTGGACTCTGCGCTGGAAGATGATTTTAGATCTGGTGGATGATGCGCCTCGTTTTAGAAGTTTGCTTTTAATGCTTACTGCTAGCATATTTGGAAATAACATTACTCCTGGAGCAGCGGGAGGTGAGCCATTAAGAGCTTATATTTTAAGAGAAATTAAAGGAACTCCTTTTGAAATAGGCTTTGCTTCTTCCACAGCAGATAGGGTGTTTGAATTCTTACCATTTGTTTTGATTTCTATACTGGCAGCTTTTTTGATTTTAAGTTGGAATATTGCTTTATGGATTAGGGTGGCCGTAACCATCATCATCTTCTTAATTGTAATATTTTTCAGTGTAGTTGTTTATGCCGGAGCTAATCAACATTTAACTCAACGTTTAGTTTTATCCATAGCAAAAAAACTGTTTCCTTTTGCTTTGAGATTAACTCGTAGGGAAATGAATTTTCTTGAAATACGTGAAAAAATTATTTTTTATGTGCATCGTTTCACTACCGGATTTGGGATGGCTTTAAAAGATCGTCAGGTTCTGGTTGTAGGGATTTTACTATCATTTGGGATGTGGGCTTTGGATATGGTTCGGTTATATGTATGTTTCCTGGCTGTGGGGGTGCAAGTACCCCTAATTCCTTTAGTTGTTATTTATACTGTTGGGATTTTAATTGCGCTTCTTCCTTTAATTCCTGGTTCATTAGGACTTAGAGAAGCTATTCTGGTAGGTCTTTTTGCTGTAGCAGGAATCTCTGCTGATGTGGTTATGGCAGCAAGTATCCTTGATCGGCTGGCCAGTTATATTGCACCTACTTTGATTGGAGCATTTGCCGCATTTTACTATGGGAAAATCATGGTCAGTGAAAAGAAACCAGAGCCAGCTTAGTAAGTATTAGGTTTATATATAGTATTGTTACATCATGAAAACGTAATAATGGTCTTATAATAACATATAAGCTTTTCGCCATGACTCATAACGTAAATTACTTTAAATATAATTATTCTCCTTATATATTACTATCGAAACATTTATATAGGATGTGCTACGATAGCACAGTATATAATATTTTTGGTTTTAAAACATGAAGATTTTGGGAACTATTTCACATGTCTCCAATAAGGGGAATATCATTGCAAGATCCAAAAGCACACCTGCTCTCGGATTACCTGTTTTTACAGAGAATAAGAAAAGAATTGGCAGAGTACACGATGTCTTCGGTCCTACTAAAGAACCTTATATCACTATTAAGCCCAATCGTGCAATAAATCTTGAAAAATTTGAAAACCAAATTGGAGAAGTTTTGCTCGTATCAGCTAAACCAGTGAAAAAATGGGGGCGAAAGAAACGAAAGAAAAGATGAAAGAAAAGGTTTCTACTTCAACTGAGGAAGTATCCACCAAACAAAAAATGCAAAATGATGTTTCTGAAACAGAAAAGGAAACTAAATGCCCTGAATGTGGCTCTGAGGATCTAATCGGGGATTATGAAAGAGCTGAAGTTATATGTAAGGGTTGTGGCCTGGTTATCGATGATAACCTGGTGGATATGGGTCCGGAATGGAGAGCCTTTGACCACGAACAAAGGGACAAACGTACCCGGGTAGGAGCGCCAATTACCTACACTATCCACGATAAAGGTCTAAGTACCATGATCGATTGGAGAAATAAGGATATTTATGGTCGGGATATTCCTGCCAGAAACAGAGCCCAATGGTACCGGCTCCGGAAATGGCAGAGGAAAATCCGTATATCTGGTGCCACCGAACGGAACCTGGCATTTGCTTTAAGTGAACTGGATAGGGATTCTTCCAGATTAGGTCTGCCTCGTAGTGTAAGAGAAGCTGCATCGGTTGTATACCGAAGTGCAGTGGAAAACAAGTTAATCCGGGGAAGAAGTATCGAAGGTGTAGTGGCTGCATCACTCTATGCTGCCTGCCGAAGATGTAATGTTCCAAGGACTTTAGATGAAATCGCTGAAGTATCCCGGGTTAGTAAGAAGGAAGTGGGACGGACTTATAGGTTCTTAACTCGAGAACTGAATATTAAATTACCTCCAACATCTCCTGTGGACTATGTACCTCGGTTTGCCAGTGAACTGGGATTATCTGGTGAAGTACAATCCAAAGCTATTGAAATAATTGAAAAAGCAATGGAAAAAGGTTTAACTTCAGGAAGAGGACCTACTGGAGTAGCTGCTGCTGCTTTATATATAGCATCAGTACTTTTAGGGGAAAGAAAAACCCAGAGAGACGTGGCAGATATTGCGGGAGTTACTGAGGTTACCATCCGTAATCGATATAAAGAGCTTACTGAGCAACTGGATATGGGCGTAACTTTGTAGATATGCCCTAAAACTATTTTTTTAATTTAAATTATCTAATTTTTAAAATTAACTATTCTATATTATTTATTTTATATTATTAATTATTTCATGTTCTTTTTTGTATGAGTACCATTGTAAAACTTGATTATTTAGTTTAATTTAATTATTTTAAACAGTTAACAATAATTAGAAATAATTAATGTAATTTTTTCGCATATTTCTCAATAGATGCATCTAATTCATCAAATAGTGCTTGATTATCTCCATTTTCATAATCCTTAAGATTGTCTTGATATTTATCCAGATTACTCAGGAAACTTTTCAGTGATTCCTGGCTGATTTCAGGATGTAATTCACCATAACCTAATTTTTCCAGGTAAACTGCATTTATAATCTGTTCAAACTGTCCCTTTACCGGTATACTGAGCACAGGCTTTTTTAAATGGAGCGCTTCACTTATAAGGGTAAATCCACCATTGGTAATAACTGCCTTTGCGGATTTCATGTCTTCAAAGAACTTATCTTCGTTGAATCTGCTAAATTGGAGATTTCCGAGTGTATCATCCCGATCAAAACCATATATAATGAATTTTTCCGGGATCTGTTGCAGGATTTCAATAAGCCTTATATTGGACTGGCTGGTTTGATATACTAATATATGATCCCCATAATTTCCTTCCATCTCCATTATCTCTTTTCTTAAGATAGGTGGGAAAATTACAACTTTTTCCGGGTTTTTTATTTCAGGGGCATAAAAACTGGTGATTATGTATCTTTCTGGCCGCACAATAAATGATCTAACCACACCTTCAGCTTTGTATTTATCTTTCTTATATTTTGAAGGATATTCTATTTTACATTGGGTTATTACATGCATATTATCCAGACTAATAAGTGGAATGCGCAGTAAATTACTCAAAAGGCTGGCATAAAATTCAAAATCAGAAACCACAATATGGGGCTTAAAGTTTTTTGCAATACGATTTAATAATCTCAAATTGTCTTTTAAGTCCCGGGGAAAAGTTTTCATGGCCTTTACGAATGTTTGAGTATCTTTAACTTGGTTATCCTTGTAAACGGTGTTAAAACTATAGATCTCGTACACGTTGTCAAATTTCTTGGATAAATATTCGTAGGCGCGGTCACTGGCAAAAATAAGCACGTCATATTTTTTGGTGAGGTGTTCCAGGATGACCCCTCCGCGAATGGCATGCCCCATACCTTCTCCACACACTGAATAAATAATTCTTTTACGCCCGGAATCCTGGGGAACTGAAGGAAGATTTTTGATTTTTAATAATTCTTCAGATTTTCTGGATTTCTCTGCATCACCAGAATCTTCTTCATCATAACCAAACTCATAATCGAGATCCCCAGCACTTATTCTTTTTCCCATAAAATCGTACACGGTACTCTTGGTGTATTTAAAGGCTAAACTGCGTAGACCTTCCTTTTCTAATCTACGGGTAGAAACAAGAACTCTGGGTTTTCTTAGTACTTTAAATGTACTAATACGTCCAATACGTTCAATATAATCAGTATCTTCTCCAAAATCAAGGGACTCATTAAAACCATCTACTTCATCATGCAGGGTTTTTTGCACTATAATACCATAACAACCGGCGCCATGGGGTTTTATAGATTCCACCATTATCATGAATCGGTTGGCAAATTGATGAAGAAATTTATCTCTTCTTTTATCAGATAGGGGTACCATCTGGGTTATGGCAATTCCCAGGTTATTTTCTTCAAACTCGTCCATGGCATCTTTTAAATATCCTTCAGTTAACATTAAGTCAGAATCTAAAAATAATAGGATTTCACCTTCTGCTATCTGAGCCCCACTGTTTCTTCCCAAAGCAGGTAAGCCTCCCTCTACAACTTTACAACCATAAGATTTGGCAATTTCTCTGGTGCGATCCTTGGATTGAGCATCGGCTATTATGATCTCGTAATCGGTGAATGTCTGGCTCTTTATGCTGTCCAGAAGTGGGGGTAAGTATTTTTCTTCATTGTATGTGGGGATTATAATGCTGAGCTTCATCATGTTATGTATCTCTCAATTATTTTAGTAGGTTATTATTATTAGTTTAGATTAAATTCCAATTAAAATTATTCATAATTTAAATTGTAATAAATTTTATTTCATGAAATATTCTTATGAAATATAATTATTGCCAAAGAATGAGAAAAAGTTCCATGAAATGAAAAATCCGCTGGATTTTCCTTCTAAAGTTTTGGATAGTTCGTTGAGTAGGAATATCTCATTGTAATTGGCTGAAATGTGAATTATGGTTTTTTCACCATGTACTTCAAAGTAATTGATGGGATAACCATCTAATGGAAGGTCATCTGTTGCTCCGATAATAGTTACCTCATAATAATCAGTATTAGATCCTATAAATCCAAGTATCACCCTTAGAATTATCAGTAATGCAATAATTATGGTGGGATTTATTAAATTCTTAAATGAAAATGGTATTTTAAAGGAATAGACTCCTAAAAGTATGGAAAGTCCCATAAGGGCTGGTGTTGACAGCAAGCCCCCGTCAATTATGCCTATTAATGTGGTGGATAACCCTAAGATGAGTAAGAACTGGTGGATGTCCCGTCGGTTATCCAGTGAAAAAAGTCCCGCCAAGTAAATTAAAGGAATGGCTATTAAAACTACCAGTCCTATTGATGACACATATTGCATTAGAGCCGTTCCGGTGTTAATTGTAGAACCCGAACCCAGGAATGATGCAAATAAAGGGGATAATGTGGCTTTAAATATGTGACTGTGTAAAATGCTACTGGAACTGGGTGAAGGAACTAATGATATGAATGTAGTGTAAATAGAAACTCCAAATGAAATCCGGATCCATATTTCTAAAATAATGCCCAGAATATAAGTAGCAATAACTGTTATTATAACTATTTTCAGGAAATCATTTCCCTGCCAGTCTTTGAAATAATTAATTTTTGCTAATTTAAGCCGGAGATAACTTGAAGAGGTGAATAACTGGCTTAATAATAACATGGTTCCCATTAATAGGAAAAATAGGATGTCTTTGCCTTTTGAAGAACCCATAAGGAATATATGGGTAAATGGCCTTATGATGGGAGTCAATATGTCTGTAAAAAACAGGAACATGCTAATTATGATGAATATTATTCCTAAAAGAAATATGCGATTGATTTTCATAAGAGTTTCCCTTTAAAAGATATGATAATGCATTAGTCTCCTTTACACTATAAGTTTACTCTTAGTTTAATTTTAGTATATAAAATGATGTATAATAACCTTAATATTTTTTAATAATTAGGTAAATTTTATCTTATTTTATAATAAAATAAGTGTATGGAGCCTTTTTTTATCTATGTTTTAATTTTATTAGTAACGGGAGCTCTGGTTGGACTTGCCACGGGACTTTTAGGTGTAGGGGGAGGATTTATATTAGTTCCCATCCAATTTTTCCTCTTACAATACATGGGTTTGGGTCCTGATCTGGCCATGCGTATTTCACTGGGTACCAGCTTGGCTGTAATCCTTCCCACAGCTCTGAGTGGAGCTTATGGACATTATAGTAATAAATCTGTTTTATTCAGGCCCACCTTATATTTGGGTAGTTCTGGTTTTGTCGGTGCTTTGCTGGGGGCCTATGTTGCTTCGCAATTACCCGGGGATATATTGAAAATGCTTTTTGCAATTTTACTCCTCTTTGTATCCTTTCAATTTATCACATCCTCCGGCTCGGAAAAAAAGAAAAAAAAGGTCAGTGACGTTTATCACTTGATTTTTTGGGGTTTCATAGCAGGACTATGTTCGGGATTATTAGGTATAGGTGGGGGCGTGGTAATGGTACCGGTTATGGTTATTTTACTGGGTTTTGGCATGTTAGAAGCTGTGGGAACATCTACAGCAGTTATTGTAATCATTTCCATTGGAGGAATTATATCCTATGTATTCCATGGTCTTAATGTATCCAATTTGCCCCCATACTCCTGGGGATATGTGAATTTACTCCAATTTGCAGCGTTAATAGTATTCAGTATCCCTATGGCCCGTATTGGGTCTCATTATGCTCATAGATTACCTGAAAAACAATTAAAATTAATATTTGGATTACTTTTGATATTCATGGCCCTAAAAATGATAGGTGTTTTTGAGATCTTAGGAATTCCTTTATGATGTATTTGGATGATGTATTCAATTATAATGTGATATTTCCTTAAAAATCTTAAAAATCTGTAATGGGTGAGATAATCTCATTTTTCCAGTAAAATGGCATTTCCATTAATTGTAACCATAATCTCGCTTCCTTTTATCCCACCAATGTCGGTGTAATCAATTTCCAGTTCGATTACACCATTTGCCCCTCTATCTTTAGCATTCTGCATCAAAATACTTAATGCCTTATTAAGGGCAAGCTCCATCTGAGCGTTGAGTTTTTTGGGTAGGGGAATGGTTTTGTCCTGATTTTTAGATTTTATTCCTTTTAATTTAGGTTTAAATATATCTTCCCCGGAAACGATTCCTAAATTTTTAACAATCCTTTGGCCTTGAATTTCAGAAGCAGAAACAACCATAACTCCAAACTGATTTAAATCAATTAATTCCATTTCTTCAGCATCTTCGTTTTCTTTTTCTTTTCGGCTTACTTTATTGATTATCTCAGAAATAAAACCGCCCAGGTAACCCAAAACAAATGTTATGGTACCTAAAAATACCACGAAAATTAAATAATTGGCTAATATGGGTACTGCAGCTTGAATAGTGAGGCCTATGGCTCCTAATGTCATGAAATTCAGAGTTATATCATTTCCAGTAAAAAACCAGCCGTAAATATTGATTATGATGAATATTAACAGGGCACTTATGGCTCCGGTGGATTTTCCATGTTTTTTATGGGCCACATAAGTCTCCACATATCCTGCAATCAGGGGAGATATCACAAAAGACAGATTAAATCCAAGTATGGCAATATTCCACCGTACACATATTACTGCGGAAGAAAAACCGATTAGAGTTCCTATTAATATGGCTGCTGCTGCCCACTTGCCCTGGGGTATGAGTGGTTCCAGACGAGAACTAATTGATAAATCAGACATAATTATCCTTTTAACGTTATTCCTTATTGATATTTGATTAATAGAGATTCGTTGCCATAAATTAATTATTTAATCTATAGATTTAATCATAATGCACGGCTGTGCCAGAAACACTTACCATGATAGTGTTTCCCATGGTACCACCTAAATTGTGGTAGATTATCTTGACACCAATCACTGCATTGGCACCTTTCTTTTTAGCCTTTTCTTCCATACTCTCCAGAGCTATTGAACGTGCTTTTTTCAGTTCTTCCTCATAAGCGGAGGTTCTACCTCCCACTACATCTCTGACTCCTGAAAATAAGTCTTTGTAGACATTTGCACCCAATAATGCTTCACCAGTAACCAAACCATAATATGTGGATATTTTCTTCCCCTCAATATTGGGGGTGGTTAAAACTAACATTTTATTACCTCTTTAACTAATAATAAATATTAACTTGTATTATAATTAAATTAACATATCAATGTTTTTAAAAAACTTTTTAGGCATTCAAAATTATATATAAGTCCATTAAAACTTTATGAGTCCAAAAGATATTATTATTTAATTCGGTGAATTCAATGCCAGATAATCGGGTTGGTTTAGCAACAATTATAATTGGTCTAATTCTTTTAACTTTCCCTATAATTGGAATTATTTCTATTATTCCATTATCCGGAATTCTCTTATTAATTATGGCTGTTTATATGTTTTCAACGGTTTATCCTCAGTTGAATTTGGATGATAAAATAAACTGGTTATGGGTAGTCATACCTGCAATTTCTGGATTGATGGGATTATCAATATTATTGCAGATATTTTTGTTTGATTTTTTGGTCAACTGGGTCACTGCTACCGGGTTACTATTACTGATTCAAGGCTTAATGCTGTTAAAATTAGTTCAAAATATCAACATAGAAAAAGAAGCACGCCTTAATAATAATATAGGGCTTATTACAGTGATATTGGGGATAATTTACTTAATAACAAGTATTTTTTCACTGAATGTACTGATTATAAGTATATTAATAGCCTTTGCTTTAATGATATATGGCTTTAAAGTCATAATGACATGAACTTGAATTAACTTCTAAAATTATAAAAAAATTTTAAAATAATATTGGAATCAGATTTTCACTGAATCCCTCCTATTTTTATTTAATAAACGTATATAATGCCCATACTGCTATAAAAACCCCGAATATTAAATATAATATCATTCTGGTTCTGCGTACTTTGTTCTGATTTTGAGTTAGTATCTGCTGGCATTTATCAGAACAGGTTCTTTCTTCTAATGGGATGGGGGTCCCACAAACAACGCAATGTCTATGTGGTTTTGTCATAATTAGCACCTCTTATTCATTTAAATCCTTAAAATTAGTGGTTTAAAATCTCTTTTTTATTCTTGAATATTTATATTTTGAAAATTATTTAGAATTATTTAGAATATCATTTTTATTAGTCTTCAGGAACAATTCTGGTCCCTATTTTTTCATGAAGAGCTTTTAATAGGTTTTCTGGTTGGTAACCGTTAACAATCACTGTTTTTATGCGGGATCTCTGAATCATCTGAATAGCGGTTTTGTCAAAGAATTCATAGGTACCGGCCTTTACCTCTTTATCTGCCAGGAATTCCATCATCTGTGCAGCGGTAACTTCCTCAAACATCTGGGCATCGGCATGCTGGTGTGGATCTTTATCATATAGTCCATCCACTGATGTGAGGTTTACCAGAAGGTCTGCTTTCACATATTCTGCCAGGATAGCTCCCACTGCATCGGTACTATGGGCTGGTTCGGTACCACCCATAACCACTATTTTATCAGTGGTGGAATAGGCCAGTGCCTGGTGGAAGTTCTCTGGAACTAAAGGGTAGGCATCATTACCAAGTGCCATAATTAAGAGTTTGGCATTTAATCTGGTAACCTCTATTCCAATATCATCACAATGTGCTTCACCACACCCTAATGCCCTGGCAATTTTTATGTAATCTCGGGCTGGTTGGCCTCCACCCACCACTACGAATATTTCATGCTCATCTTTGAGGGAACTTAAAAGATGTGCGTATTCCTCAAATTTCTGGTGGTCATATTCTTTAATCATAATAGAACCACCTATGGTAATTACAACTCTCATGAATGTTCACCTAAGCTAAATAAATAATAATTGCAGTAATCTGCCCTATTATTTAATTATTTTTTTTTAATGATTATTCCATCTTTAATTTTATTAAATTATAAATTAGATGTAAATCCTATATTATTGATATGGTATAAGTTTTATACATTAGATAACATAATTGATGTGTTTATTATGGGTAAATTTGATCTTACTCAGAATAATGAATTAAATTTATATGATTCTTATGTCTAAATTAATCTATTCTAAAATCTTTTGACATTTTTTGATTTCTACAAATATGATGTCTTAATATTTAGTAGAATCTTATTAAAACTAATTTACGATATTTATTTAGGATATTACAAAAATATTACAAGAAATATTATTTCTTAGTTCTCAGGAGTGAGTTATATTGAGTGAAGTATCATCTAAAGAACTGTATGAATTCAAAAGAACTCTGCAGGATCTTTCAGATAAAAAAGGAAGAGGTACTGAGCTAGTATCAGTTTACATTCCTCATGACAAACAGGTTAGTGATGTGGCCAAACATATGCGAGAAGAAATGAGTCAGAGTGCTAACATCAAAAGTAAATCCACAAAAAAGAATGTTCAATCAGCTATTGAGGTTATCATTCAAAGGTTGAGATTGTTTCCTAAACCTCCAGAAAGGGGTCTGGTGATGTTTGTGGGTATGATTCCCCGGGGAGGCCCTGGAACAGAGAAGATGGAGACCTACGTTTTTGAGCCTCCAGAACCTATCAAAACCTACACCTACCACTGTAACAGTGAATTTTACTTAGAACCATTAGAAGAAATGCTGGCAGATAAAGATGTTTATGGTCTGGCAGTACTGGATCGTAAAGAAGCCACCATTGCAGTTCTCAAGGGTAAACGTATAGACATAGTGAAAACATTGACCAGTGGAGTGCCGGGTAAGCACAAGGCGGGGGGTCAGTCCCAGCGTAGGTTTGACCGTCTGATTGAACTGGCTGCCCACGAATTTTTAAAAAGAATTGGGGATCACATGAACGATGCTTTCCTGGCATTACCTGATCTGGAAGGAGTTATTCTGGGTGGACCCGGCCATACCAAGGAAGATTTCCTTAAAGGGGATTATCTCCACCACGAAATAAAGAAGAAGGTAATAACCACTGTGGATACATCATATACTGGCGAATTTGGTATCAGGGAAGTAATTGACAAGTCCATGGAAGTTCTGACTGAAATCGACGTCATGCGGGAGAAAAAACTGGTACAGAGATTCCTGCAGGAACTGGTGGCTGATGATGGTCTGGCATCCTATGGGGAAAAACAGGTAAGAGATCACCTGCAAATGGGTGCTGTGGAGATCCTTTTACTATCAGAAGATGTTAAATCGCAGCGAAAAACTTATGAATGCAATGTTTGTGGTAATAAGTTAGAGAAAACATCAAAAGATGCAGATGCTGATGAAGAAATAGTCTGCAGTAGCTGTAATGAGTCCATGAAGATTTCTGAAACCAGGGATGTTGTGGATGATTTTGTGGAAATGGCCGAAGAAGTTGGTTCTGAAGTAGAAATAGTATCCACAGAAACAGAAGAAGGTATGCAATTGCTGCGTGCTTTTGGAGGATTTGGGGCTATACTGAGGTATAGACCATAATATTTTTTCTAATTTTATTTTCTAATTTTTTATTTTTTAGTTCTAATTTAAAAAAATATTGTTTTCTGGTGTTTAATTAATTATAAAATGATAATGATTAAGTAAATATAAAATAAAGAAAAATTAAAATTGATTTAATAATTCAGAACGAATACTTTAGGATAAAATACTTTAGGATTAGTTTTAAAAAGAAATAGATATTTAAAAGTTAAGGAAAGTTTTCCTGGAATTTTAGGTGATTTAAGATTATCCCAGCCTACTCACCCTGATTAGTGATTCTACAGGAACATTTCCCAATTCTGTGATTCCCTTTTTATCAATCAGAACAGTGACTGCCACCGGCACGGCGCCCTGATCTTTGAGGACATCTATAACTTCTTTTATGGTACGACCGCTGGTTATAACGTCGTCCACAATAACCACTTTTTTACCTTCCACAGAAGCGAAGTTACTGCTTATGGCCCCTTTAGCATCTTCGTCTTTGCGGTGTTTTATAGGGTGGAAAACTGCCAGAGCAGTTTCTATACCTGTTTCAGAATCAATTACATCAGCCATCATGGTGGCAAAGGGAACTCCGCTCACGGCGATACCTACAATTACATCAGCGGTGCCGTGTTCTAAGGCCATATCGGCCATGGCGGCAGATACGTATCTCATTCGCGCTGAACTACCACCTAAACTACCCCAGTTGATAGCAAAATCTACCGGTGCTTCTGGAGATTCGTCTTCCATTTTTTTCCCGGTAGTTTGTAACGTGAGCCAGCGGGCAGTGTCTTTGGACACATTTAGCTCATCAGCTATTTCTCCAGTGGTAAAGCCTCGACTTCGTAGTTCTTGGGCCCTTTTTATAAGCTCTTGATTCATTTTTACACCCGAATTTATTATAAAACTATATAAAATTAGTCTCCGTTTAATTTGATTGGCCTATGCTCTCTGGATGATTGCATGGCTGCTAAAACCACTCTAAGTGCGTATATGCCGTCTTCTCCGGTAATTTCAGGTTCCTCATCATTAACCACTGATGACAGAAAAGACCGGATTTCTTCTTTAAGTGGTTCTTCGTGCTTAATCTGCACGTCCTGGGCAAATTTACCAAAGACATCAATGCTCTGATCGATATAATCAATTGAAATTATACCATCGGTTCCAGTAATCTCTAATTCACGCCTTTTGTAGGGAGTGAGCCAATTAACCTCTAACATTCCGGTAACTCCACTGGTAAATTTATTCATAATTTCGGCGTGATCTTCAAACTCGCATTTTTCCAGTATGCTGCCCATATTGGCATATACCTCAGCCACGGGTTCATTTAATAAATAATACATCACATCTAAATCATGTATGGCTAAATCAATGGTTACCCCCACATCTTTAATTCTGGGAGGGAATGGTCCTACTCTTTTGGCAGAACAGGAGACAACATCTCCAATAACATCGTTTTCAATGAGTTCTTTAGCTTTCTGAACTGCGGGGTTGAATCTTTCCACATGTCCCGTTCCTAATTTAACTCCTTTTTTCCGGGCAGCACTCACCATTTCTTTAGCTTCATCTAAGGTAAAAGCAATTGGTTTTTCAACTAAAACGTGTTTTCCGTGATCTATAGCATCCATTACCACATTATAGTGGTGGGTGGTAGGAACACAAACACTTACCACTTCTATTTCGGGCATTTCCAGAATATTTTCATAATCAACAAAACCCTGAGCATCATATTTTTTTGAAACTTTAGATAGAGTTCCTTTAGTTATATCTGAAATAGCCATTAAATTAGCGTTTTCAAGGCGGTAGTAAACTCGGGCATGATTGTAACCCATAGCGCCCACGCCAATTACGCCCACATTAATCTTGTTCACATGTAATCCTCCATATGGTTTGCAGCATTTTGGCCTAATTCACAGGCTTCTTTAAGTGATCCAGTTAAATTAATTTGAGAAAGTACTTTTCCTTCTTTATTAAGTAAAATGGCATAGAGATCTAATTTTTCACCATTTGCACGTGCAATGGCGCCTAATGGCCATTGACATCCAATACCAAGCTCTTTTAAGACGGTTTTCTCTGCTAGAACCTCTTGAAAAGAAACATAATGGCTAATTTTTTGTATGATGGATTTTTTTGAGCTATCTTTTCTGGTGATAACTGCAATGGCTCCCTGACCTGCAGGGGGAGTAAAATAATCTAATGAAAATTTTTCTTTAATATATTTACTTAGTCCCAGTCGATTTAAACCTGCTTCAGCCATGAGGGTGGCGTCACAATCTCCTTCCATTACCTTTCTAATTCGAGTCTCTATGTTCCCTCTTATTGGCTCTAACTTAAAATTCTTTTGGTGCTTATTACAAAAAGCTTCTCTTCTCAGACTACTGGTTCCCATACTTGAACCGGGTAGGAGTTCATTCCAACTCTTTTTAGAAACTAGAACTTCATGTGGTGATTCACGTGGAGGAACTGCTACTACTTCTAAATCTTCATCCAATTCTGTTGGAACATCCTTTAAACTGTGAACGGCAAAATCTACCTCTTCTTCCAAAACGGCACGATCTAATTCTCGGGTAAATATTCCCTTAGCATCCATATTGTATAGTTGTGAATCAGTTATTTTGTCCCCAATGGTCTTTATTATTTTGGTTTCTATTTTTTCATCTGTTATTTTTGATAATTCATTAATAATATATTTAGTTTGTACTACGGCTAGCGGACTCCCTCTAGTTCCTACGATCAAATAATCATCTCCAATTTTAAAGGAGTTTAGCACAATGATTTTTTAAAGTTATTTCTAAGCTATTTTTAAAAAATAATTGTGCAATAATCATTATTTCAGATTTAATATTTACAATTTTCAATTAAATATATAAATCTAATCTTAAATTTAACAAAATTTTTCATGACATTATATGGGGGATTAACTATTCAATTATTAGCATATTCAATTATAGCATTCCCTTATTTGCATTATGATTTAATGAAATCATAATTTAAATTATATCTAAATTTAAGTATATGAATCTATTATGTCCTATAGTATAAAAGTTTCATCTCTGTTTTAAATTAGAATAATTAGAACGATAAATAACCACAATATTTTCTATCTCTTTTTGTAGTGCATCATTCAGAGCATCCTGCAAGTGAGGAGTATACTCTACTTTTTCAGTCATTTTTTCCATTATTCCCTTTCCTAATTCTTCAGTGAGTATTAAATCCCCCTCAACTGATTTAATAGAACTCTTTTTAATTAAATCATCTAATAAAAGAGCGGCTTGTGTTTCATCAATTTCCTCGCAGGTAATTCCATACTGACCACCTAATATCACCTGGAAATTATCCAGATCCTGGGCCATCTCAATGGTCTTTTCAATGGCATTAACATTTATGCCGGGGTTTATTTCTTCAATTATAGTGGATTTATACACAGATTTCAGTGATGTTCGTCCTTTCAACCCTTTAAAATTTTTTATTCCCTTTTGAATTTTCATGGTGCTGATACCCAGTGATAGTGCTCCACTTATGGCTGCTAAAACATTATTAACATGGTGTGGTGCTGGGGCAAATGTTTCCACTGAGAAATATTCATTTATGATATTCTGATTAATAGTTTTTAAATTTTGGACCACCATATCCATCTTAGTGGTTTTAAGACCGTAATCTACAGATATGACTTTCAAATTAGCTGTAGGATCCTTTAAACTGAATGTATTTATAATACGCTCCGAATTATCTTTTAATCCAGAATATTTTAATTTATAATCTTCTAATTCAGAAGCTAATTCAGAATAATAGGCATAAAAAGCCTCAGATTCGCAGCAAGTAATTTTACTATTAAATATCTGGGATTTGGCGGCACTGGCACGGCTTTTTCCTTGTGCAATACTGTAATCTTCAGCTATATTGGTAAGGATTCCTATATCGGCCATCCCTGTACCTCCCAGTGATGTTTCAAAAATACAAATACCGGGAGTTGTCTGTGTCAGGTCGGGGTTCTCTGTCATCTGCACTGTTTCTATTATGCTGGCAGGAGTAATGCTTATATTCTTTTTTAGAACTATTTCTGATTGTTTATCTATTATTTCAGCTCCCAGGCTGGAGAGAATAAGGGGTTTTTTATATTTTAATATCTCTTTTAGCATTCCCACAGTGCTGGTTTTTCCTTTAACTCCGGTAACTTCTATTACTGGAATATTATGGGATTTTTTCCATTTATCTAAAATTAGTTTAACTGCCTGATGATGAGTTAAATCTGGTTTTAAATTGAAATCAGGTTCAATAGGGCAGTGTATAGGTGCGATTATTCTAAAATTATTTCGGTTACGGGTAATCTCTCCCAGTTTTGCCAATTCGTGCGGATTTTTACCTGAAATTAATTTTACGCCCTTATCAATTAATAGTGCTTTTTGACTTTTGTTTAAAGTATTATAAATGTCCCAAGCCCAAAATTCTTGAAAATATTCATTTGGGCCTTTGATTAATTCTAAGATAATTTTTAAGCCGCCGTGGGTAAGGTCTACTACCAGTACATTCATGTATACACCAAAAAAGATGATTATGTCAGTTAATAACTATCAAATTCCAACTATTCCATTATTATTATTATTATTAT
>DATN01000002.1:460208-481325 GCA_002504725.1 Methanobacteriaceae archaeon UBA587 | reverse complement strand
TTATTATTATTATTATTATTTATTTCATGAAATTAATCGGGATATTAATAGTTTAAATTAATGGTTTAATTATGAATTTAATTTAAATAACCATTATAATTTAATTAAATAAAAAAAGAAATAAATTAAGAGTTTATTCCACCTTCTGTAAGTTTTTCCCGAACTTTCTTGTAGAAATCCTTGGTTAACCTTACAAAATAAGCATCAGTTTCTGACTTTTTAAATATCAGCTCTTCTAAATAATTTATTTCTTCTTCAAACTGACCATCAATAACTGCAATCGCTTTTTTACCTTTTCTAAGTAGTTTAACTTTTATTTCACTCTTATTAGAAACTACTATGGCCCGGGCACCCAGTTTGAAGGGACATATAGGAACAATTAGAAACGCTTCTACCCGGGGATCCACTATGGGTCCTCCTGCTGACATGGAATAAGCCGTCGAACCGCTGGGTGTGGCTATTATCAGCCCATCTGCTCTTAATTCTTCTACTATCTCTTCATCAACTGATATTTCAATATGTAACATTTTGGCCGGCTTGCGGGTCATCATAACCACTTCATTTAGTGCAGAAGGGAGTTCACGTCCGTGATAAACCCTTAACTGGGTTCTTTGTTCCACGAAATATTTTCCAGCCAGGACTTCTTCCAAAGCATTAAATGCATTTTCAGGATCTATTTCAGTTAAAAAACCCACAGTACCCATATTAATCCCAAATATAGGTATTTTTTTGCCATTAACGAAGCTCTGTGTGCGGAGAATGGTCCCATCACCACCAATGGCAATTATAATGTCTACTTCCATTTCAGATAGATCTACTCCTAAATCCCGGAATTCAGGCATTTTTTCTGCAAGGGAAGAATCCAGCGAAACTTGGATGTTCTTATCAATTAAAAATCCAATGATTTCTTCGGCTAACTCAACACCTTTAGGGATATCTAACCGGGCTACAATACCGATATGCATTAGATAACCTCCATATGGGTCATGATTTTTTCATGTAATTCTTTATTTCCTGCTGCAATAATAGAAGTCCGATCTTTAACATTTAGAATACCACTCAAAGCCTTTCCGAACTGGTTTGTGACCACACCACCAGATTCTTCAACAATGAGTTTGGACGCAGCAATGTCTACTATCCTTAGATTACCTCTAAGGTCTAAAAATGCATCATATGATCCATGGGCCACATAGGATAGTTCTATGGCCACGGATCCTAAAATTCTAATTCTCCTTATCTGTTTACTCAAATTGTCAATTTTACTGAATTTGGTTCCATATATAAAAGCACCCATAGAACTGTGATTTAATTCTGTTTGAGGTGATGAGATCATTTTCTCCCCATTTAAGAAGGCTCCTTGTCCTCGGATACCTTCATAAAAATCTCCTGTAGCAAAATTTTTAACAAATCCCATTTTCACATCATTAAGACAGGGTAATTCTTTACCGGGACTATACTCGGCTATGGCAATGGATATGCCGAAAATAGGTATGTTTTTTATGGCATTGCTTGTTCCGTCCAGGGGGTCAACTACAAAAATAATCTTTTTGGCACTGGTGGATTCGGGGGAATTTTCAGAAGAAACATCAAATTCATCAGAAAAATCTGAATTCTCAGTTCCGATTTCCAGTTCTCCAATTTCTTCGCTGATTAATTTTACCGGTCGGGAAGTGCCTTCCAGTACAGATATGACTTCATCTTCTGCAACAATGTCTATAAGTTTGGATGGTGTTCCATCCGCCCCCATTTTTATAATGTCCCCTGCTTCTTTTTTACCTATTAAAGGAGAAACCGCTTTTTCCACCTGTTCGGTCATTTTCACGGCTATGCTTCTCCAAAACATCAAATCAGCATTTTCCATTAAAACACCTGCTGTTTTTTTTAAATGAGATGGACAGTCTCTGGATTTATTTATTCCAGATTTATGGCATTTTCAATGATTTTCTATTTTTTGATAGGGTTTTAATCTCCTAAATAAACTACTGCCGCCACGGCCGCTCCCTCATTTATTACTTTATGATTTATTTCTTCTACTATTAATTCATTTATTTCTAAATTTCTTACTTCCATCATGTATTTTACCATGGAGATAGCTTCTTCCCTAATATCCTGAGGGTCCTGGTTAATACCTGAATTTTCCACTACACATCCAAATTCGTTTGATGTAGCCACGGCTATGGCAGCGGAAATAATATCTCCCTCATTAGGAGAACTTACATATGATAAAACACAGTTTGTCATGTCTCCTGGAGTTAAAGTGGGGAGTTCTACTATCTTTGTGTTTTTGGGGAGGATACTGGAAACTTTGATTAAATTCACATCACCAATACCTGCTTCTAAAAGAGCATTATCAAAGGCATTTAATTTGCTGGGTCCCTCTGCGGTACCGGAAGTAATTGCAACTTTCATAAATATCACTTAATTTTAATTATATCATTAATCTTTGCTTAAATGAGGGATATTCAATCATCCCTAGATTTAAAATTATTTTTATTATTTCAGTTTATTGAATCATATTTTTATTAATTAGAACATTCCTAAATACGGTAATTTAAAGATTTATTTTAAAAATTATACTCTATGAACTGAAATAAATTAATTCCAACTAAATTAATTTCTTGTTAATAATCATATTAATCTGCTGGATTTTAATATATCAATTATATCAAAGTTTATATGTTGGTTAATTTACTATTTAATTACCAATAAATAGTTTGAACAAGTTGGAATAGTTGACTGATTAATTCATGTCTTCTTAGTTACATACTGTTCTTTGTAAATAAGTTATCATATAGGAATAATAATATTGATAGTCTGGGATAGATAATCTTCATATAGATAATCATTGATAGATAATCTAATATATAGGCTGTAATAGAGTTCTAATAAGTTTTATTTGAAACTCAAATAATTTTAATATAAGTATTTTAGATGTTGAAATTCTTCAAATTTTAATATTAAATTAATATGGGGATTAATTTCAAGTTCTAATCATACTTCACATGCCAATTATTGGCATTTTTGTATTTAGGAGGTAAAATAATGTCAAAGAAAGTGGTAGAAGTTAAAACTTTAAAAGTAGGAAAATATGTAATTTTAGACGGTGAAGCATCCAAAATCACCAGTATCTCAACTTCATCCCCTGGTAAACACGGTTCAGCTAAAGCTCGTGTAGAAGCAGTAGGTATTTTCGATAACCAGAAAAGAAGTATTGTTAAACCAGTGGATACCAAAATCGACATCCCAATAATTGACAAAAGAACCGGCCAAGTACTGGCTTTAATGGGGAGCGATGTACAATTAATGGATTTAGAAACTTACGAAACCTTTGAAACACCTATCCCTGCTGAGTTAAGTGATAAATTAATAGAAGGTGTGGAAGTAGAATACATCATGGCCATGGGTAACAAAAAACTCATGAGAACCAAAGGATAATTGCTAAATAAATCACATTTTAGCAATTTATACTTCTATTTATAATAGAGTATTGAATTCTACTGAAATCTCATTATTTGAATAATAATAAACTATTCGAATATATTTGATATAAAACGGGAATATGAGGGAATAAATGCTTTTTTATACTCATAACCCTTCAAAATTTGCTTTTTCAAGGGAAACTTCAGATATTGATAATATTGATAACCTTAAAAATATTGATTCTCATTTTTCCCTAAAATCCCTTGAAACCCCAAAAGCTGAAACTCAAAAAGTCTTTGGTTTAGTGGGGGTGCCCTTTGACAGCACAACTACTTACCGTCCAGGGGCACGTTTCGGACCAGCAGCCGTCCGTGAAGCATCTTATAACTTTGAAAACTATAATTTAACCTTTGATTGTAATTTAGATGTCTCTCTTTTTGATTTTGGGGATCTGGAAGTAGTACCGGGTAATTTTAAAAAAACCTGTCATAAACTGGAGGATACGGTTTCTGAGTTATTAAACAGGGGACTGACTCCTATCATAATTGGGGGAGACCATAGTATAAGTTACGGCGTTTTGAAGGCTATTAAATCTCACAAAACTCAAAATTCTTTCAGTGATGTTACCGTAATTCATTTTGATGCCCATATGGATATTATAGATTGTTATGCTGGCGAGAAATATTCTCATGCCACGGTAATGCGCCGAATATTTGAATTGGCTCCCCAAAAGATAATCCAGTTGGGTGTGCGATCTGCTTCTCGAGAAGAAAAAGATTTTGTGGGAAAACATAATATTAAAACTCATGAAATCACTGTTAACACCCATGAAGAACCCCAAATTGAATATTTCACTGCTTCTGACATCCGCCAGGATATGGGATTAATTGAAAATATCCTGGATGAGATTGAAGGACCTATTTACTTATCAGTGGATATCGATGTTCTGGATCCTTCTGAAGCGCCCAGTGTGGGTACTCCCGCCCCGGCAGGCATCAGTGCCTGGCACATGGAGAAGATTATTTCCATTCTTGCCAGAAAGGAGGTAATTGGCCTGGATCTGGTGGAAGTGGCTGCCGACCGTAGGGGTGACATTACTTCCATAAATGCGGCTAAAATACTCTATGATTTCTTGTGTCTGCAGGATTAGGGCAATTGGGTTATTATTTATAAGATCATAACCTTTTTAAATAAAATAGATGGTTTTAGATTTAATTAAACAATTTGAATTATCATTATTTAAGAATTTTCAAGTATTTGAAAAAAGTTCAAATCATTAGATTATTTTTAGAATTTTTAGAAATATAACCAAATTTTATTAGATATAAAATTAGAACTATTATATTATCTTAATCTTGCAATATTTTCATCTAAATATCTAAATCAGATTATTAATTAATCACTTAAGATGGAATAATATAATAACCATGTAAGATTGCACTGTAAGATTATTAATTAACACTTATGAGGTTGTAATAATGAATACAAGAGAGGTTGAACTTTCTGGACACATAATTGACAGTCTTATCCTTCCTAAAACTCTGGATATAATAATGGATATGGGAGGGGACTTCCAGATACTGGAATTTGAAATTGGAAAGAAAAAAACAGATATCAGTCACGCGAAGATTCTGGTTTCCACCGAAAGGCCAGATCATTTAAATGAGATTTTAGACGAACTGAGTGAAATAGGGGCTTCTATTTCTGAAATTAAGGAAGTAGAACTTCAAAAAGCTGAAAAAGACAGGGTAGTGCCTCTAGAATTTTATTCCACAACCAATCACACCACTCACATTTTATATCAAGGTGAATGGATCCTGGTGGAGGATATTGAGATGGACTGTATGATTGTGGTGGATCCTCATGAAAAAAGGGCTTTTTGTAAGCCTATAGGCCTCATATCTCGGGGAGATCTGATTGTGGTAGGAAGAGAAGGTATAAGAGTCAGCCCACCTGAACGACCTCGTGGTAAAAAAGGAGTATTCGAATTTATGGGCAGTGATGTATCCTCAGAAAAACCATTAATGTCTCTTATTCAAAATATAGCCTCTGAAATAAAAGAAATAAAAGAAAGAGGGGGAAAAATTGCTATCGTGGGGGGACCAGCCATAGTACACACCGGTTCAGCTCCAGTTCTGGCTCAAATGATACGCGAGGGTATCATTGATGTTATCTTAGCTGGAAATGCTTTAGCCACCCATGATATTGAAAATGCGCTCTATGGTACTTCTCTGGGTATATGTGTTCGCAGTGGAGAATCAGTAACCAGGGGTCACCGCCATCACATTTCAGCCATAAATGAAATAAACAGGGCAGGTTCCATAAAGGAAGCGGTGGAAAAAGGAGTACTTAAAAAAGGGATACTATACGAGTGCGTAAAAAATGATGTCCCCTATGTGCTGGCAGGTTCCATAAGGGATGATGGTCCACTTCCAGATGTTATAACTGATGTAATAGAAGCCCAGGATGAAATGCGTAAATATGCCCAGCAGGTGGATATGGTAATCATGATTGCCACCATGTTACACTCCATTGCCACAGGTAATGTACTTCCATCCAAAGTTAAGAGTATATGTGTGGATATTAACCCTGCCACGGTTACCAAGCTGGCTGATCGGGGAAGTGCCCAGGTGGTAAGTATTGTAACTGATGTGGGGGCCTTTTTACCCATGTTATTTGATGAATTGAAAAATAATGAAGATAAATCTTAAGAATCCTTAATTAATCTAATTATTTTTTATTTTTATCCATTTTTTAGAATACGGTTATTTTATACTTTCTATCTTATTCTATTCTCATTCTTTCTCTATTTTTTAATTTTGATTTATATCAAATTTCAAAATTAGAAAAAGATTTTTGAATGGATTAAAATTAATTGGATTAATGGTATATGTCCTCTTTGAAAACAATCTGGAATTTTGTGCCCTGGCTTCTATCCAGTTCTATTTTACCATTTATCTGATCCACCAAACTGTTTATTAATTGTAAACCCAGTGAATCTGATTTTTCAGGATCTATATCTTCTGGGAAGCCAACTCCGTCATCTTTTACCACTAATGTGAAAATTTCGTCTTTCTTAAAGAATTCAATAGTTATTTGGCCTGAT
This sequence comes from Methanobacteriaceae archaeon UBA587, assembly GCA_002504725.1. GTDB lineage: Archaea > Methanobacteriota > Methanobacteria > Methanobacteriales > Methanobacteriaceae > UBA587. The sequence goes on along the minus strand of DATN01000002.1, from coordinate 474,799 downwards.
CTACCCTGAGGGAATGCATATTTCATACAATTACTCAATAATTCGTTTAAAATAAGGCCCAGGGGGACCGTGATATTTATATCTACCATGACATTTTCCACATTTAAGTTAAGTTTTACCAGATGGGAATCTAGGATGTAGGTGTGGAATATGTCGTTAGCCATGGTGCGAATGTATTCTCCAAAATTAATGCTTTTTAGATCTGAAGACTGGTATAATCGGTCGTGTATAACTGCCATAGCCTTGGCACGGTTTTGGCTTTCTTTAAACATCTGTAAATCGTCTTTATCTTTAATATATCGGGACTGCAGATTGAGGAGACTGGAGATGACCATTAAATTGTTTTTAACCCGGTGGTGAATCTCTTTTAAGAGCATTTCTTTTTCATGCAGTGATTTTTCTATGGCTTCTTCTGCTTTTTTACGTTGAGTGATGTCCATTATCATTCCCGAAATGATTTCGCCGTCAATGGTTGCATTTAGTATCACATTTAATGGAGCTCCTGATTTGTTTACCATGACCAGTTCATAATATTCTAACATTCCTTTATTTTTAAGTTTTTCCAGGACTTTGCCACGTTCATCCGGATTATGATATCTATTATGGATGGGTTCGTGTATCATTTCTGCAGGGGAATCATAACCAAAAATTCGTGCCAGAGCATTGTTGGCAAATAATAGATCTCCCTTTAAATTAGTTTTATAAACTCCCACCAGGGAATAATCTACCAGGTTGCGGTAATTTTTCTCAGATTTCACTAATTCTTTTTCAGCCGTTTTACGTTCAGTGATGTCTTCAAAAGTCAATAACCATCCCAGATAAGAATTATATTCCTGGTAAAGGGGGGTTATTTGCAACTCTAACCATAGATGGTGAGGTGTTTCAAAAAATAACTCTTTTTTGAGCTCGGATGTGACTTGTTGTAAGGGAAAGATATCATCTATGATAGAAAGAACTTTTTCCACATTTTGACCAATTGAAGCTTTATTAATATTTAACAGTTTTTCTGCTCCTTTATTTAGGTCTATAACTATATTCTGAGCATTCACGATTACTATACCGTTGCTGGTACTTCTAAAGAGTTTGTTATAGGCCACTGGCATCACATCCAGCATTCTAAATTTGAATATGCTCCAAATAAATAGTATTCCGGTAATGGAAAATGCAAATGGTGCCAGATCTAATGGTTGGATAGGGCTTCCTTTTAAATAATAGAGGATATTGAATATAAATGGAATGATGGCTCCCACTAATACAATTCCTATCTGTTTCTGGTATATTTTGGGGCTGCGGATAAGTGACTGAATTAGTAATATGATTCCAGTTATGAATAAACTGTAAAAATAGAATACACTCAGCCATACGCCTACACCATGGCTATAGATTACCATGGCTCCAGGTTCACTGGATATAGGGGTTACTGCGGGCCAGATTAATCCATGCCATTCATTGGTTAACACTAAAGCCAGGATAAATAATGGCACCACCCATAATAAGACAATGTATTGTTTTTTTAACCATTTATCTTGATGCGTATAACTTAATGCAAATAAAAGCCATAATGGGGCAATATTTATTATTCCAATGTAACTTATTTTTGACCAGAATATTTTGGTAGCAACTCCTGGGGAAATCATCTCCATGGAAATGGCAAAAGCCCATATGGAAGTGGAAACCATTAATAATGAAAAATAAGTTGCTCCGGGCTGGGGACGTTTTTGCCAAATGTAAGCTGCTAAAACCAGGGTAATTATGGCTGAAATCAACTGGATTGCTGCGTACATATCGTAGTTTACTGGCATAGGCACCCCTAAATCATAAGATTTGCTATTAACTATTTACTATTAATTTTATAATTAATCATAATAATATTTTTACTACTTGTAGTGGTTAAAATTATTTTAAGAAATATAAATGGTTTTTGTTTGAAAGATAATTGAGATCAATCAGATTTAAGTTAATTGGATTTAAAGTTGAAAATATTGATTAATTAAATATTATTAATCAATTGAACAATGATAGGATGTTATACTTAATAGATTAATTAAATAAATTATACTAAAATCAAAATCTGGATGAAAAAATGAATGGTCAAAACCGTAAAGATATAAAAAGTGGTTCTGAAGTATATATCGTACTTAAAAAAGATCAAAGGTCTGGAAAGCGAACCAGGGGTGTTGTAAAGGATTTATTAACCAAATCTGCTTTCCATCCCCATGGGATAAAAGTTCGCTTGCAAGATGGTAGGGTAGGTAGAGTCCAGGAAATAATAAAATAAGGTAAATGAGGGGAATATATGATAAAAGGAAATATTTTAAATGTTTTTACCGGTGAAATATATCCCGCAGAGATTCAAACAGAATCTGGTCAAATAAAATGTGTGAAAAAGATAGAAGGGGACTTTGAGGGTTTGATTGTGCCGGGATTAATCGATGCTCATATCCATATTGAAAGTTCCATGTTGACCCCGTCCCAGTTTGCTAAAGTGGTGGTTCCACATGGTACTACAGCAGTAGTGGCCGATCCTCATGAAATTGCCAATGTGATGGGAGTTCCGGGAATAGATTTCATGATTAAAGATTCACATAAAGTTCCTCTTAATTTTTACTTCACAGCACCTTCCTGTGTCCCAGCAACCCCCTTTGAAACTTCTGGCGCACTAATAGAGTCTAATCAAATAGATTTCCTCATGCAAAGGGAAGAAATAGTGGCTCTAGGCGAAATGATGAATTTTCCAGGAGTCATAAATATGGATCAAGGGGTCATAAATAAAATTAAGAGTGCTCATTTTAATAAAAAACCAGTGGATGGACACGCTCCTTTATTATCGGGAGAGGATCTCTGCCAATATATTGGTGCGGGTATCTCCACCGATCATGAATGCAGTTTTGCAGAAGAAGCCTTAGAAAAGAAGGAACATGGTATGAAGATAATGGTTCGTGAGGGATCTTCTGCCAAAAATCTGGAAGAACTGATAGATGTCGGGGGTGAATTCTTAGTTTCTGATGATAAACACCCTCAAGACCTCTTAGAAGGGCATATGGATAAAATTATTCAAAAGGCAATTTCTTTAGGGTTGGATCCAATTGAAGCTGTGCGTATGGCCACTATAAATCCGGCATTACATTACAATTTGAATGGTGGCGCCATTGCACCCGGAAGATCTGCAGATTTTATTTTAATCGATAGTTTGGAGAATTTTAATGTTCAAAAAGTTTTCATAAGGGGTAAAGAAGTTGCTGCTGATGGAAAAGCATTATTTGATGTGAATACGATTCCTCTGGAAAATACCATAGTGTTAGCTAAAAAGGAAGCAGATGATTTTGAAATCAGTGCTTCTGGTGAAACTGCACTGGTTCGGGTTATAGATGTTTTAGAAGGACAGCTTATAACCTCGGAGTCAGAAGCAGAATTAAAAATTGAAAAAGGGGTTTTATATCCTGATATTAATCAGGATGTTATTAAAATTTCTGTTGTAGAAAGGTATGGGAAAGGAAACATCTCTAATGCATTTGTTAGGGGATTTAATATTTCTGATGGTGCATTAGCATCCAGTGTGGCCCATGATTCCCACAACATAATTGTTGTAGGTAGTCACGCTAAATATATGGCGCAAGCAGTGGAGATATTAAGACAAAATAGAGGAGGATTGGTGGCTTTATCCGGCACTGAAAATAAATCCTTAGAACTTCCTGTGGCGGGCTTAATGAGTAATTCTAATGCCGAAGATGTTTCTTTAAAATTAAAAGAACTGCATGAAATGACCCGGGCCATGGGTTGTAAATTAGAGTCTCCCTTCATGGCTCTGTCATTTTTAGCCTTACTGGTCATACCTCAACTGAAGTTAAGTGATCAGGGATTATTTGATGGGAGTAAATTTGAATTTGTGGATGTAATAAAGGAATTACGATCTTAAAAGGAGTACAATCTGAAAAATACGGAGAATATTAAAGAAAATATTAAATTTAAGGACAGTATCTTGTATAGGATAGTCTTGAATCAGGTACTATCTGATATTTTTTAGATTTGTACTAAATATGATTAATAGGCCATAATCTAATATTTTATGTAATAGGTTAATATTATGCGCCCTGGTGATCAATTTATTCTCTCTTTAAATTTTTCATCTAAATCTCCCACTTTTTCTTTTATAGCACCTATAATTCTTTGCATTGATTTTTTGTCGTCAGAACTTCCCACTTTCTGGGCTACCCGGTTCATTTCTTTTATCCGGCGCCAGTAGATAAACTGCTTTTCATCATCCACCATATCAATGCGGGTGTAGTGGACTAAAGACTCAATAACTGCATAAATCCCCCGGTTTAGAGGGATTACATATTCCCTATTTTTCACGATTTCCTGGACCTGGGCAGTGATTATAAATAAATGGGACTCTCCTAAATGATCTTTTCGAACAACGTCCTTTTTTGCTATGTTTTTTACAAGGAAAAATCCATCAACATTTTTTAAAACCGGGAATGATTTGTAATCTTCAAATAAATCTGGTGAAACGTCTCCCAGAATTGTTTCAGTGAAAATTAAAGGGTCTTGTGTAATATTCACTGCAAAAGTACTGGTATTCTGTATGTTATTCAAGGTTTTGGTGCCTTCATATAGATATAAAACCACTTCGTCCTGGTTTTTACACACAACACCCATGGGCGCTGCATTATATTCTCCCTTTAAATTTTGGGTAGTGATGATAGTTTCATATAGGCAACCATTCTTCATATTCAGACTATACAAGTTCTTTGCTTTTATTTCATTTGCTGCCATGATTATTCCAACAATAAATTCGTTTGCTATAAAAATATTGGGTCTCTTGTGCTTTAAATTAATGGATTTTCATTTCAGTATTTTTCAGATTTAAATTTAAATTTAACCGGGGGATGTGATATATACGGAATAAGAAGATAAGATTGTGATAATAGATAATGATATGATAACTGTTATATTTAATCAAAATAATATTTGATATTATGGAAATAGAGAACCTAAAAATGGCACTCCAGATAATTACTTCATCAGAAGATTTCGCGGATATCATACCCGAAGTCAGAACTAATCTGGTTATGGCCAAAAAAGATGCCCAGGACAGGGAAGATGTGGCAGGAGTCCCTGGCCGAATTACCAGTGCTCATGGCAGGGCAGTGGCCTGTTTTGAACCGGAATTTGGCGCTTCTTCGCACATGGCCCGTATGGTATTGAATATCATGAAGCATGACCCAGAAAAACGCAGCGCCATTGATCTTAAATATGATCCTGTAATACTGGATATCTGCAAAAAACTTGGTCTAAAGGTCTCTTCTTATGATAGAAATCAGGAACCGGAAGAAGTTAAGAATAAAGAAGGTGGAACTATCCCCTGGGGTGTAGATGAGGCTGTAAAAAAGATTGGTGATGTGCCAGATGTTATTTATCATACTGGGGCTTGGGGAAAAGAACCCATCATCTGTTTACTGGCTCCAGATGCAGTGGAAGCTGCCCGTACTGCCACATGTATTGCGAAACTTTATAGTAATATTTACCGGAACATTAAATAAGGATTATCTCTTAAATTAATTAAACTCATAAAAAAGAAATAAACAAATTAATAAAGTACTAAATGTTGATTAATAAACTAACGATACTTAGTATACTAATTAAAATATCTTGATTTATAATATTACTACTAATTGCTGATTATGTTATTAGGATTATATTGTTAATCTTCCAGATAATCTGTATCTGTAAAAACGAGGGAAGATCATGAAATATGATATGTATCACGAGCTCTTAGAACAGCCTCAGTCGCTTAGAGAGACTTTAAAAGCAGAAAAATCTCATATGAAAGAGATTTCCGAAAAAATATCTCAACTGGATAAAGTTTATTTAGTTGGCTGTGGGAGTTCTTTATCAACCTGTTATTCAGCCAAAGACGCCTTGAATATGTCTGCTGATATTAATATCGATGTTTTCACAGGTTATGAGTTTTCGTATCACAAAAAAATTGAAAATAACAATACTGGACTTATATTAACCTCTCAATCCGGAGAAACTGCTGATACTCTGGCTGCTTTACGCAAAGCCAATGAATTGGGCTTAAAAACCATTACTATTACTAATGAAGAAGAAAGCACCATGATGAAAGAGGCCCAAAGTGCAGTACTTACTCGCTGTGGTCGAGAAACAGCCATACTGGGTACTAAAACTTATGTAACTCAACTGATGTGCTTATATCAAATTTTATTTGGTGCTTATCAATCCTCTCATTCCGCAGAAGTTTTAAAACAATTAGAAACCGTTCCGGATATTATTGAAAATTTAATTAAAACTACCGAGGAAGATACTAAGCAACTGGCCCATAAATTCAAAGACGAAGACATTTTTTACTGTATGGGTAGTGGACCTAACTATGGCTTAGCCTATAAATTTTCCATGACCATGTTGATGGAGGGGGCTTTAAAACACGCCTGTCCTCTTTACTCGGGTGAGTTCAGGCATGGTTTAATAGAAAGAGTGGAAAAAAATGTTCCAGTGATCTTTTTAGAATCAGGATATCCGGGGGATGAATTGACCAATCGTGCTTTGGAATTCTGTGATAATCTAGAAACTAAAAATATGGTATTCCGTATGGAGGACTATGCAGATATCAATAATTTGCTTTCGCCTTTTGTCTTGGTAGTACCTCTAGAATGGTTTACCTATTATTTAGCCCACTATAATGGGGAAGATCCGGGAAGTACCCGACATATTGGGAAAGTAAGGTATTAATTGATTTTTAATAAATTATTTTCCTGATTTTAATTTTTTAATTTAATTTTTATTGTTTATTTTTATTTTTTCATTAATTTTAATCTGTTAAAAAATTGTTTTATTGATTTTGATAGATTATTTATAGTTTTTTCCTAATTTGAAGTTTAAAACGATTATTTCAATTATTTATATGAAAATAAGGAATAAGAAAACAAATCATATTTTAAAAATATTCTAAAAATAAAAATAATTCATAAAACTAATTTAAAATTTCATTTAAAAATAGAAATGCAATTTAGGGGTTAAAAATTAATCCCCTTATTGAAGCTTATTTTTGGAATTATTTAATTTCCACATTAAACTTCTGTTTGACTTCTACTTTAGGAAGCTCAATGGTTAAAACACCATTATCGAATTTGGCTGTAGCTTCTTCCACCACCACCAGTGCCGGTAAGCGGAGTTCTCTAAGAGCTTCCCCATATTTCCGTTCTTTCTTGATGTAATTGGCTTCCTCGATTTCAATTTTTTCTTCGAACTTGGCAGAGATGGTGATTCTATCTTCAGTGAGCTGGATATCAATATCTTCCTTGTTTACACCCGGAAGATCGGTTTTTAGAATGATTTTGTCATGGGTTTCAATAACATCAAGGGTAGGCTTTTCAGGCACAGCGTCACTGTATTCGGATATCTTCCGTTCCAGGTCGCTTTGCATTACTTTAATGCTTTTAACCATATCGTCCATCATTTTTTCAGCTGCGGACTTGCTTTTTTCCAATTTATCCTTATGTTTCTCAACTTTTCGGTCTAATTTTTTCTTTTCCATCACCAAATTCCTCCAGCCTTTCAATAATTTCTGGAACACCCATTCCTTGGGATGCAGAAACCATCATGGGTTGTTCTACCTTACTAATATATTTTTCTAAATACTTAACATTATCTGCTAGGTCCATTTTATTAAAAAGACAGATGACTGGAGTTTTAAAAATCCTTTTTACCTCTTCATATAAATTGAATTGGCTTTCAAGTGGGTAACCGCATGTTTCAGAAGCATCAAAGATGAACAGAATAACATTAGCCAGATGTTCCAGAGCTACCATGGCCTTTAATTCGATATCATTCATGTCTAGGATGGGCCTATCCAGGAGACCCGGAGTGTCTATAATCTGGATACTCTTCCATCTGCGTTTCAGGTGTCCAATCTGAATACCTTTGGTGGTAAATGGGTAATTTGCCACTTCCGGCTCGGCAGAGGTTATCTGCCTCAGAAGGGTGGATTTTCCCACATTGGGAAAACCAGCAATTACCACGGTGGTGGCATCAAAGTCCACGGTGGGCATATTACGTAAATTAGCTTTGGCAAAATCCAGAAAATCCAGGTCCTTTTCTATTTTGTTTACCACAGAAGCTATCCGTCCATATGCTTGACTTCTAAGAGCAGAAGCTTTTTCTGGAGGAGACCTGCGTATTCTGGAGGCATAATCTTTTTCTAATTGGGTTATTATTCCTATGGACCAGTTCAAACCACCCAGTGCTTGTTTCATATCATCCACACCCACTGCCACATCGATGTAATCCTGATAAAATTCTGGCAATTCTTCTATATTAGGTGTTCTGTCCAGAATCATCTGTATTCTGTCTCTTATGACTTGACATGCTGTTTTGACCCGTGTTTCTTCTAAAACTTTGGCCTTTTTATAGCGGGGAATTTTGGTGGTTCTGGCCAGATTCGCGGCTTTTTTAGCTCTTCTAAATCCTTTGTCCAGTAATTCATCAGGGGTGGGGATGGTTGGTAATATCATAAAATCACATTTAATCCTTTATTTATTTTATTTTCCATTTTTAAGAGTTATTTAGTTAGTTTAAATATTGATTTAGAATTTTCTAATATGCAGCAGAGTATCATTTTTTCATTAAATGATTTGAATAATGAGCAAAATCGTTTTAAGTTCTTTAAATAAGGAGATACTGGTAAATTAATTTGTCTGATTAAAAATCATAGAATAAACTTTTAATTTAAAAAATTAATATTTTAAATTTATTTTTTAAATTATTTTCAGACTATCTATTAGCTTATATATTAGCTCAAATTATTAAATGAACTATATTTTTAATTGTTTATAAACGTTCTTTAAATATAATTTATTTAGGACTAGGTTATTCCTTAGGAGATTATACTATTCTTCAGGGAATATCTGATCCTGGAAAGTATAAATTTCAGTGTCCGGATCATACCAGCAGTCTGGTGCAAGCCCGGCTTTCATACAGGTATTGCATAAGAATTCTTCTGCATCCCAATTCCACTCCACAGCTACCTGGGGTAATAAAAGTCCTTTATAAAATCCTTTTTCAATTATCAGCCCATCTCTTCCTATTTCAATTTTTTCCAGGCATTCCACAGGACTTTGCACAGTCAATAATTGGGGTTTGGTGAGAACACTAACTTCTAATTGGATTTCATCAAGTTCTGATAAACTAACTGGCTCAAAACGGGGGTCTGTGGTGGCTGCAGAAACTGCTACTTCAATAACCGCATTTACCAGGGGTTTTATGGGTTCGGGATAACCAATACATCCTCTTAACTCACCATTCTTATTTAAGGTCACAAAAGCACCCATATTCTCTTTGAGTGGTGATGGGGTTTTTTCCGGGACTTCAATTATCTTTTTTTCTTTAATATATGTTTCAATTGATTTTCTAGCCAGTTCCACCAAAAATTTTCCTTCTTCCTGTGATAACATTACATGGCACCCCCTACCATTGCTTCGCTTACTCTAACATGAGGACCACCGTCACCAACCGGTGCAGTTTGTCCGGATTTTCCACAGAAACCCACACTCATCTTGAAATCAGATCCCACTCCATCTACTTTTAATAGTGTTTCCAGAATATTTCCTGAGAGAGATACATCTCTTAATGGATCCGTTATTTCACCATTTTCAATTTTAAATGATTCAGATGCATTGAATTGGAATATACCTTTCCCGGTATCCACCTGCCCGCCCCTGGAGCCTTTAAGATAAATTCCATCCTTCATATCTTCTAAAAGTTCTTCAAATTTTAGTTCACCTGGTTTAAGATAAGTGTTACTCATCCGCACAATGGGTTGTTCACTTATTATTGAACGGGCATTTCCTGAAGATTTAATATTTAATTTGGATGCGGTTTCTCTGGAACTCAACAAGGAAACCAGTGTTCCATCTTTAACCAGAACATTTTCTGCGGTTTTCACACCCTCAGCATCGTAGGGGTAGTAACCAAAGGCATCCATGCTGGCATCATCAATGATGGTAACCAGATCTGCTGCAATTTTAGTTCCCATTTTATCCTTTAGAATAGAATCATTTTGTAAAATCAGATCTGCCTCGGCGGCATGTCCTAATGCTTCGTGGATGAACACTCCTGTTAATTCACAATCTGTAATCACCGGAAACTTTCCTGAAGGTGGTGTACTGGCAGAAAGAAGTCTCACTGCTTTTTCACCAATTTTACGGCCAAATTTCTCAATATCTGCGTTTTTTAGAACTTCGAATCCACGGGTTCCTCCCATACTACCGTGACCAAACTGGATTACTTCTCCAGAAGAGGCTACTGCATTAAGGAACATACCAACTTTGCACTCTTCCATAATTACTGATGCTCCTTCAGAACTTAAGAAAGCACTCTCTGATTCCATGTCCACGTAACTAACCGTGGTACTAACCACTCCTTCCACATCAGCAGACTGGTTAGCCTCTTTGATTATGTCTTTTTTTTCTTCAGTAGTTACAGTGGAAGGAAGTATTTGTGCCGGTGATTTAATTTTGTCTACCACTGCATCTGTAGGGGCCAGTTCTACATCGCTTTGTAGAGATTTTGCTAATTTAAGCGCGTGTTGCCCTATCTGGTCAATCTTAGTCAGGTCGGTGGTGAATGCAAATCCCCAGGCTCCTCCTTTCAATACTCTTACTCTGGCTCCCAGGTCAAAACCAGATTTTATTTCCTGAATTTTACCGTCTTTCATTAAAATAGATGTATTATTACCACTACCTGCTCGGATGTCTACATAATCGGCTTCTTTTTCTAGGGAGTAGATTATTTTTTGAAATGAGTCTAAATCCAGTTGATTTTTCATGATATCTTCCTTTTTTTGCTACTTATTAATGGTACTTTGTGGCATATATGATTTTGTTTTAAATTCATCCCATATTATTTTTTTATTCTTCTAAACACTTCTAATAATTATAATTTAAAGTAAACTTTATTTATGGATAGGTACTAATATTCTAAATCGTATCTATATTTTTATTAAGGAAGTTAATGAATTATAGAACATTCAAACTAGAATATTCAAATTAAGAATTTTGAGAATTCATCAAATATTAAAATAATTCAAACAATAATTCAAAATTGCAGTTATATTTTATTTAATTTTAATTTTAGCAATTTTGAGCACTGGATGTGGTAAGTTGAAGACAGTCAAAGAAATAAACCAGAAAATAGAGAACGGGGAAGCAGTTGTGGTAACAGCAGCTGAAATGACCCGTATAGTGGCAGAAGAAGGTACTAAAAAGGCCGCAGAAGAAATCGATGTGGTAACTACTGGTACATTTGGCGCTATGTGTTCTTCAGGTGCTTTTCTAAACTTTGGTCACTCGGATCCGCCGATTAAGATGACTAAAACTTACCTCAATGGAGTGGAGGCTTATTCCGGTCTGGCTGCAGTGGATTCTTATTTGGGGGCCACACAAATCAACCAGAATCCTGAAATCGGTTTGGATTATGGGGGCGCCCACGTAATCGAAGAATTAATCCGGGGAAATGAAGTAGAACTGGTGGCGGAAGCTTATGGGACTGATTGCTACCCTCTAAAAAACATAGAGACAAGTATCAGTCTGGAAAAAATCAATCAAGCTACCATGGTAAATCCCCGAAACTGTTACCAGAACTATGCGGTGGCAGTAAACTCCACTGAAGAAACGCTTTACACTTACATGGGAACATTACTACCTAACTTTGGTAATGTGACTTATTCTAGTGCTGGTGAACTAAGTCCACTTATTAATGATCCTTATTTCCAAACAATAGGTATGGGGACCCGTATATTCCTCTGCGGTGCCCAGGGTTACATTATGGGTGAGGGTACCCAACATTCCACTGATGGTGAAAGACGTAATGGAGTGCCTACTGGTTCTGCAGGAACCCTCATGCTTAAGGGGGACATGAAACAGATGGATCCCGATTTTGTAAGGGGAGCCACCATGCCCAAGTATGGTCCTACATTATATGTAGGGGCAGGAATACCTATTCCTGTTTTAAATGAGGATATAGCTGCCCGGACAGCCATAAGCGATGAAAATATAACTTGTAAAATAATCGATTATGGTGTTTCACGGAGAAGCCGGCCGGTAATCCGTGAAACTAATTACGCCGAACTTAAGACAGGGAAAATAGAGATCAATGGAATGGAAATCCCCACATCACCATTATCTTCTTATAAACGAGCTAAAATGGTAGCAGAAGAACTTAAATCCTGGATTGAAAAGGGAGATTTCTTCCTATCAGAACCCCTAATTAATTTACCTAATCGGGGCCATGTGGTGAATCCTCTGGAAATAACCAGACCTTCCCGTTTGGTTAAAGACATTGAAAGCAAGACGGTTATTATCACCCATCCTGACGATCAGATAAAGGATGTTGCCCGTAAGCTGGTGGACAATAACATCAATCATCTGCCTGTGGTAGATAATAATGGTATTCTGGAAGGTATTGTTACCTCATGGGACATAGCGGATGCTGTTGCCAAAGGTAAAACCAAACTAGCAGAGGTTATGACCCGAAAGGTAGTAATTGCCCGGGAAGATGAACCCGTGGATGTTATAGCCCGCAGAATAGATAAAAACAATATTTCTGGACTACCTATTGTGGATAAAGATAATAAAGTCAAGGGAATAATCACCGCCGAAGATATTTCCCGTTTAATTGGTGAAAATGTAGAAAATGAAAACGGGGAGGAATCCTTATGAAAGCATGGTTAAGATTTTTACCCAGTATAGTCAACAAGGCCATAATGTCAGACGCCATAAAACTTTTTGACATCGATTTTAATATTCTAAGAGCACATATCACTCCTCGAGGAGGAAAAATGCTGGTAGAAATCAGTGGACCTCAGGAAACAGAATGTGTAAACTATATAGAAGAACGGGGCATTCAGGTCACTCCCATCATGAAAGTCGTTAAAAAAGAAGCTGAAAAATGCATAGATTGTGGGGCTTGTGTTTCCCTTTGCCCGGTGCGCGCTATATGCGTCCAAGATGACTGGGGCATTGATATTGACAATCAGATATGCATTGCCTGTGGTTTTTGCATTAATTCCTGTCCAACCAAGGCGATTATTCTCATAGAATAGTTTAACTAGTGGGATTTATTCTAATTTTTATTTTTTTAAATATTTTAACTCAATAATAATCAATTAAATGAATTAGAAGTTATTTAATATTTAGTCAAAATCTAATAAAATTTAAATAGAATTTTTAATTTATAAAATGCAAAATGGTGTAGTATGGTTATTGTAGTTGGATCGGGTGCTGGTGGGGCCACAGTCGCTAGAGAACTGGCTTTAGCAGGTATTCCTGTAACAGTTATAGAAAAAGGACCTTCCATTGAACCAAAAAATGCTTTCCACCAATACGAACCTTCTGAAGATGGTATGGATCTTTTAAAGACGGCTTGTGTGGGAGGGTCCACGGTGGTCTCTGCAGGTAATGGGGTTCGCGTTTTAGAAGATGAACTTAAAAGTATGGGTGTAAATATATCTTCAGAACTGGATGAAGTGGAAGATGAGTTACAAGTGGGAGTTCTCCCGGACACCCATTTTGGTAAAGGAACCAAACTGTTAATGGAAGCAGCAGAATCTTTGGATATTCCTGTAAGCAAGATGCCCAAATTCATCCGGGTCGATGAGTGTAAACCATGTGGTAAATGCTCTTTAGGCTGTCCTAAAGATGCAAAATGGTCTTCTAGGGATTACATGAAAGAGGCCCAGCAAGCAGGGGCAGAATTATATTCTAACTGCAGGGTGACAGAACTGCTGGTGAAAGATGGCCAACTCAAAGGAGTAAAGTTGGTTCATTCTGCGGATGCAGATAATCCGGATTTTGAAACATTTTTAGAATCTGAAACTGTTGTTCTTGCATCGGGAGCGGTGGAAACTCCACGATTACTCCAAAAAGCAGGCATCGAAGCCGGAAAAAATTTTTTCATGGATACTTTTATTACAGTAGGGGGCATCTTAAACAAGATCAAATTCAATAAGGAAGTACAGATGAATGCCCTTATCAAAATGGATAATTTTATTTTAGCACCTCATTTTTCATCCTTTTTAGCACAGGAACTTGAGGAAAGGGGGGCGAAGGATAAAGATATTTTAGGTTTGATGGTAAAGATTGCTGATGAGCCATCAGGTCGTGTGGAACAGGACGGCATTATTCAAACTAATACTCTGCAGGATGTGCGTTATTTAGCTGAAGGGGCGGCAGTGGCAGGTTCCATTTTATCCGCAGCTGGTGTAAAACCGGATACTATTGTCTCTACTCATCCACGTGGAGCCCACCCTGGTGGAACTGCGGCTGTGGGAGATATTGTTGATGAAAATCTAGAAACCACTATAAAAGGTCTTTATGTGGCAGATGCCAGTGTACTACCTGTTCCTCCAGGAGCTCCACCTATTTTAACCATATTGGCTTTAGCAAAACGATTAGCCCGTCATATTATTCAAAAAAAGAGTGATTGAATAATGTAATTCCATTAATTCTATTTATTTAAATCTTCTTTAAATTCATTTGAATTAAATTTTAAGATTATTATTATTATTATTATTA
>DATN01000002.1:316985-460011 GCA_002504725.1 Methanobacteriaceae archaeon UBA587 | reverse complement strand
ATTATTATTATTATTATTATTACTACTTTGTTTTTATCTGTATGATATTTTTTGAAAATATCATTAAAAGAATTCCATATAATGCATATTCACTGGAAAAATAAGAAAAAAATGAAAATAGAAATTAAAGAATAATAGGGATTTAATGATATATCCCTTTCTATAATAACTCTCTTTTACGATTTAATTAATAAGGCTGGTTAATAGTTCCTGCAAAGGGTTATTTGTTGTCAGATTTATCTGCACTGTCGCCGGGAATGTCATGTACTTTTTCTCAGTATGTTTGGCGATTATGGTGGCAAATAACTTGGTATAATCGGCGCTGTTAAGGGTTTTACCATTGTAGGTAACTGTATTGGGGACTTTTTTATAGGTTTTCATATAATTATATATTTTTTTAGCCATTTCCCGGTAATCTGTTCTAGTGATTGTTCCAGAGAATACGTTACTACTAGTACTGGCACTGGTAAAGGTAGTGGTGGTATTGGTGATGGGGTATCCGGCAATGTACTGGGAAGCCAGATAGATCCATTTTTCTTTCTTCATGGTGGTGGGTTTACCATTGAGAATGTTTTGAGCATCAGTAGACAATGATGTAGGGTTAATTTGATGTTTAGCCACTAAAGAAGTATTATAACTGGTTATTAAATGTTCTTTGTTGGCATTGTACGAATAATCGATTAATGCCATAGCTATTTTATTCAATCTCTGCTCTTCGGTGGTGGTTCCTACTTTGGCTTCTACCAGCCCAATATTGGCACTCTTAAGATATTTAGCAGGATAATAAATCCCTGCAAAGTATGCACTGGAGAAACTGTCATCCCAGGCCCGGCTGATATAACTGGTATTTGCCAGATTCAGGCTGCCATAGTTTACAAATACCAGACCATTCAAATCAGAAGCAGCAGTTTTCAGATAACCTCCTTTTACCCCTGAAACTGTGTCATACATAGTACCAGAACATGTAGCTCCCATAAATACTGCGATACCGCTCGGTGCATTGTTAATCGCCCTATTAGCTTCTCCGGGTCCTGGTGAATTAGGATCTATTATGACATTGGCTGAACCGGATATTTTAGCTTTAATTTTTTCCAGCAATGCTTTATCAGCCGTCTTACTCACCATATTATCGCAGGCGATGTATATGATGGGTAAATTATTGGTGGAGTATTTATTCATGGCTATACTGGTTATAACGTTGTTAGAAGACCAGATAGTGGCATTGTTATTTACCATGACTTTATCTGATAAAACAAATTTCGCATTTTTCCAGGTGGCCATGGCCACAGGCATCAAACTTTTGGGGGCGGAAATAACGGTTCCATTGTTTGGATATAAGTTCTGAGCACTGGCAAAGGTGTTGCTGTCACTTCCATACCATATCCTCTGCTTTTTCACGGTTTTAAATGAACTTAAAATAGAATCCGGTATGGCTGAGGAAGATGCGCATATGATAATTTTTTTAGGTTTTAAACGGAGTAGTTCTGTTTTTGTTGCAGCAGGAAGGGTGGTTCCCGCTATAAGCAGCGGAGCATTGTTTTTAATGGCAATATATGCTGCTGAAATATCATTTCCTGTACCAATAACTACTACATCACTTTGATTCCAGTATTTAGCCAGAGATGAGGTTCTGGCAGAAATTTTTGTTCCACTAATAGATAATGAACCTACAACTATGGTGCTTTTTCCATTTAAATAATTAGTAACTGCTTTTTCCGGAGTAAGACTGCTTAATATCAACTGATTATTGGTATAAGCTGCTGCCGGAGATGTCATCAAACCATGGGATTGGTCAGTAACAAATACTTTGGCAGATACTGGTGAAACTAAAAAAAGAGTCATAATAAAAAATATTGTGAATAATAAAAGGGGATTTTTATTAAATCTATTAAATCCCGTGGATTTTTTTATTTTTCGTGAAGAAAATGGTTTAGAACTGAGATTCAATTTCTTCCTCCTCCATAATGCGTTCACAGTAATGGCATCTTAAAATAACAGGCTCTTTTTCAATTACATAAAACCGGTTAACTACTGGTTCGAGAGCATTAGTGATGCAATTAGGATTAGGGCAGTCTAATAAACCTTTTACTTCGTTTAAAAGATGAACTTTACCTTTTCCAACTATTTCATAATCTCTAACAATATTGATGGTGGCTTTAGGTGCGATTAGGGCAATCTGATCTACTTCACTTGATTCTAACTCCCTATTCTCGATTTTAACTATGTCTTTACTTCCCATATGGGATGATTGCATATTCATGGCCACAGTAACTTTAATTTTTTCACTGGGCAGTCCTAATATATTAAGCACATTTAAAGACTTGTTAGCGGTTATATGATCAATAACGGTCCCATTTTTAATTGGTTTGACCTTCAACTCTTTTGGTTTTTTCATAATATGACCCATGCTACTTATCATAGTTGAATTCTGGAATAATATGAATAAAGGTATATAATAAATTTATAATCTTATTAATATAAGTTTTATTCATTTTCGCAGAATTTAATCTATAATTGGTATTTTAGACTGCTATTTCCTTTTTGGGTGTTGAAAAATCCGGCTTATTAGACGTAGATTTTCTAAAAACTAATTAAAATGCATTTAATTCACTTTAGTCATATACAGATTAGCTATATACAGATTAATCATATACTGATTAGTATATACAGATATTATGAATTAATCAAATCCTTAAAATTCAGTAAAACTGCCTCAAAATTAATAAAAATACTTAAAATATATTTAGAGTGATTCTATTTAGTAATTTTAAAGTAATTGGGTTTTAAATAAAAAGATTAAAAATTTCTCAAAAAAATAAATTAAAATAAAAATATTTAAACACAGAGATGTGTTCAAATGTTTTATTTGGTTTTAGATTGTTTTTTGGATTCTTCGTATAAAAGAGCTTCCATGAACTTGGCATATACTGGTCTGGTAATGAATACCCCAATTATAACTCCTAAAATGGTGGTAAATGCAAAACCAATTAACATACCAATTCCGGTGGCACCCCGGGAGTAACCTACATAGGCCAGAGGTAACATGGCCGCAATTAGGGTTCCGGCAGAGGCAAAGATAATGAAGAATGCATTCTTAATCTTAAATGCAGCACCTTTTCCTCTTCTCTCTTTTAAGCCGCGACCTTTCAATATTTCATCAGTTATGATAATCTGGTCATCCACTCCGGTACCTACTGCGGCTAAAATACCAGCAATAGCAGCCAGGTCAATGTTCCAGTGGATAACTGAAGCGGCACCCAGAATCAAAATCACTTCAGCTATGGTGGTGAATAATATAGGGAGTGCTAAAATAGGATTTCTGTATCGGATAAATACGATAAGTCCTATGGCTAAAACAGCCAGTACCCCGGCAATTATAGCTCCCTGGGTGAACTGTTCACCTAGTTCCGCGGATACTGCGCTTATACCCACAATTTTGACTTTAACGGGAAGAGCCCCAGATTTTAGAAGGGTTTCTATATTAGATGCTTCTTCAACAGCCGCTTCTTTACTTTCTGCTCCTCCGCTTATCTCTACTGAAGTCTGGGGAACTCCATTAGCCAGGGACTCTGAAAGTTCTGGAGACTCTAAGAGTTCATCATCCAGATACATGTCTACGGGAGTTCCTGCTTTTCCTTTAGCCGCTTCAGCAAATTTCTGAGCAGCTTCCAAAGATACTTTGAATGGGACCGCATAACTGTTTCCCGTCACCTGAGCCGGTTCTACAGTTTGAATATCTGCACCAGTAAATACCGTGGTGTTGCCTATTTTTACCACAAACTTACCTGGAGTACCTACAATTTTGGCTACCTTATCTGGCTGTACACCTGCTATCTCTACAATAACAAACTGATCTCCACTGGCCCGTACCTGGACATCCTGTACTCCAAATACATTCAGACGTTTGTCCAGTACACTGGTAACCGTGTTCATGGTGTCTTTGTCAACCGGTTTTTCCAATTGTATCTGGATTAAAGATCCTCCCTTAAGATCCAGTCCTTGCTGTATACCTAAGGTGGCAATGGAAATACAACTGAAAATCACCAGCACTGCCAGTAAAATCGTCCGATAATCTCGAATAAATCCTGAAAATCCTCTTCTTTTCATCCTCGAACCTCCAGATACCATCTGAGTATTCCCAGGTTCATAAGCCAGGTGGCGAGAATATCGGCTACTAATCCAATAATCAGCACAGCGGCAATGTTACTTAAGGTTTCTGCCTGGGGCATCACAAATACCGTCACCACATAAAGAACGGTCATTGCGGCAATAGCTGCTATAGACATGGTCATCCCGGTCTTCATGGCATCAATAGCTCTTTCGGTTATGGTTCCTTCTCTACGCTTCAGTAGCCGGGTGGTGAGCAATATATCTGTGTCCACACTGTAACCAATAAGCATCAGCAGCGCCCCTACAGAGGCTAAAGAAAGAGGTATTCCAAATAGGGACATCCCGCCCATGGCTATGATAATATCGGATAATGCCGCCAGAATAACCGCCATGGAAGGCACAAAATTTCTGAATATGATGAAAACAGTTATGGACATAAACAGAAATGCGAAACCCATAGCCCAGTAAATCTGGTTAAGTGCTGCATTACTGAGAACAGGCCCCACCGATTTAAAACTGAGTATGGTACCGGTTCCCTCCAGCGTCTTCTCCAAGACTACCACGTCTGTAGAAGCACTTAATTCCACGGTAGCTTCTTTATCTGTAACTGAATATACTGTTACTTCGTTAGTTTTAAGTCCTTTTTCAATTGTTGCTTCTAATTCTTGAGAAGTAACGGGGCTTTCTAAGCTAATTACTGCTATAGATCCACCTTTAAGGTCAATACCTTCATTAAAACCATTAACTGCTAATATGGTCAGTGCTATTAGAGTTATCACTACAGGAATAGCAATCAATGGTTTATAGGATTCTATAAATTTTTCTAACATTGAATCACCGTTTCAACGTTCATTAGTTATCCCTGATTTAAACGTTGTTTTTAATTTCTTTTCATTAAATGGATAATTAAGACGTTAATTTTTATATATTCATGTTTTATATGATTTTTTAATGTATGATTTTGAATTATTTTAGTAGCATATAATTGTATTTAATTATGAATCAGGTCAAAAAGTTTGAGTTCTAAAAAATTGATTGAATTAATCCAAATTAATTAATCAGATCAGTAATCAATTAATTAATAATTTAGGACATTATATTCCGAAAATCTTTAAATCATTTTCCTGAATCTTTTTACGGGTGTTTTCTCTTATTTCAACCATTTCTTGGTTTCCAGTTTTGATTATTAAATAGTTGACCACTCTCGCGCCCCGGGCTTCTACTTTTTCTTTCATTCTTTTAATTACACTGTTCCCACCTTGACTCCCCATTGTGGAAAATAGAATGACATCTTTTCCCATTAAATCGCACTGGTCAATAAGGGTAATCATGGCTGGAGCAGGTTTACCGGCCCAGGTAGGAGAACCAATATATACTAATCCATAATTGCTTAGATCGACATTTTCAGGACTAATTTGAGTTTTATTTTCTCTAATTGCATCCATGGAAGCATTAACATAATTTAAAAGCCCTGAACGATTTTTAACATCTTTTATTTCCATAATATCTGCAGATAATTCTTCTGCCAGAGTTTCAGCCACCAGAGCAGTTTTTCTACTGCGGGAATAATATAAAACAATGGTTTTCATTAAAACACCTATATTGTTTCTCATTTGGATTTTATAAGATTAGAAACTAATTTTAATATTTTAATTTAATAATATTTTAATTATTCAGATATACTTTGTTTTACTATAAATTATATTGGATTTATGGTAATGTGGACCAGAATCAGTTACATGATATTTCACTAATTTATTCTAATTTTAATTAAAATATAAAATTAATAAATTGCACCATTAAAAAATAAAGGTGATTAGATGGAATTAGATTCAATATACTAAATCTAAGGGTGTAAACCATATGTTTCCAGTGACTCTGTCTCTGGAAAACCAAACATTAAGTTCATATTCTGCACGGCCTGACCAGAAGCACCCTTTACCAGATTATCAATGGCGGAAATGATGATGGCCCTACCATGTTGATCCACCTGGAAACATCCTACATGGGCGAAATTGGAACCTCTCACTGAACTTAGTCGAGGGATTTCACCACCATCTAAAACCCGGACAAAAGGTTCGCCCTCATAGAAACTGGTATATATTTGTTCCAGGTCGTCTGGACTGAGATCTTCTTTTAAAAAGGTATGCACAGTACTTAAAATACCTCGAATCACCGGAACCAAGTGTGGAGTAAAACAGACCTTCACAGATCCTGCCTTTTCTAATTCCTGTTCTATTTCAGGCATATGTCTGTGGGAAGTAACATTATAAGGCACTACATTATCGTAACAGTTAGTAAAACGATTGGCTTCGGTTGGATTTATTCCTGCACCACTGATTCCAGTTTTAGAATCGACTATAACTGTTTCCACCAATTTTTCATGGGCTAATGGGAGCGATGCCAGTATGGCTCCGGTAGGGAAACATCCGGGATTGGCCACTAGATCTGATTTCTTTATTTCGTTCCGATAAATTTCTGGCAGCCCGTACACTGCTTTTAGGGGATTTTCATGGGGGAATCCATACCATTTTTCGTAGGTTTCAGTACTATCAAAACGATAGTCCCCACTGAGGTCAATTACTTTACATCCATTTTCTAATAGTTCCGGAACCAGCTTCATGGAAGCTCCATGAGGGGTTGCTGTGAAAACCAGATCTGCATTTATATCTGATGTTTTTATGTCCTGGAATACTAAATCTGAGTCTCTTAAATGGGGATGAACTTTATAAACTGGAGTTCCGTCATACTGACGGGAAGTAGCAGCCACTACTTCAACCTGGGAGTGGTTTTGTAAAAATCGGAGAAGTTCTCCTCCGGTATAACCACTTGCACCGATAATAGCTACATCTATCATTTTTTCTCACCGATTTTCATTTATGTGAAATATTTATTATATATCTTATAAATTGTGTTGTATTACATTAGTTGTATTACCTTATATTATATAGATACTTTTATTATATTGATTTAATTGCAGTTTATTTTATTAGTTTATACTATTCTTAATAATCTAAAATCAATATCTTATTTAATCATTAATTTCTATCAATCCAATTAATTATGTAGGGTCTAATTGAGATGAATGGTCTGGTTGAGGCTTAATCCCCTAATGATTCTGATAAATAAAAAAACCATTTTTGCCTATTTTTTAAAATAAGGTATCATGAATTCAATAGGACTAAAATATTAGATAATCATTTAAAAGGAGTAAATACTCGTTAAAATCCATTTATTTCAATTATTAATTGTGTTGTGATTTTTAGATATGTATCTAAGAGGGATAGTATTTTTAAAAACTTTTCTTTTGACTTTATTTTGATTAAATAAGCTTTTATTGAACCTTAACAACTAAAAAGAAATACCAAAGGCACACAATTCTATGAGCTTAATTCGATTTCGTTTAAATGACTTTTAAATAAGAAAAAGAGTTCTAATAGGTCTTTTTTAAACATTTTAAATCAAAAGATTTATATTATGCTTTTATTGAGAATTATAATATCTAATGGTGCTTTGATATTCCATCTTAGCAGATATTAGGTTATCATCTAATGAAATAAAATTTAGTGATATAATGATTTTACATAAAAGGAGGTGCTATGAATTAAAAGACACTCTCTGATTGCAGTTCTATTCTTTTTGATGGTAGTACTGTCTATTAATGGAGTCAATGCATTAGAACAGAATGATAATGTCAATCAAATGACTCAAACACAGAATAACCTTACTTCAAATACTTCAAATACTTCCAATGTTACTGGAACATCAACCAAAGCTGAAGCTGCCAGCAATTTAACTAATCAAATAAAATACAACTATCAGGTTAGTATACCCTATACTGTTGAGGTCAAAGTAGCGGTTAAACAAGCTTACCAAGTTAAAGTAGCTTATAAAGCAAAAGTTGCAGTGAAAAAGTGGTATAAATCATATGGTAAATGGAAATACAAGTATGTTTACAAGTATGTAACCAAATACAAGTACGTGACCAAGTACAAAACTGTTTATAAGTTGCAAAATCAGACCCGGTACACAACAGAAAATCGAACTGGTTACTACTATCTCTCAAATTATATCAGCGCGGCTAATTCTACAAGTTCACCTCAATTTTCCATAGTAATTAATGGAACTGGTGGAGATGTTACTAAAAATAGCTTAATCAAAAAGTACCTTCCACAGAGTACTATAACCAATCAAGTATTGGCTTTAGCTAAAATTGGAACTCCTATGGTTAAGTTTGGTAATGGTAATGGTCCCACGGTAATGATTATTGCAGGGGTACATGGAAATGAATTACCTGCATCTATTGCCGCCATGAAACTCATTAATTATCTTAATGGGAAAGAGATTAATGGTACGATTTATGTGGTGCCTTTCCTAATTCCGGCTAACACGGCCAAGAGTTACCGATTATGGAAAGGTCAGAATCCTAATAGCGTAGCTCAATATTCTGGAACAGTAACCAATAACATTATTAAACTGGCTCAAAAGTTGAGTGTTGATGCTTTGGGTGATTTCCACTCCACACAACCTGGAGGAGTGCCTGGTAAAAATAGTGCCCTCTATACCAAGGTTCCAACCTATGAAAGTTATCTCATAGCATCTTTCATCAGTAAGCAAACGGGATCTGCCTTAATTGGGGATACGGTGGCTGGTCAGAAATATCCTGGTGCGGTGGAAGATGTATCTAATTTAGCAGGAATCCCTGCAGTAACCTGTGAAGTGAAGTCTTCTCACGGAACTGTGGCTTCGGGGAGTGTGGATAAATCTTATGCTCAGATGTTGGCCTTTTTGAGGTATAAGAAAATGATTAAATAATTAAAATCTTTCTTTTTTCTTTTTTCAGTATGCTTAGTTTCAACAAATATTAATGATTAATTTTTAGATATTTTAAAACATTAAAAAGGTTAAATAATTGTTCATGAACTTTAAAATCAAATTTTGACTTTTAATAAGTATTTATTATAAATTTAGCTGATTTTAATTTACTTAACATAATTTTAACGAAGAAGGCTATTTTTAAAAACCCATATTTTAGTTTTATTTTCATGAAATAAGCTTTAATAGGACCTTAACAACTAAAAAAGAATACTAAACTCAGACATGAGTACTATTTAAATTCGATTCCTTCTAATCGGCTTTTAAATAAGAAAAAGAGTTCTAATAAGCCTTTTTTTACGATTTTAAATCAAAAGTTTTATATATCATGTTTTAGTGACATTTATCACGTTCAAGAGATCTTGATGTTTCACATCTCTTATTATAAATTTTTATGATAATGGGTGTTGAATTAGGTCTTCTGGACATGGAGGCGGTATAATTAAGCGACACTCGCTAATTACAGTGCTATTCTTCTTAGTGGTAGCGCTGTCTATTAATGGAGTCAACGCATTAGAACAGAACGAATCTGTTAATCAAACTGTCCAAACCCAAAACAATTCAACGACTAATAACACGACTTTAAACAACAATACAACTTCCACCAAGTCTACCAGTACTTACAGTAATATCAAGGTGAGCTACACTTACCATGTACTTGTACCATACACAGTGAAGTCCCAGGTTGCAGTTAAACAGGCTTATAAAGTTAAAGTATCTTACAAAGCTAGAGTTGCAGTGAAAAAGTGGTATAAATCATATGGTAAATGGAAATACAAGTACGTTTACAAGTATGTAACCAAATACAAGTACGTAACCAAGTATAAAACAGTATACCAATGGAAAACAGTGACTAAATACAAAAAAGAAACCCGAACCGGGTACGCTTATCTCTATGATTATCTAAAAGAAACAAAGAATTGTCAGATATATGATGCTGATATTCAGGCATTATCCAAGAATTTAACAGCAAATGCAACTACCAACATGGAAAAAGCAACCAAAATCTTCAACTGGGTAAGAGACAACCTGGATTATTCATTCTACTATTGTACCAAATACGGAGCAGCAAAAACACTAGACAAAAAAGTCGGAAACTGTTGTGACCACACTCATTTGCTGGTGGCTTTAGCCAGAGCAGCTGGTATTCCAGCTAGATATTTGAATGGGGATTGTGTGTTTAACAGTGGTAACACCTATGGACACGTTTGGGCTCAGTTATATGTCGATGGAAAATGGTATAGTGCCGATGCTACCAGTTACAGTAACACTCTGGGGACAATTAAAAGTTGGAATACAGAAACAGTAATTATTCACACGGCTTATGCATCATTGCCATGGTGATTCGTGTTTTTAATGTGATTGTTGACACAAGGACTCCTTTGATGATGAAAAATGGTAAAGTGATTATAAGTGATTTGCACAGGATTACATTATTCAATAATAAAAATCAGCAAATTGAATCAGCTAAATTATCAATAAAATCTCGATAACTACCATTTTCAATCTTCTTTTTTTTATTTTTTTAGTGCGGTTTTTTTCTTAAAAAATAGGATTTATAATCAATTTTAAAGAATTATTCAACAAATCTTTTTGAAGGCCTTAAATCACATTAAAAATATTTATAATCCTTTAAATTAGAAAAAAAGAATTTAATATCTTTTCATGTTTTTAGTAATTTTTTGCATACGCTTAATTAATTAATAAGTACATTTTTGATATATGTTAAATTATTAATAGCATAATAATCCTTATTTATATTTTAGGATGATTAATATGGATTAATATATTATTATTGTGGTTATAAATTATCTATTCATGATATTGTATCTTAATTAATATTTAAAATCAATTTAAATTTTTTTAAGCACGATTTTTTTATCATAAACTATATATGTCATGTTATTAATAGTTACAGTCACCAAATAAATCGGGATGGTTTGTTTGGATACGGGGAGGCAGTAAATGAAGCGACATCATTTGCTTGTATTGCTGCTCATATTTTGCGTAGCAATGTCAAGCATGAATAATGTTTGCGCCGCCTTAACAATCCCCCAAGACACAGATAATGTGATCAACTCTGTTTCAGTTTCTACCAAATCAACTGCTATTCAGAACTCCACTGACTCAGTAATTAACCAGTCAAATGCCACCATCAAAGGAATGTGGATGAAGGCTGAAGATATCGATAACACAACAGTCAATTCATTAAAAAAAACCGGTATTACTGACGTATACATCAAATCCGATAATTTCATGTTACCATCGTATAACCAGACACTTCAGGATGTACTGCAGAAGTTCAATAATTCTGGAATAAGAGTTAATATATGGATCTCCTGTTTTTACGACAAAAACGGGAAATGGATTGATCCTCAGGGCAAATATGCCTATACGGTAAAAATACCATACCAAAAAAAGGTGAAAGTTCCATACACTGTTAAAGAAAAGGTTTCATACACAAAAACCATTAAAACTCCTTACACTGTTAAGGTTAAAACTCCTTACAAAGTCTGGAGTAAAGTGAATGGGAAATGGACATCTAAAACATTATATAAATGGACCTATAAGACCAAATACAAAATATCTTATCAAAAATCCTATAAGTGGGTTTCCAAAACCTACTACAAATGGACCACCAAGACATATTACACCACTGAAACCAGATACGGGTACAATAAAACTTATCAGAACCAGTTAATATCTAAAATATCCAATGTCACAAAGAATTATAATATTAATGGTATCATACTGGATGATGTTTGCTATTCGGGAGTTGATGAGGGAGTCGCTTCCAAAAATGCAAATGCCACTGAAGCCATTACTTCGTTTGTGCAGAAGATATACACCTCAGTAAAAACCATTAAACCAAATATTACCCTTTCAGCTACTCTGATCCCAAGTACCGAGAGTTCTAAATACTATGGTCAGGATTATGGAAAACTTTCCTTAAATCTTGATTATGTAGTTCCTAAATTATTCAAAGGAAACTATGGTAAGAACTCCTCATGGATAGCATCCATGACCAGATACATGGCGAATCAGACCTCAGGAAAACCAGTAGTGGTAGGCATTCAGGCCTACAAATCTAATAATGACTTTACACCACTCAATGCCACAGAATTAGCTCAGGATTTACAGCAAGCCCTTAATAACGGTGCTAAAGGTTTCATATTATATGGGTATGGATTTATTAGTCCTGATGTGAAGTCTAGTGATTCAGGAAATAACACTTCAGCTTCACCGACTATAATTCAGATCATTAACGCTGCAAATGACATTAAAAACTACATTGATACCAACCACAAACTTCCAGCACAGGTTCAAATTTCCAATAAAAAATTATCCATGCCACAGTTCCTTAAATTATTGGTGGATACCATATCCTACCTCAACAATGGAACTAACATCCCAAAGATTAACTTAAATGTTAATCAGCCATCCAGCACATCTGGAGATTTAATAAATGGTAATTTAAATAAGCAAGAGTATTTGGAAATAGTAAAGAAGGTAAAATCTTATATAGAATCTAATGGAACCGCACCAGGTTTTATTACCAGCTCAAAAGGGAAAATTCAATACGAGTCACTGATATACATTTTTTCGAAAATCGTTAACTTCTATGGCGTAAACAACCGATTACCAAAT
Organism: Methanobacteriaceae archaeon UBA587; assembly: GCA_002504725.1. GTDB lineage: Archaea > Methanobacteriota > Methanobacteria > Methanobacteriales > Methanobacteriaceae > UBA587. Next base: position 447,378 of record DATN01000002.1, on the reverse strand, counting down.
AGCGTGAGTGTAGATTCTTGGAAAATTAGTTTCCCACCTTCCAACCCACAGAATTATTTAAAGGCGACCAAGAATTGCCAATCCACGGACCCGAATATTGTAGCGCTGGCCCAGGCTATTACCAGCGGATCCAGCTCACAGTATCAGAAAGCCGTGAAAATATTTGAGTGGGTGAGGGACAATATTGACTATTCCTTCTATTACAATACCAAACACGGAGCTGTCAATACTCTGATGAATAAATCAGGGAATTGTGTAGACCATTCACATCTTCTGGTGGCTCTGGCCAGGGCAGCAGGGATTCCCGCTAAATATGTGCACGGATCGTGTGTATTTAGTAGTGGCAATACTTATGGACATGTTTGGGCCCAGCTTTTGGTAAACGACAGATGGTATGACGCAGACGCAACAAGCTCAAAAAACACTCTAGGCGTTATAAAAAATTGGAATACAAAAACAGCATATATAAAAGGCAGTTATATTGAATTGCCTTTTTAAATTATTTTTTTTTAAAATATTAATCACTATATACCTCAAAAATTTTTATTGCAATATTATTTATCCACACAATCCTTAAATGCTTCATCACCAAAGTCCAGATCCCGTATTTTTTTAATTATCTTACATGAACTGTCTAGAGGTGCTCTCTTACACCGGGTGACCCTTTTTACCTTTACATCGTACCCATTTTTTCGCAGATCTTTTTGGAGGGTTTCCACATCAAATTTCTGGTCAGGGCCGATGGCAATTATATCGGGTTGTATTTTGCCCACAATTTCAAACATGTTGGTTTCACTCCCTAGATATGCTTCATCCACGGGTTTTAGCATTTTTACTACTTCTAATCTTTGATTTTCGTTTATGATGGGGATTCTCTTTTTGGAGCGTACTGTGGAATCACGAGCCAAAACCACCACCAGTTTTGCGTCTTTACCCCCAAATTTCTTGGCTTCTTCTAAGAATAGGCCATGACCGGGGTGTATTAAATCAAAGGTTCCTGTTGCCATCACTATTGTCATTGTTCTCACCAGATTTTAGTAGTTTTTGTAATTTTCTAATTTTTTTAATTTGTTATTTTGCATGTTTTTAGTTATTTCCAGATCAAATTGATTTCAAAGAACCAATCTCGATGAATGTAAATAAAATCATTCCCATAATTTTATTCCTGATATTCTAGTGCCTCTTTAAAGTTAATTTTTTCTTTATAGAGTGCGGATCCAATAACCACTCCTGCAGCCCCGGTTGTTTTCAGTTTTTTCACATCATCCACCGTGGTCACCCCACCAGAGTACACCACAGGAATTTCCACAGACTGAACCAGTTCCAGGGCAGGTTCTATGTAAAAACCTTCCATTAATCCTTCGACATCAACATTGGTAAATAATATGCCCCCCGCACCCTTTTCTTGTAGTATCTGTCCCATTTCCGGTGCAGTTTTGGAAGTTTTTTCAGTCCAGCCTTTTATAACTACTTTAGAGTCTTTACTATCCAGGGAAACCATTATCCTATCAGCACCATATTCTGAGGATAACTCTTCAATAATCTGTGGTTTTTCTATGGCCATGGTCCCTAAAATCACCCTTTCAATTCCCAGATCCAGTAGTTCTCTGGCGTATTCTGGACTCCTTATACCTCCTCCAAACTGAATAGGAACTGAAACTTCCTGGACTATTTGTTTAACAATGTTTAAGTTGTCTCTTCCGCCTAAGGCACCATCTAGATCTATCACATGAATTGCTTCGGCTCCCAGTTCCTGCCAATTCAGGGCAACTTGTACTGGATTTTCAATAATAACTTGTTCGGTCCCGGGCTTTCCCTGGACCAACTGGACACATTTACCATTTTTAAGGTCAACTGCAGGGATTATTAACATTTTATTTGAAGGAAATGACATTATAACACCTTTTTTTAATAGAACTAGTTAACTGAGTTTATTATATGGAATTATCATCATGTATAATTGGTTATCTGATTAACCTAGATTATGAATATCTTTTCATAAGTTTACTATTCTAATAATATTAATATACTCTGCTTAAAAATAATCTCAATTATTTGATGAGTGTTCATGATCTTTTTTTATTTATTTTCAGGTTCCCAATAAAGAATCAAAACTCCTAATAACATCAATAATCCAAATGATAACTGCATTATATTAAATTCTTCTCCTAAAATTATGAATGCGAATATTGCTCCAAAGAGGGCTGCTAAAGGAAATATCGATCCTACGCGGGCGGAACCAATCTCGCGTATAGCAATATAAATCAGTAGAAATGCCGTACCGATACTGAAAATTCCCACAAATATAAGAAAAGGTAGCATACTTAAAGGAATCTGGAGATTTATACTGGTGACTAATGTTATCAAAAAGAGTATTATTCCTCCAATAGAGCTTTTCAGTGCAGCTATCCAAATTAAATCTCTTTTATGACTTAGGAACTTGCTGAAAACCGTATCAATAGCCCAGAAAAAGGATGCCAAAATAATAAGCAAACTACCAACGAAACTTTGATTAAATAATATGCCTAAAAATTCTCCTCCTGTTGCCAAAAAGAGAGCACCTGCTGTAAGAAAGAATATGCCCAAGATATCTTTCTTTTTAAATGGCTCATGAAATATCATTAAACTCATGCTAATAATAAATAAGACTTCTACATTGAGTAGTAAGGATGCGGTAACAGCAGTAGTCTGATTAAGCCCTTCTAAGTATAATAAAGGAGCTATCACCGAACTGGCAATTGCGGTCATAAACAGGATGAGGTAATCTTTTGGGGAAATAAAAGTTTCAGCTTCGGATTTTTTATTGATAATGTCTAATATGCTCTCTTTTAAGGGTGACAACCTGATTGAAAAGAGAAAGACACCGGCAATGGTGTAGGTTAAGGAGGCAATCAGCAGAGGATGCATGTCTTGCAGCATTATTTTATCAAAGGTAGCGGATATACCAAAAAATACAGTGGCTAATATTACACTTAAATATCCCCAAAAACGTTTCATAAGTCCTGCCAGCTTAAATTTATTAAAATTTCAAATAATTTTTTTAAGTATAAATTTAGTATTGACTAATTTATCCAGAATAATTATACTTAGAACAATTAAAATAATTAAATTAATATCATTAAATTCTTAACTTTCAATTTACTTAAATGAAGTTTACAATTAAATCGGGGCTGAAATTAAATAAACTAAAATTTTATCATTTACTGAACATTTTTTATTAACTAATATATAGATTCAGTCAATCAAATACCTATCTAATCATAATACCAACTAATTTATTAAGGGGAATTATCATGCGTAAAGTGGCTATGAAGGTTGCTTATTTAGGAAATAATTTTTATGGGTTCCAAAGGCAAAAAAATGTCCGTACTGTTGAGGGGGAACTGATCAATGCTTTAGAAAACATAGGTCTTATTGAAGACTTAAAACTGTCTCGTTTTGCCATAGCCGGACGTACTGATAGGGGTGTACACTCATTAGGAAATGTAATATCATTTCAGACGGAAAACGAAATAATAATAAACCAAATCAACGATAAGCTTCCTCAGGATGTTCAAATAATAGGGATGGCTCCAGTACATTACGGATTCAATCCCCGCTATGCTAATAAAAGATATTATCGATATGTTCTGGTGTTTCCAGAAGAATTGGATATCAAAAAGATGCAGAATGCAGCTATACACTTCCAGGGCACTCACGATTTCTCTAATTTTTCAAAAAGAAGTGAAAGGCACCCTATAAGGTATGTGGATGAAGTAACCGTATCTAAAGAGGGCAGTATGGTGGTAATTGATGTAACTGGTGAAAGTTTTCTATGGAATATGGTCCGTAAGATGGTACGTATCCTTCTGGATGTGGGAATGAATTTAATGGATCATTCCCAGGTTAAGGAACTCTTAAATCCTGTCAATGAGGTGGGGATAAAGCCGGCACCTCCTGAAGGCCTTATATTAATGGATGTACACTACAATAATTTAAAATTTAAATATGATAACTATGCTTGCTTGAGATTTCAGTCTACTCTGAAAGATGAGTTTTTTAAGCATCTAAACGCATCTATGGTTGAGAGAACCATGCTTAATGGAATAGGCCGTATTTATAATTATCAGGAAACAGATTAAATCATATTTGGAATGTCATTGGTTATTATTAGCTATTTTACCAATTATTCATCCTTTACTATCATAAATCTTAAGTCTTAAATCTATTTTGAGTATTAAAATATTTTAGATCATCCAATTTTTCTAAGAGGATTATAGTTTAGGTGTTTTAGAAAAAGAATAAATAATATTTTGACTATATAATTAATTGTAACATTAAATGCTCTTTTAAGGAGGAAATGCCCTGCTTTACAAGAACATAGAATCTGAAAATAGCTTAAAAGGGTCAGATAAATCTGATAAATCAAAAAAAAGTCTGTCTTTTAATGATGAAATCAAACATTACCATCATTCTAAATCTTCTTTTAAAGAATCTAAGCATCAAAATCCATCTTCCCATAAGAAATGGGTTATAGTTGGTTTTGATCCGGGTCTCACCATCGGGATAGCTATTTTAAATCTAAAAGGAAATCTCATTTCTCTTAATAGCTTTAAAGAAGCTTCCCGCTCCAATGTTGTTAATCATATTATATATCATGGGAGGGCGGTTATAGTGGCTACTGATGTTTACCCGCCTCCTAAAATGGTCAAAAAATTAGCAACAACTCTCAATTCCAAAATATATTCTCCTTCCAAATTATTGACAGTGGATGTAAAGAAGGAAATGGTGGATGATTACCTTAAATCAGAATCTAGCACATTAGCTCCGGAAAATGCACACCAACGTGATGCATTAGCGGCAGCCATTAAAACCTACAAATACTATGAGAAAAAATTGAAACATATTGAAAATAAGGTTTCATCCTTCCAGCTAAATGATGATGAAGTTGATGAGATTAAATGTCTGGTTATTAATGGGACTCCTATTACCAAGGCCATAGATAGTTTTATGACAAAAAAATCCCTGAAAAACAGTCCTGAAACTGGATTAAAGGATAAATATGTTTCTAAAACCGTTCTTAATCCTAGAACTCATGCTAAAAAAGTCATTGATCATGATCGGGACCAGACGACTCAAGACGCAGTTTTGAGGCTTAAAAACAGGATAAAACGCCAGGAAACTCAAATTAAAAATCAAGAGGCCATAATAAAAAATTTGAGAGATAGGAATAAATTACTGAAAAATAAAATTCAGAAACAGAAAAGAAAAACTTCTAAACTTCAATCTAAGCTGGATAAACTTTATTTTGAATATTCTCAAGACATACTTCATGATAAGGAAATATATTCCAAAATTAAATTAATTAAAAATCTACAGGAGAAATTTAATCAAGAAAAAGCTCTTCGTAAAAAACTGGAAGAGAACCTGAATACACTGCGAAAAATGAATAATATGGGGATTGCACAGGATTCGGTTCCAGTAAAGATTGTCAAATCATTCACCAAGGAAGGAATAAGGGAAGCCAGTAATTATTGGAAGATAAAGAAAGGGGACGTAATTTTATTATCCAGTTCTGAGGGTGGAGGTTCACAAACTGCTTCATTAATTGTTCAAATAGGAGTTAAAGCTATTATAACCCGGGATTCTATGTCTCATCAAGCAACACATGTCTTGGAAGAGGCAAATATTCCCATAATATCTGCAGACCGATTAGAAATAAAAAATGTTGATGAGTTTGCCATTATAAAAGCTGAAACTTTAAATAATGAAATTGAAAAATGGAAAATCAATGTGGAACAAGTAAGAAAAAAAGCAGAAAGACAAAAATTATTAAAGGTTATTGATGAATATAAAGCAAAAAGGAAGAGAGAACCTTTCAATGAATAAAGACCTTTAATAAGTCCCAAAAGCATTATTTCCCATAAACATTTAATAATTGATAATATCTTCGTTATTAAAGATGGATTGTGATTATGGGGATAAATAAAATATTTAACAATGTTTAAAATAGAGCTATAATTCCATTTATCTTAATCATATTCTTAATATTATAGCTTAAATTTGATAATGCAAGAAAATTAGTATTGAAATGGGATACTAATTATTACTCCAATAAAATCACTAAAAAAATTATTGAATTAAATTATTTAAACTACTTATTAAAAACGGTTGATATAATGAAGATTGCTATTGTAATTGGTACCAGGCCAGAAATAATAAAAATGGCTCCGGTAATTGATGAAATTGAAAAAAGAAGTATTGAATTTGTTTTAATTCACACAGGTCAACATTATGATCATGAAATGTCTGATCAGTTCTTTTTAGACCTGGAATTACCAAAACCTAACTATAATATTGGTGTAGGGTCTGGTTCACATGCCGAACAGACGGCTAATATGATGAAAGGGATAGAGGAAGTTTTAGTGTCAGAAAAACCAGATATTCTCCTGGTGCAGGGTGATACTAACGCTGTACTGGCGGGGGCCCTGGTAGCTTCCAAACTGCATATCCCTGTGGGACATGTGGAGGCAGGCCTGCGCTCCTTTGATAAAACAATGCCTGAAGAAATCAATCGAATGGTTGCCGATGTTTGTTCCGAACTTTACTATGTACCTACTGAAGAATCGGCAGTTAACTTAATAGCAGAGGGTATAAACCCTAAAAAAGTGATTATAACAGGGAATACTATTGTAGATGCCTGTTTAAGAAACCTTAAGATTGCAGAGAAAACCTCTGATGTACTTTCGGAAATATTTTCCGAAATATCTGATGATGCTAAGATTCTAACCTTAACCATGCACCGGGCAGAAAACGTGGATAATCCGGAAAGGTTAAAAAACATTGCCCAAGCCCTAATGGAAATGGACGATGTTACCATTATATTTCCGGTACACCCCCGAACCATGAAAAACCTTAAAGAATTCGGGCTTTATTCTGAAATAATGGAAACGAATCACATCAAACTCATAAAACCAGTGGGCTATTTAGATTTCCTTTTATTATTATCCAAATCATTCATGGTGATGACTGATTCAGGAGGTATTCAGGAGGAGGCCATTACTCTCAATGTCCCTTGTATGACATTAAGATACAATACAGAGCGTCCAGAAACAGTTTTTGCTGGAGGAAATATTCTGGTGGGATCAGATAAGGAAAAAATACTGGAAACTGCCACCATGATTCTTCAGGATAAAGATATCCGGGAAAAAATGCAGAATGCTCCTAATCCCTATGGGGATGGTAAATCTTCTCAAAAAATTCTTGATGTTACATTAAATAGGCATGATGAAGGTAATTTGCTGCTCGAAGCTCCTGATAGTGTAATGGATAGTTTTAAACGGGAAATGCTACAATTAAAAACTGATATAACCGTTGCTGAATTCGAAAAGCAAAATGATGCATTGATAAGAATGGTTTATCATCACAATGAACCCTGTTTTCCCCATGATGATCTGAACTTAAAGGAAAAGTTCATATTATATGATAAATATCTTTTAACATCCAATTAATTTCATTGATTATCCTAATTGATTATCAATGATAATTGATTATACTAATATTACTAAAATAGGATTATATAGTATATGGAATATCTGTACGAGGAATACTAATCGATTATGGATATTTAGAATAAGGGATCTGATAAATAATTTGAGATAAAATTATATCTGATTTCTTATATTTAATTATCAATTATAATTATGCGGGCAATAATATGGCTAAAGAAAGTTACAGAATCGCGTTATTTGGTCTGGGGCACATAGGGCTTCCCACCGCAGCTCTATTTGCAAAAAACGGATTTAAAGTCGAAGGAGTTGATATAAACTCTGCTGCAGTGGATAATATTAATTCTGGTTCTTCCCCTATCTTAGAACCGGGTTTAGATGAATTAGTTAAGGAAGTGGTTGCCCAGAAAATGTTAAATGCCACCACTGATGGTTTAAGAGCTGCAAAATCTGCAAATGTAATGATAGTAGTTGTACCCACTCCTGTGGATTCAAATAATTGTTCGGATTTATCTGCAGTTATATCTGCATGTGAAACTATTTCTAAAGGCTTAAAAAAAGGAGATCTGGTTATAATTGAGAGTACCATTCCTCCCCACACCTGTGAAAATATAGTGGGCCCTATCTTGGAGAAGAGTGGACTTAAGGTTTCCCAGGACTTTGGTCTGGCATATACTCCTGAGAGGGCTTTGCCTAATAATACATTATATGAAATGACCCACAATGCTCGGGTGATTGGTGGAATAGATATGGAAAGTGCCCAAAAGGCAGCATATCTGTACCAAAATATTACAGAAGGAAAAGTAGTCACTGTAAAGAATCTGGTAACAGCAGAAATGGTAAAACTAATGGAAAATACTTACCGGGACACCAATATTGCCTTAGCCAATGAACTGGCTATTATCTGTGAATCCCTGGAGATTGATGCCATAGATGCCATAGAAGCAGCCAATTTCCACCCTCGCGTAAACATTCACACGCCGGGTCCGGGAGTGGGTGGGCACTGTTTATCCATAGATCCTTATTTCATTGTGGAAATGGCCCAAAGGCAGGGAAAGAGTGCAGATATTATAAAAACTTCCCGGAAAATCAATGAAAACATGCCACTTCATGTGGCGGATTTAATTGAAAAATCTTTGATGGAGTCTGGCAAATCCATTGAAAACGCAACAATCGGTGTTTTAGGAGTTGCTTACAAGGGAAATGTAGCTGATGCCAGAGAAACTCCAGCCCAGCCTTTAATCCAGACTTTAATTGCAAAAAAGGCGGAAGTAAAGGCTCATGATCCTCACGTGGCATCAGAATTCATTCAATCCATGGGAGCCCAGCCGGTAAGCATGGAGGATGCTTTAAATTGTGATTGCGTAGTTCTAATGACTGATCACGATGAGTACCGTCAAATAACTCCTGAAATGATAAAAAATTCGGTTTTCATTTGTACACGACCTATCCTCAATCCTGATGAGTTTAAAGCTAAGGGGGTTATCTTTAAGGGAGTTGGAAGGCCTTGAAGGTACTTATTTTTGAATATGCTACTGCAGTAGGATTTGATGATCCCTCACTTCTCTATGAAGGCCGGGCAATTTTAGAAGGACTCCTGGAGGATTTTCAAAAACTGAATAATAATGATAATAACAATAATAAAGATAATAGTAATGATAATGGATCAGAAAAGCATGAAATTTTTTATCTGATTGCACCGCAGTTTTTAAACCCGGAATATAAAATTAAATGGCCCTCATTAACTCCTCTGACTTTAGAAGAGGAATTAATAGTATGGCTGGAAAAAAACATCTCCTCATTTGAGGGCTGTATTTTCATGGCTGCTGAGGAAAACATGGAACTGTATGATTTTACCTCTTTGATTGAAGATAAAGGAGTTAAAATATTAGGATCCTCTTCCCAGGCAGTGATGACTTGTTCTGATAAATCCAAAACTTATGAACATCTTAGGGGAAAGGTTCCATTAATCAATACTCATAAATTATTTTTAAAGGACATAACTCCATCAGACTTTAATAAAACTCCAAATTCTTTAAATGCGCATGATTCACCAGATTCACCAGATTCACCAAAACCGTTGAATTCTAAGGATGAAAAAAATTTAAGGGATAAATATGGAGAAATAACTGCACTTTTTGATTCTGGATTTCAGATGGTGGTAAAACCGGCAGATGGTGTGGCCTGTCAAGGTATAAGTATTGTTGAATCATGGAGAGAATTAATAGAATCTCTGGAATCTATTGAAACTGCTTTACCATATGTTATGGTACAGAACTTTGTGGAAGGAGAATCTTGCAGTGTCAGTTTATTATGTGATGGGCAAAAGGCGTATCCTCTTAGTCTAAACCGACAAAAGATAGCTTTCAATAAGCAGGGCTTGGAATATGGTGGTGGCGAAGTCCCCTGGGAGCATCCCTTATCCTCTAAAGCATTTGAGGTTGCTAAATCTGCTGTGGAGAGTATAAATGGCTTAAAGGGATTTGTTGGTGTTGACCTGATTTTATCGGATCAAGTGTATCTGGTGGAGATTAATTCTCGTTTAACCACGCCTTATGTGGCTTTAAGACGTTTGTTAAACTTTAATCTGGTTCAATGCATATTAGATGCTTGTCAAGGGCATTTGCTAACTGAAAACCTCAATTTAAATGATTTTAAAGGTAAAGCATCATTTAAAAAAACAGATAGTGAACTGGAAATTAAGATACTATAAATTCAACAGATGATAATTAATATTAAATATTCTAACAAAAATAGATGCTACATGTTCAGAATATCAATATTCATAGGTTAAATTAACATTAACAAACTTTCTAATTAAATTTTTTTAATTTAATAAAGAATTAAAGGTTAATCTATTAAATTATTTATTTAAAAAGTTATTTGGCATATTAAAAGTTTTTCATGGTGATAAAGTGAAAATTGCAGGATTTGATATTGGTGGTGCCAATACCGACGTGGCCATAATAGATTTTGACACGGAAGGAAACATGGAAAATATTGAGGTGGACTTCCGTTATCTCCCTATGTGGATGAGAAAAGAGGAACTGGGAACCACTCTTATAGAATTAGGTAATCATGCGGAAGACATAGATGCAGTTGGTGTATGTATGACTGCCGAGTTAGTGGATGCTTATAAAACCAAAAAAGAAGGGGTTCTAGATATAATCCGACGGGTTGAAGAGGTTTTTGATGTGCCGGTGGGATATGTGTCTTTAGAAGGAATGTTTAATCATGAAAGTGCGGTTAAAAACCCTTTAAAATTAGCAGCGGCTAATTGGGTGGCCACTTCTCAAATAGCATCCATTATGAGTAATGATTGTATCATGGTGGATGTAGGGAGCACCACCACTGATATAATTCCCATAAAAAATGGTTCAGAATGTGCTAAAGGTCGTTCTGATCTTGAAAGGCTGGGAACCGGTGAACTGGTTTATACAGGTACTTTAAGGACCAATGTGGCTACTCTGGTAGAGAAAGTACCTCTGGATGATGGTTGGTATAGGGTTGCATCCGAACTCTTTGCCATATCTGCCGATGTCCACTATATTTTAGGGAATATTACTCAGGAAGACTACAGCTGTGACACCCCGGACGGTGCTGAAAAATCGGTAGAAGCTTCTATGAGGCGGATTTCTCGAGTTCTTTGTGGAGATCTGGATGTTTTAAGTTCATCAAATATCATGTCTGTCTGTGAATATGTTTATACCAAACAGGCTCTGAAAATATCAGAAGCCATCCAAGAAGTCGCTGAAAGAGAATTCATAGATCAAGTAGTCACCACTGGTTTAGGAAGAAATATTTTGGCTTCTAAAGCAGCTGAAATGGCTGAACTGGATGTCATGGGTATGGATGAGTTTCTCACTGGTGAAGAATGTGTGGTGGCTCCAGCTGTCGGCACGGCTTTAATGATGGCTGACTATTTGAATGTTGATTAATTTAATGATTAATTAATTAGAGGGATGATTAATAACCAAAAAAAAGATCTTTAGGAATCATGAAGTAGGAATTAATTATTGTTAATAATAAACTAATAATTAAAATAGGGGAATGGTTGCATGCACTTAAAAAATGCCAGTATAATTGCTTTAATAATCCTTGCTGTTATTGCATTACCCTTGATAGCAGTTAATCTAGGTACTTATACAAAAATAGGGTCAGATGAGCGAGGTTATGTTACCAAGGATGTTTTTTCCCATTATGGTTCATCTAACATCCAGATAGTCATAATTACTGGTATTCATCCTCGTGAATCCATTTCCATTGTCCCTGAACAATGGGCTGCCAAAGTTTTTGCCCTTTTAACTCCCGTAGAAGTTATAAATTACAATATTGTGGTGGAAAAGGATCCCCAGGATTACAATCTTGGTCGAAACAATGGTGAGGGCTTGGCTGCAGATTACATTCTACCGGATATCAAAAATTCTGATTATGATGTGGTTATTATTTCCCATGCCCATCAACCAGGTTATGGTGAGGGATATTATCTGGCAACTCCGGAAATGGATGATACTTCGGTTCTGATAGCCAGATTAGTTACTGGAGCTGACCCTAGCTTTAACTACTATCCTGGAACTAAGAATTCTAAAGCCAAGACTTCATCAGCCCGTTTAGTTTCTAAACCACTGGCCGCCGCGGGTTATCCTACATTAGTTTATGAGATTCCCGAAAATGTAACTTCCCTGGAATCCTTCTTAAAAACATATAAACTACTGGAAAACGTCTATTTTACGTTTTCTTAATTATTTTCTATTAATATTTTTATTTTATTTACTAATTCCTAATTCAATTCCTAAATCAATCCTGTGATTAAAAGTGTCAAAAGGGAGTTATATTCCTTTAATTTAGAAATAATCTTAATCATACTTAGAAATTAAACAAAAAATAAAAATAATAAATATAAAAAGTGTAGAAATCGGTTTGGATTTAAGAAAAAAATTGAATATGTTTATTTCATCCAATCAGTACCAAACATCTTTCATTCCCAGAGAATAACTGATCATATTGGCGGAAAGGTGTAATATCGGTGTAATTATCAGGGCTAATACTATAAGAGTTAAAGTTGGAGTTATAACCAGAGAGGACAGTATCAGTGCACCTACCACAAAATCGAGCTGGTCTAATATGGGTGCCGGACGACCTCTACCAATATTAAGTCTCCGTTTGAGGAAACTACCTGCGGCATCTCCTAAAAGAGCCCCTCCTCCCAGGAGTAGGCCTAAAAATACACCTTCTATGATATTTGTAGGTAGGGGGATGGAGTTTTGCGGAATAATGCCTTGTAATGCAATAATGCCCATTAATAGGCCCATGAGAGTCCCTATTAATGTACCTATAATAGTACCTCTCCAGGTCACACCATCTCCTAATATTCTTCTACCGTCTCTAAATTCACGGCCAAAGTCTAGGGGCTTTCCACCACCAAATGTTAAGGCACTGACATTGGCTAAGTAAGCAGGCATCATAAAGTATATTACATAGGCAGACATAAGTAAAACATTGAAAATATCTGGATTCATTCTTTACCTCCGGATAATCATTGTAATAATTATAATTATTATAAAATTACTTGCAAGTTTTGCAAATATTGCAATGATCAAGAAATTAGTTTATATAATTTATAACTTTCTATTAAATATATATGGGTGAGATTATGGTTATCAAGAAGACAAAGAGCCTCTGTCCCGAATGTTTAAAACCTTTGGAAGCAGAAGTATATGAGGACCAGGGCAAAGTCATGATAAAAAAAGAATGCCCAGAGCATGGTATCTTTAACAACGTTTATTGGAGTAATAGTGATATTTACCAGAAAGCAGAGGACTGTGATTATGAGGGTGTGGGGGTAACCAATCCTCAGACCAGTACTGACAAAAACTGTCCTTTAGATTGTGGAATATGTCCTGAACATGAAAGTCATACCATTTTAGGATTGATAGATGTAACTAATCGCTGTAATCTTAAATGCCCTATTTGTTTTGCTAATGCAGCAGTTTCTAAAATGTTATATGAACCTTCCTATGAAGAAATAAGGCAGATGTTGAAAAATTTGAAAGCTAATCAACCGGTAGCTACCCCGGCTATACAATATGCTGGAGGGGAACCCACAGTTAGAAAAGATATTGTTGATTTAGTTAAACTGGCCAAAGAAGAAGGATTCACTCACACGCAAATAGCCACTAATGGATTAAGACTGGCTAGAAAACCAGAATTTGCAAAAGAACTGAAAGAAGCAGGGTTAAATACAATTTACCTACAATTTGATGGTGTTACTAAAGAGCCTTATTTAGTCAGCAGGAACAAAGATTTATTGCAAATTAAGCTTGATGCCATTGAAAATTGTAGAAAGGCTGATCTAGGAATAGTATTGGTTCCCACTCTGGTAAAAGGTTTAAATGACCACCAAGTGGGGGATATAATCCAATTTGCTGTTGATAATTTGGATATCATAAGAGGGGTCAATTTCCAGCCGGTTTCATTTGCAGGAAGGACTCCAGCCGATCAGGTGGAAGAACAGCGCATTACCATCCCTGATTTCCAGAGATTAATAGAAGAACAAACAGACTCTAAAATTGGAATTGAAGACTTTTACCCGGCATCATCAGTTCACCCGGTGTCTGAATTTGTGGAAGCATTAGAAGGAGAACCTCAAGTTACCTTCACCTGCCACCAGCATTGTGGTGCAGCAACTTATGTCTTTGTAGAAGACGGTGAAATAATTCCTATAACCCGGTTTGTGGATGTTGACAAATTTTTCGAGCTTTTAAACAGAAGTGCTGGTGACATTAAAGCGGGAGGAATAGCTGGAAAGGCTAGGACCGTAGCTCGCGCTACACTTGACTTACCTCGCACTATCGACCGTGATATGGCCCCTAAATCTGTGGATATTAAAAACATCTTAACTTCTGTATTTAAAGATAGATCATATAGTTCACTAGGCGATTTCCACCATAAAACTCTTCTAATATCATGCATGCACTTCATGGATGCCTGGAATTTTGATGAAGATCGGGTGAAAAGGTGTGTTATTCATTATGCGGTTCCAGATGGACGGATAATACCTTTCTGTACCATGAATTCCATGTACCGGCAGGATATTGAGAAAGAGTTCTCAGTACCCCTCAAGAAATCTGTCTAAAATCATTACTAAACTATTAACTAAACCGCTAACTAAAATCATTAATAATATCAACTTTCGGGTCATTTATGATTATTCAGACACCATCCCGACTACATCTAACTTTAATAGATTTAAATGGGACTAAGGGGCGACTTGATGGTGGTGTGGGAATCACCATTAAGGATCCTCAACTGATTTTAAGGGCAGAACCAAAGGATCAAGGCATAAGTGTACACTTTAAAGACGCATCTAACCTAGATACTGCGCTTAAAGAAGATTACATGCAAAAGATTGTTAATTCTGCTAATAGTGCCTTAAAATATTTTCAGGTAGATGCAGGTTTCGATTTCTTTGTAGAAAAAACTTATCCCGTCCATTCGGGATTAGGTTCGGGCACCCAAATATCTCTGGCTGCTGCTAAGCTGGTGGCTGCCTATCAGGGAATAAATCCTACCTCATCCACATTGGGAAAGATAGTGGGTAGAGGTGGCACTTCTGGTATTGGAGTAGGGGCCTTCCAGGAGGGAGGATTCATAATTGATGGAGGCCACAGTCACGACCAAAAACCGGGCTTTTTACCTTCTTCGGCTTCCAAAGCATCACCACCACCTATCTTGGCCAGATATGATTTCCCAGAGGATTGGAATATCATAATTGCCACTCCCCATAGGGATGAAGGGGTTTCTGGATCCAAGGAGGTGAATATATTTCAGGAATACTGTCCTATACCATTAGGAGATGTGGAAAAACTTTCCCACATGATTCTCATGAAATTAATGCCCTCGGTACTGGAAAAAGATATTGATTCATTTGGTGATGCCATTAACCAGATTCAAGGTATTGGATTCAAGAAGGTAGAACTGGATTTGCAGGATCAGATGATATATGATCTTCTGGAAACTATGCGTAACTCTGGTGCTGCTGGTGCTGGAATGAGTTCATTTGGACCTACGGTATATGCGGTAACTGACACCAATTCTAAAGATGTTTTAAAAGCAGCAAAAGAGACCATGGGTGATTCTAAAGGAATAGCTATGATTACCCAGGCACAGAATACTGGTGTAATCTTGAAAAATAATGAATAACTCTTTATTTGAGTTTATTTCCATTTTTTATTTTCATTTCAACTTCCTATTTCTTATTTCATTATCATTCCTTCAATTTTATAAACTAGAAATTAATCGTAATCTCCATATATTTAATTAAATTAATTATTTTGAGGTGGCACTTTTACAAAAATAGATTTACAAAAATTTTAACATTTAAGAGAATCAGTTTTTAGTATTCTGACAATTTAAAGAATTTCACAGAATTAATCATAGCATATAATTAAAATGAAAATTATAGTAATGATAATGATTTAATATGGGATGAGAATATTAAAATTAATTGAATAAATTAAATATAAATTTAAATTTAAATTTTTAAATTAATTGTCTAAATTTTTGATTAAAATGTTATTCCTATTCTGATACTGTGGCAGAGGGGGTATGATTAGAACAACTTTTCCAAGATCCCACTCATCTATCATTTGTTATCAGTAATGTTTCATTAAAATATAGGTTGTAGAGTTGGAGTTAAAATATGATAAGCACTTTTGAAGGAAAAACCTGGAAGTTTGGAGACAATATTGACACGGATGTCATCATTCCCGGACGTTATCTGAGAACTTTTAATATGGATGATTTAGCAGCCCATGTAATGGAAGGGGTTAGTTCTGATTTTGCCAATAAAGTTCAAAAAGGAGACATAATTGTGGCAGATTGGAACTTTGGCTGTGGTTCTTCTCGAGAACAGGCACCAGTTGCTCTAAAACATGCAGGAGTATCCGCCATAATTGCCAAGTCATTTGCCAGGATATTCTATAGAAATGCCATTAACATAGGGCTCCCTGTGATTGTAGCAGATATCCAGGCCCAAGAAGGGGATCAAATCCAAATAGATCTTGAAAATGGTGTAATTAAAAATTTAACCACTGATAAAACCTTTAAAATAGAACCATTCAAAAAGTTCATGCTGGAAATATTACAGGATGGCGGTCTGGTTGATCACTATCTTAAAGAACAATCAGCTAGTGGTGAATAATTAATCCTAATTAAAATTATTTAATTGACATACTGAGGAAGAAAAAATGAAATGTCCCACTTGTGGATCTAATTCTATTCAAGTTTTAAAATCCAAAAATGAAGATTCAAAAAGTAAAGAAATTACTAAACTTCTCTTAAAATGTGAAGATTGTGAAAACATCTTCCGGGAAGTGGTTAGTATTGATAAACCCCAGGAATATAGGGTGATTATTAGTGAGCATGAGAAATCCCGTAAAGCTGCGGTGAATTTGTATCCTGATGAAAAACTTTCTGTAGGAGATATATTGGAAGTAGGTGATGGGACTGTGGAAATCACTTCCCTGGAGAATATTAGGGGAGGTAGAATTGATAAAGGGATTGCTTCTGAAATATCAACTATCTGGGCATTTTCCAGAGATATACCTTCCAGGATAGGTGTTTCCATTGATTATAGAGGGGACATCGTTTCTAAAAAGGTGGAAGTGGATCGGGAATTTTCATTTACCATAGGGGACATAATAAAAATAGAAAATCATGTCTTTAAGGTTAAAACGCTGAAAACTCTGGAGAGGAGAATGAAAAAGGGTTCTGCACGTGCAGCAGTAATTAGAAGAGTTTATGGGAAACCCATCACATCTAAAATTAATTACAGATACGATTTAACCGATAAAGTAGTGGAAAAGGACACGGAAGAAGAATAACTCAATATGAGATAATGTTTCATGGTAAATGATAATTTTGAAGTAAATGATACCCTGGTTAATTGATTTAATAATTGATTAGATCATGTTGTGATTTCATGACAGATAATGCCAAAAATAGAAAAAAATTGGTGGAACATCTGGTTAACCAGGGTTATATACAGACAGAAATGGTAAAAAAAGCCATGCAGGCCGTGCCCCGGGAAGAATTCATCCCCCTTGAGCAAAAGCCATATGCTTATTTAGACCGACCACTACCCATTGGGGAAGGCCAGACCATTTCCGCACCCCACATGGTGGCCATGATCTGTGAAGAATTGTCTCTAGAAGAAGGTATGAATGTTCTGGAGATAGGGGCAGGGTTTGGTTATAATGCAGCAGTGGTGGCAGAACTCGTGGGCCCCACCGGTCATGTTTATAGCATGGAGCGTATTGAAAAATTGGTTCACATAGCTAGAGATAATTTAAAACGCACGGGTTATGCTAAAACTGTAACTGTTATCTTAGGTGATGGTTCCTTAGGATTACCTGATCATGCACCATTTAACCGTATTTATGTTACTGCTGCAGCCCCTCACATACCAGAACCACTTAAAGATCAACTGGCAGTGGGTGGTAAACTGGTAATTCCGGTGGGAAGCCCAGATTCTTATCAAGAACTTATCTTAATTGAAAAAATCAGTGAAAATGAATTTAAAAATATTAATCTAGGTGGAGTTGCCTTTGTACCCCTTATTGGAGAACAGGGCTGGTGAAGAACAAATAAAAATAATTTTATCAGTTAGATTATTTTTTAAGAGTTTAAAACAATTATTTAAAGATTTTTGCTGTTTTATGAAAAATACCATACTTTTCCACCACAAATAATTTTTATAACTTACTAAATAATTGAATAAAAAAATAAACTATTGTTATAAATTGATATTTAACTTGTTAAAATTAACCTGTTAATATTATCTTTAAATATATACATCCTATTTTTAGAATATTTATGTTAGAGGGTTTATTTTATAAAATAACCTCTTATATTCTTTAAATAATAAATCATTAATTTAGGATATTTCAATAAAAATTACTAGATGATAAAATGAAAGTTTACATTGAAACATTTGGCTGTACCTTCAATCAAGCCGATTCGCAGATTATGGCGGGTATGTTGCATGAGAACCATGCCCAGATAGTGCACACACTGGAAGAAGCAGATGTGGTGATTATCAACACCTGTTATGTGAAACATCCCACGGAACAGAAGGTCATAACTCGAATTCAAAGGATTCAAAAACATTTCCCGGAGAAAAAACTTATTGTAGGGGGCTGTATGGTCGAAATCGATCCTGATAAGCTGGCCCGTATTGCGCCAGATGCTGGCTGGATCGGCCCTCACCAGCTTAAAAAAGCTCATGAAGTGGTAAAATCCTCTTTAAAAGGAGAAGTTGCCAGGGAAACTGGTTTCTCCCGGGAGATTAAAGTAGGACTTCCTAAAATGCGTTTGAATAAACTCATTCACATAATCCAGATATGTGAAGGATGTTTAGGTCGGTGTACTTACTGTTGTACCCGCTTTGCCCGGGGCAGACTGCAGAGTTACCCTATTCAAATGATCAAAGAGGAGGCCCGTCAGGCACTGGAAGATGGATGTGTGGAGATACAATTAACTGCCCAGGACACGGCGGCCTTTGGTAAAGACACGGGGGAAAGTCTCTCAGATCTCATCAAGGAAGTTAGCTCTCTGGAGGGAGATTTCCGCATTAGGGTGGGTATGATGCATCCCAATAATATGCTGGACGACATTCCCGGTCTTATTGAAGCTTTCCAATCTGAAAAGGTCTATAAATTCCTGCATATTCCTATTCAGAGTGGTAATGATCAGGTCCTGCAGCACATGCGTCGGGGTCACAGTGTAGATGAATTTAAAGAGATTGTGGATATTTTCCGGACAGAAATTCCAGAAATTTCCATTGCCACGGATATTATAGTGGCTTATCCCACTGAAGATGATGCTGCTTTTCAAGATACCTGTAATCTTTTAAAGGAAATAATGCCGGATTTCATACACCTGTCAAAATATAAGCCACGGCACCGGGCGGAATCATCAGCTTGGGGAGAATTAGCTCATGAAGTTGTTAAAAAGCGTTCCAAAATCATTGACCAGATAAAATCAGAAATCACTCATCTGGATAATTTGAAACTGATTGGAACACAACAAGAAGTTTTAATTGTGGAAAAAGGTAGTAAAGGTGGTTGGATTGCCAGAACAAATTCTTATAAACCGGTCATAGTGCCTGAAGGGGAGATCGGGACTTTCACTGAAGTTGAAATTATGGATGCCACCAGTACCTATTTAAAGGCAAATAAATAATCAACTGTTTAAGAAATTTAAATTATGGATAATATGGATTAAATAAGTCTTTATGCTTATTTATTCCTTTATTAAATTTTTTTTCGATATTATATTTATTTAAATTATTTTAATCTTTTTTAATGATTCTTACTTAATAAATATCTTATTTTAATTTTAAACAAAATTATGGTGTTTTAAAATATCTATTAATAAAATTTTTTTCTTTAAGGTAATACTAAAATTAATATGCAGTAAGTATGATATAATTCATGAACTTATATTAATATTGTAATATGTGGGGTTATGGATTATGTCATATTTGATTTGTGAAAAATGTGGGGGTTATTACGAGCTCCAACCCGGTGAGTCGGCTGAGGATTTTGATAGTTGTCACTGTGGAGGTACTTTAAATTATAGTAATTCTTTAAATACTGTGTTCATGGATGAAAGTAGCTCGGGGAAACCAACATCAGTAGGATCAACCACCATGCCCTGTCCAGTTTGTGGGCACACTAATAAAAAGACATCTCTTCTGTGCTCTAATTGCAATAGTTTTACCAGAAGCAAAAATAATTCTTCAAACCGTTCCTATGATCGTTATGATTATCAGGATGTTTTAAAAAGTTATATGGATAATTCGAGAGGATGGAATGGTTTATTAAATAAGGTGAACTGGTGGGGAGTTATTATGGGTATAATTTTCCTCATTGTTTCCTGGATAGTCACATCTATAGTGTTATTTATGGGTTTAATTAGAGTTGCTATGCAGAATCCAACTGAACAGGGAGTAACTACTCTATTTGGTGGATCAATGTTGATTTTAGTCCTGGTTTTTGTTGCATCTGGCTTTGTTGCAGTGGCTACCACTAAAAGTAAAACCTATCCCGAGGGAATACTCAATGGGGGTTTGGTAGGAGCCATTCCGGGATTCTTTTTAGGTGCCTTTGCCACATTAGTGGGATTAATGTTTGTTCAGGATGCGGGATTTCTGAGTATTTTATGGGTTATACCAATTACCTTATGGTATATTTTACTTTACGGGGCTATGACTGCTAGTGGGGGAATATTGGCAGTTTTAATGCGCAGAAAGGTAGGGATTATTTAGTTTTTTAAATAAAAATCATTAATATTTTTATTTTTAATGAATTAAAATAGAAATTTTTTAATAATATTCATAAGCAGAAGAATTAATAATATATTAAAAATTAGTTAGGTGTGAAAATGGGTTATTTGGTTTGTGATAGTTGTGGGGGTTATTATGAGCTGGCGGCTGGTGAATCTGCTGATGATTTTGATACTTGTCAGTGTGGTGGAAATTTAAATCTTCAGGATGAAGTTCCCCAAAGTAATGATTCCCTGGATGAAGATCATGATTCCAATTCTTTAGAGAATAATAAGAACGTAATGATTTGTCCGCACTGTTTTAAGCATCATGATTCTGGTATTTTCTGTTCTAGGTGTGGTAGTGATTTGATTTCTGTGGAAAAAGGTAATGGTTTTCTTAATAGGAACAATCTAAATCAACAAGAATTTGCCCCAACAAAAAATGGCCGGCTTCCCAAAAGAATCCCCAAAAGGATTCCCCGAAATCCCCAGAACATTCAACATACTCCTGATAATACAGAGTCCCATAATTTAGATCTTGATCAGGAATATTTTTACTATGATGATTCTAATGCTCTAAAAAAAATTATTAACCGGATTAACTGGGTTGGTATTATTTTAGGTTCTGTTTTTTTTATAATTACATCATTTGTGCTCGTATTTTCAATCATATTCTGGGCCATTTCTCAAGGCGATTCTTCATCTTACATGTCTTACTACCAGGATTCTCAACTGATATTTATGGGGATCCTGTTATTGATAGGATTGATCTTAATTGCCCTTATTTCCGGTGCCATAGCAGGTTATATGGTTAAAAGAAGGATATATTCTGATGGGGCTTTGAATGGATTTGTAGTGGGCTTAGCATCCATAGCTTTAATGGTGGGCTCCGGAGAGGGTTTAGCTTCTTTAATAGCTCTGGTTTTATTCAGTATACTGGCTGCTGGTGGCGGTATAATTGGTGTATTTATTCGAAAAACTCTGAATGATTAACTAAGGGGTATTTTATGACTTTTTTGGTCTGTGATAGCTGTGGTAGCCGTTATGAAATTCAGGATGGGGAGTCTGCCCAGGATTATGAATGTATCTGCGGGGGAAAATTAAGATGCACTGATTCCATTTATGGAGATTCACCTAAAAAATCAATCAGGGAACAATTCAATAAACAATCATTTCCAGTTAAAATAGCTTTAATCTCATTATTTGCCATTTTAATTATCTTATTTTGCTATTTAACTTTTTCAATAGCATTTCCCCATTATGATGGTCCGGCATATTCTTTTGATTATCCCACGGGGTGGGTGATTGACAGTACTTACGGAGACCTGATAACTGCTACTAAGGGTCCCGGAAATAAATTTTCGGTAATGAGAGTCTCGGATACTCAGATCTATTATCTGATGGTGAATAGTCTCAGTGGGTCCTGGGATCAGCAACAGATTACCCTTGATGGAGTATCTGCCTATGAATTCAGTAAATTTTCTTATGGGGCTGATACTATTTATATCTGGTTTGTAAAAGATAATTCCGCTTATTGTGTAACTTTTTCAGGAAATAAAGATGATATCAATGAGTTCTGTGATGAGTTTGTAAACAGTTTTCATGTTAAATAGTCAGTGAAATTTATCTTAGGGTCTTATTAGGGGATTTGATTAGTTAAAAATGAATAGATGGAGGTAAATTCAAAAATAGAATTAAATTACTTAAAATCTGCCTCTAATCATTTTCTTCTGGAGTTTTTCCAACTTTTTGGTTTCTTTTAATTGTTTATCCGTTTTAGATGATTCTATAACTAAACTTCCCTGATAATTACATTTTTCACATTTCCAGATTCCTGCTTCTGGATTGAACCATTTTATTTTCTTGGATCCACATTGAGGACATGTTCGCGTGGTCATTACTTTCACCAATTTAATCTTAATTAAGTAATGTTTCAACTTCTTAATAAAAATTTATTAGTTATTTATTAATGAATGTAAAAGCAGAGTCCAAGAAATGAGGAATAAAATTGGATAGAATGAATATAAAAAATATAAAATTGATAAATTAATTTAAAAATAAGTTTTTGAGTGCCGTGGGCCGGACTTGAACCAGCGACATCCAGATCTTCAGTCTGGCGTTCTCCCAACTGAACTACCACGGCAAATGGGCCGGACGAGATTCGAACTCGTGATCACCTCCGTGTCAGGGAGGTATCATACCCCTAGACCACCGGCCCTAAAGGGCTATCTTCAATATAGTTGTATTCCTATATAACCTTTTCCCTTTTGGGCTGATTTTTTAATTCTCTAATGCTCTTAAATCTCATGATTTTTATTAACAATTGTAAAACATCTTTATTTAGAATTATTGATTGAAATTAAACTAAATTAAACTAAATTATTTATGTATTGTTTTACATAAACAGTTTATAAGTTATATTAGTTAGGAAGATGTTCATTGGATAGTTTAACCGATTGGTGAGATGATGGAAATCAAGAGTCCTGAAGTCAATGAAGGGTACAAAATCGGACTTATATCTATATTAATGGCAGCTTGCTTTGTAATTACTTATTATTTTCACATAATCCTTGGTACCGAGATAGTATTCACCCACCTTTTTTATATTCCCATTATAATCACCGCCATCTGGTGGAAAAGGAAGGCATTTATCTTCACAGGGCTCTTATCTATTTTTCTTATTATAACTCATTTCTATATGGATCCCAGTGTCCCCACTGAAGATATATTACGTATAGTCATGTTCTTTTTTGTAACTACCGTGGTGGTTATTCTTAGCGAACAGATGGAAAAATCCCGAGGGGTAATTGAAAAAAGTGAAAAGAAATACCGATCTGTGGTGGAATCTGCTAAAGAGGCTATTATTACTGTATCCTCTGATACTAATATCGCTTCATGGAATAGGGGTGCTGAAACAATTTTTGGTTATACTGAAAAAGAGATGATTGGTCAGCCAGTTACCAAAATAATGCCCAAAACATACCAGGAACATTTTAGAAAATCTTTTTCAAATCCTGAACTTTCTTCGAAGGTTTCTAATGGGATTATGTATGAATCCACAGCCATGCGAAAAAATGGTGATGAATTTCCCTTTGATATATCGGTGGTTAGCTGGAAAACTGACGATGAAACTTTTTTCACCGCCATCATTCGGGATATAACTGAAAGAAAAGAAATGGAAAATGAACTCAAAGGCAGTGAGGAAAAGTTCCGGGAAGTATTCAATAAAGTTAATGATATGATGACTCTAATTGAAATAAAAGAAGATGGTAGTGCTGGAAATTATATTGAAGTCAATGAAGTTGCTGTCCAAAAATTAGGGTATTCTAAAGAAGAATTTGCTCAAATGACTCCTGCAGAAATTGGAAGTTCTGAAAAGGGGATTCGTAAAAAAATAGAAGAATTATTGAGTCGGGGTTCCAGTACATTTGAGAGGAATTACTATACTAAAGATGGCCAGGAAATCCCGGTGGAAATCAACTCCCACATATTCACTTTTAAAGGGCAAAAATTGGCATTATCTGTTGCCAGAGATATAACTGAACGGAAAAAAGCTGAGAAAGCACTTCGAGAGAGCGAAGAACGCTACAGATTCATATCTGAGAATACAGCAGATGTGATATGGCTTTTAGATATTAACTCTCTTAAATTTGAATATGTCAGCCCCTCTGTTTTTAATTTAAGGGGTTACACTCCGGAAGAAGTTCTTTCACAGTCCATGGAAGAAGTCATGACGCGGGAATCTTATAACTCTATTCTAAAAGAATTGCAAAGGAACCTGGAATTGTATATGTCTGGTGACACCTCAGCAAAGATTGCTACCAATTTAGTGGACCAGTTTCATAAAGATGGGTCTATTATACATACAGAAGTGGTAACCACATTATTAATAGACTCTGAAGGAAATCCAGACAAGATTTTAGGGGTAACCCGGGATATCACAGAGCGTATTGAAAAAGAACGTTTATTAAAGGAGAGTGAAGAGAAATACCGCACTTTATTCCAGCTTTCCCCAGATTATATTGTACTAATAGATATGGAAGGAAGAGTGATGGATTTTAATGAAACCGCCCAAAATCTGGTCGGTAAAGAACCAGAAGAAATAATTGGAAAATCTTTACTGGACCTTGGAATAACACGTTCTGCAGATTTAGCAGGTTTTGAAGAAAAATTGACACTTTTAAATCAGGGTATAAATGTACCTCCTTATGAAGCTGTTTTTCTGGATAAAAATAAAAACGAAAGACGGGTTGAACTTTTCAACACCATATTGAAGAAAAACGGCGAAGCATACGCTATTTTAGCCATAGCTAATGATATAACGGAAAGAAAACTGGCAGAAGACCAGTTAAGGGAATCTCTATCTGAAAAAGAGATGTTACTTAAGGAGATCTATCACCGGGTTAAAAATAATTTAATGGTCATATCCAGTCTGCTCAATATTCAGTCCCGCTATATTAAGGATAAGCAAGCTTTGGATATATTTAAAGAGAGTCAGAATAGGGCTAATTCCATGGCACTCATCCACGAACGTCTCTATCGATCTACCGACTTAAAAAGAATAGATATCGCTGATTATATCCGCACATTATCCACAGAATTATTCCATACCTATGTAACAGATCCCAGTAAAATTGAGTTGAAAATGGATTTAGAAGATATCATGATTGATATCAACACTTCCATCCCTCTGGGCCTCATAATCAATGAATTAGTAACCAATGCCATGAAACATGCCTTCCCGGGAGATATGAATGGTGAGATAAATATTTCTTTCCATAAGGATGGTGAAAATTTGACCCTGCGTGTGGCAGATAATGGGGTGGGTTTTCCTGAAGATTTAGATTACCAGAATACTTCCTCATTAGGACTGCAATTGGTTAATAATTTGAGTGATCAAATTGATGCTGAGGTTAAAATGACCTCTCAGGACGGGACTGCTTTCCAGATAACCTTTAAAGAAGAAAAATATAATTAATTTAATATTTATTTCCTTATTTTAGCCAATTAAGATTTAATTAATAAAGATTCGGATTATTTTGATAATAAAAATTTAGTTAAGGCATCTATAATAAAAGTGAGAATTCAGTTATATAATTAAAGACTAATTCTATGATTTTTAAATAAAAAAATTAATTTAGAATTTTAAAATCAATTAATCGATTTTAGTAAATTCTTCTTTAGGAGCACCACAGATAGGGCATTTTTCTGGTGCTTCGCTTTCAACAGTGTTTCCACACCAGTTGCAGACGTAGTAATCTACTTCTTCGTTTTCACCGATGTTGTCTAAGGCTTTCTGGTATAAAACAGCGTGAATCATTTCTACCCGGTTGGCCACATCAAAACTCCAGGCAGCCTGGGTGTGCCCTTCTTTTTTTGCAGTGGCAATGAATCCGGGATACATTTCTTCGAATTCCTCGGTTTCTCCTTCAATAGCCGCTTTTAAGTTTGCTTCAGTACTTTTAATAGCTTCCATAGCATTTAAGTGGTTGTGAGCATGTACGGTTTCTGCTTCTGCTGCGGCTCTAAATAATTTGGCGATTTGAGGGAAACCTTCCTCGTCTGCTTTCTTGGCGAAGGCCAGATATTTACGGTTAGCCTGGGATTCTCCAGCAAATGCTTCTTTTAAATTATCCATTGTACTCATAGTTACCTCTCCATTTTTCTGTAGTTTAGATTATATCTGCCCATTATATAATTTTTTGCCTCAGAATAAGGTTCTATAATTATTATTAATGGGAAATTAATGGGTAAAATGTGAGATTGGAAACTAAAAAGGAGATTCACAGGTAAAAAATACATTATAATTGTAAAAAAACCAAAATAAGACTTAATCAGTATATAATTGATATAAAAGTTATTAAAATCGCACCATTTAAAAAAATAAAAAATAAAAATAATAAAAGACTAAAATAGACACTAAACTTATTGTTTAGCGGCCATTTCGATGTCGTTAGCTTTGACAGTTTTTCGGCCAGCGTGCTTAGCAAGTTCGACGGCTTTTCGGGAAATTTCCTCACCTTTCTCTTCTAGAGCTTTGGCTAAAGCCTCCTTTGCGTCGTCGCTTATCCTTTGTGCACCGGCATTTTTGATGATTCTGCCTACTGGTGCAATTGGTAATTCAGCCATAATTTCACCTCCAGATTAAACTAGGACTCTGTTATATATAAATTTATTGGTTTTTATGGGGTCTGGAACCACCAGTAAGTGTATACTGTATGGGGTGTTGATATCTTCATTAAACCAAAACTTTTAAACTTATAGAATAAGATATCAAATCGCATGTATGGTAAGTTGAACATTAAACCACGCACCGAGCAAATTTTAGAAAAGGCTTTACAAGGTCCTATTTCTAATGATGAGGCATTATATTTGATGAAGGTTGATGGTAATGATTTAACAGCCCTCCTAATAACAGCTGATATCTTAAGGGAGAAAATAGTAGGGGAAGAAATAACATTCATTAAAAATTGGAATATAAACTTCACCAATATCTGTTCCGGAACTTGTGGTTTTTGTGCATTTAAAAAGGAAGAAGATGATCCCGATGCATACTTTTTAGAAATTACTGACATGGTACAGATTGCTAAAGATGCTGCCCATGACGGGGCTGTGGAAATCTGTATTCAGGGTGGTCTGCACCCTCAAGTAGATGCCTACTTTTATGAAAGTATATTAAAATCAGTGAAAGCAGAACTACCGGATGTGCATATACACGCGTTTTCACCCATGGAAATATATTATGGATCTGAAATGGCTGGTTTATCCATTGAAGAAACATTAAAGATGTTAAAAAAGGCGGGACTGGGTTCCATGCCGGGTACTGCTGCTGAAATATTAAACGACGAAGTAAGAAAGGTGATATGTCCTGGAAAACTGAGTACTGCCCAATGGGTGGAGGTTATTGAGACTGCCCATAAGGTGGGAGTTCCCACTACTTGTACCATGATGTACGGACATGTGGAGACCCTGGAACAGCGTATAGAACATCTGGACATATTAAGAAATATCCAGCACCGTACCGGGGGGTTCACTGAATTTGTACCCCTTACCTTTATGCACCAGTATGCTCCCATTTACCAGGATGGTATTTCCCGGGCAGGGACCACCGGGGCAGAGGACCTAAAACTCTATGCTGTGGCCCGCTTAATGTTCCATGATTCCATAAAGAATATTCAGGTTTCCTGGGTAAAACTGGGCTTTAAATTTGCCCAGGTTTGTCTCATGGCCGGTGCCAATGATCTGGGGGGAACTCTGGGTGAGGAAAATATTTCCAGATCGGCTGGGGCTTCCCATGGGGTGCGGACAGAGCCCAGTGAATTAGAAAGAATAATCGGGGATCTGGGAAGAAAACCCGCAATTCGGGACACTATTTATAAAAATATACAAAAATTATAACCTATTTTTTATCTTCAAATTCTTTGATTATTTATAGGCTTATCATAAATTATTATAAAAAAATGATAGAAAAGTAGGAGTAATAGAAAGAATGATTTAATAAAAAGTGTTAAATTTTTCGAATAATTATTCTTTCTCCTTCTTTAGCATCAAAAAATAATTCTAGATTCTCAGTGATCTTCCCGATATGATTCACTTCAGAATAGGGCTGGGTATCTCCAAAGAAAATACAGAAAGCATATCCTGGAGGCCAGTAAGAGATATCTCCAATTTCTGCCATTTTGGAGGGGTTTTCATAGTCCATAGTTAGGGGTATATCGAAGTAAATCTCTTCAAGCCATAAAAGGGCGCGGCCTTCTATAGGGAGGTTATCATAGAATTCCCGGGCAGTGTAGGGGCTGCGATCATCCAGTTGGGCAATTGCTTTTCCCTTTCCTTCTAATTCGATTTCTATTTTCATATTAACACTTATTTAATGGTTTGGTCTGGTTTATTAATTATTATAATATTTAAATGCCGAATTTATAAATTCACAGTGTTTATAATTAATTCATGAAATGTGAATCAATTCTTCAATAATGGGAACTCCAGTAGATGTTCCTAACTTATCTGCCCCTGCTTCAATCATGTCCAGAGCAGTTTTCAGATCCCGGATTCCACCGGCCGCCTTGATTTTCATGTTGGAACCCACGGTCTTCCTCATTAATTTCACGTCTTCCACGGTAGCCCCGGAAAGGCCCCCATAGGCAGTGGATGTTTTCACATAATCCATTCCCACTTCCTGGGCAATTAAACAGGCCTGCACTTTCTCATCATCAGTGAGATATGCAGTCTCCAGGATAACCTTGGTGGTGGCTCCCTTAGCGGCATTAACCACCGCAGCCATATCTTCTTTCAGGAGATGCAGATTCTGGGATTTCAAAGCACCAATGTTCATTACCATGTCAACTTCCTGGGCCCCGTTTTTTATGGCTTCTTCAGTTTCAAAGGCTTTAGTGGAGGGGGTGCTAACACCTGCCGGAAATCCAATAACTGAACAAACATTCACGGAGGTTCCTTTCAGTATTTCGCTGGCCAGAGCAACATTGGTGGGGGTGACCACGGCACACCCAAATCCATACGCCAAAGCCTCATGCGCCAGCTTTTTAATATCCTCTGCACTGGCATCTGCTTTAACATTGGTGTGCTCTATCATCTTGGCTAATTCTCCCGTCTTAATTTCAGTATTTTGCATCTTTTTCCTTAATTCCAATCCCATCCCCTCTTTAAAATTGTCAATAATTCTCAAAACTCAATATATTTTATTTATTTTCTAAAATATAAAAAATTCTAAAAAAGATGAAAAAATTTAAAATAGATATCCCAAAATTAATTAAAAAATTTAATTTAGTCTCTTAGCCATGTAAGGGCCTTCTCTTTCATATCCAAACTTACGGTAGTAATTTCTAGCCCCAATTCCACTGATTATCAGCATTTTGTTCCGATCGAATTCTTGGCAGGCGATTTCCTCAGCCCGGGATAAAAGTTCCTCCCCATATCCTCGGTGCTGTCCAATAATGTCTTTCTTTTCACCTAATGGTACCAGTGATCCATATACGTGCAGTTCACGCACTATGGCTGTTTTATCATCCACTTCTACCCTATGAGCTTCTGGAGAGGGTATCCTCAACCGCAGGAATCCTGCCAGCACGTCTTTTTGGGGATCTTCCTGGGAAATGAATATTTCCTGCCCTCCCACTGCTTCATAACGCTCTTCCATAAGTTTAATTTTATCAAGGTCGGGAATAATTCCTCCTGCGGCCTGGTGTCCCACTTCCCGACACCTGATGCACTGACACTGCACACCTTCCTCTGCCAGACGGTTGTAAACCAGTTCTCCCAGGTTGGATTTTTTAACCCCGGCTTCTATGAGTGGTGAAGGGATATCCCGCTGGATACGCATGGTACGTACCCATTTAGGGAGCATCTTCTTTATCTCCACAATGAGATCCACCGCTTCCTCGCTGTTATATGGTTCATATTCTCCCTTTTGCCACATTTCATGCAGGGTACTGCCCTTGGTCACCAGGCAGGGATAAATTTTCAGCATGTCTGGCTTGAATTGCGGATCTGAAAATAGTCTTTTGACTATGCGCAGATCTCTTTCAAAGTCAGAAAACAGTCCGGGCATAATATGCATGGCCACTTTAATTCCAGAGTCCCGTAGAATACGATTGGATTCCACCACATCACCAATGTTGTGGCCCCGTTTTATCCGCTGATAAATAAAGTTATATAATGTCTGAACTCCTAATTCTACTCTGGTTACTCCCATGGATAACATACGGTCCACATCAGGGACTTTACAGTAGTCTGGTCTGGTTTCAAAGGTCATTCCTACGCATCGTACTTTAGAATGTTCATTAGCCCGCTGGGCATCTTCCAGAAGGATATAATCATCTTCTCCGTATTTAGGGATAAAAATATTTTCTGGTATATTTTTTAAATTCCTAGCTGCTGTTTTCTGAGTCTTTGAATTTTCTGTATCTGATTTAACTTCTACCTGGGATAATTCTAAACCAAAATCCACCATGGCCTGCAGACACTTGGCTACAAACCATTCCTGGTAACATAAGAAATGAGATGGGAAGGTACCTCCCATGACAATAAGTTCCACCTTATCCAGGGGATGACCTATGCTGTTTAACTGGCTCAAGCGATTGTAGGTCTGCAGATATGGATCAAACTTATACATCCTGGCCCGGAGGGCTGCTGGTTCTTCTCCAGTATAACTGGGCGGGGCTTTCTCGCTTTCTGGACAATAAAGGCATCGTCCATGAGGACAGGGCTGTGGTTGGCACATAACTGCTACAATGGCCACACCAGAAATTGTACGGGTGGGTTTTTTCATTAAAAGATCAGATACTAGTTTTCTTTCACCGGGGGTGGCCTGTTCCAGGATAAGTGAATTGCTCATGAACTTTTCCAGTTTAAAGTCGCGACAGGCTTTGTGTTTAGCTTTCTCCAGATCACTTTTAGAGGTAATTTTACCGGCAAGTATCTCGTCTATAATTAATCTGCAAGCATCTTCCATTGAAAATTTTCTCCCATATGATTCTAAAATAAAATAATTATCTGTTATACGATGTAATTTT
Source organism: Methanobacteriaceae archaeon UBA587 (assembly GCA_002504725.1). Taxonomy (GTDB): domain Archaea; phylum Methanobacteriota; class Methanobacteria; order Methanobacteriales; family Methanobacteriaceae; genus UBA587. Next base: position 416,030 of record DATN01000002.1, on the reverse strand, counting down.
TAAATAAGGAATCTGTCGAATAAGTTCCATAAATTAAGTTACAATAATATATTTATTGAATTATTAATTAATGCAGGTTATTAGAATTTTATTTATAAATTTAATATATCAATTAATAGAATAGAACTATTTTATTTAATTTTAATCTAATTATTTCAGCCTTATTTTAATTAGTCTAATCATCTAATTATTATTTGAGTAAAATAGTTTAGGTAAACTTTTTTTCATTTTATTTATGATTGGATAAATGACCTAATATAATTGATTCTATGCAATTTAGTGGATATTTTCAGATATTATGTCTACTTATCCTTAAATGTGGACTTTATTATTATTTTTCAGTTCTATTCTTCATCAACTCTAAAACCTTAAAAATATCTGTTTTAGAGATTATTCCCACTAAAATTTCTTCCTCCACCACAGGTAACCTTCCCAGATTGTTAGTACTGATTTTTTCCAGGGCAGATGCCACTTCCTCATCGGGATGCACTGTAATCAGCTGTGTGGTCATTATCTGGTTTAAAGTGGTGTTTTGCCGATCTTCTGCACCTGAAAGGTCATGGAATGTCACTATTCCCTTCAAATGATCATCTTCTGTTACCGGATACCCCATATGTTTGTATTCAAACATCTTTTCCAGAGCATGTTTCACGGTATCCTGTGGGGCTAATGTTTTCACATCAGTGGTCATGATTTCTTTAATCTTCATGCCGGTTAGAAGCGAGGAAATCAGGGTGGCCTTGTATTCCTGATCAGCACCGATGTAAATGAAAAGTGCAATAAAAATAAGGAATATGCTTACATAAAAACCTGCCACAGCCATTGCTATGGCCATTATTTTGCCAATGTAGACAGATATCTCGGTGGCTCGAAGATAATCTATTTTTTCAGCCATTATGGCCCTTAATATGCGCCCACCGTCCATGGGGAAGGCAGGTACCAGATTAAATAAACCCAGAACCACGTTTACCAGGGTGAACTCCATAACAAAATTATTTATCATTGAGGGTAAATAGGGGTTGCTTACCAGATAAAGTAAATAAAGCGCCAGGGCAATTACCATATTGGTCAGAGGCCCTACTATAGAAATTAGAAGTTCTTGGCGGGGATTTTGGGGGATGGCGCCCATTTGAGAAACCCCTCCAATAGGGAGCAGCACAATTCTCTCGATTTCCACCCCAAAGCGCTGGGCCACGTAAGAATGGGAGAGCTCATGTATCACCACTGTAACAAATACCAGAGTTATTAAAACAGCTAATTGTATTGAAATTAGCTTTAAAAATGCCATTAAATAAATAAAAATGATCAATATCAAAAAAGAAGCATCTAATTCTATGGGGATGTTAAAAACTCGTAGTATTTTTAGGGATGTTTTCATATTTCTCTATATCATTATATATAAATTAACATAAACATTTTTCTCATGCTTAGGGCCTTCATGATATGGTAATTGACTTATCAAAGTAAATATACATAGTCGTGATTTTTTTTTAAAGGGCTGCTTAGGGAGTGGGTTGAGGAAGATTTGGTGAAGCATCATAAGATAAGCATAAGATAAGCATTATATATTTTTAAAAACATAATATGCATGGTGTTTATATGAAAGCAAGTGAATTCTTAGGAAAAAGAGTGCTGGATAAAGATGCTTTAGAAATTGGAAAAGTATCTGATATGGAGATTGACCCTTTAAAGGGTGTTATTAACACGGTGATTATTTCTAAAAGTGAACTGGCATTAAGACAGCAGACTTTCATAGTTACCATCGAACAACTGGATAAACTGGGAGATTATTTAATTATCAAGGAAACGGGTGCTTCCCTGGAATATAATCCGGAAGAGGATATGGACGATGTAGGGGCAAGTTCCATTTCCATTGAGAAGATTGATTAATTATAATAAATTATTATTCGAGATAAGGATACGTGAATTAAGATATGAACATGTGAATAATAAGGAGTGTTTTGATGGAGATAGTAGATGCACGTGGTAAAATGGTCAATGTAGGGTCTAGAGTCCGTTACAATAGAACAGGCACCACTGGTGAAGTATCTGCCATTAAATTAGAGGACGATCAGGGCTGGATTAAAATGGATGATTCGGAACTGTGGTACAATACTGAATATCTGGAAGTCATGGATAAGTACCAGGAAAAGAAAATTAAGGCTAAGACTATAGATGAGACCACAGCAGCTGCCTTGGAAAAATCTAAAAAGATGAAGAAAGATCTAGAAGAAGTAGCCATGAGTTCGGAACTGTGTGATGGTGGAGGATAATCCTATTTTCTTATAAATATTTTTGGATTTTTTTAAAACGTATTAATCCCCGGAACATAGATTTGAACCTTGTGGGAATTTAATTAAATTCATAGTTATTGATTTTAATATTTAATTTATGAATTGACGGATATAAATTATTTATTTAAATAATCTTATTGATTTTGTTTAAATTATTAATCAGGAGATTTTGTTTTGGAATATGATACAAAGATTTTAGAATCCCCCGATATCTGGAAATATGTGTTTGATGCCTTGCCGGATTTAATTGCTATTATGGATGTGAATCATAGGGTGGTAAAAATAAATAAAGCCATGGCTAATCGTTTAGGAGTTTCACCTGACGATACTGTGGGTATGCACTGTTATGAAGTGGTTCATAATACTGGTGAGCCCATAGCACAATGTCCTCACTCCCAACTGTTGCAGGACGGTTTAGAACACACTACTGAAGTCCAGGAGGATAACCTGGGGGGATATTTCCTGGTTACTGCTTCACCTATTCGTGATGATGATGGAAATGTAGTGGGAAGTGTTCATATGGCCCGTGATATTTCTGATCGTCGTGAAATGGAGAAAGAGCTCCAGAAAGCTCTGGATGATAAGGATGTCCTCTTAAAAGAGATACATCACCGGGTAAAAAATAATCTTATGATGATTTCCAGTCTCCTCAATATACAGTCCCGTTATATTAAAGACCAGGATACCAAAGAAATCTTGGAGGAAAGCAGAAACCGGGCTAAATCCATGGCATTGATTCATCAAAAGTTGTATCAGACTGGGGATATGAAGAATATTGAGTTTTCGGAATATTTAAGAAATCTGGCCATAGAGATTATGCATAGTTATAATAGTAAGTCCCATATCAAATTAAACCTGGATCTGGAGCCTAATTTGATTGATGTGGACAGGGCCATTCCTCTGGGATTAATTGCCACGGAACTGATTATCAACAGTTTCAAGCATGCTTTTCCACAGGGAAGCGGGAAAATTTCCGTTAAGTTTTATAAAAGGGACGAGTATTTTTATTTGATTATAGCAGATGATGGTATTGGTTTTCCTGCAGACCTGGACTTCAGAACCCAGGGGAATATGGGTATGAATCTGATAAATTCCCTGACCAAACAAATTGAAGGTTCAATTGACATGGAATGTGATGGAGGGACTAAATTCACCATCAGGTTTCAGGATGAGCTCCCTGAGTTTTAATTAAATTAGATAATTCTTAATTTCTATTTTTTAAACCCATAATCAATTTAATTTTTAATTTTAGATGTGAAGTGTATTTCAACCATTTGGTGATATTTATACAAATCTTTATTAATGAAAATCCATAATAAGTTACATACCGACCGTCGGTATGTAATGGGGATGGGTTATGGTCACTCGAAAATCTAAAGAAGAACGACTAAATGAAATCAGTAGTGCTGCCCTGGATGTTTTCCTGGAAAAAGGCTATGAAAACACCACTATGGAAGCAATTGCCCAGAGGGCAGGGGTCAGTAAAGGTGGATTGTATCATCATTTCCAGAGTAAAGACCATGTTTTATTGATGGTTAACCAGAAAATCTGCCAGGAAATGGATGAAATCTTTGAAAAAGCCGCACAGTGTGGTTCTGTAAAGGAGGGAATACTTTACTATATAGAAAACTACATCCGCTTCTGGCTGGAACACCCCCGTGAAACTAGCTTTTTATTCATGTCCCTGGCCAAGGTGCTGGACAATGAGGAACTTTTGAATTACTATCATGACTACACCTTGGACTATGTGCAGTACTTTGAGCAAGCTTTTACCCGGGGTATCCACCAGGGTGAGTTCATTTCCCATGATGTGAAAACCAGTGCCCTGATGTTGATGTCAGCCCTGGATGGGATTTTATTTTACATGATATCTGATGAGGATCTACATCTGGATGAAATAATGCAACATTTCCAGGATAAATTTATAAAACCACTAGAAAAAATAAAATAAATTAAATCAGTAGCTATATGGAACTTTTTAGAGAAATAACGCGATATTTCAGGCATAATAATAATAATAATAATAATAATAAGGGATACCCATGATGATTAATACACAAAAAATCAGGAAAACCACTTTACTCTTTTCATTCTTATTATTTCCCGTTACAATGTTCTATTTCTCACCATTTTTAATAATATGGGGAGCCTCCCGGGGTATAATAACCGGGAGCCTTATAACGTTCACTGGATTGTTTTTGTTATCTCTATTTATGGGAAGGGCATTTTGTGGATGGTGCTGTCCCACCGGGGGAGTTCAGGAATATTGTTTTTCCATAAATAATTCTAAAACGAAAGGGGGAAAATATAACTGGATCAAATATTTCATTTTCGTTCCCTGGATACTCATAATCATAATGGCCGCAGTTTCTGCTGGTGGTTTAACCTTTATTGATCCATTATTCATGACCAGCAACGGAGTTTCTATTTCTCAACCATTTATGTATATTATCTATTATGGGGTACTGGTAACCACCATACTAGTATCTTTACTGGCAGGAAAGAGGGCTAATTGTCATTATTTCTGTTTCATAGCTCCTTTCATGATTATGGGGACTAAAATAAAGAATTTTTTCCGGTGGCCCTCTCTGCATATCACTGCCTGTAATGATTTGTGCATGCAATGTAAACTTTGTTCGGACTGTCCCATGAGTCTTAATGTTAAAGAAAAAGTGCTAAAAGAGGATATGGTGGATGCAGAATGTATCCTATGCGGTCATTGTGTTTCATCCTGTCCCCAAGGAGCACTAAACTACTCATTTGGTATTCCAAAAAAGAGGAGATAAAAATGAAGATGGAGAATGTTGATTTATATTATTTTTCCGGAACCGGGAACACTTTCTTAGTGGTTAAGAAAATGAGGGAAACCTTTAAAAAAGAGGGGATTGAAGCTAATCTATTCAAAATCGAGGATTCCCATCCAGATGAAATTAACCTGAACCATACTATTGGATTAGGATTCCCCGTAGCTGAATTGTCCACCTATAGTTTTGTTTGGGATTTTGTTAAAGCTCTCCCTGAAGCAGAGGGGACCCCTATTTTTATGGTGGATACTCTGGGGGGCGCTTCTGGGGGTATCCTAGGACCAATGTATAACATCCTGAAAAAGAAGGGATATGCGCCTATTGGTGCTAAAGAGATTATAATGCCTATTAACATATTCTATATACAGGATAAAGCCACCAATAAGATGAAAGTAGAATCAGGGCTCCGGGAGGCCGAAAAATATGCTTACTCATTAATCAATGGTGAATCTAACTGGGGCCGAATCCCCATATTATCAGATGCCGTTTATTATGTATCTATTGTCGGTTTGAAATTAACCCATTCTGCTATAAATCAGAAATTATTTCCTCTAGATGTTGATAAAGAAAAATGCAATAAATGCGGCCAGTGCGTGCAGCTATGCCCCATCAAAAATATCCGTATGGATGAAGGGGAATTTCCGGTTAATTTAAGGAAATGTTGCTACTGTTTAAGGTGTACTTCATTCTGCCCCCGGGGCGCTATTTCTGCTCCCTTCAACTATAAAGGAAAAACTTATCGGGGTGTAAAGGCCGTAGAATTTCTTAAATAATTTTTAACAGGTTCACTAACCCTTTTTATTCTTTCATAGTCTTAGGATCCTTATTTATTATAAATATGGCTTTTAAGGTAAATCTAAAAAAAATTAACTTCTTATTTTCTTTTTTTTCTTAATTAAATCCAATAACTCTTAATTCCTTAAATTAAATATAAATATTGTAAAGGACAGAATAAACAACATGTTAGATGGTTTTAATTAATGGGAGGTTTTAATTTGGCGAACATTAACATGTTTGGACTTTTAACATTAATTTTAGGAATATTAGTTCTGGTGTTCCCCTTTGCTGGTGTATTTGCTGTGAGTATACTGGTTGGTTTTGGCATACTATTTTTAGGAGTTATACTACTATTTCAGGGAGCGGGTATCTGGGGAGACAATAAATTGATTAGTGCCCTGCTTTTGATTATAGGGTTAATAGCCGTCTTAGTTGGACTGGATATATTTGGCAATATCTATGCCCTCAGCTTTATTATAGGAATATCCTATTATCTGGCGGGGTTCTTCATGATAATCATGGGGATACTGGGCTTCTTCACCAGAGATGCTGAAGCACACCGGGGAAGCAGTTTACTAATGGTTTTCATGGGTATAATCAACATAATACTGGGTTTATTTGCCATGGACCCCTATTTCCTGGCTATCATTATTGGTATAACCCTTATAATTGATGGGGTCACTTTAATGTTTGTGAATCCCGTGGAACTGGTTATTATCGACAAAGGATTATAAATTTATTCCTATTTTTTATTTATTTTATTTTCTAGCTAGATCTTTAAGAAAGGTTAAAATGGTATTGTTTTTGTTTTAAACATATTATTTCAATTTATTTTATTAAAAAGGTTGAGATAGTCGGTTATGAATTAGAACTACTAATTCTAAATCGGTATTCATAATATGTAAAATTTTTATCCTAAAAATTATATAATAATAAATATCTTTAATGGGGGTGAAGTAATGGCAATTAGAGTAGCAGCCTGCCAGACCGATGTGAAACTGGGAAAAATTAAGGAAAATGCCCGGCTGGTGGAGCGATGCATTAAAGTAGCAGCCGACAATGGGGCCAGTTTAATTTTATTTTCGGAATGTTGTCTGACAGGATTTTCCATTGAATCTCGTCAGGAAGCAGAATCTATTGCTTTAAGTAGTGATAATAAATATTTTCAGCGTTTTGCCAGTTTATGTGACAAATTGGATGTTTATGTAATTGTAGGTTTTATTGAAAAAGAAGGGGATAAGTTATATAATTCTGCTGCTCTCCTGGGCCCCCAGGCTTTTAAAGCTATTCAACACAAGGTGCACCGCTCTTTTGTTGGCATTGACCGCTTTGTAGAGAAAGGGGATATTCCTTTTGCAGTATATGAACTTCCCTTTGGCAAGATAGGGTTCTATATATCCTATGACCATAATTTCCCAGAAAGTGCCCGGGTACTGGCCCTGGATGGTGCCGAATTAATATGTGTCCTGACCAACTGGAGTGAAATATCCAAACCCATTGCCCTGGCTTTAAGTAAAGTACGCGCCTTTGAAAATGATGTCTTTGTGGCATGTGCTGATCGGGTAGGGCTGGAACGGGGCATCCGTTATGTGGGATTAACCCATATCACTGATCACTTTGGTAACTGTGTGGCCCAGGCAGGAGAATTTGATGAGGACATTATCTTTGCCGATGTAGAACTATACCTGGCAGACGACAAAAAGATAATCTTTGATGTGGATGAATCGGTGGATGTATTTGGTGATAGACGGCCGGAGCTTTATCACCGTATCGTGGAATAACACCCATACGCCTAATATAACCGATAAACCTATAGATTATCTTAAAGGAGTTTAATATGACAGAATATGATTTAACTAGCAAAAAAATGGATATTGATTATATGGTGGGTGTTGCCCTTTCTGAGAAAGACCTCCTGCATGATTTAATGGAAGGTCTATTATCTAAAGATGATACCACCCGTCGTAACTGTTTTGAAATCTTATTACAGATTAGTAAACAAGAACCAGCCGCCCTATATGAAAAATGGGATTTTTTTGTAGAACTGCTCTCCCGCAGCAATAATTACTCCAAATACATTGCTGTGTACATTTTAGCGCAATTAACTGCGGTAGATACTTCTAATAAATTCATTTCTATTTTTGATGATTATTTTGCCCTACTGGGCGGTACCCGGGCCATGATATCCTCACATGTGGCCCTTAATTCGGCAGTGATTGCTCATAATAAACCAGATATGCTGCCGGGGATTGTGGATATATTACTGGATGTGGAAAATATTCACCAGGGCAAGCAGGTGGAATTAATTAAGTCTTATACCATTCAGGCCCTGCAGGAGATATATCCTGAGTATTCTGATAAAAAGAGAATAGAAGAATTTGTTAAATCTAATCTGGATAGTAAGAGCCCAAAGACCCGAGAAGCAGCTAAATCATTTCTAGAAACAGTTAATTAACTTTATATTTTAAGAATTTAGTTAAAATGAATATTTTTAGAACTGTATGTGACTAGTCCCGATTCCGGCTACTTCCTGATTATCATTTTAAGCTCCTTATTTTATTTTGCCCTGGAAATTCAGATTCTAATATTATAGACACGGTCATGATGGTCATAATCCTGAATTATAATCTGATTATTTTCAAAATAGTAAATCAATACATAATCCCCTATATGCACTCTCCGGGCACCATGCATATCTCCACTGAGGGGTTTGAAGTGGTCCGGATTTTTTAAAATTTGCTCCACCTTCTTTTGCACATGTCGGTACTGACCAGAATCCTTTTCACGTAGTTTTTCCAGCTTTTTACGGGCATTATTGGATAAGAGTAATTCATAATCATGGCGTTCATGCCATAGCTCCTGAAAAAGAGTTAAACATTCTTTTAATCTATGACATCGTCCCTTTTGAACTTCTCTTCTGATTTCATCCAGTTCGGCCTGATATTCTGGAGTAAAGTGATGATTTTCTTTGAAATCAGGGGAATTTTCCATAAAAACCACTAAATTAGACTTTATTAATTAATTGTTAATGATATTCTTTTAATAATTATTAATTTATTTTTTCTTGTTTATAATTAACAAATATGATGAATTTCATTTTTTGGATTTAAGCTCATCTAAAATACTTAATGCTAACTGTTTTATAATCTGAAAATAAACATTAGTACTCAGGTAAATCCTGGAAGCCCGCACTCTTTTTAGGCTGCACACGAGCTCACGTTCCGAGGGCTTCCAGGTGCTGAATAATATTTATTCTAATTACCAAGCTCTAAACGGGATTCCATGACCGATATTCCACAGATAAAATCCATCATCCAGCTATTCCGACCAGACCTCTCCCTGGCGGCAGGTATATGTGTTATTGTAGGGGAAATAGTTGCTCTGGGTAATATACCTCCCATTATGGACATGTTCCTTGGTTTTGCTGTGGGTTTCTTTATATCCAGCTCCACCCTGATTCTAAACGACTACTTCGACCTGGAAACCGATAAGATAAATGCTCCTGACAGGCCCCTGCCCTCTGGTCTGGTGAAACCTTCTCATGTAATCATTTTATCTGCAATCACCGCCATTATCGGCCTGTTTGCCGCATTATCCATTAATCTACTGGCCCTAGGGGTGGCCATCATCTTCTGGATTATCGGCTTTTTATACAACTGGAAATTAAAAAGAACCGGCCTCCTGGGTAACCTCATAGTAAGCTCCTCAGTGGCCATTACCTTCATCTTTGGGGGTATTGTAGTGGAAAATCCATGGAACACCATGGTATGGTGTTTTAGTGCCATTGCCTTTTTTATTGATCTGGGAGAAGAAATCGGTGCTGATGCCCTGGATATGGAAGGGGATAAAGAAATCAATTCCCAGTCCATCGCCCTGAAAATTGGACAAAACGCGGCATTCCAAATTACAGCAATTATATTTGCAGTTGTGGTTTTAATCAGTTTTATCCCCCTGATCTTGGGCGGGATGGGTCTTAATTACCTGATCATGATTATTTTCATGGATATTATAATTGTTTTTTCCACATTCAAGGTATTAAAAAGTGATAATCAGAAAGATAAACGAAAATATCTGCGCTGGATATATTTAGGGGCTACTCTGGGATTACTGGGATTTATAATTGGTCAAATATTTGCTTAAACCCCTGATTATGCATTTTTCCCTAAAACAGTAATATTTAAATTACATTTTAGATGATTATTATATATGAAGAGATCTACCTTAGGGATAGTTATTATCGTAAGCATCCTCCTATGTGTGGGTATTTTCCTACTTTTTTACCCTTCCCCAACGGTGGAATACAAGACCTATGAAACTGAAGGACTTTCCTTCAAATACCCGGAGCACTGGAAGGATTACACTGGTGATTTAAATGAATCTGGTATTTTACTAGCCATAGGGGATCCAGAAACAGTGGGATTTCAGAATATGAGTATACCCACCACCATGATAGTCATCCAGAAGAGTGTCATACCACTCAATGCTTCGTCTGGTTCTGAGAATAATTTTTCAGATACTATGATGGCTCAGGATGTTAACACCATGCAGATGCTGGAATCCCAGGCCAATATGTCATCTTCCCTATTTTGGGAGACTCTTCAAAGCTCGGTTACCAATATCACTCAGGGGAACATGGATTTTTCAACCATGATTAATTCATTGATGACTTCTGCTTTCATGACATATTCCTCCTATTCTGGAATGGATTATGACGTCCAGAACATTACCATTGATGGAATTAATGCTCAACAATTTACTTTTCAGGGAAAGAACGGATATTCTCAGGAAACAGAATACAGTAGAATCATATCTTTTGAAACCCGAAATGACACAGAAATAGTATTATATGTAATAATGTGTTCGGCCCGGGGTCAGGATATGGAAAGTGCCAGTGAACAGTTTGATACCATTATTCAAAGTATGGAAATCAGTTAATATCATTTAGGGATCATACAATTTTTTGAAATCCCCTCTATTTTGAGGTTCAGATATATTCATTTTTTTTAGTATAATTTCTAGTTTTACATGATGATCCTTACTATTTTATATAAAAAAACATGGATTAAGATGTAAAATAACATATGTCTCCGGCAACATAATATAAAAAGATGCAGGGTTTAATAATTTTTCCTAAGGAGAAGGTGATAAAATGTCGGAAATATATGAAAAAATGGTTAAAGAAGCTATAATGGCTCAAAAAGCAGATTTAGAAACCATAAAAAATAAAAGAGGTTCTCAGTTCCAGATCGAGGATACCAAACCCTATTTTGACGTGGTACAAAACATGAAAGCTGTGGGTAACCAGAGCCAATCCGTAATTAACCTCCATGTTGATTCAGTAACTGCTCATTACGAGATTTTAAAGGGGTTGACTAAAACCATCCGACCTGAAGACGACCCCTTTGTGGAACACTACCAAACACCAGGTATACTGGAGATATTGAGGGATGAAGACTCCCAATTCGATAAAAGTATGGAAACATTCATCCAGGCCATTGGAAAGGCCGAGGCCCTAATTGGACGGGAAGTGGTACGCCGATACGGTGGATTCTACGGCCCCACTTGTGTGGTTGACTTTGCCCTAATGCCAGGCAGTACCAGTAATACCATAAACCGTATTCTGCAGACCATTGATCTGCCTGAAATGCACAAGCAGGCTATACTGGCCGCTAAATCATGGGGTATGAACACATCTTATGGTATAGGTGAAGTATTTGCCAAGGAGATTGAAAAGGACACCACAGTATCACAGGCGGTGGAAAAAGAGATAGCCATGATTAAAAAGATCTACCAAGAACCGGTGAATGCCCAGGCCGAACTCATGGACAGCGCCGGTCACACGTCTTTTGATGTGCGAAAATACATGTCGGAATATAAAAATAAGATGTTTAAAACCATAAAAGAAGCTATGGGTGATAATGTACATTATGGTAATATTTTAACGGTACCTGCCTATTGTGTAGGGGATATTTCCCACCATATCTCCCAGTCAACCTTTAATATGTGCAAAGACGACGTCACCATGGGTATCATAGAAGCCACAACAGGAGTAATGGAATCCACCTTAAATTCAGCATTACCTGAATTTAAAAGTGAATACGAAATATTATCACTGGCCACCGGATCTTCTGCTTGTGCTGTGGAATACATGCTGGAATTAGACGGTTTCAACGCCCCTATGGTGGTGGATCTTCTCACCAAGAAATTCCACAACTATGTGCAGCTTTACCCAGACAGGGGAGCTGCTGCTGAACTGCACAACAGCGACTTCATGGACATGATCTACCGGGGATGGAAGTATCTGGATAAGGCTAGGCGCATGAAAAACGGTTCGTCAGAACCATTGCAACCTCAAATCAGCCGTTTCAAAGTGGATTTAAACCCTATACATGAGAATGAAGTGGTCATGAATCCTCAACGCTACACCTATCCTGCCTGTGCCATCACAGTCCGTTTCTCCTCTCTGATGCGTCTGGCAGATTATCCATGTCTTTTAACCAGTGAACCAGTAACCGCAACATTAATGACCAACATCATCGCCCTGCACAAAGAAAGCGCTGCTTCACCGGCCCGTACCTGTAAAGACTGTGCTGCAGCCAGTTTAATTGACTTCAGACACAACCACTGCCAGTGGAAAGAAGCGGTATAATCTTTTCTTTTTTTTTTAATTTTGGGGTGATATGATGAAATGTTATATCTGTAATGAAGAAGGAAAAGATTCAGATGCAGTAGCCATCTGTATAGTGTGTGGTATGGGCTTATGTTCCCAACACGCCATCAGGGAGGAAACTGAGATGTGGACTGGGGGATACCCCTTCCCTGAGGAAAAACTGGAACACACCCTGCCCCGGATATTGTGCAAGTACTGCGTTAATGCCCTGAAAAAGAGTTGATTAAATTACAAAGGAGTTGATTAAATGGTATCTCTGGCAAAAAAGGTCATCGCGGAGTTCATTGGAACCTTCATTTTAGTGTTCTTTGGTGCGGGAGCCGCAGCCATCACTCTTATGATCAGTTCAGGACAAACCCCTCCTAATTCATTTAATATAGGAATTGGGGTTTTAGGTGGCCTGGGTGACTGGCTAGCCATAGGTCTAGCATTTGGTATTGCCATTGCAGCATCTATCTATGTATTTGGCCGTATATCTGGCTGTCACATTAACCCGGCAGTGACCATTGCTCTGTGGTCCATAAAGAAATTCCCATCCCGCGACGTTATTCCCTACATTCTGGCCCAACTGGGTGGTGCATCCCTGGCCAGTCTTCTTTTTGCGGCCTGTGTAGGAATGGGTGCCGTAACCATTGGAGGATTAGGTGCCACTGCACCATTTCCGGGAATAGGTTACTGGCAAGCAGTTTTAGTAGAGGCTATAGGGACATTTTTATTAGTGATAACCATAATGGGGGTTGCTGTGGATAGAAAGGCTACACCGGGATTTGCCGGTCTTATAATCGGTCTAACTGTAGCTGGAATCATCACCACGATAGGTAATATCTCTGGGTCTTCTTTGAATCCTGCCCGAACATTTGGCCCCTATTTAGGGGATCTTTTATTAGGAGGTAGTAATCTCTGGGCATTTTTCCCAATTTATGTCATAGGGCCTCTGGTAGGGGGAGTTTTAGCTGCATTTGTCTATAAATATTTGACAGATGATTTCACAGCCTGATGAGAGTGATTTTAAATATTCACTTCTCTTATTTTTTGATTTTATAAGACCCATCTTTTCCTGAAAATATTGGATTTTATTTTATTCTCTGATGGTATTTTCGGGTTGTATTTATTAAAATATCACATTGATTTATAAATAAACAAAAATATATCTAAAAAATAATTAAAATTTTAATTTTAAATCAAACCACTTCATCCTGCACACTAACGCAGAACCGGCACAGTGCCCCTGGAGTATTCAGTTGCTTCTCCTTCACTGGACAGTAATATACTCCATTCTCGTATCTTAACACAAATCCACCGGGGAATTTAGTCCCCACCGGGTGGATGGATTCTTCCTTAACAAAGGCGGCGTAGGTAGCAATTATTTTAGCTATCTTGTGAAAACAACGCTCTTCATGGCAGCGGGATTCTTCTTTTTGCTGATCCTGGATATTGAGAAATTCTCGTAATTTATCAGTGCTGACTTGCCCGTGATAATTCTCTTTATCTTCTTTCAGGTCTTTGATACGGAGGAAAAAAGCCTGGGTGAACCTTTTAATGAAATCATCCCTCTCTTTAGGGGGCATGAATTTGGCGTCTTCCTTGAGGTAGATGCTGGCGTCCATAATCTCCTTGATGTGGATGTTGGATGCTTCTTTTTTAAGAACCTCTAAAAGCTCCATTTTACTAATTTCCCTGGAAAAATCCAGTTCATTCAGGTATTGGTTCATTTATTCACCTTATGATGTTCAATAATTATTGATAATAAAATGAGTTTAATCTATTCTAAACTAATTTTTTAATTATTAAAAAATTTTAGATATTCTATTTAACTATTTAAGTTAATTTAAAAGAATATATGATTAATATAATTAGTTTGAACCGATTCTAAATATTTTGATCCTGTTCGGCAATACAAAAACCACACACCGCTCCAGGATTATCTTTCTGACTCTCTTTAACCGGGCACAGATAATTCTCACCGTCATGGCTCACCTCAAAACCCCCGGGGAATGGTGTTCCCATGGGATGGATGGGTTCATCCAGTACAAAAGTGGTGTACATGGAAATAATCATGTAAATCAGGAAAAAAGAGCGGTTGAAGTTCTCATTCTCATCATTTTCTTTTTTCTGTTTTTTTAACAATTCCAAGGCGTCAGATAGTTCTTCCATATTCACAGGTCCATGATAGGGGCCCTGGTCGTTTTTAAGGTCAGTGATGCGAATGATAAATCCCTGCATATAGGATGCCACGAATCTGTCCCGGTAACTCTTCTGCACATACTGGGCATCCTCTATAATGAATATGCTGGCATCCATGATGTCTTGTAGGCTAATCTGCCTGGCCTCCTTTTTTAATGCTACTAGAAGCTCAGTTTTCCCCAAATCAGTCTCTAATTCCAGTTCATTTAACATAAAATCACTATTTAATAATCACTATTTGATAAATATCCATTTTAAATTCAATCAGATTTAGGTGTTCTGGAATAAAATCACTATTAATAAATATCATCCCACCAAACCGAATTTTTAATCAGGATCCCTCTGCAAATCGGCGCACAGCCGCTGCTAGCTTAGGCCCAATCCCATCCACTTTCTGCAGTTCCCTCTCACTTACCGGTCGTAGGTCATCACCAAATGCCTTAACCAGTGCCCGCGCCCTCTTACGACCCAGTCTCTTAACACCCAGTACCAGTGGGATTAGATCTTCCCCTACACCATAATATAAGCGTGCGGATAATTTTTCCAGCTCATGGGAACTACCATAAACCCCCAGGACTTCGCAGATATCCTTAAAGAATTTCACCATAAGAGATGCCTCATAGGCGGCCCGACGGGTGCTGGCAGCATAGACATGGAATGCATTCTCTATCTGGTACTCGTTTTTCTCTTCAATCCATTCAATTAGTGATGCGGTAGTGGCCTCGGCATTGCCCATGTCCACTGCAAAGATGCCTTTACTGGATAGTTTCTCCCGGACAGGATCCTTAGTTTTGCGGCCCTTAAAAGAGATGAGGGGCATATCCGGAGTGCGGCATAATTGATAGATAATTTGATAGATGTCCACCTTGTCCATCTGGGTGGAGTATTCCTTCAATTTAACTGCTGTTTCCACGGTGTAATTGGATTTGGCAATAAGTAGCCCCAGACGGGTGGCCTTCAGGCCTTCAGGGGTGGCCTGCAATATACCATTCTGCATGAGAAAACCCACCGCAGTGTTGATCTCATATTCTAAGCTTTCCGCAGCAAATGCACTCATGTAGGGGCTGCTTTCCATCTGATAACCATAGAATGTCTGGGAGAAAAATTCCTGTATTTCCACAGGGTTCTTGGCCAGTGTAGAGGCCACCTGGGCAATAATCTGCCGGTAAACTGCGTCCTTATTCTCTATGAGCTTGGAATTGGTGGCTTCTACCTCACCATTAACATAGAATTCCTGAAGATTAAATGCCTCATCAAGGGTCTTGGCCACCAGATAGGAATAACCCACATCATCGTACTGGGGCCGACCGGCACGACCAGACATCTGCTCGTAATCAAATACCGGAATGTTCTGGGGCCCTTGGGATGTCCAGCGGGTATAATCCCGGATAATAACGCTTCGAGAAGGTAGGTTAACACCGTACATCAGACTGGGGGTGGCTGTAATCATTAAAAGATTCCCATCCCTGAATTCGTCTTCAATAATCTCCCGCTGCTCATTGAAAAGCCCTGCGTGGTGGAATGCCACACCGTTCTCGGCACATTCGGCCAACTTGAGACAGATTGATGTGGGACGGGATCCTTTGCGTTTGGGAACATCCAGAATTTTCTCCGATACACTCCGAAATGCTTTTTTCTTATCAGATGAGATCTTACGTTTGATTTTACCCGCCACGTAATTTGCCAGGGATTCAGTGAAGCGTCGTGTGGAAACAAAGGCCAGTGCCTGGGCATCCTCTTGCATGGATTTTTCTAGAATCTTTACAATAACGTCGTTCTTGTTCTTGGTATTAAACATCTCAGTATTCAGGACTTCCTTGTGCAGGGGCACCGGTCGGTAGTCGTGTTCCACCACCGTAGCATCCAGCCAACCTGAAATCTCTTCCATGTTCTGCAGGGTGGCCGACAGGGCAATGGTACGCATACCTGGGTTGATTATCTTGGAACGGGTTATGGCACATTCTATGGTGGGGCCCCTACTGTATTCTCCTATCATATGGAACTCATCCACAATTAAAAGATCTACTTCCCGCAGGGTATTCCATGAGAAACGGGTAATGGCATCAAAGGACTCAAAAACCATCACCGAAAGATCAGAGTAACGAGGGTGGCGTCCTACACTTATGCCATGTTCTTCAAATAATTTAAATTCCTTTAATTTCTCGTTTTGAATGGATAAAAGGGGAACAGCATATACAACTTTCCCTCCCGCCAGCAGGGTCTTTAAGGCAGCCATAACTCCTAGTACGGTCTTACCACTGGCAGTGGGAATGGCGATGATGTAGTTGTGGTCGTCCTCCAGGTAACCGGAGTCCACCACCGCGCGCTGGGCCGGGTTTAAGTGTTCTATGTAGGGGTAACAACCACCAATAATTTCTCGAATTGTTGGATCAATATCGTGCATGATTTAACCTGGTTTTTAGGATTTTAAAATCTTTATCTGAATATATCTCGGCTATTTCTTTGATTATTTAGTTATGAGATATATTTCATCAGGAATTTCCTGATTCTTTGTTTTAGCCCGTATATTTTTTAGTACAATATCTGAAATTTAGATTTCCTTCTTCTCTTTTTTTAATACCCTAATATCAGAAATATGAGTATCAGGGTACTGTCCATCAGTATCCTTTTCCACACTTTTAACCATGTCCCATATGGTTAGAAGGGCCACGCTGACACCAGTAATGGCTTCCATCTCCACACCGGTCTGGCCGGTACAAGTCACATTAACCACCACGTGGATACTGGTCTTCTCCAATTCAAATTCCACTTCAATACCAGTTACGGGCAGGGGATGGCAGAGGGGAATGAGATTTGAGGTATTTTTTACAGCGCCGATGGCTGCAATCTGGGCGGTGGTTAGCACATTTCCCTTTTTTATTTCCTGGTTCTGGATGAGATTTATGGTCTCTTCTTTTAGATTAATGGTTCCTGATGCAATGGCGCTTCTTTTAATGGTTGACTTTTCACCAACTTCCACCATATGCACGCCTTTTTCTGTTAAATGGGTAAATTGATCTCCACTCATATTTCATACCTTCTCTTAAACGAATCAGTCCCTCATGAATTTGATGATTTATTAAAACCATTTGTAAAAGGAATTATATTAATTTAGATTGTTTTACTTAAAATTAAATAAGTTTTGAATGGTGAGTTTTTCTTTTAGAGAATATTATATTAAAAAATATTATATTTAAAAAAATAATGAAATTATGATAAAATAATTTATAGGGATTTAGTAGGGTATTTCCACTTGAGAAAACTCTAAAGCCCTTTGACGACCTTTCTTACCCATTTCTTCCCGTAATGGGGCATCACCCACTAGTTTGTCCAGGGCTTCGGCCAGAGCCACCGGGTCCTGGGGTTCCACCACTATCCCTACATCTTCATTAACCAGTTCAGGTATGCCACCTACATTGGTACCTACCACTGCTTTTCCACAGGCCATGGCCTCCAAAAGAACAATACCAAAACTTTCAAATACCGATGAGAGGACCACCACATCAGCTGCAGGTATGACATTCTCCACGTCCTGCCGACGGCCGGCGAAAATCACGTTCTCAATCTTTTCGTACTCTACCATACCCTTTAAATCATTTAGAAGAGGCCCTTCACCAACTATCACCAGGCGGGTCTCCTCTTTCATTAGTTTTTTGGCTCTCAGTAGATGTTCCAGTCCTTTCTGATGAACCAGGTTTCCCACAAATAATATAACTGATTCATCATCTGCAATACCCAGCTCCGGTCTAAGTGAGCTTTCTTTTTGGGGATGGAACCTGTCCACATCCACACCATTCCAGGTAACTTTAATCTTATTCTCCAGGCCAGGAATATTCATTTTAAGAACTTCTTCCTTTACAGATTCACTAACCGCAAACACTCCTGTGGCATTCTGCAATATAAGTCTTAGAAGGGGCCTTATGAATTTTTTTGAGGATAAAAGAAAGACATCAGATCCATGCAGGGTGACGTAGAATGGTCTTCCTGTGACCATAGCTCCTATTAATCCAGCCATACCTGGCGGGAACAGGAAATGAGCGTGAATAATATCAATATCATTCTCCCGCACCATCTTTATCACCTTACGGGCACCATTCAATACAAAAAACATGCCCCGCAGTCCCTTGATATCAGGAGTGGATACGGCTTGCACCGGGATCCCATCTTTTTTAGGGATATCTTCGTGGGGATAAGTCACTGCATAGACTTGGTCTCCTCTTTTTTCCAGAGCCCGGGATAATAAATAATTGTAAGATGCAATACCTCCCACATGAGGGGGGTAATGTCCAACCATACATACTTTCATGTTTTCACCGTTAATTAATGATTTTTATAGGTTATTTAGCTTTTTTAATGAATTAAATAGTAAAGGATAATGCAATAAATAATAATAATTATAATAATTATAATGCCCTGATAATTATGGATTTTTCAGGGATTCAGTACAGTTCCATCCATGCGCACCACTATTACCTCCATCTCCAGGGGGTAGCGGTCCTGGCATTTTTCTTTGATGGCATGGGCAATATTGTGGAAGACATCCGCCACCAGGTTCTCATTCTGCAGGAGATCAATCATGTCTTCTGTGGTTTTGGAATGGAAAAGATTCTCCAGTAACTCTGGTGAAGCACCACAGATTGCGGCATGAGCCGTAATTATCTCCCGCCGGGCATCAGCCACGCTATGTTTTGTATTAAATATTCCACCGGCTATTTTAACTAGTTTACCTGCATGTCCATATAATATTATCTTTTTAACCCCTTTTTCATGGGCTTGTTCTAGCATGTGTCCCACGTAGTTACTCATCTGCACGATCTGGTCCTTTTCCACGTCCAGTGCCTGAAGAGCCAATTTTTCACCAATATTTCCTGGAACAAAGACCAGTTCTTCAAAACCCTGGCCCAGTCCCACATCTATCTGGCAGGAGAGTGCGCTTTTATAAGATTCCAGTGACATGGAACGGGCCACCCCGGTGGTTCCCAGGATAGATATTCCTCCCTCTATTCCTAAACGTGGGTTCATGGTTCTTGAGGCAATTTTTTCTCCCTGGGGAACGAATACAGTTACCTGAGCACCTTTATCTGATGGGATGATTTTTTCCAGATTAGCACAGATCATCTCACGGGGTACTGGGTTAATGGCCGCCTCTCCCACAGGTAACTGGAGCCCGGGTTTGGTGACTGTGCCGATACCCTCTCCTCCCTGAATAATAATTCCTTCTTTATCAGTTAACCTTACCATTGCCCCAATTTCCAGATTAATGGTTACATCAGGGTCGGGATATGGTTTTTTTATAACCATGGCCTGCGCAGTATTTTCACCAATCCGTTTGGTGCTCAGAATATCTATCTCCAACTCACCAAACGGGGCATCAATCTTCACTTTAAGAGGTTTTTTTTGGTGAATAATTGTCTGGAGAGCGGCTACTGCAGCAGCAGTGGCGGCGCTGCCTGTAGTTATTCCATAAGATAATTCTTTATTGGACATATTCATTAAAACTACCTGTAATGCTGATTTTTCATGGAAATATTATATTTAATACTTAATATTTATTTAATTAATCTAATCAACTTAATCTGATTTTATCTAACGGGATATAGTTTCTGATATGAATTATAGATTATTATAATATTATAATGATTAAATTAGATATATGGGTCTCTTTAATCATATTATTTATTAAATTAACTTGAATTAGTGAAATATAATATTTTTGCGTTAATTTGTTATAATTAAATGATATTAGTGAATAAATTAATGAAATAAAATGGTTTATAGACTATTTAATTAAAAAAAGTTAAAATATTAAAAATAAATTAAGTGATTATTTCAATTCTTCTTTTAGGGCGGCCATGAGTTCTTCTAGTGATGGAGCACCAACAAACTTCACTACACCATTCATGGCAATAGCTGGAACGGCCATAAGTCCATAATTGACCGCTTTTTCCCGGTCTTCCATGATGTCAACTTTTTCTATTTCAATGGCATCTCCCAGTTCTTTTTTTGCCTCTTCCACGACTTCGATAGCCATAGGGCAGTAAGGACATGTAGGTGATGTAAACACTTCGATTTTAACAGCCATGTTTTAACCTCCAATAAGAATTATGCATTATTTAATTATTTATTTTATTCCAGAAGTTTATTATATTTGTATCTAATGTTTTTGGATAAATAGTTATTCTTTAAGAACTAGGCGGGGTTTTAATTTTGAATATTTAATTATTTATTTTAAATCCATTATTATTTCTTATTAGACTTTTTATGGTTATTATCTATTTTTAAAAAACCGGGAAAAACAAATAAAATAATAAAAAAGGAGTTTTTTGTTTTACTGATTAGTACTGGTAAACATAGGGCAAGGTATTGTTGTTATTGTTTTTTCCTATTCCTAATCCCATGTAGTAGGCCATTTTGGAGAATACGCCACTTAGGAAATCATTCATGGAACTGGGCGGGGTGTAGGTTACCACTTGATAAGAATCGCTGATACCTCCTAAATCTGCTGCCAGTTGAATGGCCCGATCTTTACCACCTATATAATCCACCAGTTGCAGTTTCTGCGCTTGACGGCCGGTGTATATTTTACCCTGGGCAATGCTCCGCACATAATCATCACTTAAATTCCGGTTCTCAGCCACCAGGGAAATAAAGTAATCATACTCTTCGTTTACCATGGATTGCAGCATTGACTGTTCTTCACTGGTTAAACTACGGTAATCGGCCCCCATATCTTTATATTCCCCAGCTTTTATGGAGTACATGTTAATTCCTTGCTGACTGTACATTTCTGAAAGGTCAGTGAGGGTAACAATAACCCCGATACTACCTAACCATGAAGATGGACTGGCCACAATTTCATCAGAGCCTGAGGCCACCAGATAAGCACCAGATGCACCACTATCACTTATCCAGGACACCACGGGTTTTTCAGAATTTTTCACAGCATCCATTATCTCTTCACTGGCCACTGGGCTCCCCCCGGGACTGTTAATGTCCAGTACAATGGCACTTACTGAAGGGTCGTCATTGGCCTGTTGAATAAGCATATTTATTTCCTCGGGATTAGAAATTGTTCCATATTCCTCTGATGTGTAAGAATAAGCAATTTCTCCATATACTGGTATTACGGCCACCGTATTACCAAAAGGATTACCAATACCGCCACTTAGAATAACGATGGCGCCGATGAAGAGAATAAAAATAAATGCGAGGACACCCACTCCTCCTAATATTAATATCTGGTTATTTTTTGACATGATTATCAAACCCCTTCCACATTATTTACTAATTATTTATATAGGAAATTAATAAGAATTATATTACGGCATTATCTACATTTTATATTGTGCTGATTATCTAAAAATAATCCTATTTTTGGTGTAATATTTTCAGATAAATATTTAACAATAATGGTGATATCATAAGTCACCTATATAATTATTGTTTGTCCATTATTCCAAAATTTCTTACCCTCAGGTGATAAATTGAAGAAAACCGTAAGATCGCCGGGATCGGCTACCATAATCAATGCTATAGCAACAGGAAGTGGTTCTGCATTTGGTATACAGTTATATGTAACTGCCCAGGCACAGATAAAATCTTCTGGAGTTAAATGTTCCTCTGATTTACCAGTTAATCCTAAATTAATGGAAATTTGTGTAGATAAAGTCTTAAAACATTATGATGTTGACACAGGGGTTCATATAAAAACTCAATCAACTCTTCCCATGGCATCAGGTCTATCCAGCAGCAGTGCCACATCCAATGCTGTAATCATGGCCACTAGCCAATTGATTTCAGATGAATTTGGTTTAAAACCTATGGATGAGATGCAAATGCTGAATTTGGGTATTGATGCTTCTTTAGAAGCGGGAGTAACTATTACTGGTGCCTTTGATGATGCCAGCGCATCTTTCTTTGGTGGGATTACCATAACGGATAATTATCAGCGAAAAATTATCCAGCAATCCAAAATGGAAAAACAAAACATATTAATATATATGCCTGACAGAAAATCACTGACCGCACAATCAGATGTTAATAGGATGAAGCTTCTCTCACCCTGGGTAAAGATGGCCTTTAACCAGGCACTTCAGGGTCAGATTCATGACGCTTTAACCTTGAATGGAATTTTGTATTGTGCAGCACTGGGATTTGACCCAAAAATTGCTCTTGATGCTTTGGATTCTGGTGCAATTGCATCTGGATTGTCTGGAACAGGTCCGTCCTTTGTAGCAGTGGTAGATGATGATAATATTCAGGATGTCCAGGAAATCTGGAGCACTTATTCTGGTAGAGTTATCGCCACACAAGTGGACAATGAAGGCACAAAGGTGGTTTAATTGGATGAATCTCATGCACTGAGACTTCTTCATAAATCCAGAGAACAGATTGATGTCATAGATGAAGAAATATTGATCTTAATCGCTAAAAGAACTTCTCTGGCTCGAGATATAATCAATGCTAAGATAAGTCTGGGTATAGACATCCAGGACACTAAAAGAGAAGAATACATTGAAAATAAAACTCGTAAACTTGCCAGAGAGAACAACATCGACGAAGAAAAGCTCAGTCAGATAATGAAAATACTTACAGATTTAAATAAAAAAGAACAAGAACAAATACTAAGGAGGAAAGACAATGGGTAACATTAGAACTTCATTTGTAAAAAGAATGTCAAAAGAATTAATCGAAACTCACCAGGGAAAATTTACCACTGACTTTGATGAAAACAAAAAATTAGTGGAAGAATATTCTACCGTAAGTACCAAACACTTACGAAACAAAATCGCTGGTTACGTAACCCGATTAGTTAGAAACGAACAGAAAAACCCTAATTAAGTTAAATCTTAATTATTTTTTCTTAATATAAATAACACATTAAAATACCCTTTTTATTTATTTATAGTGCTAAAGGTTGTGAAGGTTAATGGAATTAATAGTGGCCAAATTTGGAGGAACCTCAGTAGGAAACGGTAAGAGAATTAAAAAAGCTGCCCAATCAGTTGTAGATGAATACATGAAGGGTAAGAAGGTAGTAGTAGTGGTTTCAGCCATAAACAAGACCACCGATGAACTACTGCACATAGTTGATGAAGCTATGGAAGAAGCCGTCACTGAAAAGCAGCTTGCTGAGATTGTTTCCATGGGTGAAATGACCAGCGTAAGAATATTCTCTTCAGCAATAGAGGCCCTGGGTGTTAAATCTGAATATGTAGATCCTTTCATGGACAATTGGCCTATTGTAACTGACAGCAACCTTTTAAGTGCAAAAGTGGATTTCGAAGCCACTGAAAAAAAATCCCAGGAACTAATGAAGATGATGGACCAGGGAATCATCCCGGTGGTCTGTGGTTTTCTGGGTCGCGACCCGCAGGGTTACATAACCACTCTGGGACGTGGAGGAAGCGATATCACCGCTTTCCTTTTAGGGCACTGTTTAGATGCAGAACACGTCATCATTGTAACTGACGTAAATGGGGTAATGTCTACCGACCCCAATAAGCTGCAGGATGCCCAGAAATTAGATAAAATTTCAGTGGAGGAAATGAGAGATTTGGCCACCCATGGTGCCCAGGTACTGCATCCTCATGCCCTGAAATATAAAGATCCTGAAATCAAAGCTAAAATCATAGGGTTTGAAAATGGGGACCTTTCTTCTCCTGGAACAGAAATCATAGGTCCTTCTGATGATGAAATGTTAAAAACCACCACCTTCAATAATGAACCAATATCCGTACTGGCGGTGGTTGGAGAAGAAATATTAAACAAACCCGGTATTTTAGCAGAATTAACTGATGCATTATCAGAAAATGACATTAATATATTTGGTATTTCTACTGGTCAAAATTCAGTTACTCTATTCATAAATAAGAAAGATGCTGACAGAGCACATCGCATATTACATGGGGTGGTGGTTAAAAACCATAATCTGAGTTCTCTTTCTCTGGGAAGAGAAATCGCCATGATTAGCATTGCCAGTCCGGACTTCATTGATACTCCCGGGATCATATCAGATATCACTGATCCCCTGAGGGATAATAATCTTAATATAGTGGAAATATCATCATCACAGACTTCTGTTGTAATATTTGTAGATTGGAAAGATGGGAAAAAAGCATATGAACTTGTGAGGGGTGTCTTAGAATGAACTTCGAAGGTACTACTGTTGCCATGATAACTCCATTTACTTCGGATGACGAGGTAGATGAAGAAGGCATGCGGCAGAATATAAACTATCTAATAGAAAATGGTGTAGATGGGATTCTGGCGGCTGGAACTACTGGAGAATCAGCTACCATAACGCATGACGAACAGCGCAGAATGATTGACATTCTGGTGGATGAGGTAAATGGTAGAATAAAGACCATTGCCGGAGCAGGTAGCAACTCTTCCAAGGAAGCTTTAGGTCTGGTTCAATATGCAGAAGGAGCTGGAGCCGATGCAGCACTGGTTATCACGCCGTACTATAACAAACCCCAGCAACACGGTCTGGTAGAACACTACCGTATGATGGTGGAGTCATCTGACATTCCAATCATTGTTTACAACGTACCCTCCCGTACCGGGACTGATATAGACGTGGATACCATAGCTCAGGTGGCGGCCCTGGACAATATCGTGGCTATTAAAGAAGCCAGTCCTGATCTGGACAAAGTATCCATGACCATGAAAAAAATCATGGACCTGGGTCTGGAAGATGAATTCATGATACTCTCTGGAAACGACAACCTTACTCTTCCTATGATCTCCATGGGGACTAAAGGGGTTATTTCAGTAGTAGGTAATGTGGATCCTGCCAGAATGAGTCGCATGGTTAATGAAGCTCTCTCCGGGGACTTTGCAAGTGCATTCAAAACTCATTATGAAATCTATGATTTAATGAAAGTTTTATTTGTTGAAAGTAATCCTGTACCAGCCAAGGAAGCATTAAATATGATGGGACGACCTGCTGGTCATGTAAGGATGCCCCTTGCTCCTTTAAAAGAAGAAAGCAAGGCCAAGCTAAAGATAGTCCTGGAAGACCTTTCCTTAATCTAATTTTTTTCAAAATTTTTCTAAAATATTGGATTTAACTTAGTATTTATCCAATACCTCATTATTTTTGATAAGGAATTCAAGGACCCTACCATTTTTTAGATTTTAATAATCAATTTTAATCATTAATTTTAAGTGATTTTACGACAAAATTACTATCAAAATTACTATCTATTAAATAATTAAAATTTATATTAAAATCCATCATCTACTTAATTTATTTAAATCTAATTGTATGGATTGTTATGGAGTGATAAAATGATTAAAGTGGCAGTAACCGGTGCATGTGGAAGAATGGGATCTGGAATAATAAAAAACATCTTACAGCAAGATGACATGGATTTAGTGGCCGCCATAGAGGCCCCCCAAAGTCCCCAGGAAGGTAAAGATATTGGTGAGGCTATTGGGGTAGGGCCCCTTGGGGTGGAGATAAGTGCTGCTGAGAATCTGGCCGAGGCACTACAAAAAAGCCAGGCCGATGTACTGGTGGACTTCACCATTGCCGATGCTGCAGTAAACACCATCAAAACCACGGCTGATTGTGGGGTTAATCTGGTGGTGGGTACCACAGGATTTTCTGAAGAACAACTGCAAGAGATTAGGAAAGTTATTTCTAAAAATAATGTTAAAGCAGTCATATCTCCTAATATGGCAGTGGGGGTCAATGTATTCTTCAAGATACTGCAGGATCTGGCTCCGGTACTGGCTGATTATGATGTGGAAATCATCGAAGCCCACCACAAGCACAAAAAAGACGCACCTTCAGGAACCGCCATGAGGGCTTTTGAAATAATTTCTCAGGAACTGGGAAGAGATACCGAAGAAGTGGGCGTTTATGGTAGAAAAGGAATTGTTGGTGAGAGAACAGCCCGTGAAATTGGGATTCACGCAGTTCGTGGTGGAGATATCGTAGGAGACCACACAGTATTATTTGCCGGTGATGGTGAACGAGTGGAAATAGTTCATCGGGCCAGTACCAGACAAGCATTTATCAGTGGCGTTATAAAGGCCTTGAAATTCATTCCCAGTGCTAAAAATGGTGAAATCTCGGATATGGCTGATGTACTGGGCTTCAAATGAGATTTTTAAAAAAATTATTTATAATCTGATTCAATTAGAATTTATAATTAATGAGAATTCGTAATTAAAAATCAATTAAGGATGGATGTTAAAATAAGTATTTAATATTAGAAATAGTATAAAATTAAAAAATAATTGGAAATAATTTTAGAAATTATTAAATAATATTCTAATAAATGATTATTCAGTAATTAGTTACTTAAGATGTTATTAGTTAACTGCTACAGATATCTTTTGTTACAGTATAATTCAATATTATTTAATATTTTTAATAGATATGGTGATAGAAATGGTAAACGTTGGAGTACTTGGAGCAACGGGAATGGTAGGTCAGAGATTCATTCAATTACTGGCTAACCACCCAAAATTCGAAATAACGGCATTGACCGCGTCTCAAAGATCGGCAGGAAAAAGATATGAAGATGCCACTACCTGGTATCTGGATGACAACATGCCTGAATCCGTTAAGGATATCACTGTGGTGGATACTGATCCCAGCCAGGTTAAAGACGTGGATATTGTATTCTCAGCTCTCCCGGCAGATACAGCTGCTCTAGTGGAACCTAAATTTGCCCAAATTTGTGGAGTAGCATCCAATGCCAGTGCCATGCGTATGGAACCTGATGTACCTCTGGTTATACCCGAAGTCAATCCGGAACATCTGGATCTGATTGAAACCCAGCAGAAAAACAGGGGATGGGATGGATATGTTGTAACCAATCCTAACTGTTCCACCATCGCTATGACCATTACTCTTAAACCTATTTATGATAATTACGATATTAAAAGGGTTTATGTATCTACTATGCAGGCGGTTTCAGGTGCAGGATACAATGGAGTGCCATCTATGGCCATTGTAGATAATCTGGTTCCTTTTATTGGAGGAGAGGAAGAGAAAATGGAAACAGAGACCCAGCATCTCCTGGGTACTTTAGAAGATGGTGTGGTTACTCCCGCACCATTTGGGGTCAGTGCTTCCTGTCACCGTGTGGCAGTGGTAGATGGACATACTGAAGCAGTTTTTATTGAATTAGAGGATCCCTGTGACGTGGAAGAAGTGCAGGCCACCATGAGTAAATTTCAGGGTCTGCCCCAAAAACTGGATCTCTATTCAGCCCCAAAAAACCCTATTGTATTCCGAAACGAAGAAAACAGGCCCCAACCACGTATGGATCGTAATGAGGAAGGTGGGATGTCAGTAGTAGTGGGAAGGATGCGTAGAGATCCTGCATTTGAAAACAGCCTAAAATATGTGCTGGTAGGACATAATACTATTAGGGGTGCTGCTGGAGCTTCTATACTCAATGCAGAATTGATTAATGAGATAATATTATAATATCCTATAGGATTAACCAGTTATTATCTCATTATTTTCTTTATTTTTTAAAAAATAAAATAAAAAATAAAATATATAGAACCAGTTTTCCCATCATTTTTTAAATTTATATGATTTGTCAATGAGTTTAGGGTAATTAAATTAATGTGATGAATTATGTAATGGATTTTTATAGTAAATTATAATTCATTTTTATAGTAATTTATAATTCCCTACCTCCAATAATTAATCAGGAGAATTTCATGCTGGAAGCTTTGGCTAACCCCTTAATAAACTTGGATGTTACTATTTTTTATTTTTGCAACGTTTATTTGCAAAATCCGGTTTTTGATGTTTTAATGCCTCTGATAACCTATGCTGGAACTCCTTTATTCTGGATTTTGGTCTGCATGGGCTTTTTTGTCTTTGGTGGTGAAAAAGGTAAAAATGTGGCTATTTTATGTTTACTGGCATTATCCATAGGATTTATTCTCAGTGAATTATTGAAAGTTGCTTTCTTTAGACCACGACCCTATGAAGTTTTACAAGGGGTAAATTATTTCATGAGTATTGATAGCTTTGCCTTCCCATCGGGCCATTCCACCGCTGCTTTTACCGGTGCCACTATTATTGGCATAAAATATGGTTATCTTACTCTTTTATTAGTATTGGCAAGTTTAGTGGCTTTTTCGCGTATTTATATAGGACTTCATTATCCTTCTGATGTACTGGCTGGAGCTATTTTAGGTGTACTTTGTGCACTACTGGTCTTGAAGTTTGAAGGAAAACTTTTAAGAACTAAAAATAAAATATTAAATACATAGAATCATTGAAGCCCCGAGTGATAGCATGCGATTCATGAAAGACACAGAAAAAGAACAATTGAAACGTCTGGTAAAGGCATGCATGTTAGAGATAAGCAAACTAAAAATGGATCTCAAGAAATGCAAGGAACAAGGCCAAAATGCCAGCTTTGATTCATCAAAGGTAGATGAGTTAAAGTCCGCTATTGAAATAAAGAATACCCGAATCAAGGAACTTGAAAACTTCATTAAAGAAAAGGATCATGCTATAAAGAAACTTAATTCGGCGATCGATGAAAAAGATGCTCAGATTAAGGATCTCGAAAAAATAAAGACCTACTTTGAGGCACTTACTGCTAAACCCAAATCAGATCTCACTTCTTTCCAATCGCAAGTATACCTGTTACTTCCTTCTGAGAAATCTAACACCAAAACCATGCATGAATTCATAAAGGAAGTTGGTTTTAAGGAACTTTCCTTTGACAATATGTTGCATATTTTAAGAAACCTGGAGAGAAAAGGTTACTTTAAATCTTATCCTGCGGAAGGAAATGATGTTTTATGGGAAAAGATTATTAAATAATTGACTATCCAATAATCATCCTATTACTATCTAACACTATCCCTAATAGCTCCTAATAACGGATTATCTAAACCTTATCTATTTTTATTAAATTCATTTTTCCACGTTTTTATATGATTTATTTTATTCTAGCAAAAGCCCTCACCATAGATCCTTCGGCATCAATTAGCAGGGGGATAAAGAAGATTTCAAATTCAGTATCTGTTATCTGGTGCAGTTTGGTTAAATTTTCCACAATCCAAATATCATTTTCCAGGAGCAGCTGGTGTATTTTAGTCTCTCCCCATACATCCACACTGGGCCCATCAATTCCAATACCTTTTATTCCTTTTTCTAATAATAATTTCGCCGCTTCTAAACTAAGATAGGGATGGTCATGGAAATAATGGGGTTTTTTCCAATTACGATCCCAACCAGTATGTATAATTAATATTTGATCTGAGGGGATGTTTTTTATATGGGATTTCTCCAGGACTTTTCCCTTTAATTTTATCATATGTGCCGAGCCAGTTAACTCTTCCAGAGATATATCATTAACTTGCCTACCACCGGGATGGAAATGGTATGGTGAATCAATATGGGTCCCTACATGAAGCCCAGTTTTTAATAGAGAAAGTGAAAAACCATGAATATTATGAGTATATTCTTCTTTTAATGAAAAGGATGGATCACCGGGAAAAACAGGTGATTTGTCTTTTAATAAATGTGTTAGTTCTATTATTTTCAAATAAACACCTTATAATAATTGTATTTTGGTATATAATAAATTTAGGCGTTTATAATCATGAGTTTATAAATGGATAATAAACATATAATTCTGAAATAATGAACTATTTAATTGGATAAAATAACTAAATAATGGTTTATCTCTAAAATTTACTTAAAAATCGCCTTAAAACGTAATATAAATCTAAATAATATTTTTAAAACATAAAAAATAAAAAGAAAAAAGAATTTTTTTAACTGGACGAGTATTCCACTAGAGTTCCATATATAGTTGATTTAGAAGCATTCCAGTTCCTTACAGTACCAAATGTGTTGAGGTAATGTGTTGGATCGGCAGTGACCCATCCATATCCTTTTACATACAACTGGGCCCATACATGCGCATAGTAATGGCCACTCATGAAGTAGCAGTAACCTCTGACATAGCGGGCAGGAATTCCTGCACTTCTGGCCAGAGCCACAATCAAGTGGGCTTGATCAACACAGTTTCCATTACCACCTTTTAATGTACCAGTTGCACCATACTTCGTTTTGTAGTAGAACTGATATTCTATGTTATCTCTAACCCATAGGAAGATATTGTTGGCTGTATCATAGGTACTTCCAGATGATAGGTCACTGGAGAGAACCACAATATTAGGGTTGTTTATTTGAGCATACTTGGTCTCTTTCAGGTAGACTCTCAAACTGGCCGGTACATACCATTCTGATTTGGTGAATTTGGTGAAATAAGTCAGTTGAGAATTGAGATCTTTGTATTTGGAATTGAGACTGTTGTATTTATCTTTATAGTACTGCAGCGTTTTTTTATTGGTGGTTTTTTTGATTTTAGCAGCATAATAATTCATACTGGATTTTGTTGATTTTATCTTGGATTTCAAGCTGGATATGACGGTGTCCACATATAATGAGTCTAATCTTTTGGCATTCCATGGTATCTGGGTACTTAGAGTGACGGTATTGGGTAACTTTCCTTTATCTTTGTAGTAACGCAGGGCCTTGGCATAAACATAAACCATATTATAGAAATCTATATTTCCCTTGGCAGAACCAACATAGCTGGGAGTTTTATGGTTATTGTACATGAATTTACTGGTTCTCTGGGCCATTAGTAGGTATTGTGACTTGGTAAAACTGGTAGATAATCTTAAAATCCAATACTTTTCTAGTTCTACGTCAAATAAGGTTACTTCATTAGCTCCTGAAATGAATGCACTGGAGACATAGGCAAATTGAGCAATGGTAAGTGTAGTATTCCCCACACTGACTGTACTAGGAAGTCGCTTGTTTTTTTCAATGAAATTAGCCACTTGCTTTCCAACATACAAAATCTGGGTTTTATTAAGAACTACCGGCTCAGAACCAGCAGCATACTTTGTGGAGGTATTATTTACACTGATATTGGAACTTTCGTTCTCAATATCCACGGCTTGACAGGTATCCATAGATAAGCAACACATGCTTAGGAAAATTAAAATAGAAGCCAGTGCAAATGCATGGGTTCTGGAACTCCGAATAGTATAAAAAGATTTTGTGGAATCCCCTTTTTGTTTTCTCAATTTCTTGAGATTATCTTGATCCGACATTTTTATCACGGTCAACAAGGGTTAAATAATAAACAGGGTTAACCTAAACGGGTTAACTAACAATTTATTAGTAATAAATTATTATATTCACAATGATATAAGTATTAATTGATCTTGATGTGAAAACGATCCTCTGTGATCAATTATTGAAATAAAAAAGATTAAACGTTGTTTGACTTATTTTTTCCCTACTGAAATGAACTCAACCTTAACCCGAAAACTATTTATAGAACCTCTAACCCATCGATAATTGCATAAAATTTAAGATTTAAGAGGTGATTATTGTGGCACAATACAGTGGCGCAGGACAACCAATTTTAGTACTACCTGAAGGTACTAACAGGTTTATAGGAAGAGACGCTCAAAGAATGAATATTTTAGCTGGAAAAGTATTAGCTGAGACTGTAAGAACCACCCTTGGACCAAAGGGTATGGATAAAATGTTAGTGGACTCCCTGGGAGACATTGTAGTTACTAACGACGGTGTAACCATCTTGAAAGAAATGGACATCGAACACCCAGCCGCAAAAATGCTGGTAGAAGTAGCTAAAACCCAGGAAGACGAAGTAGGTGACGGTACCACCACCGCAGTAATTATTGCTGGTGAATTACTCAAAAAAGCCGAAAACCTCTTAGACATGGACATCCACCCAACCATCGTGGCCATGGGATACAGACAAGCAGCTGAAAAAGCTCAAGAAATCTTAAATGACATCGCTATTTCTGCCGATGACCGGGAAACCCTCCTGAAAGTGGCTATGACTGCCATGACTGGTAAAGGAACCGAAAAAGCTCGAGAACCTCTGGCTGAATTGATTGTGGACGCAGTCATGCAGGTAGAAGAGGACGGCGAAGTGGAAATTGACCACATCAAAATCGAGAAAAAAGACGGCGCTATCGTAGATGAATCTACCTTAGTACAAGGTGTAATCATCGACAAAGAAAGAGTACACCCTGGAATGCCTAAAAAGATCGACGACGCAAAAATAGCTCTATTAAACTGTCCAATTGAAGTTAAAGAAACCGAAGTGGACGCTGAAATCAGAATCACCGACCCTGCCCAAATGCAGGCATTCATCGAACAAGAAGAACAAATGATCAAAGACATGGTTGCTTCCATTGTGGACACTGGAGCACAAGTGGTCTTTGCTCAGAAAGGTATCGACGATCTGGCACAACACTACCTGGCCAAAGCCAATGTAATGGCTGTCAGAAGAGTCAAAAAATCCGACATAGAAAAATTAGCCAAAGCAACTGGTGCTAAAGTCGTAACCAACATCGACGACTTAACTGCCGCTGACTTAGGAGAAGCTGGATTAGTATCTGAGAAGAAAGTTTCCGGCGACGACATGATCTATGTGGAAGACTGCAAAGCAGCTAAAGCTGTGACCTTAATGGTCCGTGGATCCACCAAACATGTGGTTGACGAAATTGAAAGAGCTGTTGACGACGCTATTGGTGTAGTAGCCGCTACCGTAGAAGACGGTAAAGTGGTTGCTGGTGGCGGAGCTCCTGAAATCGAACTCTCCAAGAAACTCCGAGACTACGCTGACTCTATCAGTGGAAGAGAACAATTAGCTGTTGCAGCATTTGCTGAAGCTTTAGAAATTGTTCCTAAAACTCTCGCTGAAAACGCCGGTTTAGACAGCATCGACTGTCTGGTCGACCTACGAGCTGCCCACGAAGACTCTGTTGTAATGGGATTAGATGTTTTCGAAGGCGAAGTAACCGACATGAAAGAAGCCGGAGTAATTGAACCTCACAGGGTCAAAAAACAAGCTATACAGTCCGCTTCCGAAGCTGCTGAAATGATTCTCCGAATCGACGATGTAATTGCATCCTCTGGAGCAGGTAAAGAAATGGAAGGTATGGAAGGTATGGGCGGTATGCCTGGTGGTATGCCTCCAATGATGTAATTTTAAAGGTTTAAAACCTTTAATATTTTTTTTATTTTTGGATGTTTATTTATTTGAATTAATTTTTTTGGATTCGCTTATTTTTTTTAATGATTATTTTAATTGTTTTTTTAGTTTAAGGGATATTTTTATTTGAGATCATATTGATCAAATATTTTGATCAACAATATTAATTTTAAAAAACAAATTAATTACATTAGTGCACAGCAAGTGTCACTGGTTGTGTAATTATTAAAGAATACAAATATTTTGTACAGAAAATTATTCTGGTGGGTATAACCACTATTTTAGTCAATTTAAGTCCCTTAATTTTACTACCAATCCTTTCTAAAAGTTTAGGGGCGGAGGGCTATGGTTTATGGAATCAATTCACCGTTACTCTTACTTTGATACCGGCTATTGCTGCCCTGGGATTGCCTTATACTCTGGTACGGTTTTTATCAGCTTCTCGTAATTTAAATGAAATAAAGGAAGCATTTTACACCATAGCGGCTATGATAATGTTGGGTTGCGGTTCTATAGCCATCTTATTTTTAATATTTGCCGGACCAGTGGCGGATATCCTTTTTAGGGGAAATATTTTAGTAGCATTGGTTCTGGCCGTAACCCTGTTTATATCTGGACTTATCTTATTGTTTTTTGACTATTTCCGTACATTTGATCAGATGAGGACTTATTCACTGTTTTCATTTGCTCAGGCCTATTTAACCGTTATTATTGTGGCCGGTTTTGTGTGGCAGGGCTATGAAATTTCCGGTGCAGTTTTAGGGATGATGATAACCCAAATAATCATTTTCATGGCCATGTATCTTTTGATAATACGGCAGATTGGATTCCATGTTCCGGGGTTTCATAATGTAAAGGAATATTTGAATTTTGGTCTACCTACCATTCCCAGCAATATCTCCTTCTGGATTCTGGATATCACCGACCGCTATTTAGTCGGTATTTTTCTGGGACTGTCCTTTGTGGGTTATTATTCAGCGGGGTATCTATTGGGAAACTTAATATCCATTTTACTTTCCCCATTTTATACCATCCTGCTCCCTATCTTATCCCAGTATCATGCTGAAAATGAGATTATTAAAATAAAGTCTCTTTTGAATCATTCCATCAAATTTTATCTGGTGGTGGCCATACCCTCGGTTTTCATTATCACCATCCTGGCCCAACCAATTCTGAATATATTGTCAACTCCCAGTATTGCAGAGAATGCTTACATAATTACACCAATTCTTGCTTTAGGTGGCTTATTCTTTGGGGTCTATGGTATTATTAGTCAGGTCATTGTTCTGGAACGGAAAACCCGGATAACGGGGAATATATGGCTGCTATCCATATTCATAAATCTCATAATGGATATCACCTTTGGTTACTACTGGGGAATCATGGGTATTGCTATCACTACATTCATGGTTTATTTATTTGCCATGCTCTTAACCATTTATTATTCTTTTAAGTTTATCCGGTGCAGTTTTTATTTTGGATTCATCACTAAGACCATAATATCATCTCTGGTTATTTCCCTGGTAATTATCCTGATATCACCTACTGAACCATGGAACATAATTTTGACTGTAATTGGAGCATTTATTTTATACATATTGATCTTGTGGCTTTTAAAAGGAATAAGTAGGTCTGAAATTATTTTATTTAAAGATGTATTTCATGATATATTCCTAATGATTTTCAAGCCACTGCCCCGACAGACTTTAAAAAGGAAGCTTAAAAGATTTAGAAAAAAGTGAATTATTTCTGATTTATTTTTAATCGATTATTTATTAATAATAAATAAAAGTATAATTAATATAGCGATAATTAGTGTTTCAGAGATAATATCCCTATTTAATATGTATAATAAAATTTGAGGTGATCAAATGGCATCTGGAAAATCAATATTCAAGGATATAACTCCTCAGGAAGCGGCTGAAATGATAGAAAAAAATAAGGATAACTCCCAATTTGTTTTATTGGATGTGAGGACTCCTGCCGAATTTGAAAGCGCGCATCTGGAAGGAGCTGAGAATGTGGACTACCAGAGCAGTTCATTTAAAGAGGAAATTGGACAACTGGATAAAGAAAAAAAATATTTAGTTTACTGCCGTTCCGGGATTAGAAGTGCCAATGCCGTTCAGATAATGCGGTCGGCTGGCTTTAATGAAATTTATAATATATTAGGAGGTATAACTCTCTGGGCAGATGAGGGTTTTCCTTTAGTTAGATAAAAAATATATGGAAATCTAATTTGAGGATTTAAAATTATTTTTTTAATAATCCTAATCACTATTTTATAAAGATTAAATGTTGATTATATGAAACAGTTCATAATTACTCCTGCTGCTGGAAAAAGATTGATTGGCCGGGCATTAAGCCAACACCCCTCAATTAAAAGAGTTCTTAAATCGGGTACCCTGGTAATTATTGCCGGAACCACCAATGGGTATGTGGCCGAGGAGATATTATCCCTTATTGGCCAGTCAGATGAATTCTCCCGAAAAAGATTTTTCCGGGGCATAGTACTGCCTCCGGTTAAGCCAAGGAAAGAAGATGGGAGACTTCACGATGAAAGTGGATTTCCCGGAGATGTTATAATCCAGAATGGCCAATGGAAGAAAGGATTGACCATCTTTGATGTGTTGGATGATTTAAAAGAAGGAGATGTAATTCTTAAGGGGTCTAATGCTCTGGATTTATCACGTAAACAGGCTGCTATTTATATTGGCCACCCCCAAGCGGGAACCATTGGTGCCGCACTGCAAGCACATGTGGGCCGCCGTGTGGAACTCATTTTACCGGTGGGACTGGAAAAAAGGGTTTGCGGGGATCTTAATGAAATAGCCAATAAATTAAATAAACCTGGAATTCGCGGAGCCCGCTTATTACCAGTGCCGGGTGAAGTCTACACAGAAATAGATGCTATAAAAATGATTACTGGTGCTGATGCCCAGATGGTGGCTGCCGGTGGAGTGGCTGGTGCCGAGGGAAGTATTTACTTAGGGGTTTCTGGAAAACCGGATCAGATGAATTCTACAGAAGAATTATTAGAATCCATCTCCAAAGAGCCAGGTTTTCAGTTATAATTTTTTGAAAATCAATATCACAATTAATCAGAACTAAATTATTCATTTTTTATTTTTTATCTTTTCATAAATTTCATATCATATTATTTTATTATTCATACTAATTCATAATTTTTTAAATAATTTATTTAATCATACCAAAAATAAAAAACCAAAAATAAAAATACTACTTCATCATAATAAAGGTCTTCTTAATCATAATAAGGTCTTATTTTAAATAAAAATGCAAAAAATCAAAAATAAACAAAGTATAATAAAAATAAAAAAGAAATAAGGAATTAATTAGTTATTAAAAACTAATTATCGGGACAGAATGTGCACGGCGGCAGTTCCACCGGTTCCACCGATGTTATGGGTCATACCCACTTCTGCACCATCAATCTGTCGTTTACCTGCTTCTCCACGGAGTTGCCATACGATTTCAGCGGCCTGAGCTATTCCAGTAGCACCTAATGGATGTCCTCTTGCTTTTAAACCTCCAGATGGGTTTACGGGGATTGCACCGTCCAGCTGGGTCATTCCATCTTCCACGGCCTGACCACCTTTTCCTTTTTCCACAAATCCAATATCTTCAATGGCCAGAATGCCGTTGATACTGAAACAGTCGTGTACTTCCACCATATCAATGTCTTTAGGTGCCATATGGGCCATCTTAAATGCTTTCTGGGCGGCAGTGACTGTGGCGTCAATGGTGGTTAAACTTTTTCTATCATGCAGGGCTATGGTTCCAGAGGACTGGGCCGAGGCTTTTACATAGATAGGAGTGTCTGTGTATTTTTTAGCATCTTCAGCAGGACATAAAATGGCTGCTGCTGCTCCGTCAGATATAGGGGAACAGTCCAGTAATCGTAATGGGTCAGCTACCATGGTGGAACTCATTACTTGTTCTACACTAACTTCCATGGGGTACTGGGCCCGGGGATTTTTTGCGGCATTGGCATGGTTAATTACTGAGACCATGGCCAATTGTTCTCTGGTGGTTCCAAATTCATGCATGTGGCGTCGGGCCATCATGG
Source organism: Methanobacteriaceae archaeon UBA587 (assembly GCA_002504725.1). GTDB lineage: Archaea > Methanobacteriota > Methanobacteria > Methanobacteriales > Methanobacteriaceae > UBA587. Next base: position 378,159 of record DATN01000002.1, on the reverse strand, counting down.
CATATAATGATGGAAAAGTAACTCCCTGCTGGGCTTCCCATTCCTGATCAGAAGCAGTGGCTATGGCCGGGGTAGGATCTACCACGTCAGTCATTTTTTCCACACCTGCAGAAATCACAATGTCGTGGTAACCAGATGCTACAGCCATAATTCCATTTCTAAGGGCCAGACCACCTGATGCACAGGCAGCTTCTACCCTAGCACAGGGAATAGGGGTTAATCCAGCGTGATCAGCAATAAGTGATGCAATGTGTTCTTGCTGTACAAAAAGACCCGCTGACATATTACCAACATACATGGCTTCTAAATCAGCTCCTTCAATACCTGCGTCTTTTATTGCGCCTAATCCAGCATCGGTGATTAGATCCCTGAAGGAATCATCCCATAATTCTCCAAACTTGGTTTGTGATACTCCAATAATTGCAACATCTCTCATGTTATCCCCTCATTAGGCCATCTTAATTTTATCTTTAAATTTAGCATAAACGGCGTAATCGACATATCGTTTGTTTTTGATCATGTCCTGAACCTTAGGGGCTAAATCCTGTTTTTCTTCTATTTTATCGTTTACGGTGATACTGAATGCATCGCTTCCTGCACCAGAACCATATGAAACAGCTAGTATTCTGTCGCCGGCTTTGGCTTCATCTAATATGGCAGCCAATCCCAGAGGAGTGGCTCCTGAATAGGTGTTTCCAATAACCGGTGTTAATAATCCGTATTCCACCTGTTCTTTATTGAATCCCAGTTTTTTAGCAGCCTTCAGGTAAAATTTACCATTGGGCTGGTGGAATACTGCGTAATCATAATCAGAGGCATTGGTTCCCATTTTATCAAACATTCCTTTGGCTGCAGACAGCACATGTTTGAAGTATGCAGGTTCTCCAGTAAAACGTCCTCCGTGACTGGGGTAAGGCATTCCTTCTCTTCGGTAGAAGTCGGGAGTGTCGGTGGTGAAACTGTAAGTGGATTCGATATCGGCAATGGTGTCTTTGTTTCCAATGACATAGGCTGCGCCACCGGCTGATGCAGTGTATTCCAAAGCATCTCCTGGTGCGCCCTGGGCAGTGTCGGCCCCTACAGCCAGACCGTATTCTATCATTCCAGAATCAACCATACCCATACATGCTTGCATACCTGCGGTTCCTGCTTTACATGCAAATTCCATATCTGCTGCAGTTAACTCTGGTGCAGCGTCCACGGCTTCGGCCACAATGGTGGCTGTTGGTTTTACTGCGTAAGGGTGGGATTCGGATCCCACATATACTGCTCCTATTTTTTTAGGGTCTATAATCGCTCTTTTCATAGCATTCCGCGCTGCTTCCACAGATATAGTGGCGGTATCTTCGTCAGGGGCAGGAACAGATTTTTCTGTTACTACCAGTCCTCTGGAAATTGCTTTAGGGTCGTCACCCCATACTCGTGCTATTTCTTCAACTTTTATTCTATATGAAGGAACGTAAACTCCATATCCTACAATTCCTGCCATTTAGCATCACAACCGTAAATTAATTTAAATAAATATTTTTTCTATATTTGTAAGTCAATTAGTTAAGATAATTTTTTAAAAAATTTAAAATATTGTTCTCATTTTATCTTTTGAGATAAATAAGAATTTCGGGTATCAACCTTATAACTTTTTTTATATATAATCTTAGTGTATTTGGATAGTTTAGACTAAAAACATGACTAAACTATCTTTTATAAACTTCATTAATCAACGTACTATCTTTATCCCTTTCCAAGTGATAAATCTATTTTTATTATCCAAAACAATGGTCAGGGGGTGATAATTAATTATCAAAGGCTATAAAACCGGGCTAAAAATAGTATAATGGGTGATTGGTTAATTAATTAGAAATTAAATGTGAATAATGTGATATAAAAATAATGAATAATACTAATTAAAATAAACTCATGTTAGACTAAAATTTTATAACAAAAATACTATTGCTCTAGAATTAATGGGAATATTGTGAAAAATGCGGCTGCCGGGATTTGAACCCGGGCTGTAGGCTTGGAAGGCCCAAGTACTAACCAGACTATACTACAGCCGCTAAATGCGGCGTCCGGGATTTGAACCCGGGTCACTGACGTGGCAGGCCAGAGTCTTAACCAGGCTGGACTAACGCCGCATAACACATGTATACCAAGATTTGAGTTCATCATATATAAACTTTTAGGTTAAGGTGGAATATTTAATGGGATATGTAAATTTACTGAAACATTAATCCATGAATTTATCAAGGGATTATATTATGGCTAATTCGTGGTGCTAAAATTGAAATAGGGGAATAAATCAAATTATATATTGAATAAAATAATAATTAAGTCAATTTTATCAAAGTTAAAAATATTTAAAAAATCAAAGGAGGTAATTAAATCAAGGCACTTGAAATGAATTTTAAGAAATTAGGACTTCCTATAGCAATAATTGTTGCTGTAATCATAATGTTAATTCCCTTACCTGGTTTAAGTCAAGCAGGTCATGCGGCCATTGCATTGTTACTTTTTGCGGTTATTATGTGGGCTACAGAAGCCACCCACTTGGCTGTTACTTCTCTCATCATTCTATTTATTCAACCCATTATTGGAGTAACCAGTTTTGAAAATGCAGTAATTGGTTTTGCTAATCCCATTCTATTTTTAATGATTGGGGGTTTTATTATGGCAGAAGCTATTCGAAAGAGTGGTCTGGCCCAGCGTTTAACTTATGCCATGTTATCTAAACTGGGAACATCCCCAAAAAAGGGTCTTTTTGTAAGTGTATTCTCTACAGGTATTCTATCGGCCTGGATTGAAAATGTAGTTGCTTTTGCCATGCTTTTACCTATTATTAAGGAAATAATTCTTCTTATGGGGGTTACTAATCCCGAAAAAGGAAAAAGTAATTACGCCAAAGCCATGATATTAGGGGCTTCCTTTGGGTCCCTGGCAGGAGGCTTTGGTACAGAAATAGGTACTGCCCCTAACCTGATGGCTGCAGCGTATACGGGCATTCCATTCGTACATTGGATGGTGTTTGGAATTCCACTATCTATCATGCTGATGTTAGTTATCTGGTTTGGTCTCGGACGCATATTCCCCAGTGAAGTTAAGGGTATTGTTGGTGGAGATTCAGTTCTGAGCGATAAACTGGCAAAATTAGGCAACATCAGCAGGGACGAAAAAATTAGTGGAGCTATACTGTTATTTGCTATTCTGTTATGGGTTACGGCGGGTATGACTGGAATTGACAGTTATTCTGTAGCCCTTATCGGTGCTGTCCTTTTCATCCTATCTGGGGTGATTACCTGGAGAGATGCCCAGAAAAATGTGGACTGGGGATTAATCATCTTCTTTGGAGGAGCACTATCCCTGGGGGCTGCACTTCTAAACACTGGTGCAGCAGAATGGTTAATAAATGATTTAGTTGCTATGATGGGTACTGATCCTTCCACAATAGCCATAATGCTGGTTTTAATGGTCATTGCAGTTTGTATTACTCAGGTGATGTCCAACATTGCACTTTCCGCCATACTGGTCCCATTATCGGTAACTCTGGCTCAGGCACAGGGTATTGCTGTTGGAAGCTACGCAGTTCCAGTGGCTATTGCCTGTTCACTTTCATTCATGTTCCCTATGGCTGATCCAACTGTTGCTATGGCATATGGTTCGGGATATGTGAGTGTAAAGGAGATATTCAAAGCAGGATTACCCATGGTCATAATAGGAATTGTTCTAACCATAATAGTGCTGCTGGCCACAATGACCTTCTTTCCAGCTATCTTAGGGGTTTAAATAAAGAGAAATGATATAAATTCATTTCTTTTTATTTTTCTTATTTATAATAATTATTTTTGTTAAAAAAGATTAAATTCAGGAAAAAACATAATAAAGATTTAAAAAATGATTGAGAAATGGGATCATAACACTTTAAAGAAATATATTTATTTAATGAGGGGTTTAAAATGTACAAAAAAATATTATTGCCTACTGATGGTTCAGAATATGCTGAAAAAGCAGGAGAACATGCTATATGGATTGCTAATGCTGGATTGGCAGATCTGGTAGTTTTAAGTGTGGTTGATGTCGGATATCTGGATGCATTAACGGAGCAGGATCTCCGGGACAAACTGAGAACCTCTTTAACCAAGGAAGGTCAGGAAGCAGTTGATAATTTCGCTTCTCAGTTAATGGATAGTAAATGTCAGGGGCTGTGCCGACAAAAGGTTAATCTAAAAACGAAAATAAAAGAGGGCAACCCCGCAGATGTCATATTGAAAACCATTGAAGAAGATGCTATTGATTTAGTGGTTATGGGCAGCTCTGGAAAACATGGATTGGAAAAATTTGTTTATGGCAGTGTCACTGATAAAGTGGTTAGATTTGCTAAATGTCCGGTTCTGGTTATAAAATAATTTTTGCATTTAAAATCAATAATAATTCTATTAAATATTTTTTTCTTATTAAATTGATAAATTAGCCTGTATTACTGTTTTTAATGATTTATTTGATTAGATTTCCCTTAATAAATTAAAATTATCTCCTGATAAAATTAATGGATTAATCTAAAGATTTCAAAATCAGTAAGAAAAAATTAAAATAAGTAAGAACTTAAATAGAGATTTTAAGTAAAATATGGATTTTGAGTTCTATTTGAAACTTTTAGAAATTAATTCTTCTACAAAACCCATATCCATATTATCCTCGACAATCTGAGCTAATCGGTCAATGGAGAAGCGACGGGTATCTTTATATAAGTCCTGACTGAATCCCAATGGTTCTAAGTCTTTCTTTTCTCTTAAAATATCGGTGAAGCATCTGCGGAAATTGAAATTATGGAATATTCCATGTAAGTAGGTCCCGGCAACATTTCCTTCCACGGCCCCATCAAATCCGCTTTGTGGATGATTTCCACAACCATGAGTTATTTTCAGAAGGGGCAGAGAATTCCCTAAAATAGTGGTACCTTCGTGCAGTTCATATCCTTTAAGGGATTGTCCTTTTAAAGCACTGAATAAACCATTCCCTATAATTTCCCCGCGGCTTTGAGTGATTATTTTAGGGATATCATTGAATTCACTTTTACAATCCAGAAGACCTATAGCTGGAACACTACCATGTTGAGATTCCCGGCAGTTTTCATCCAGAATTTTAGATCCCAACATCTGATATCCTCCACAAATACCAAAAACCAGGGCTTCGTGGGATAATTCTTTTATTTCCTGATCAATACCAAATTCTTTTAAGCTAACCAGGTCATTTATGGTGTTACGGGTACCGGGAATTATAATGGCATCCAGATTATCCATGTTATCCCCTAACTCAACTAACCTCAATCCCACATCTGGTTCGTATTCCAGAGGATCGATATCGGTAAAATTAGATATACGGGGAAGTCTCATTACACCAATATTTATTTTGCCCTTTCCCCGATATTTTCGCTCAGACAGTGAGGCGGAATCTTCCTCCGGCAGCTTTAGGTGGGGATCGTAGGGCAGCACCCCTAAAACAGGGACTCCTACAATCTCTTCAATCTGTTTTATGCCAGGGATTAAAATATCCAGATTACCCCGGAACTTATTGATTACAACCCCTTTAATGCGGCTGCGGTCCTTTTCATCCAATAAAGCAAAAGTTCCGGCAATGGATGCAAACACTCCGCCCCGGTCAATATCGGCCACCAGAATCACATCTGCATCAGCCAGGTGGGCTATTTCCATGTTGGCCAGATCCCGATCCCGCATATTTATCTCAGCAGGGGAACCCGCCCCTTCAATCACAACAACATCGTATTCATGTTTTAGAGATTCTAAAGACTCTTTTATGGCGTTTAATGCTTTTCCACGGAAATTCTGTTGATAATCATAAAAGTTCATATCACCTGCTGGTTTTCCATGCACTATTACCTGGGAAACAAAATCCTCTTTAGGTTTTAGAAGAATAGGGTTCATATGATAGGAAGGTTCCACGCCTGCTGCTTCTGCCTGTAAAACCTGGGCTATGGCTATCTCTGCGTTTTCTTCGGTAGTGAATGAATTGAGTGACATATTCTGGGATTTAAAGGGAGCTACTTTGTAACCTCGGAGGGATAATATGCGGCATAATGCAGCCACCATCACACTTTTACCGGCATTTGATGAAGTACCCTGAACCATGATACATTTAGAAGTTGTTTGAGACATAAAAAACCTCTTAGAAACTTATTTTATTATATTATTGGTAAAATATTATTTAATTATTTTTTTATCCATTAATATGGGCTTATTTAATATTTAATTATTTAATCAATTATTTTATTTTAATTAGGTAACAATTTTTTATGAATTATTTGAAATGAAAATAATTTTTTTAGTTTGCTTTGGGGAGTGATTATTTGATTATAATTTGATTCATTATTATTTAAAAGAAAATCATATAAAAGAACTGCTTTTTCGAATAATATTTTAATAAAAATAAATAGATAATAATTATGTCAACTTTATTTTTTATTGGCGATTTCTTGAATCATAACTAATCAAAGGGAAAAATAGGACACGGGGAGGTACAAATATGAATAATGGTGACTTTGAGGATTATTTCATTACTATTTTCCAAAACAGTGGTACTGCAGGAATTATTTCTGAAGATGGGATTGTTTTCATGGCTAATGATAAGTGCATGGATTTATTTGGTTATCAACCTCCGGAAATGGTGGGAAAACCTTTATCGGATCTGGTAGTGCCGGAAGATTCTCATATTTTAGAGCAGTGCTGCCAATCAGAAACCTGTTCTGAAGAGACAAATAATGGTGAAATACGCATTATTGATAATCATAATGAAATCAAAACCACTCTGGTCAAGATAGCTAATATTCCCCATACTTCCAGATGTTACATCTCTTTTCTGGACATTAATGATCAACGTATAATTGAAAAGGCTCTGGCCCGAAGCCAGGGAAACTTCAATGCCATCACTGAATCCACCATTGATGGGATCATCACAGCAGATGCCCAGGGGAATATTGTTTACACCAACCCAAGCTTTAGAAGAATTTTTGGTTATTCTGAAGAGGAAATCAAGGGTCAAAACGTAACCCTATTAATGCCAGAGCGTTTCAGGGAATCTTTCAGTGCTAAAATGCGCCATTTTCAAAAAACAGGGGAGCATCTCTTGGTTGGGAAAATATTTGAAAGTAGGGGTCTGCGCAAGGATGGGGAAGAATTCCCCTTTGAGATGTCCATTACTTACTGGAAGTCTGGTAAAGAAAAATTCCAAACTTCTATTGTGAGGGATATTTCTCAGCGACAAGAAGCTGAAATCTCTCTTAAAGAAAGTGAAGAAAGACTAAAAGATCTCTTTGATAATGCCACTGATTTAATTCAAATGGTTAAACCCGACGGAAGTTTTTTATATGTAAATAAATCATGGAAGGAGACATTGGGTTATTCTGATGAAGATATAGAAAATATGACTATTTATGATATTATCTATCCGGATCATAGGGAACAATGTGAACTTGCACTCCAGAGAGTAATGCAGGGCCAGCGAATCGATAAGATTGAAACGGGCTTCAAAACAAAAAATGGTGATGAAATTATAGTGGAGGGTAATGTAAATGCCAAAATGGATTCTGAAGGTAATGTGCTTTACTCGCGAGCCATATTCCGGGATATCACTCAGCGGAAAAAGTCTGAAATTGAAATACAGAGGTTAGCCAGTATAGTGGAATCGTCTGGAGATGCTATTGTAAGTTATGATTTAGATGGTACGATTTTGGACTGGAATGACGGTGCTGAAAAAGTATATGGTTATTCTGCCGAAGAAATTAAAGGTAAAAAGGTTTCTATTTTCATGAAACAGGAAATGTGGGAAGAAAACCAGCAAAATATTGAAAAAATCAAGAGAGGAGAACCTGTTTCCCATTTTGAAACCTCCCGTATAAGAAAAGATGGTACTGAAATCGCAGTTTCCATATCATTATCCCCTATGAAAGATATGGATGGTAACATTGTGGGCATATCTACTATTACCCGGGATATAACTGAAGCTAAAAAAGCAGAAGAAGCACTGAAGGCTAGTGAAGAGAAATATAGGCGTATCGTGGAGAAATTCATTCAAAACGCTCTCAGTTTGATTGGAGAAATCAACAAAGTTTAAAAATATCATTTTTTAGATTTTATTCACATTTCACTATCTTTTTATTTATTTACCTCATTTATTTCAGTAGTTTTCTATCTTTCTGCTTCTGTCAGCCATCTTTTTTATATTTAATTTTAATGGATGTATTGTTTAATGATGCTTAATCGAAAAGAATTTATATAGGTAATAAAACCTACTATAATTACATGTTAAAATAAATTAATGTTAGAAAAATATTTTTACACAAACATTAAATTATAATATGCATAAAAATATGAAGACAAAAATCAATATTATATTATATATAATAGTAGTAACTTCAAATGAAATCCAAATGGAGGCACTCGAATATTTATGACATCAACCATAAATTCATCTAATTCAACTGATTCAGTTGATTATAAAACCTCAAAAGATGTTGAGGTTCCTAGAATGCTTGTTGACCAAATAATTGGTCAGGAAGAAGCTGTGGAGACTGTTAGAAAGGCAGCCCAACAGCGAAGAAACATTCTGCTTATTGGAGAGCCAGGTGTAGGAAAATCTATGTTAGCCCGTGCTATGGCGGAACTTCTCCCTCCAGAAGAATTGCAGGACATCCTGGTCTATCCCAATATGGAGGACAATAATAATCCTTTAATAGGTGTGGTACCTGCTGGAGAAGGTAAAAAAATTGTCATGAACCATAAAGCCAAGGCCAAAACCCAGGATGAGAAGAAGAACATGTTTATGATGATTATCATCTCCTTCATCCTATTAATCGGTTTCATGGTAAACCAGATTTTAGCAGCCATTATTGCTGCAGGAATCGTATTCCTGGCATTACAACAGATGAAGCCTCGAACTTCAATAATGGTACCTAAATTACTGGTAAATAATGAAAATAATAAAATCGCTCCTTTTGTAGAAGCCACTGGAGCTCATGCTGGTGCTCTTTTAGGAGATGTAAGACACGATCCTTATCAGTCTGGTGGACTGGGAACCCCTGCCCACGAAAGAGTAGAATCTGGGATGATACACCGGGCCCATAATGGGGTACTCTACATAGATGAGATCGGGACCATGAAAATGAGGACCCAGCAAGAACTGCTGACGGCCATGCAGGAAGGACTTTACTCCATCACCGGTCAAAGTGAGACCAGTAGTGGTGCCATGGTTCGTTCCCAGGCTGTCCCCTGTGATTTCGTGCTGGTAGCCTCCGGTAACCTTCAGGTACTGGAAGGAATGCACATAGCTCTTCGATCCCGTATCCGCGGTTATGGTTATGAAGTGTTTATGAAGGACTCCATGCCGGATACTCCAGAAAACAGACAGAAGATTGTGCAGTTCGTGGCCCAGGAAGTTGTCAATGATGGTCGTATACCCCACTTCAATAAAGAGGCAGTGGAAGAGATTATCTTAGAAGCTCAGCGCCGTTCTGGTAAGAAGGAATCACTAACCTTAAAACTCCGTGAATTAGGTGGTCTGGTACGGGCTGCTGGAGACATTGCCAAAGGAGAAGGGGCAGAATTCGTAACCATGGAACATGTGGTTAGTGCTAAAAAACTCTCAAGGACTTTAGAACAGCAAATAGCTGACAGATATATTGTGCAGAAGAAAAAATACAGTGTATTTAAATCTGAAGGCGGCGAAATAGGCCGGGTTAATGGATTAGCTATCATTGGTGATAGAAGTGGTATCATACTGCCTATTGCTGCTGAGGCTGCTCCTGCCCAGAGTAAAGAAGAAGGTCGTATAATTGCCACAGGTAAACTGGGAGAAATCGCTAAAGAAGCAGTTCAAAATGTCAGTGCACTGATTAAGAAGCACACGGGAACTGATATATCCAACTACGATATTCACATCCAGTTCTTACAGGCATATGATGGGGTGGAAGGAGACAGTGCCAGTGTTTCTGTAGCCACCGCTGTGGTCTCTGCTTTAGAGGAGATACCTATCGATCAATCTGTTGCTTTAACTGGATCTTTAAGTATCCGGGGTGATGTGCTGCCGGTCGGTGGAGTCACCGGTAAAATTGAAGCTGCCGCTGAAGCTGGTATCAAGAAGGTCCTTATACCTAAATCCAATATAAACGATGTCATGCTGGAAAAACGCTATGAAAAAGAAATAGAGGTTATTCCTGTGGAAACATTAAGTGACGTCTTAAAACACGCACTCATGGGTAAAGGTAAGAAAGGACTGGTGGAAAAGATGCAGAAAATCGGTCAAATAGTACCTTCGGGCATTATTAAAAACCCCACCACTCATTAATTGATAAAAAAATATTAATTGATAATTGGGAATTATAATTAATTCCTAAAACCTTTTATTTTTTGATTAGTTCAAATTCAGTTCAATAATTTTTATAAATCTAATTTATAGTTTAATCTTAATTTAATCTTTAAGTCTAATATTCTTATTATTTTCAAGTATATTCCTAATTGATAATTTTTAAAAGCTTTATTTTAAAATTGGGTATTTTAGTCAAGATTATTCAATATATAACTTTTATTTTCAAAAATTGTTAGAAAAGAAAGAACAGAAAATAAAAAGAAAAAATAAACAGAAAAGAAGATGGAAAATGAAAAGATGGGAAGAAATGATTAAAGAATTTATAAATAAATCTATAAATCTATAAAATAAAATGATTTTAAGGATTGAATTTTCAAATCCAATTATCTTAATGCCTGAGCAATCAAGGGAGCCACTGATATATCACTAACCTCTGAAATCAGGGTATCTGTGGCCAGAACGTCCTCCACTCCTGTGGCAAAAATCTTCATTATGGCGTCTTCCACCAGTACGGGGTGTACACAGCTCACAGTAACACTTTCTGCTCCATTCTCTTGCAGGAGATGGGAAGCATTGACAATGGTCCCTCCAGTACTGATAATATCATCAATAATAACTGTCTGACGGCCTTCCACATCCAGATTCTTTACCCGGGTCTCCACCACTTCGGGGGATATACGGGTTTTTTCTAAATGGTCGCAGGGGCAGTTTAAAATAGAGGATATTTCCTGGGCATGTCCCAGAGCTCCTTTATCGGGGGCGATGATTACGGGATCATCTAGAATATTCTGTAAATGTTTAGCAATAAGTGGCATGGCAGATAATTCCTGCACCGGTATATTGAAGAAATCGGCCATACTGTTTTCATGCAGGTTCACACAAAACAGCTCACTGGCACCAGCAGATTCCAAAAGTTCTGCTACAATTCCTGCAGAAATCGCCTCTCCACTTTTAAATCGTTTTTCCTGCCGCCCATAGCCAAAGTAAGGGACAACCACTTTTATTTCCTCAGCACCAAGGCTTTTTAAGTTCTTCAGGATGAAGAAGAGTTCCATAAGGTTCTCATCCTGGGGATATCCGGTGGATTGAATTACCACCACTTCTTTTTCTATTTCGCCCTTTATGCGCAGATATCTTTCACCATCTGGAAACTTACGGCTTTCAACAGGACAAAGATAATCATCAAGTTCATTTGCTACCTTTGCAGCTAATTTTTGACAAGCAGAACCACCTATTATCAAAATAACCACCCACTAATCTGATAAATCATATTAATCATTCGATTTATATTTAAAATTGTTTTTAATCGGTATAAATAATATATTTGCTGAATATGGATTTATTGTTTTAATTAATTATTTATTAGAACATATTCTTTTAATCAAAATCAATCCATTAATTAACAAATATTAAATTTATTATAATTTTTATTTGCTGTTATTTAATTTACTTTCCCTTAATTTTTCATTAATTATTTATTTGATCAACATTTATTATTTGTTAACTTTATTAATAAGCTTCTCATAATAGTTGACCATAGTTAGTCAACTATCAAAAGTTTATCATTTGCTTTAAAAAACCTTTCTAAAACTGAATTTTTATTTAAGATGGGTTTAAAAAATTTTAATACTTTAAATAGAAAATTTAAAGAAGAGGTGAATTGATGCACGAACTATCCATGGCCGATGCTATTGTAAAAACAGTAATTGATGCGGCTGAAAAAAATGATGCTATCGAAGTACTGGAAGTTACAGTGGAAATCGGTAAAATGACTCTGCTCAACCCCGAGCAGATAAAGTTCATGCTCGACGTTTTGAGTGAAGATACTATTTTAGCAGGTGCTACATTCATTCTGGAAGAAATTCCCATAGAAATAGAATGTGGATCATGTGGATATAAAGGAGAAATTGATTCTGAGGGATTGGATGAATATACTCCTATTTTAATCTGTCCTAAATGTGAGGGACACGAGATTAGCATTATAGCTGGAAGAGAATGCAATGTAAAAAACATCAAAATCGAAAAGAGTGATGAAGATGCACAAGATAGCTGAAGTTGAAATACAGCATGATATTATGTTAGCCAACCGTAAATTGGCTAAAAAGAATCAAAAAATACTGGATAAAGATGAAGTTTTTGCAGTGGATGTTTTAGGGGCCATAGGTTCTGGAAAAACATCTCTTATCGAAAGACTGATTCAGGAAATGGAACAACCCATGGCCGTAATTGCTGGAGATGTGATAAGTAAATTTGATGCCGGCCGATTCGAAAAGTACGATGTGCCTGTGGTGGGACTAAACACTGGTAAAGAATGCCACCTGGATGCTCACTTAGTAGAACACGCCTTACATGATCTGCCATTAGCGGATGTAGATATATTATTTATTGAGAACGTGGGAAATCTCATCTGTCCTGTGGACTTTGATCTTGGTTCCCACATCCGTATGGTGGTTATCAGTGTCAGTGAAGGTGATGATACCGTAGAGAAGCACCCTTTGATATTCAAGGACGCAGATCTGGTGGTTATCAATAAGGTAGACATTGCTGAAGCAGTAGGCGCAGACCAGGACAAAATGGTTGATGATGTAAAAATTCTTAACCCCGATGTACAAGTCATAAAAACCAGTTTAAAGACTGGACAAGGATTAAAAGAAATTATCGAAGCAATTGAAAAGTTTATGAACGAATAAACAGATAAATAACTTACAAAAATAAAATAACTACTATTTTACAAATCTAATTTACAATAATTAGTAAATATAACAGTTATTTTATCTGTTTTCGTTGTTTATTTTAAAATCTTTTTTAATCCCTTTCATTTTTTTATTTGTCTTATTTTAGTTTTGTTTCGTTTGGTTGTTCAAAAATAGTTTAATATACTTGATAAAAAATAATTATTTATATTAACTCTATAATTAGGATAATTAATATAATCCATCAAAAACTATCAATAATAGTTATTATTCTCCTAAGACAAATTGCAAGACGGTGATATTATGAAAATCTGGATAGATCTAACCAATGCTCCTCATGTACGCTTTTTTAAAAATGTTATTGAATATTTCCAGGAAGAAGGAGAAGATGTCATTGTAACGGCACGGAAATTTGGTGATATTCACCGGCTTATGGATTTATTTGGATTTGAATTTGTTTCTGTGGGAAAACATGGGGTTAGTCTCTCGGAAAAACTTGAAGAGAGTAGTAGGCGAGCATATGAACTTTCTAAGTTAATAATTAAAGAAAAACCTGACGTTGCTGTTTCTAAACACTCCATAGAACTTCCTAGAGTGTCTTTTGGTCTGGGAATTCCCAGTGTTTATGTGCTGGACAATGAACATGCCACGGCAGCCAATAAACTCACATTACCTCTGTGTGATAGGATTATAATGCCCCAGGCCATTGATGTGTGGGATATTGTTAGGTTAGGGGCAGATCCAAATAAAATTATCCGTTACCGGGGAACTTCAGAGATTATTCACTTCCAGAACTTCACCTATAATGAGCATATTTTTGAAGACATGGCATTGAATCTTAAAAAACCTAAGACTATTCTAATGCGTCCTGAACCATCTTTAGCTTCTTATCTGGATGCTGATTGTCGAGAATCTGTTTTATCTCCTATTGTGGAAATTTTGAAGGAATATGCTAATATTTTGGTTATCCCTCGTTTCAAGGAACAGGAGCAAATATTTCAGGGTATAGAAAATGTGACCATTATCAAGCCACCTGTGGACACCTTTAGTTTGATGAAACGATGCGACTTAATTATAGGGGCTGGCGGCACTATGAATAGGGAAGCGGCTATTGTGGGCACTCCTGTGATTTCATGTTACCCTGGAAAACTCCTTTCAGTGGATAAGTATTATATTGAACAGGGGGCTATGTTTAGATCCACGGATGTGGATGAAATTGTACACACTGCTTTAAAATTATTGGTGGATACCGATAAACATAAAAAAATCATCACCGACAATCTTTTTGAGATGATAATTGAAAATGTGTATCAAGCAGCTGAATATAAAAAATGAGCAATTAATAAGTGATTTGGTGATAATCCTTCAAAAAATGATTTTATTGGCAATTTCAAGCACCTAATGGATTCTAAGGAGTATTAGGTGTTTTTAATAAAAGTTAATATTATACTGCTTCAATCATATTTGTTATTTGGTGATTAAGTTATTTATAATCCCTTAATTATCACATTTAATTTAGCAAATCTAATTATCAAATAATTAGCTATGACTAACTAATTAAAAAATTAATTAAAAATTATTATTTATTATCTAATTAATTAGCTGCACTTTTAAATCAGATACTCAAAAAACTAATTAAATGAGTGTATTTACAAAGTTATTGAATAAAACAAAAATGAGTGGAATGGCCGGGATTTGAACCCGGGGCCTCCGCCATGCCAAGGCGACGCTCTACCATCTGAGCTACCACCCCATTGTGCATTAACATATGAACTTTAACTTCTTCATATTTAAACTTAATGCTTTTCACAACAAATGAGTCAATGTTATAGTGCAACATATCTGTATTTAATCACGTAGTTTAGTTATCTGTAGAGTGTAATAATGTAAATTAGTGGTATGAGATGGATAATTGAGCATAACTCTATTAAATGAGTTTAATTCAAATGGAGAGATTTAATGGAGAATATTATCATTAGACAGGCCAAAGAGCAAGATTTCAGGGATATTGCTCAGCTGGCTGAAAAATGCAGCCCCATGGCCACTGAGAGAAATTCCATTTATCATATATTCACCCATTTTTTCCAGAATACGGTATTTGTAGCAGAGGTTGAGGTCACCAGGTATGATAATGATTCGCAAACGGATTCGCAAAAGGGACTTATTGGGTTTTTACTGGGGTTCAAATCTCAAAGGGATACAGAAGAATCATATATTCACCTACTTTGTATTGATCCAAATTATCGTGGTAGGGGAATTGCACTCAAATTAATCAAAAAATTTTTAAAGGTAGTTGGTAATATGGGAACTAATAAGATTTTACTAATTACCAAGCCTATTAATAAAAAAGCCATAAAATTCTATGAAAAATTAGGCTTTCAAAAGAATGTAGGTTATGAAACCATAAAAGTCAATGGAATTGATGCGGTGAAAGATTATAATGGAAAAGGCGAACATATGGTTGTTTTTCAAAAAATTATATCTAAAGATGATTTTATTGATTAATTCTAACTATTAATTATGGTAATCGAAAAACAGGATTTATTCTATTGAAAATTTAGACATTAAACACTATAAAATTTGATATTTCTAAGATAAAGTATCTAATTGATATAATCTATTATTCAATATTTATTAATGATTTAGAATATTATAAATTAATTAACATGAAATGAAATATCATGAATGAATTTTATTAGGGAGGCATAAATTGGTCTTAATAGCACAAAATCATCTGCAATTAATCATTGAATTCGGGTTAATTATTTGGATTGCCATGATTTTTCTACTTAATTTAGTTCCTATTTCCCTGAGCTTCGTACTATTACTCGCTCTGGTTTTAAGTGTGGGGCTGACTTTGCTATTTGGATTGGATCTGGTAATGCTATTTATGTCATTTAGTCAGAGTGAATTCAGTCACCCTTTTGGACCAATAGCTATTTTGGCAGTAGTAACTGCCCTGGCCGCTTTTCCTATGATGGAGAAGGCAGGAGTAGAAACAGGAAAATTAAAAATCTTTGTTTATGTACTAATACTTCTAATTACTATATTTGGAGGTTTAGTCCACAGGTCATTCTTACTTCTGTGGTTACTGGGATTACTGCTGGGATTTTTCATTATATCCAAGTCGTTCCGTCAAAAATCAATTTTTACAGTCAAGCGTATTCTGATATTTTCCGGGGTAGTGATAGCTGGTTTTGGGGCGCTGGAAATAGTATCCCGTGTTCTGGAAATGCAAGTATTCAGTCCATTACTCAGGATTGCCCGGCTTGAAAACAATTCCCTGCCCAGTTTAGAGTTTGTATTAAAGAATACCACTCTTCTAGGCCATGATCCTGCTTCCAGTTATTGGGGAGACGCATCTACTGGTTTTGCTGATGGATACATATCTTTACCCATATCCATGATACTTCTGTTTGGTTTGCCTTTTCCCATGTTCTATGGATTATTGGTAAATAAAAAAGATGTAATAGATTATTTCTTGCCAGGAATATTTGGATATGCCTATGACTTTGGATATGTTACCCTGTTCTTCCTGTTGGTCTGGTGTGTGGGCATTATTATTCTGGGTTTTAAGATGTTAACCATATACCGGGAAAGAAGAGAAAATGGTCATAAAAGTCATTTTGGTAGGGAAGCATTATTGATTGGATCATTAACCGCCTTCATTGCCCAAACCATTGTGGGATTGTTCATGATAAACCGTACCATAAATGGAATGGCCCTGTTGACATTTATTATACTCAGTGCACTGATTGCATCCCATGTTATAATGATCAAAAAGGAATAATTCTATGGAATAGTTCTAATAGTCCATTAGTTCTATAATTGTTCTCAATAGCCTATCTGTTCTATTCTATAATCTAATATAGTTATAAACAGGAATTAGAGGAAATTAATTAATCGGAGCTGAAAAATATGAAAAAGGCCCTTATACTTTTAGGATGTCCGGAATCTCCGGCTCAAACTCCAATGGCGGTTTATGCAGCATATAAACTGACTGATATGGGATATGATGTTACCATTGCCAGTAATCCGGCTGCTATGCGACTTCTCGATGTATCGGATCCTGAAGAACAATATGTCAATAACAAGATTGATTTGGAATCATGCTTGGAAAATTTAAATGAAGGGGACTATGATCTTTTACTGGGATTTGTGCATAAAGACGCTGCAGTCGCCTTTTTTGTAACATTCTACCATGTTCTCAATACTAAATCAATAGCACTCATATTTGAAAAAGATCCTTCTCAATTAGAAGACTTTGAAAAACAGGTTTCAGAGAGTACAGAAGCACAAATTGTTTCTGCCAAAGCCTATCATAACCCTACTCCTATACGGGTGAAATTTGACCGGGCCCTAGAACAACTGGAGGACTAAAAATGTCATTCTGTCTGGAAACTTATCTCCAACAATCTGATGATTATGAAATACTGCTCTCAAGGGCAGGATTCAAAGATTGTGCTAAAATTATTGAAGAAAAATCTCCGGAAATTGTTTATGTGAAAGCCGGTGAGAAAATACTGGGCGTTCGGTTAATTGGAATACCCCCCATTCCCATCGGGGTCGATGAAGAGAAAGGAACCATAATCTTGACCTATACGAAACCATGTTATGGTACGGCAGCCATTGAATTACCCGTTGATTCGGAAGAACTGGATAAGATTAAATCTGTGGCTATTGAGAAATAGATATTAATTTTCTTTTAGAATTTAAGTATATTTAATCTTAATTCTTTAAATTTATTTTATTCTATTAGATGTCCTTTTTCTTTTATTTTCTTTTATTTTCTTTTATTTTCTTTTATTTTCTTTTATTTTCTTTTATTTCATTTGAATTAATCCATTTGATAACTATTTGTTCATTATTTTATTTTTTTAGTTTCTAGAGCGGCAAATATTAAATAAATTTATAATATATGATTATTTATAAAATAAGTAAGAAATTCAAAAGGGGTAATTGTGATGGATTTTGAAGACTGTGTGAAATTTGCCAACGAAAATCCGGTGGCCTGGCTGGCCACTACTGAAGGAGACCAACCACGAGTAAGGGCTTTAGGGATGTGGTTTGCCGATAATACAGGTTTCTACTTCCAAATTGGAGGCACGAAAGATATTTATAAACAACTTTTAGAAAACCCTAAGGTTGAAGCGGGGTTTTTCTGTCCAGATGATATGTCTGGTACTATGATGAGAATAGCTGGAGAAATTGAGTTTTTAGATGATGTGGAACTAAAGAAAAGAGTATTAAAAGACAGGCCTTTTCTTAAACAATTTGGTTTAACTCATGATAGTCCTGATCTGGTAATATTTAAAATATCTAAAGGAGAAGCTCATTTTTGGACATTTGAAACTAATTTACAGCCAAAAGAGATCATTAGCTTTGGAGATTAATCATATTAACTTTAATTAATTTTTTGTTGTATCAAAGATTATAATCCGATAAAATTTTTAAATCATCAAATTTTAATTCAATCATTAATCACGGACATCAAATCGATAAATCAATATACTAGTAATATAAATTATATTGAGTAATAGTTGATGCCCAATAATGAACTATAAATAGTTTCTGACGAAATCATTTATTGAGAGTCATTTTTTGTATTAAAATATGCATGTTTTAATATTAATCTTTAATTGGAGGTAATTCAAATGGATTTAGAAATTTTTCCTTACAGAATACTAAGTGCAGACACCACCGAGAAACTGGTGGGGGATATTGAAAATCTGGATGGTATAAATAGAATGGTCTTACAGGGTCAGAGACTTCCTCCTCAAGAAGCAGGACATCCTGATCGCAGAATAATCATCATTGGTGGGGAAGAAGTGGATTTACAGGTTAAAACCGGTAGAATAATAATGGATATCGAAGATGAAGATATTGTAGAACCTATAAAAGAGATATGTGAAAAATATTTACCATTTGGATATGATATTCGCCTAGGAACATTTATCCGGAAACAAAAGACAGTAACTGATAAAATAAAATATGGTGAAGAACTGGATGAGATTCCTGATGAAATGGTGGGTTTAACTGATCAGAATGCTCATCTCCACAAACGGGCTACAATTATTAGAAAGAAAAAGGAATAATCCTTTTTTTTAATTTTAAATTATAAACAAGTATGTTGGCTTCATTAATACTTTTTAAGATTACTTTTAAGAATAAATTACCATAAAATCATTATCCATTTTCTTCATTTAAAATATAATTATAATTAAAATCATAATCAATAAAAATAATTCATTATCATTTGAGGCCTAATATGTTAACAACAGTCGTGGGAAGTTATCCTGCACAACCCCAACTACCAGAATCATTTGGAGAGAGAGTATCCAACTTCCTGGGAACTTATGATGAATATAGGCCCGCCATAGCTCTGGCAGTAAACGACCAGCTCACCGCAGGCATTGACCTGGTTTCGGATGGTCAGGTACGGGGTGATATGGTGGAGATTTTTGCCCGACATATCCCGGGAATGGTATTTGAGGAGGGCATCTCTAAAATTAAGGGAAAAATTAACCCGCCGGTTGCATCAATTGGTGCAGATGACCTTAAATTTGCCATTAAAACTCTTAAAAATACATTGAATCAATTAAATATTGATCCTAATTTAAATTCAGATATAATTGATAAAAAAGGTGTTAAAGGGATAATTACCGGTCCCACCACTATGGTATATTCTTCCCGTATGGAAGGATTCTATGATTCTAAAAATAAGGATAAAGCAGTTTTGGACATGGCCCAGGCCCTGAAAAAAGAGGCTAAATTTTTAGAGGCTGCCGGTGCCTCTGTGATCCAGCTGGATGAACCATTTATTTCCACGGGACTGGTAAATGTGGGCACTGCCCAGAAAGCAGTGGAAATCATTGCTAAGGATATTAAAATCCCGGTTGCCATGCATGTGTGTGGAGATATTGCCCAGGTATTTTCCCGATTATTGAAATTCAAGGTGGATATTGTGGACTGCGAATTTGCAGGAATCCCTCATAATATTGATGTTCTAGAGACTCAGAGCAGTTTTAATAATAAGAAGATTGGTTTTGGTTGCCTGGACACCAAATCTTCATCAATTGAAACCAGGGAAGATGTAGCAAATCTAATAAAAAAAGGTGCCGATATCATTGGTCTGGAAAATATGCTCATTGATCCAGATTGTGGTATGAGAATGTTACCCCATGAAGCAGCATTTTCCAAGCTGAAAAATATGGTGGAGGCCGCAAAAGGCCTGTAATAAAAATTCTAATTAAATATCAAATCGAAAGATACTAAAACTGAAGGATATCTTATAAAATAATATAATTATAATAATTAAACTGATTTAATTTGATTAAAAATATTTTTAAAAAATGATTTAATTGAAAATTCAGGGGGCTAAACTATACCAGAGTTAATTAAAGTTTCAGAGATTGCCGATGGTTGGGAGGCATTGGTGAGAAAAATAATGAAAGAAGGCATAGAAATAAAAGATGAAAGAGGTTCTTTAACAAAAGAAATACTCAATGTGATGGTTTCTATTGAAAAACCATTGGGCAAGGCACGGGCAGATAATTTCTATCTCAATAATCTCACCGACAAATTAGCCGGTATAAAAGACATCCGGGTACCTGAAGGTTATTTCTGGAGTGGGGAGAAACTGGAGATATATTCACAACAGTTCATAAGTGATGATAAGCAGGGCTTTGTTTATACCTACGGTAACCGGTTGCGAGCCCACTTTGAGGGTATTGATCAGATTCAGGAAGCCATTAACCGTTTGAAAAACTGCACAGAATCCCGAAGGGCCATTTCTGTGACCTGGAATCCTACTGTGGATACAAAAACCGATGAAGTGCCCTGTATGATTCTGGTAGACTTTAAAATCCGCGATAACAAGCTTTATACCACGGCTCTGTGGCGTTCTCATGATATATATGGGGCATGGTTCCCCAATGCTGTGGGTTTGACCTATCTGGCCCAGTATGTGGCAGGAGAGGTGGGGTTGAGTTTGGGTTCGATTACCATCCATTCCATTAGTGCCCATATCTATGAGGTCAATTTCAAGGAAGCCCTCCAGTATTAAGATTTAATTTTTAATTTTTTTTCATTATTTTATTTTAATATTTTTAAAATTTTAATATTTTTTATAAGATCAAATGGACTAATTCATAACCTTCAAAAAATCAAATAGTAAACTAATTAAGACTAAAATTCCTAAAATCATTGAAGACTAATATTCTAATTTAACAACCTTTTTAATTGAGGTGATTATTGATGGTTAGTGTCAATTTAGAAGCAAAAAAAACAGTAGATGAAATGATCGCAAATGCTGACGATCTTAACATTAAAGTAGAAAAACAAGACAACGGTGCAACTGTATTAGACTGTGGAGTAAACGCTGATGGTAGTCTAAAGGCTGGAGAATTATACACCAAGGTCTGTCTGGGTGGACTGGCTGAAGTGGGAATTTCCATTCCCGGCGACTTATCTGAAAGCTTTGCATTACCTTCTGTAAAAATTAAAACCAATCACCCGGCTATTTCCACTCTTGGAGCCCAAAAAGCTGGTTGGTCTGTAAGTGTAGGGGATTTCTTTGCCCTGGGATCCGGACCTGCCCGGGCACTTGCCAAAAAGCCTGCTGAAACCTATGAAGAAATTGGCTATGAAGATGACGCTGATATAGCCATCCTCACCTTAGAAGCAGATACCATTCCTGGAACTGATGTAACGGATAAGATTGCTGAAGACTGTGGTGTTTCCTCTGAGAACGTTTACATATTGGTTGCTCCTACTTCCTCTCTGGTTGGCTCCATTCAGATTGCCGGCCGTGTGGTGGAAAACGGTACCTACAAAATGTTAGAAGCACTCCACTTTGATGTAAACAAGGTTAAATTCGCAGCAGGAATTGCTCCTATTGCACCAGTTGACCCGGATGGTCTTAAAGCTATGGGAAAAACCAATGACGCCGTATTATTCGGTGGTAGGACTTACTACTACATCCAGTCTGAAAAAGGCGACGATATCAAAGGTTTGGCTGAAAAATTACCTTCATCTGCATCTGAAGGATATGGACAACCATTCTTTGATGTATTCAAAGCTGCAGAATACGACTTCTACAAGATTGACAAAGGAATGTTCGCCCCTGCTGAAGTGGTTATAAATGATCTTCGGACCGGAGAATTGTTTAAAGCAGGATATGTTAATGTGGAACTCCTGAAAAAGTCATTTGGTTTAGAATAAATCAAATTTCCTTTATTTTTCCAATTTTTTTAATATTTTTTTCTATTCGACATCATCTAAAATTCTTGTTTTACCTGTTTTCTGTTATTTCATCTAAGTTCTTGCTATTTTATTTTAAGGTAATCTTATTTAAGAAAATCTTTCAAGAATATCCCAAATTAATAATAATCTAATGGGAAATAAATAAACATAAAATCATTGATGATTTATTATATGGGGGTTTTTATCTGAAAATAAAAAAAGATTCGTTGGATTTAATGACTTCCCGTCGTGTGGAGATTTTGGACATCACCAAACAGCTGGAAGAAGAGGTAATTTCCAGCGGGGTTAGGGAAGGCTTAGTGAATGTTTTCACCCGCCATTCCACGTCGGGAATTGTTATAAATGAGAATGAATCACGACTATTAGGGGACTTTTTACGAATATTAAATTCTTTAGCTCCAGAGGGTGATGGTTATGGTCATGATACCATAGACAACAATGCAGATTCACACTTACGGGCTTTAATTTTGGGTGGAAGCCAAACTATTCCTATTACTGATGGTAGATTGGATTTAGGGACGTGGCAGAGTGTATTTTTTGTGGAACTGGATGGTCCCCGTAACAGAACTGTGAAAATAACTATAATAGGTTAATATCAGTATATGGGAACACTTACTCATTTTCATAAAAAATGAGGCATTAAATGAGGCTTATTAAACAAATTTATCATATATGGAGGTTAATATGTCTAAAAAAGAATTTTTAATGGTTATACTGGTGCTGGCAGTGATGGTAGCTGCATTCTGGAATGGGCAGCGCATTGAAAACCTAAAAAAGGAAGAAGTACAAAATATGGTGGATGCTGCGGTTATTCTGATTCAAACTCAGGGAGAATCTGCTTTTCCCCAACTGCACAGTTCAGTATGGCGTGATGGTGATATTTATGTTTTTGTGTGGCGTTTAGACGGGATTCGCGTGGTTTATCCTCCAGATGAGAGTGGTGAAGGGAAAAACATGACCAATCTGGAAGATGCCTATGGAAAACCCATTGGAAAACTATTTATCCAGACAGCCCAGAATGGATCTGGCTGGGTGGAATATTACTGGCCCAAACCCGGTGAGACAAAACCATCCAAGAAAATAACCTACATAAAAAAGGTTCAGTATGGGAATCAGACGTATCTGGTGGGCTCTGGTTTTTATGTCTGATTCTTATAATATTTTTGAATTAATTTAAAAACAACTAATAAACAATTAATAAATCAAATAGGGAGCATATAAAGATCAAAACAAATAAAAAAAGAATGAAATAAGTATTAACTTATTTTTTTAATTAATTTTTCAGATTAATTTTTAATTTTTAAATTCTATTTCAAAGGCCACCACCGGATATTCCAGTTCAAAATTGGTGATTACTTCGGGATGCATTTCCCCAAAGAAACCTTCCACTTGAATAGCTGCCTTGTTATTATTCTTTAGTACTCCGGTGATTTTAGCACAGCGCCCTTTAATAAATGAATTATGGTCTAAAGGTTCTATTTCCATCTCCAAATCCAGATTATTCATTAGTGCTGCTACCGTAGATTTAATCTCAGTAAAGTTGGCTGTGGAATGGGTAGTGGCGGCTGCCAGTTTTTTCACAACATGGGTGTGGGTCTCGGCGGTTTCGTCCACATAAATCACGTCACCCACTTCAAATATCTTTTGAGGGAGCTCTTCGTGCTTATTGTCCTCTAAAAATTCCATTAAACTGTTAAGGAGACTTTTCCGAATCATGGTCCGATCCTGGGATATGGGTTGGGAGACCTCTACACGTTCATCTTCCTCCAGCAGCATATTCTCATAATGGCTGTCTTCACTGGTGAGCATTAAACTCATAACTTCCTGGAAACCCAGACCTACCATTATCTCCCTTAGCAACTTATCTGAGGTGTACCACTTATGGGTGTGGGCAATGGTGGCCACATCAGGCAGGGCGGATTCTATTTTATTGAAACAGTACTCAGTAGCTACATTTTCAATTAAATCCACTTCATGAAGAATGTCCACCCGATAAGCAGGAATAATGACCTCTAATTTTTCTTCAGAAAGAATTTCTGCATCCATACGGGCTTTATTTATCAGTTCTTTTATTTGAACAGCATCTAAATCCAGACCAGTTATCTTACAGGTGTTTTCCACATTAAGAGTTTTCTTTTTAGGGGTAAGATCAGGGGTTATTACTTCCCGGTCTGGGTAAACCACAGTCAGGGTCTTAATCTGAGCACCAGTTTCTGCAAAGGAACTGCATATGATGTGCAGGGCATTATCCACAGCCTGCTGGTCAGTTCCTGTCACATCAACCAAAACGTTTTTGGTATCTTCATTGAGTTTGGTGAGTTCTCCATTGATTATGGGGGGCATGGAAAGTACTTGCCCATCTTTATCCACAATCAGGGGATATTCTTCGAATTTTTCCAGTAAGTGGGCGTATTTAACCCCGGTTTTGTGTTCCTGTAGAATTTCCAGAGGTGTCATTTCACCCAAGCAGTCCAGGGGGGTGAAGCTTAATTCGTCGCCTCCCACGGCTTTGTAATAAAAAGGGCCTTGTATTACATCTAGATTATGGATTCCAATAGCTACCTTTTTACGGTCTCGACCTATAACCCAGTGCAGGTCTTCCTGGAATTCCATGGCCTGTACCAGCTTTTTATCATCAAAGGAAACATTTTCGATAATGGCGAAACTGATGTAAGGCCTTATATTAGCTACTTTTTCATCTACAAATACTTGGGTTCCGGAGTCCTCTGTTGGATAGTGGGGCATCCCCAATTCTAAACCTAAAAAACCCTTTAAACTGCGGGCTACTCCTTCCACGGACAGTTGATCGGGCCGGTTAGGGAAAAATTCCACTTTGATGCTCTCATCATCAAAGTCGTCTATATCGCTTCCCATCATGGGAAGAACGTCTATGAGTTTTTCATTGCTTATTTCTATGCCCAGATCTCGTAAATCTTGATAATCAAAGGTAATAACTGGCATTTACTCATCTCCATGCGGATGTAATCTATTAATAATCTCAATTAGTAATATAATCCAATAATTTATAATCAATTTAATTATAATCAATCTAATAATTTATAATTTAATAATTTATTTAATAATTTTAAATCTAATCTTCATTATTTAATTTATATATTGTTCATAATGGCATTGGTTTTAAAAAATATTAGAAATGCTCTAATAACCACTTAAGCCGGCAAAAATCATTATAAAGAATACAGATTCTATGGTGAAATGCAGGGCCCGGTGATACAGCCATCCATAATCGCTACCCACCAGTTCATGGTAGATGTCCACAATCATGTGAATTAAGGCCCCTAAAATACCAATTTCCAGGTTTAAAAATACAAGAGAGAGCACTATGAAATGGAAAACTGCTTCTATGCCCTCGTGCACTAACCATAACTGAATATTAGAAGACACGGTTTTGCGGATTAAACCGGCTAAAACCACATAAAAGTCAAAGAAAATACTCCACATAATTTTACTGTGGAATTCATCGCTTATGGCAAGGACTACTGCTACATAAAACCACATTAGTTCCATTTACTTCACCATTAGATCATAATTTATTTTTCATGTTAGTAGATGTTTACAGTAGATTGGCTTTAAAATCCATTATTAGGATAGTAATTATAATTAGGAAATACTTCATTATAGTTCATATTTTTCTTAAATATGGATTCTAAGATTAATAATTCATTTATTTATGTATTTGACTTATAATTGTATTTATTGTGAATTATTTTATACAAGTAAATATTATACAAGTAGATATATCAATTACAATTACTTAAATATAAAACCTATATATTACTTTAACTATGGGGAAGAGATATCTGTAATCATGAATCCCTCTAGATTCACCGGGATGCATTGCTTATTTTAGAATTTTTCCTCATCAAATACGATTTAGAATACGATTCTATTAGTAAATAAAGATTATAAGTCAAGAAACTCAGGGAGAGTAGAAATGACCATAGACAACATTCCAAAAGACTACGACCACAAAAAAGAAGCAGAATGGCAGGACAAGTGGCAGAAAAATAAACTTCATAAATTTATAGGAGACGGTAGCCGTCCCCGCTACATCATCGACACCCCACCACCATACCCTACTGGCTCAATTCACATGGGACACGTTTTAAACTGGGCTTACATTGATATGATTGCTCGATTCAAGCGAATGAAAGGTTTTGACGTGTTATTCCCTCAGGGATGGGATTGTCACGGCCTTCCCACTGAGGTAAAGGTGGAAGAAACCCATAACATTAAGAAAAGTGACGTGCCGCGGGAAAAATTCCGTGAAATGTGTGTGGATCTCACCCGGGAAAATATAGCCATGATGAAGTCTCAGATGCAGGCCATGGGTTTTAGCCAGGACTGGGATCGGGAATTCGTCACCATGACTCCGGAGTACATGTACAAGACCCAGCTTTCCTTCTTAAAGATGCACGAACAGGGCTTGATTTACCAGGGGATTCACCCGGTAAACTGGTGTCCACGATGCGAAACTGCCATTGCCTTTGCTGAGGTGGAATACTCTGAAAATGAGACCTTCCTGAATTACCTGGAGTTCCCGGCTGAAGACGGTGAAAAAGGAGTAATGATTGCTACTACTCGTCCAGAATTACTTTCAGCATGTGTTGCAGTGGTAGTTCATCCTGATGATGAAAGATATATTGACTTGAAGGGTAAAAAAGTAGAAGTTCCTCTTTTTGGTCAAAAGGTGGAAATCATCACCGATGAAGAAGTTGACCCTGAATTTGGTACAGGAGCAGTTATGATCTGTACCTTTGGGGATAAAACTGACGTTTCATGGGTAAACAGGTATGGATTGGATATAATTGAAGCTATAGACGAACAAGGCATCATGACCCAAGCCGCCGGACGCTATGCAGGTTTACCCTTATCTGTATGTAAACAGAGGACCATAGAAGACCTGGAAGAAGAGGGAATTCTGGTCAAAAAGGAAAAAGTAGATCAGAATGTAGGAGCTTGCTGGAGATGTAAAACACCTATTGAGATTCTGGTTAAAAAGCAGTGGTTTGTGGCTGTAAAAGAATTAGTTGATCAAGTAAAAGTAGCCACTGATGATATGGGTTGGGTGCCGGAGCATATGAAAACCAGGTTACTCAACTGGACAGGTTCCATGGACTGGGACTGGTGTATTTCCCGGCAAAGAATATTTGCCACACCGATTCCAGTATGGTACTGCCAGGACTGTGGAAAGGTCCATGTGGCCTCCGAGGAGATGATACCGGTTGATCCTACTCAAACACAACCTGATTTCTACTGTGAATGTGGTGGAAACAATTTCCTGGCCGAAGAAGACGTGCTGGACACCTGGATGGACAGTTCAATCTCTCCATTATCCATTGCCGGTTGGCCAGAGCCAGAATATGAAAATTATTTCCCATCTGACTTGAGACCACAGGGACACGATATTATACGGACATGGGCCTTTTACACCACCTTAAGATGTAAAGCCCTCACTGGACAGGAGCCCTTCTATCAGATAGTGGTTAATGGGATGGTATTTGGGGAAGACGGCCATAAAATGAGTAAATCTCGGGGTAATGTAATTGCTCCTGAGGCGGTACTGAATGATTATGGGGCCGATGCCCTGCGTTTATGGGCTTCCAATAGTATCCCTGGATCTGACGTACCATTCGCCTGGAAAGATGTTAAATACGGTTACAAATTCTTAAGAAAATTCTGGAATGCCTTCCGTTTCATCAGTATGCACATCTTTGAATTTGAGGGTGATGAAACCACCATCATGGAGAACTTAAAACCTATGGACCGTTGGATTTTATCCAAACTAAATCAACTGGTGCAGGACGTTACCGATTCAATTGAGAACTATAACTTTGCCCGATCTGTCAACAGGATACAGACCTTTGTCTGGCATGATTTCTGTGATGAGTACATCGAAGCAGTAAAATACAGACTCTATGGGGATCAGGACAGCGTTGAATCCAAGCAAGCTGCCCAGTACACTCTAAAGACAGTGGTGGAAACTTCACTTAAACTATTATCTCCTATAACTCCTCACTTCACCGATGAAGTATACCAGCACTTAGGTGATGGTGTCAGTATTCACCAGACGGCCTGGCCAGAAGTAAAAAGTGATTTAATTGATAGTGGTATTGAAAAACAGGGTGAAACCGGGGTGGAAGTCATTGGGGAGCTACGTAGGTTCAAATCTGCCTCTAAAATGCCACTTAATGCTGCCTTAAAGGCAGTAACTGTTTATACTACTAATGAAGAAATATTCTCTCAAGTGGAACCTTTCTTAGATGATATTAAGGGAACTTTGAAGATTTTAGATATGGGTCTGGCATCAGGGAAACCGGATATACAGGAAAAAGTGGTGGAAATCATCCCCATGATGAATAAGATCGGACCAGAATTCAAGGGAGACGCTCCTAAGATTCTGGCTTACTTACAGTCCCACGACCCACATGAAATTGCCCAAACCCTGGAAAACCAGGGTAAGATTGTTATTGAGGGACATGAAATTACCGCAGATTACATGACCATGAAAAAGGTGGCTGTGGGTAAGAGTGGGGAAAAAGTAGAGGTTATACACCCTGAAAAACTTGATTTAATATTAGAGATAATTCTTTAAGAGATTTTCTTTAATGAAATCTTTTCTTGAAAATTATCTCTTTTTTCATTAATATTTGAAATTTAACTAAATAATTTAGTAATTTTTAATAAATTATTGTCAGTGCTGAGGTTTTGATGAAAATGGAACTCCTTGTGGAAAAATCTTCAAAAATATCGGGAGTAGTGAAAGCACCCCCATCTAAAAGTTATACTCATCGGGCGGTTATTATCGCATCATTAGCTGATGGAAAATCAGTTTTAAAAGATCCTTTGAATTCAGAGGATACTTTAGCTTCTTTAGAAGCATCTCAGGCTTTTGGCAGTAAAATTGAAAATCTGGGCGAGCAGTGGGTAGTTGAAGGTACCTCTGGGCAACTGGAAACTCCTCATGATGTACTGGATGTTAAAAATTCTGGAACCACGCTGCGTATCATGACTTCGGTGGCGGGACTGGCACCCAACTACAGTGTATTCACTGGGGACAGTTCTCTTAAGACCCGGCCCATGCAGCATCTTTTAGATGCACTAAAACCACTGGGAGTGGAAGCAGTTTCCAGTCGTGGTGATGGTAAACCACCTATCATTGTAAAAGGAGGGTTTAAAGGAGGAAAAACATCCATCCCGGGCACTGTAAGTTCTCAATTCATATCTTCTCTTATCATTGCAGGGGCTCTTGCAGAGGAGCCCGTGGAGTTGGAGGTTACTGGTGAATTCATATCACAACCCTATGTTAATATGACCAGGGATGTAATGGAGAAATTTGGAGTAAAAGTGGATTATGATGTTGATTCCAAGGTTTTCCAGGTTAATCCCCAGACATATCGTGCAACGGACTACACCATTGAAGGAGATTATTCCTCAGCATCATATTTGGTTGGTGCAGTGGCAGTTTTGGGTGGAGAATTAACCATAAAAAACTTATTTAAGGGATCTAAACAGGGAGATAAATTTATTCTAGATATTATTTCTCAGATGGGTGCAGATATTATGGTAAAATCGGATGAAGTTACGGTTAAAAGTGAAGGGAACTTGCAGGGAATAGATATTGATTTACATAATGCTCCTGACCTTTTACCGACGGTTTCTGTACTGGGGGCCCTGGCCGAGGGAACTACTGAGATTAGTGGTGTTGAACACGCACGCTTTAAGGAAACTGACCGTATTAGCACATGTTCTCAGGAACTTGCTAAATTAGGAGTTAATGTTAAAGAAAAAACTGATGGAATGACTATCGTTGGTGGGATTAACTCTGGAACAGTTCAATCCCATGGAGACCACCGTCTGGTAATGGCATTCTCTCTGGCAGGTCTTAAAGTAGGTGTAAAAATTCAAAATGCGGGAGTTTATGATGTTTCATTCCCTAATTTTCCTGAAGTAATGAATAATTTGGGCTGTAAGATGATGTTTAAATAATCTCTAATAAGTCATTTATTTTTTTAATTATTCTGATATTTTTAAATTTTTTTCTTTAATCCCCCATAAATCGCCTAAAATAAAAATAAAAATAAAAATAGTATTAATAACAAAAATATTCTCACATATAATATTTTTCAAGGGGGTATAAAAATGGGTGTTTTTGAGGATGAATCGTATCCACTAACGGTTCTGGCAAAAAGGTATATGGATGCTCTTTTGAATGTTCAAAGAGATGCTGCTAGCCGGATGATTTTAAAAGCTGTGGAAGAAGGAACAGATATTAAAGATATTTATATTCATGTTTTTGAAGCTTCACAACATGAAATTGGCCGTTTATGGCAGACCAACCAGATAACTGTGGCCCAGGAACACTTCTGCACCGCCGCCACCCAACTGGTAATGTCACAACTCTACCCTTACATCTTCCGCAGTAAGAAGATTGGCCGGCGACTGTTGGCCGCTTGTGCTGCTGGAGAAATGCATGAGATGGGGGTGAGGATGGTAGCTGACTTTTTTGAGATAGAAGGATGGGATACTTATTACTTAGGGGCCAATACCCCCACCCAAAGTATTCTGGACACCATCAAAGAACTAAAACCAGATGTTATTGCTCTTTCTGCTTCTATACCATATAATGTAGCTGCTATTAGTGATTTAATATCCATAATCAGAAAATCACCAGAAGTATCTTCTATTAAAATCCTGGTAGGTGGTCGTCCTTTTAATCTGGCACCAAATTTATGGAAAAAGATAGGTGCTGATGGAAGTCCATTTAATGCGGTGGAATCCATTGTTCTGGCTAATAAATTAGTTTCTGAAGAACAGAGGAGGAAATAATATGTCCCCCACAAAATCTAATTTTAAAAAGGACTTACCAGCGATTTCTCCCCAAGCAATGGCATCATTCCAGGAACACAGTCAGCAGATAATAAACGAAACGGTATTCAGGTCATTAAAACGGGAAGAAGAAGTGGTTCAGCATGGTGAAGGGGCTAAGGAAGTGCTCACCGCCGGTTTAGGATTTTTTACCCAGAATCTGGAGGCCGCAATGTCCTTGGGTGAAGTGGCACTGTTGGAAGATGTATTAGTCTGGGCCAAAGATAGGTTGCCTCATGATGGGGTAGCCATGGAACATGTTCTCAGCCGTTTTAAGATATACCGTGGTGTGGTAATGGAAATTCTGCCTGAAGAATATGCCAAAGAAGTTATTATTTATATAGATTGGATGATTTCTTATCAGAAAGATATTATAGGTCAAAGATTCTAGGGATGGGTTAATAATTATTAAATTGTAATGAACAAGGCAGAAATTTTTATATTAATCCTTTGAGGGATAAAATGGTTCAAAATAAATCAAAAGGTTTTGGAGTTACCTGTGACTTAGAAGGGCGAATTATTGATGTACTGTTTGATAAGTTAAACCAGGAATCATGTATTAAAACTGGAAAACCGTTTTCAAGTTTCTTCTATGAGGGTAGCCAGCATAAGGCAGCTAGTTTTCTAGAAAAAATCAGGGATAATTATTCAGCATATGATTGGGAATTAAATTTGTTTTGTAATAAGGAAATAATAATCATAGACTGTTCTGGGTTTTTAATGGATGATAAAATATGGATTTTTGGGGCCTGCTCTAAGGATGATATTTTTAATATGGTAGAAGATCTAACCCGCATAAATAATGAACAGACCAATGTGCTGCGTGATGTGATGAAGAATTTAACTAGACACATGCATAAACCAATAACTGACAGCAAAATAGGTTCTGAAGTAAATTTATATGATGAGCTGGGTCGTCTAAATAACGAACTCACTAATGCCCAACGTGAACTCACTAAAAAGAATATTCAACTAACTGAATTAAACCAGCAGAAAGAGATGCTCCTCAAGGAGATTCATCACCGGGTAAAAAATAACCTGATGATTATTTCCAGTCTTTTGAATATCCAGTCCCGGTATTTGAAAGATGAAGAGTCTAAAGAAATATTCCGGGAAAGTCAGAATAGGGCTAAATCCATGGCCCTTATTCACGAACGGCTTTATCGATCCACTGATCTAAAGAATATTGATTTTAAAGAGTACATAACTACTTTGGCCAACGATCTTTATCGTACTTATGTAAAGGATCCGCTTAGGGTCAGTTTGCAACTGGATATCCCAGAGTTAAGTATTGATATCAATGCCGCCATTCCTCTGGGTTTGATATTGAATGAGTTAATTACTAATTCTATGAAGTATGCATTTCCTAGAGATAAAAAAGGGAAGGTATACGTAGTTTTTACAAAAAAAGATGGGAGTTTTATATTGAGAGTTGGTGATGATGGGGTGGGATTCCCTGATGATGTTGACTATAAAAATACGGGCTCATTGGGCTTACAATTAGTAAATAGTTTAACTGAACAATTAGACGGCAAACTCGAACTGGATAGTAGCAAGGGAACTGAGTTTAAGATTATTTTTAAAGATTTAAGCTTGTAATTTTTAGTTCAGGCTTTTAATTAAAATATATCAATTAAATAAATTGTGCGAAATAAATTGCGCAGGTACTATTTGACGGGAGATAGTTTCCCCTATTCAATTATTCTGTTATTTTTTTAGGATATGGAATTATATTTATTTGCCTAGCAACATTTATGTGCTATTTGTAACAACTATAATGTCGAAAATTTAATTATATGTTCTTATATTAACACAAATATTGATCTAAGATTGGGGTGTTGTTGGAAATAATAAGCATAAATGGGGCATCAGTAACACAAAGTTTATAATCTTTTAGATCAATTTTATTATTAATAAAGATATACTCACTTTATTCCTCAAAAAATATGAAGGATGGGAATATGAACGGTAAAAAGAAAGAGACCAAAATCGTTATTTTTGGAGCCTATGACTCTGGGAAAACCACTACCTTAGAAAATCTCTGTGAAAAGAAGACTAAGGTGGAGTACAATGGAACCACCGTTGCACTGGATTATGGAAACACCTTTGTAGATGGGGAAAAAATACATCTTTTCGCCTCACCGGGACAGGAAAGGTTTCATTTCATGCGTGAAATATTATCCAATGGTTTAGACGGAGCTATTGTCGTGGTGGACAATTCTAAAGGCGTAACTGACATGGAATTAAGTATCATGTCCAAATTAGAAGCCAAGAGTGTTCCGTATATTGTATTTGCCAATAAACAGGATCTGGCCACCAATGAACTTCAATTAAATACCGCGGCCCAGATTATCCCAACCACCGCTACCTGTGGTGATGGATTACAGGAAGGCCTGGAAATCCTTCTGGGTCAACTCTAAAAATTTTTTTAGGGACATATTTATTTTTAAATTAATTTTAGAGATATAACACTATAATTTGTAATCAATACTATATTTTAGTAATATTTCTCTATCCTAGGAAATACAATCACTAAAAAACTAAAATTAAAATAATTGTGGGGTGTGTTAAGATACCAGAACGGATATCCTTTATCATGGAACAATTAAGAGAATTATATGCTCTTCGGGTTTTTGAGGAAGGAGATCCTTACCGGGTTTTAATACGTACCATATTATCCCAGCGAACCAGAGACGAAAACACCGATCAGGCCACGGCTGAATTATTTGCAGTGTATCCTGAAATGGAAGATGTGGCCACAGCACCAGAAGAAAAACTGCAAAAACTGGTAAAAAAGGCAGGGTTTTATCGGGTTAAATCCAAACGTATAAAAGAAGTTTCACAGATTTTACTGGAGGAATATAGCGGAATAGTTCCAGATACAATGGATGAACTCCTTAAACTGCCCGGGGTGGGCCGCAAGACCGCTAACTGCGTAATTGTTTATGGTTTCCAGAAACCAGCGATCCCTGTGGACACCCATGTGCACCGTATTTCCAACCGCATAGGTCTGGTGAAAACCAATAATCCTGATGAGACAGAGTTCGCCCTGGAGGAAATGGTCCCCCGGGATTACTGGATAGAACTAAATGATCTCATGGTACAGTTTGGCCAGGATATTTGTCGCCCAATCGGCCCTAAACATGAATTGTGTCCTATAGCTGAGGTTTGCGACTATTATCAATCCATATTGAATCAGAAAACAAAATAAATCTCATATAATCGCATTATATTTTTCAGATCATAAATCAATTATAAAATATAAAAAAATTTTAAATGAAATAGATTGTTTAATAAAAAAATATCATGTCATAGCGCCATTTATTGCCTTGAAAGATACTGATGCGGCCCGATTTAAATCTGTTTGCACGTAAGCAGATTTCTTAGTTTTAATCCAGTAACTCCAATCTGTTTTTCCTTTGGAATATCCACTGCTCATTAACGAATAAATGCTTCCGCTTGTGTAACTTATTTTTGGTGTTAAATAACCGCCCTGGGTTTCGTATTTAGTATGTAAATAACTTGATTCACCACTGACGCAATGTGGTGCTGAAAAAGTGTCACTAATATAATGAGAGGCGACACCAAAACAATAACTTGCATACTTGTAATTTTTATTTTTATAGGCTAATTTTCCTTTACTTAACCAGGTATTGGCTTTATAGTAACTTGAAGAGAAACTGTGACATCGGGTGTCATGAAATTTTTCGTCGGGATCATTAGAGCCATCTTCCATAGCTGCCAAATTTATTTTTGATTTTTTAGAAGCAGGAAGATTATAATAGACACTATCAACGATATCTGAATGAGTAGTCCACTTCCAGGCAAAGGAAGCAGGGGCCATAATCAAAATTAATATAACTACTATTGAAAATAATGATATAATTCTTTTCAAAATAACAACTCCCTAATAATATTTAGATTATCTTATTATCAAGGAACTATATCTTACTATTTGCCTATTAAATGATTGTTTTAAGTTATTAAACTTATTGGGGGATTTATTACATTTATTTATTAAAATAATTTTGAATAAATTATTTATATGAAAAAATCATATTATGATATGGTGATGGGGTTCACCTTTAACCGCTTATTTTTAAAGCTGATGACTCCTACTATGACTTAAGATTAGTACGGAGGAAGTTAAATGTATACTGAAGCAATCCCCTTATTAATGGGGATTATTATATTATTAGCCAGTTTAATCTCTCTTCGATTAGGCTTGTCAGTGGCCATCATTGAAATCCTTTTAGGAGCCCTGGCAGGAAATATGGGTCTAATAGAAACTCAGGACTGGATGATATTTATTGCCAGTTTTGGGGGAATTTTATTAACTTTTCTGGCCGGTACTGAGATTGACACGGATCTAATGCGCGAACAATTTAAAGAGAGCTTTTTAATGGGATTTTTCTCATTTGTAGTGCCATTTTTAGCTTGTTTTGCCTACACTTATTATGTGGCTGGGTGGAGTTTACCTGCTGCTCTTATTGCAGGGGTAGCATTATCCACAACGTCTTTAGCAGTGGTATATTCAGTTCTGGTGGAAACCAATTTATCTCAAACCCATATTGGGAAAATATTGATGTCTTCTACCTTTTTCACAGACATGGGGACTGCTGTAGCATTAAGTGTGCTATTTATTAAACCCACTTTATACACCGGTTTATTCATTGCCGTTTCCATTGTGGTGATAATATTAGCCGCTAAATTTTCCCACAAAGTGTTTGACAATCCCAAACTAAGGGATAAGGTGGTTGAACCCGAGATAAAGTACATATTATTACTGTTACTGGTTTTCATGTACTTTGCGCAGATAGGGAAAGGACAGGCGGTATTGCCGGCATTTCTACTGGGCCTTATAATGTCCAAACACTTCGCAGAAACATCATGTACCAAACTGGTGAGAAATAGGCTGCGGACGGTTTCCTATGCAGTTATAACTCCTATATTCTTTGTGGTGGGCGGATTAAAGGTTTCAATACCCCTCATATTATCTGCACTGGGACTTTTTGCTATTTTATTTGCAATAAAAATAGTAAGCAAATTCATAGGAGTATACTTCCTTGCCGATAAGTACATTCCCCAGGGGAGTATGTATACCACTCTTTTAATGAGCACAGGACTCACCTTTGGGACCATAGCCAGCGTATTTGGGCTTACTTCGGGTTATATAAATCAGGTACAGTACTCTGTTCTGGTAGGGGTGGTAGTGGCCAGTGCGGTAATTCCAACTTTCATTGCACAACGTTGGTTCATGCCTAAACACTCTGAAGATATAGTGGAGATACAGGGGGGCAAGCATTAACTCTAAAAATATTCTAAATCATGCAATTAGTTTTGTACATGAAAGAGAACATTTTAATGGAGGTTTCACACTATATGATGGTCTTCCCGATACCAAAAATACATATTATGGTGTAAAAGCCCTTAAACTTTTTAATATACCTCCCTTGAATATTGAAAACACCATAAACTGGCTTGAAAGATTACAGACACAGGGAGCACACGGAATTTATGGATGGTTTTACCGGATAAGTTTGTTAGATCACTTTCAAAGAGAAATAAAGATTCAGAATTCACTTAAGGATGAATTAAATTCTAAAAAAGAGTTTTTTAATCTTAAAATTGCCTATTATCATGTGGTATTATCCAAAATTTTAGGTCTGGATAATCTGCCTGAAATTGGCAAATGGATACTAAAATATCAAAATAGAGACGGGGGATTTGGTATAATCCGATCAGACATTGAATCAACATACTACGCACTTTCATCTCTAAATTGTATAAATCCTAATTTAATAAGAAAAAAAGAATCTATTGTAATCTTTGCTCAGAGATGTCAGACTGCAGATGGAGGGTTTTCCTTTGTACCGGATATTTACCCTCCTTACATAGAACAGTGTTATGCAGGGGTCAGAATCCATGAAATTCTGGGAAAAACAGATGATTTAAATAAGGATAAACTTATTGAATTTGTAAAAAATCTTCAAAATAGCAATGGGGGATTCCGTAGATCCAAATATATGGGAATTTCCGAATTGGAATATACTTACAAGGCATTGTACATCCTTAAAAGTATCTCTTATCTTTAATTCCAATTTTTAAATTTCCGATTTTAGATTTAGATTGGTAAGAATTTAATAAATAATTATTATTGATAACTTCAAATATAGTAATATGCTTAATTCAGGATATTATTGATTCAAACTATTATTGATTCAATAATATGTTAAAGTTAGGGTTTATTTGATTATTTCAAATAAAGTGAAAGGCTTAATGTAAGGAGGAAAAAATGATGTCCAGTCTTATTGAAAACATGGCCATAAAAAAGATTTTAGATAGTAGAGGAAACCCTACTGTAGAAGTGGATATTGTAACTGAAACGGGCTTTGGAAGTGCTGCAGCACCTAGTGGGGCCAGTACGGGGGTTATGGAGGTTGTGGCATTCCCTGAAGAAGGTGTAGATTATATGGTGGATCTTTTTGATAGCAAAATCGCACCAGAACTTAAAGGAATTTATGCCGAGGAATCTTCAACTATAGATGCTTTGTTAAAAGAAATAGATGGCACAGATAATTTTTCATCCATAGGGGGCAATCTGGCGGTTGCTATTTCTTTAGCAGCAGCTAAAGCAGCGGCTTCTTCATATGAACAGCCACTTTACATGTTCCTGGGAGGTAACCTGAAAAATGAAATCCCCTATCCTCTGGGAAACATGATAAATGGGGGAGCACATGCCGGTAAAAACGCTCCGGATATTCAGGAGTTTTTAGTGGTTCCAGTAGGTGCTAAGAATATATCTGAAGCAGTATTCACCAATGTAAAGGTTCATCAAAGGATTGGAGAACATATCAAGAAGGTTGACAAATATTTCACAGGAGGTAAGGGTGATGAGGGGGGATGGGCTCCTAATCTCTCTAATTACGAGGCCTTGGAAATCCAGGCCAAGTCCTGTGAAGAAATCAGTGATGAAACGGGTGTTCAAGTAAGGCCCTCCCTGGATTTAGCTCCCAGTGGCCTGTGGGATGGCTCTAAATACGTTTATTCCAGGGAAGGAGTGAGCAGAACAACTGGGGAACAAATCGATTTTGTGGCTGAAATTATTGATACTTATAAAATGTTTTTTGTGGAAGATCCACTACGCGAAGACGATTTTGAAGGTTTTGCTGAACTCACACGTAAGTTAGGGAGTAAATGCATTATCTGTGGTGATGATATCTTTGTTACCAACGCAGAAATTCTGCAGAAAGGAATTGACATCGGAGCAGCCAATGCCATCATCATCAAACCCAACCAGATAGGAACCCTAACTGACACTTATCAAACGGTTAAACTGGCTAAAGATAATAATTACAAGCCGGTGGTTTCTCACAGATCTGGTGAAACAACCGATGAAACCATAGCTCATCTAGCGGTAGCTTTTTCCTGTCCACTAATCAAAACCGGTGCTGTGGGTGGGGAAAGAATAGCCAAGCTTAACGAGCTGATAAGGATAGAAAAGAGCATTTTAGATCCGATCATGGCTAAAATATAATTTAAAAATAAATTCAAAAATAACCAATTAAGAAGTATCAAAGTTAGCTTGTAAATTAATGTTAATGCAAGTTAAATTTTTAGATAATTTATTATTAATTGAATATTATTCTTTATTTGGAGGAGATAACATGAATATGTGGAAAGACTTACCTGTAGGTCCCTCAGCCCCGGAAGTAATATATGCGGTCATTGAAATCCCTAAGGGATCACGTAATAAATATGAATACCATAAAGAATTAGAATCTTTTGCTCTGGATAGAGTACTTTACTCTCCATTCCATTATCCTGGAGAATATGGTTTGATTCCTAAAACTCTATGGGAAGATGGAGACCCTATGGATGTACTGGTAATTATGGATCAACCCACTTTCCCGGGATGTGTGATTGAAACCCGGCCGGTGGGTGTCATGCGTATGATTGACGGGGAGGATAGTGATGATAAAATAATCGGAGTACCTTTAAATGATCCCCGTTTTAAGGACGTTAAGGATATTTCAGATTTAGCCCCATCGCTTTTAGATGAGATTGCCCACTTTTTTGAGGCATATAAGAAACTGGAAGGCAAATCAACTAAAATTTTAGGATGGGAAAATAGTAAAAAAGCCCAAGAAGCCATATTACATTCCATGGAATTATATGAAGATCATCTTTAAATTTTTATTTTAATTTTTCTTTTTAGATTAAGAATTTTAAATTAAAATATTAACATAGCCATGACCAAATCAATTAGCCGGGGCTCTAGCGGGACTCTTTAAAACAGTAAATAACATAATTAACAAATTAAAATTAATCAATTAATATCAAAGGGAGCACATTTTTAATATCATTTCAGACA
The DNA here is from genome assembly GCA_002504725.1 of Methanobacteriaceae archaeon UBA587. Classification (GTDB taxonomy): domain Archaea; phylum Methanobacteriota; class Methanobacteria; order Methanobacteriales; family Methanobacteriaceae; genus UBA587. The sequence goes on along the minus strand of DATN01000002.1, from coordinate 338,568 downwards.
TGATTATAATTCAAAAATCAGCGAATCTATAACTTATTTATAATATTATTAACTCAGAGGTTTATTTATGGAATATGTAGCATTTTCTATTGCGATAATTATATTATTTGGGTTGTTATTCAATAAACTATTCAACAAGGTTAAACTACCGGGATTATTGGGTATGTTGGTGTTGGGGATTATTATAGGTCCTTATTGTCTCAATCTCATAGATAAGTCAATTCTTAATATATCGGGAGATTTAAGGGTAATAGCTCTTATCATAATTCTTTTAAGGGCGGGTTTCGGTATCCACATGGAGAGCTTAAAAAAAGTGGGCACCTCTGCCATAAAGATGAGTTTCATTCCTGATGTACTGGAAGGACTCACCGTAATGGTTGTAGCTCATTATTTGCTGGGCCTTCCTCTTGTAGAAGCAGGAATGTTAGGTTTTGTCATAGCTGCTGTTTCTCCGGCAGTTATCGTACCGCAGATGCTTTCCTTTATTAAAAGAAGAATGGGTACTGCAAAGGGAATCCCCCTTATCATCTTAACTGGAGCTTCAGTGGATGATGTGGTGTCCATTACCATTTTTTCCATCTTTTTAGGATTATATGGTGGTCAACAGATTAATTATTTCAAAGAAATATTGGGAATCCCGGTTTCCATTGCCCTGGGAATAGTAATGGGTTTAGGCCTGGCCTTAGTACTGGTATACATATTTAAACGGTATAATATACGTGCTAGTGAGAAAACACTCATTGTATTGGCATCTGCAATTCTTCTAAAAAATTTAGGGGATTATTTAAACAGCTGGGTGCCTATTGCGGCATTAGTGGGTGTGATGGTGATTGGATTTGTTATACTGGAAAAAATGCCTGAAGTGGGGGCTCAGTTATCTGAAAAATTCAGTAAAATCTGGATATTTGCAGAGATACTGCTCTTTGTCCTGGTGGGAGCTGAGGTGAATATTTATCTGGCAGCTTCTTTTGTATTTATAGGCTTAGCCATAATAGGAATAGGTTTAATAGCCCGTAGTTTTGGAGTATATTTGGCACTGATGGGCAGCAATCTTAATTTACAGGAAAAAATATTCTGTATATTTGCCTATATTCCCAAAGCCACGGTACAGGCAGCCATAGGTGCCATTCCCCTTTCTATGGGTGTGGCTTCGGGACAGATTATCCTGGCCATAGCAGTAATCGCTATTCTGTTCACGGCACCATTGGGTTCTTTTGCCGTCCGGATATATGGTGAAAAAGCCCTGCAAGTAGAAGAATAACTTTATTGAACTTAAAATAAAGGTTATTTTATTTTTTATTTTTTTATATTTTAGTTTCAATTGGTTATTATGGAATTATTGATTAAAAATCAGGGATTATACAATTTTTAAAATATTGTTTAAAATTAGAGGTTCTGCTTTATAAATAATTGATTAAAATAAAAATTAATTAAAAATGTAGAATAATGAATAAAAGTAAAATTGACCTTTTATCATATTACTTAGTAAATCCTACTTAAATTCTAGTTGTACTGACTATTTTAATCCAGCCACTTCCTGGGCAAAAGCCCCTAAAACTTCTTTTGAGAGTCCTTCCAGGAACTTTAATGAACCTGCACATTCGTGACCCCCACCATCGATGCCTGCTTCTGGAATTTTATCAGCCAGTTTCCAAACCACTTCATTTAAATTAAATCCAAACATTTCATTAACAGCATCAGTGGCCCTTATAACTCCAAAGTCAGGCCCGTAGGCTAAGGTGACTATAGGGCGTTCTTCACCGTGCTTTTGAACCATAGCATCGTGCACAAAACCGCAGGTCTTCCCGGGGGCAGGGAAAGTGAATCGGTGGGCATATTTTTCCACATCCAGCACATTAAATAGTACTCCGTTAGCCAAGTCCTGTGATTTGAGGTTGGGCAGTGCCGCCCTTAACTGGGTGTCCACCCGTTTTTCAAATTCCTTGTAAAGGGCTTCAACCAGTTTGGTGTGCTTGTCCCGATTACCCAGGCCCAGTATGGTGTCAATGATTCCTCTACCATTCATAAAACGCAGGTAGAATGCTTCAAAGTCAATACAAGATGCAATCTTATCCAGATCATCCCTATCATATCCTTTGCTGGCTGCTAGTTCAATGTACTCTTCAGCTTCCTTAGAACGGGCGTGATCTCCCACTGCTGCAATTCCTGGGAAGTGTAAGACTTTATCTTTAACTTCGGGGTTCACCATTTTGGCTACTTCTACAGATAGTGCTCCGGCAGTAATTTGAGAGTCGCCTCCCACCAGATAAGGGTTTACATGCACATCCACGTATTCATCTACTTCTACCTTACCATCCACCACTTCTCCGGGGAAGTGATGGTCAATAACCACAATCTCAATATCATATATTTTGGCTTTCATCAGGGCCAGGATATCCTCTTCAGTGGAACCATTATCCAGAAGCACGATGAGGGGTAATTTTTGCCCGTGACGTTCCATATCTTCCAGAGCAAAGGACAAATCCTTTACCACATCTTCCAATTCATAGAACGGTGCTTTACTAGGTGCTCTTTTGAAGTAATGCCATTCTGCATCTGTATTGTGGTTCAGTTCCTTGAGCAGAGGTATAACTGCTTTTTCCATGGCCACACCAGCACAGATACCATCTGCATCAGCGTGGTGTCTTACTAAAATGGATCTGCCATCATAAACTGCCCTTCTAATGGCGTGAGCTGCTTCTTTCATTTTTGGCCGCAGTTTTTCCAGGGTTTCACTTTCCAGCAGTAAATCAGTGTTTTCTGGTTCCGCTTTTTTATCAATGGCTTCATCAATTAATCTACGGGCTTCGGTGGCTTCATTACCTATGAGTCTTTCAATGGACTCGGATTCGATCTGAATTTTACCACCGTGCTGGTTTACCTCACCTATTACCTCTACAATATGTTCTATTTGGATATCTGGATAAACCCTAACTCCGGGTTCATCAAAGGCGGCTGCCCAGGTGGTGCTGGTCTCATCAGATATGGTGAATATTGTGGGGCCAGATGTCTGTTGAATTTGAATGACTTCTCCTACGATACGAACGGTTCTTCCCAGAGTTTTATTGGTAATATCCCCAATCCTGGTCCGGGCCAGGTTCTTTTTTAGTTTCATGAGTTCGTATGGTCCTTTTATACTGGCGGGACCTAGGTCCACTTCTCCTCGTTGTGGTTTAAGTTCTATTACCTTGACAAATATCTCATCTCCCACATTGTGGTCTGGTGATCCGGTACGCATGAGTCCCCATACCTGGTTATTTAAACTAACGAATACTCCGTATTTTTCAACCCGGGTAATTTTACCTTTGTAATTGGATCCCACCTCCAGATCATCCATTTCACAGGCAGGATGAAGTACGTAGATTATCTCTTTGGTTTTGTCCTGGCATTCACTGCAGTAATCCGACTTATTTTTTAGGATAGTACCACATTCCTTACAGACGTTGATTTCCCCTTTCCCTTGACAGGTGGGGCAAGTTTCCTTAATTTCTATTTCCCCTTTACCTTTACATACTTCACAGGGAACGTCGTGATCCTCTTCCAGGTCAAAACGCTGGCGAGCATTATTTGAAACCCCTTTAAAGTGACCCTTTACTTCCACGGCAGACTGGAAGCCGGATCCATGACAGGCCTCGCAAATTTTAAAGCTTTTGACCTGATAACCTTTTCCTTTACATTCTATGCAAGTTTTATTCATTTTTTACCTCTTTATATTAGAAATAAAATTTTTATTAGTTTTAATGGAGAATTAAGTTAAAAACTTAGTTTAGATTCATTCATAAATTAATAAAGTCATGAATTATCTAAAATTATCTCTTAAAATCAATTAATTTTATTTATTAAATATTCATTATCATTTTTATAATAAATTTAGTAATGATTAGTTTTTATTATCATTTTTATAATAAATAGTTAAATATTAGTTTATATTATTGAATTAAATCATTATTTATTTAATAAGATCCTTCTTTTATGTTTATTATTATTCCCGGTTAATCAATAATGAATTAATAATGAATCGGGTTAAGCTGTTTTAAATTTAGATGGATTTAGGTTGACTAATTTTTCCATTTCGTCCTGAAATTCCAATGCACTTTCCATTTGGGCATTGGCGGAACGGACTTTTAAATTAGCAGATGTGTTGTTTCCAGCCTGAAATAGCTGAGCAGCGGTTTTAAGGTCCGTGGTAGCATTCAATTTGGCATCAATCTGGTAAAGGGCCAACTGCAGATATTTTATAAAGACACTGTCATTGGAATTCTGAGCATAAGTTAATGCCTGAGAAGCAGATGATCTGGCTAAATTTAACTCAGAATAAGCACTATCCGCGTTTTGTAAGGCACTGTTGAATTCCATGCTGTTTAAATTAGTCGCTGATTGATTATAGTACTCATCACCTTTCTGTAGATGGCTATTTATTTGAGGAATCAATTGTTCTATATTATTTACATCAGATTGGATACAACCACAAAATGGTACTAATAAAACTAAGAGAACCACCGGCAAATATTTAGTGCTCATATTATTCACGCATATCAATTCATTTTTTTATTATAATTCTGCTATTCATAACTTAAATCATTATTATATTTTATCCTATTTGAATTATAGCCATGACACTTCTATTTATTTATTATCAAGCTTTATCCCTAAACTCTTTAAATATATATTAATTATTCAAAAACAGAACCATTCAGCTTTATATTAAATTAATTTATTTTATTTAAAGAACAATCCCGGGATCCTAGATGGTAATTAGATTAGAATTAAGAAATTATTAACTAATTTAATCATATAAAAGTGGTTAAATGATTCTAAGTCAATGAATCAATTAATCAGATGATTAAATAAAATTAAAGAAAAAGTTAGGTAGTAGTATTTTAATTAAATGATCTCTGAATTTAAGATGGCCAGAGACCATGGATACTACAGTATTCACGGGCATGTACTGATTCTATTTCTTCTGAAAGATTAAACTCTGCTTCTGGTTTGTCATCAACATCCAGAATTTTACGATAAACTTTCCCGTTCACCAGAATTTCAATCCATTCTATGCGATGATTTTCTTCCATAGGGTGGGGAACTTCACCAACCTTTATTTTAACCCCTTTATCTGTTTTTTCGATTAGGGGGATGTGTTTTTCAGGGCCAACATCTGTTTGACGTTCTACAATTAATTCCATAGGCTGATTACAGCATACTAATTCTCCCACACCTGGATGGAGTATCTCCACCATGTTTCCACAAACATTGCACCGGTAAACTTGATTCATTCCTGTCATTGCATTTCCTTCTCTTTTTTTATTAATACTTTTTTTATTAATATTTAGAAATTTAAAAGATAAATTTTAAAAGATAAAGTTAATTTATTTAACTCGATTTAAAAATAAAATCAAGTGAAGATTAATATTCTTCACTGAGTACCTGGTAGTATTCGGTGGGGTGGTCACAGGCAGGGCATTCCTCGGGAGGAGTAAGGCCGACATGGGTGTATCCACATTTCTGACAAATCCAGGTAACTTCTTTTTCCTTCTTGAATACAGTTCCCGCTTCCACTTCTTGCAGTAATTTCAAATATCTTTCTTCGTGATGCTCTTCTGCTTTACCGATAGCCCTTAATCTATCTGCAATATCTCCTAATCCTTCTTTGTCCGCAGTATCTGCAAATTCGGGGTACATTTCAGTGGTTTCGAAGTGTTCTCCGGCAATGGCGGCTATTAAGTTTTCGGCAGTGGTCCCCAATATGAGGGGCGCTTCTGCTTCCACCACAATATCTTCCAGAGTTGGATCTATTTTTTCTTTCAATTGGTTTATAAGCCTGAACAGCCATTTAGCGTGTTCTCGCTCATTATCTGCCGTTGTCAGAAATATTTCGCTTATTTGATGGTAGCCCTCTTTCTTTGCAATCTTAGCATAGAAAGTGTATCTATTTCGGGCTTGACTTTCTCCAATAAATGCCTTGGTCAGGTTTTCCATTGTCTTTTTCATAATATGCACCTAAGCACTTTTTTATGACAATTTAATTATGATAATATTGTAGTTACTAAATAATATAGTTTGAGATATTTTTGTTATATTGACTTAATTTTTGCTTTATAACACTGTTTTTTCTTTTTATTAACCAAAGCTATTATTTTTGGCCGATTTTTTTTAATAATTCAAGATAATTTCAGTCAATTTTCTTTATACAATTCTTTCTGAATGTTTTGCACTGCTTCATGGCTGAAATCATCCAAAGCCACTAATTCTATGTCAGAAACACTATCAATTCCTATTTTCAATTCTGCTGCTCGTTTAATCTGGGTCTGCTGGAAGATAGGGCCTTTACTAACCTTACCTGAGGCCCCATACATTCTTAGAATTGCCACTCCCACAGCGTCCATGGCCACCCGATCTGCAGAGGCCAGCATTAATTGGGGTTCCACAACTCGGCCTTTGTCAGGGCCCTGGCTCACAAAAGCTTTTAGAGCATCCATAACTATGATATCCACGTTATATGCGGCATTTACCTCGGCAATCATCTGTCTCTGATAGGGAGAGACATGTAGTTCTGCCATATAGTCATAAATATCTCCCGGAACTCTTTTTGCCACCCATCCAATAGAATTCTTTAAAGAAAGAGTAAAATGACCTCCAAAACGGTGAGTTTTTAAACAAGAAGTTTGAACTACTTTATCTGCTTCCAGTACCATCCTAGGTAAATAAAATCCTTTAATCCAGTGATTATCCTTCCGGGAAATCTTTTGCCAGCCTTCTCTATTTTCTTCGTTTAGAACCACTACCTTAAATCCCATTTCTTGTGAGAGATCGAATACTCCTCTTTTTTCCAGAACATCTCGTGTATCACCCATGCCGCTGCGTTCAGCCAGGGTAATGTTTGCTCCCGCGCCCTGCAAAACTTTTATCATACTCTGCAGTGTTTCAGGGTGGGTGGAAGCTGGAAAAGGATCTGAACTATTATAATTAGCTTTTAATGCAACATCAGCATCTGAAAAAGAATTTAAATCAAATCTATGCATAAGTTGGGATGTTGCCAGTTCACGCTCATTGCTTTTAATTACATAAACCTTCGATTTTTTAGATTTCCTAGTGGTCATTCAAATTCCTTCTTATTCTTTAATAGACTCCTTAATAGGACTCCTAGAATAAATTATTCATTTCAATCACTCGGGGGTCTTGTATTTGAATAGCTGGGCATTTAATGCCACAATAACCGTACTGAGTGACATTAAAATGGCTCCCATGGCGGGGCTCAGTAAAATTCCTTGCCCATATAGTATCCCTGCGGCCAGGGGGATGGCAAATGCATTATATCCCGTAGCCCACACTAAATTCTCGGCCATCTTGCGGTAAGTCCTGGAAGCAAGATCCAGTAGAGCCACCACATCCAGTGGATTGCTTTTTACCAGCACTATATCTGCAGTTTCCATGGCAATGTCAGTACCGGCGCCAATGGCAATCCCTACATCGGCCTGAGCCAATGCTGGAGCATCATTTATGCCATCTCCGGTCATAGCAACCCTGAAGCCTCTTTTTTGAATTTCAGATACTTTTTCTGCCTTTTCTTGGGGTAAGACTTCAGCCATATATTCATCCAGTCCCAGTTCCTGGGCTACCCATTGGGCTACTTTGACATTATCACCTGTGAGCATTATGCATTTAATCCCCCTGTTCTGGAGTTCTCTTATGGCTAGTAGGGACTCTTTCCGGATGATATCTGCCAGGGCAATGTATCCTTTAAGTTCTCCATTGAAAAGTACAAATACCACGGTTTTTCCCTGTGAAAATAGTTTATGAAGATTAGAGTCATCAAAGGAATCATCAAATTCTATTTTAATTTCTTTTAAATGCTTTAAACTCACAATTTCTACTTCTTTTTCTCCTATAATTCCTTTCACGCCCTTACCGGGTATGGCATAAAATTCTTTGGCAGGTAAAATTTCATCTGCTGCAGAAAAAATCCCCTTAGCAATAGGATGTTCTGAATTGGATTCTACTGACGCGGCATATTTTAATAATTCTCCTTCGGTAATTGATTCATCCAGAGATATCACATCACTGACTCCCAACTCTCCCTGGGTTAATGTACCTGTCTTATCAAAAATAACAGCATTAATGCCACGGGAACTCTCAAAAGCATTTCTATTCCGTATTAAAAGACCTTTCTTAGCAGAAATAGCTGTAGAAACCGCCACTACCAGTGGAATTGCCAATCCTAATGCATGGGGGCAGGTGGTAACCATTACGGTAACTGCCCTTTCCAGTGAAAATGCCAGATCCATCTGGTAAATGCCCCACCAGATAACCATGGTTAATGCGCCACCTAACAGGGCAATAATGGTGAGCCACATGGCGGCCTTATTGGCTAAGTCCTGTGTGTGGGATTTTCCTTCCTGTGCCTGGCTAACCAGCTCCACTACCTGGGCAATAAATGAATCTTTCCCGGTTTTACTTACCATTACAGTTAAAGAACCATTGAAGTTAATGGAACCTCCAATCACTGGTAGATCTCTTGATTTATGAATGGGATGTGATTCTCCGGTTAAAAGTGATTCATCCACTGAACTTTCTCCTTCTTTAACAATTCCATCTGCAGGTATTTTTTCGCCGGGTTTTACCAGGACCAGATCATTTATCATCAGTTCCGAAATAGGCACATCCTCTAATTTGCCCTGATGATTAATTCGGTGTGCACTGGAAGGTAGGAGTTGAACCAGTTTTTCTAATGCCTGGGAGGCCCCCATGACAGAACGCATTTCGATCCAGTGACCTAAAAGCATGATGTCCACTAGAGTTACCAGTTCCAGGAAGAACACCATTCCCATCAGCCCAAATACCACGGCAGTGCTGTATAAATAGGCAGTAGTGATGGCCACAGTAATAAGAGTCATCATTCCCGGATTTATAGATTTAATTTCCTGGGAAAATCCCCTGAAGAAAGGGTAGCCACCATAAAAAAATACAACTGAAGAAATAATAAATAAAATATAACTGTCTCCAAAAAATCGTATAGATTCGCCTAATCCTAATAATTCCTGTACCATGGGGCTTAATATAAAAACAGGAATGGTTAAAATTAAACAGATCCAAAATCTTTTCTTATAGTCATCCATCATATGTATATGGTGATTTCCATGATTGATTTTAGGGTCATGGTCTTTTTTATGTATTGAATCATGCGAAACTGCTGTTTTGTGAGATTCATCAATTTCAGAGTCATTTATTTTGTGTTTATACTTATGGGGGTCATGTTTATCTGCTTTGCTATGTTTTCCATGGATTTTGTGATGGGATTCTTGTTTTGTGGTATCGGGTGTATCTGCTGGTGATGGTGTTGCTGGGGAGTTAATCTGATTATCTTTAAGGGTAGAATTTTCTTTAGGCATAGATTTGGGGTGTTTATGATTAGATTTTTTCAATTTAATCACACAACATATTTTTAATTTGTTAAATATCTAATCTATTTCTATTTTATTTTGTTATTTTTGAAATAGGGATACTATTACTCATTTAATCGATTTTTAGTAAATTTTATTTTTATTTTTTATTTTTGAATTGATAATTTTAGAAACTCCCCCTAATTCATTTTCAATTAAGTAATTTTAATAATTCTTTAACATTAGTAGTAGGTACTTTACAATCCTTATCTGAACATAAATAGGCAGTGCACTGATTATTCAGAGGTTTTTTTTCTTTCAAGGATTTGCTTATCTTAAATGGCAATTTTGGTTCGTCACCCACTTTCAAGATTAAAGTAAGATTGGGAGAGTATTGTTGTGCGAGTTCCGGAACCATTTCCGGCGGGCTGATTTCCCAATCTGAGGTTCCATTAGGGGCAGGGCAGCATATTACCAGTTCAAAAGAGGTTCCTAATCTAAAATCGACAGCATTCAGTAGATTGGTGTGGGCTAAAGGGGATCTTTTAATTTTTTCAGAGAAATAACGTTCGATAGTAATTGCTTTTTCTTTTAAAGATATGTTTTCACTCATCTGACTCATTTTCAACAGATTCAACATGTGAACTGAGTTACCTGAGGGAATAGCGCTGTCATAACTTTCTTTTTTCCTCACAAGTACCTTTTGTGCATCATCTGCAGTGAAATAGAAAGCACCCTTATCCTGGTCATAAAAATGTTCCATTACTGTTTCATTTAAGGTAAATGCTGCATTTAAGTAATCTATTTTAAAACAATTTTGGTAGAGTTCCAGGAGGCCCCAGATAAAAAATGCGTAATCGTCAAGATTTCCGGGTATATGGGATTTTCCCGAGTGGTAACTGTGTAATAACCTATCTTGAGAACACATATGATCTAAAATAAATTCAGCAGCTTTTTGGGAAGCTACCAAATATTCTTTTTTACCTAAAATACACGCTCCTTTGGCCAGAGCAGCAATCATTAATCCATTCCAGTCTGTGAGAATCTTATCGTCTTTATGAGGATGAACCCGTTTTTCACGCAGGGTAAATAATTCTTTTCGGGCCTCCTGCAGGGTCTTCTGCAGATCATCTGGAGAAACACCTATTTTTTGGGAAAATTCTGCTAAAGGTATATCAAAGTGTATAATATTTTTCCCAGTTCTCAATCCACTGGCTTCTTCTTTATAATTACCCTGAGATGATATATTGAAAAAATCCAGCAATAATTCTGTGTTTTCAGGACCTATAACTGGCACCAGAGCTGATTCTATCTCATTTTTGGTCCACAAATAGAATTTACCTTCCTCCCCTTCACTGTCAGCATCTTCTGCAGAATAAAATCCTCCTTCAGGAGATTGCATATCCCTCATGACATATTCAAATATTTCATGGGCAGTCTGGGCATAATCTGGCTTTTTGGTTATCTGGTAAGCTTCTAAATAGGCCAGGGCAATCAGGGCCTGATCATAAATCATTTTTTCAAAGTGGGGCACTAACCAGTGGGGGTCTATGGCATAGCGGTGGAACCCAAATCCCACATGATCATATATTCCCCCATTTCGCATGTTATCAAGGGTGCAAAGAACCATTTCCAGTGCCCCTTCTTTTTTGGTTCTTTTCCAGTATCTTAATAAAAAATAAAGGTTGTGGGGTGTAGGGAATTTTTGTATAATGCCAAAACCCCCGTTTTCAGTATCAAAACTTTCTTGTAAATAATGGTAAGCTTCATCTAATATAGCTGAACCCAGTTCATCTCCTACCGCAGATTCATTGATTTTTTTTAAAACCCCCACTATCTTATCAGCCGAGTCCAGGGCTTCTTGAGGTGTGTTTTCCCAGAGTACCTTTACCTTCTGAATAATGTCTTTTAGACCTACACTTCCATAACGGCTCTCTTTAGGGAAGTAAGTTCCTGCAAAGAACGGTTTTTTATCAGGGGTTAAAATTAGGGTTAATGGCCAACCGCCCCCACCAGTCATCATCTGACAGACATTCATGTAGATGCTGTCGATATCTGGCCGCTCCTCCCGATCTACTTTTATGGGTATGAATACCTTATTTATCATTTCACCAATCTCCGGGTCTTCAAATGATTCATGGGCCATAACATGGCACCAGTGACAAGTGGAATAACCAATAGATAAAAAAATGGGTTTATTCTCTTTTTTGGCTTTTTCAAATGCATCTTCGCCCCAGGGATGCCAGTTAACTGGATTATGGGAATGCTGCTGGAGATAGGGACTTTTTTCATTAATTAAAAGGTTTTCATATTCCTTATTCTCTTTAGGGGTCATTTAAATACCTCATGGTAGAGATTCACGTGTCGGAAATTTAAAATTCTAATCATGGATGTTAAAATCATGAATGTTAATATTTTATCTTTAATATATGGTAAAATTTTTCAAATTCTAAAACAAATTCTAAGGTACTGAAAATAAAAATGAAAAATAAAATATCTCCATTAAAAGAGTTATTATAACGACCTGATGGACATTGAAATTACTGAAATAAAGGTAACATCAAAATAGAAAAATGATATGGGATGTTATTATAGATTGAGATTTTATATTTATTTCAGATAATATAGAAAAAATTTTTATAAAAACTAAAATAATATCATATTTTATATTTTAAGATATTTTAGATATTATAATTCCATTCTTGAATTTAATTTGATAAAAAAGCTTTAACTTAAAAAGGTGTTTTAATGAGTCTTATAATTGCTTATATTGGAACTAAAGGTTGCGTATTTATAGGTGATAAACGAAGAATTGGCTATTTTGGCGATAAATCCAAAAGAGAAGAGTTGGAGGATGAACTTTACTCGGGTCAGATAACTTCTGATAAAGAGCTTACCCAAAGGGCCAAAGAGTTAGGTATCACCCTCAAGATTACTGATGATGCCACCAAGGTTCGTAGTATCGGTAACATTCTGGTAGGGGAAGTAAGTACTAAAAGTCCTTTTGAGACTAAGAGGAGGAGGATTTATGGGATTACCAATGGTTACCAGATAATTGAAATACTGGGCTCTGACATTTCTAAGGTGGAGACCGGGAAAACTTCTATCATCGTATTTGGAAACAAGATAACCAAAAAAATGGCTAATGATATTTTACAAGCCCGATGGAATCCTAAAACAACTTTAAAGGATATCAGTGAACTTTTCAAAGAGGTTATGGGGGAGATAGCTGAGAAAACACCATCCATAGGTTCTTCTTATGATATCTTTATAAAAACTCCTCAGATGGATAAAAAAGAGGCCCAAAAAGTTCTAAGAGAGAATGTTCTGCGGGACGTCAAACTATTACAGAAATGGAGAGAAAAATTACGTCAAGATATGCTTGAAAAAGCGGAAACAATTAAAATGGCTACTAAAATTTTGAATGAGGGTGAAATTGGTCGGGTAGTAAATATTGACGGTGATCATTTAGAGATAGTCCTGGGAAAAGATGTACAGGCCTATGATGTTAACTGGAATTTACTGGCTAAACCCGGGGAAAAGGTATTGATGTATGCTGAAGATTCATCTGATGTGGTCCATGGCGATCTGGCAGTAATTGAGAATGAAAATCTCTGTTTAAAACGGAATAAGTCCTCTTTGCGATGTGATGTAATTTTATGTAAAACGGATTAAAGAGATAACTAAAAACAGAATAAAATTATCCCCATCTCCAAAATAATAAATAATAAATTTATATTAAAAACTACAATTTGAAAATATAGATTAAAAATTTGTATTAAGAATCATTGTTGATGTTTTTAACATCCATTATATACTGATATATGTTATTAATAATAGGTGAATAAATGGATTTAACTTTCTTAGGAAGTGGTGGTGGACGGTTTCGCTACCATTACTCAAAAAAGAATGACTGGCGGATTTAGAATTAATGGTATTGGTGGTAAAAACCTGCATATAGATCCGGGACCTGGTGCTCTGGTTCGCAGTTACCAGTTTGGCCTGGATCCTCTTAAATTACATGGGGTACTGGTTTCCCATTCTCACACCGACCATTATACTGATGCTGAAGTTCTGATAGAAGCTATTACGCGGGGAATGACCCGTAACAAAGGAATGGTTCTGGGTAGTCTTAGTGTTATTGAAGGATATAAACATTGGGGGCCTTGTATATCCAAATATCACCTTACCAGACCAGAAGTAACAATTTTAAAAGATAAAACCTTTAAAAAAATGGGTGATTTGCAGATCAGGGGTACCAAAACGGTTCATGGTGATCCTACCGGAGTAGGTTTCCAATTTAAGACCAAAAACATCAACATTTCTTATACCTCAGATACAGAGTACTTTGAAAAACTGCACAAGTATCATCAGGGTGCAGATATATTGATTGCCAGTGTCATCAGACCACATGATGAGAGGATACCTGGGCATATGTGTGCCAATGATTTTGCTAAATTGATAGGAGAAGTTTCTCCTAAATTGGCTATCATGACCCATCTGGGTATGAAGATGGTACTCAATGATCCAGAGGGTGAAGCCAGAAGACTACAGGAAAAAACAGGCATTAAAGTTCTGGCTGCCCGGGATGGAATGAGGATCGATTTGGATGAGGTCGTGGATAGTCAGCAAAGATTAGATAATTATAAATGATACCACAATGAAACTAAACTAATGCCTCGATAGCTTAGTAGGTAGAGCGCGGGATTCGTAATCCCGAGGCCGCGGGTTCAATTCCCGCTCGGGGCTTATTTGTTTTATTAAGTTTTTAATTTTATGTTTTCAAATTATCTTTTTATGGTTAAATCAGTAATAGAGAATGCAGGGGATTATTTATGGGTGTAATGTTTAATAAGGGTCAGGTGATGTGTCAGGATCACTACAAATGTGAATTCCAAAAATGTAAGCACTTTGTGTGGCATAAAGAGCGAGGTTCCTGCCAACCAAGGGAATGTAAAAAAACAGGCGAACAGGTTCACTGTGTGACTACCCCTAGGGAAAAATAGTCATTAAATAAATCTTTTCAAGTAAGTATAATAACGATAAATACCGGGTATTCGTTTACTTATAATTGATTGTATATTTTTTTATTTCTTTATTTTCTTACGCTCTTTTTTTATTTTATTAGTTTACTCTAAATCATAAAACTAATAATAGATAAAAATAATCATCAGCAGGTTCATATTGGAAGTAGGTGAGTTCATGACTAATTCAGATGTTGAAATGTATTATGCGCAGGCTATGTCCTTTCTAGGTCAAGGTGAAGTCCATAAATCTTTAGAATTTTTTGACAAGACATTAAGTATGGATAATCAACATATTCCGTCATGGAATAATAAAGGAATTGCTCTTTTAAATCTCAATAAGTATAAAGAGGCCATAGAATGTTTTGATCATGTAATTGATCTGGATGCTAATGATACTATGCCATGGTACAATAAAGGATATGCTTTCTTACTTTTAGATGACTATGAAAGTTCAAAAGAAGCTTTCAGGGTTTTTTTAAGTAGATATCCAAAAAAAGACGATTTTTATAAATTCGCCCTGTATCTACAGGCCAAGGCTTATTATGGTCTCAAGGATAATGAACGAGCATATAATGCACTTTTAGCAGTTTTAAAAAAGGATAAAAACTTTAAAGAAGCTCAAGAACTTCTTAATATTATTTCAATGGAAATGAAATAATTTTTAAAAAGATAAGTGCCGGAAAATTTTTATTATTTTGTTAATAATTGTAAAAATTATTATTTGATCTGGCAGGGATTAATAAAACCGCTTCTAATCATGTGATCTACCATAACCATGGCCACTGCAGCTTCCGCCACAGGAACTACCCTGGGACAGATGCAGGGGTCATGCCGGCCTTTTATCTGGATTTCTGTGTCTTCCATTTTTTCCAAATCAACTGTTTTCTGCACCATGGAAATGGAAGGGGTTGGTTTCACTGCCATACGCAGCAGAATGGGCATTCCATTGGACATACCGCCTAAAATACCGCCAGAAGTGTTGGTGGTAGTCCGGACTTCATCTTTTTCCATGTAGAATTCGTCGTTAATCCCATATCCAGTTGATTCAGCAACCTTGAACCCAAATCCTATTTCTACACCTTTCACTGAGCCGATATTCATTAAAGCCTTTGCCAGATCAGCATCCAGTTTATCAAATACTGGTTCTCCTAGTCCTACTGGAGCCCCCAGGACTATAGTTTCTACAACTCCTCCTACGGAGTCTCCTTTTGATTTAGCTTCCAGTATGGCCTCTTCCATCTTCTCAGCAGCCCGGGCATCGGCACATCGCACTGCATTGTTCTGGGAATACTCTTCAATTAGGTTGATATTCACGGGGTTAGCTTTTACTTCACCCACCTGGGTGACATGGGCCACCACTTTAATATCAAGGGTTTCAAGGAGTTTTTTAGCCACGGTACCACCAATAACATGACCGATAGTATTCCTACCACTGCCACGTCCGCCTCCACGGTAATCGTAAGTTCCGTAACGGCTTATCCAGCAATAATCTCCGTGACCCGGACGGGGTTTATTAATTAAGTTCTGGTAGGCTGAGGAATCAGCGTCTTTATTGTAAACCACTGCTGCGATGGGTGTTCCGTCTGTTTTTCCCTCAAAAACGCCGGATAATATTTCCACCTGATCGGTTTCGTCTCGGGGGGTGGTTAGTTTACTGGTCCCCGGTCTTCTTTTATTGAGTTCAATCTGAATATCTTCTTCTTTTAGTTCCAGTCCGGCGGGACAACCATCAACCACAGCCCCTAAGGCCCGGCCGTGGCTGGAACCAAAGGTGGTGACGGCGAATATTTTTCCGGTGGTATTTCCTGCCATGTGCTCACATCCTTTTTAAAAATTGAAATAAATATCAAATTTTTTGAGATTCTCTAATCTGATTTAACTTTTCAAATAGATTATTGTTAGGTTTTTAGTGGTTTCTTGGATGGATCAGAACCCCCACACAAATTAAAAAAATCCTGTCCAATACATTTTCACTACAATTACTTCTTATCCATTTTATATTATAATAATTTATTAATTGCTTCTTATTTGATACCATTGCACTGATTTAATATTTTAGAAATATTAGACTTATAATTATTCTCTGATTTTAGCATATAATGCTTGATTGCATATATTGCCTGATTTTATAGCACTTTTTCTTAAAATACCTTCCAGAACAAATCCATTTTTTTCAAGAACTTTTCTGGATGCCATGTTATTTTCCAGTGGCTTGGCAAAGATCCTCTCCAGATTCAAGGTATTAAATCCGTAGTCTAAAATACATCTCAATGCCGATGAAATAATCCCTCTTCCCCAGTATTCTTCTCCTAACCAGTAACCGGTTTCGGCGGAAATTCTTTCAATATCCTCGCCTACCATAAGGCCAATACCCCCAATTGCCGTATCATCTAGGGTTATGGCAAAATTTTGGGGTGAATTTTGATTATATTGATTATTATTAAATTCTAACCATTCTTTTCCTTTCTCTATGGTGTAGGGATAAGGAAAACCATCCCGCATATTACTGGCTATTCTGGGATTATTTGCATGTTTAATCAAATTCTGAAGATCAGAAGGCTTCCATTTTCTTAATATGCATTTTTGACATTTAATTATCATTTTAATTCCTTAATTATGGTGGATTTCGCTATAATTTCAGTTTATTTGCTCGATTAAGTTTATAAATCTAATAAATTACTATTAATTTTTATTAAATACTATTAAAATAAATTGGTATTTTATAATAGTATAATAATTTTATAATATTTTTTACAATTATGATTATGGAAAATCAGAATAATTCATTGTTGGTGATTTATGAAAAATTATGGGGATTATATGGCCCCCAAGGATGGTGGCCCCTTCTCCACCATGATGGCAAAAACCCCACTAAAACCGGTTCTGTGAGGGGATACCATCCGGGGAACTATGATTTACCGGAAAATGATCTGCAAAGATTTGAAATCATGTTGGGTGCTATTTTGACCCAGAATACGACTTGGACTTCTGCTGAACAGGCATTAATTAATCTGGACATTTTGGGAGTAATTGATCCTCAAAAAATACTGAAACTTGATGAAAATGTGCTGAAAGAATCCATTCGATGTGCCGGATTCTTAAATCAAAAATCAGTTTATATTAAGGAAATTGCTAAATTTTTCCTGAAAATGGAAGGTGAAATTCCCACCCGAAAACAGATACTTGCTGTTAAGGGGGTGGGTGATGAAACAGCCGATTCTATTCTTCTTTATGCTTATAAACAGCCGGAATTTGTGGTGGATGCTTATACTAAAAGGATATTTCATCATTTAGGGTTAATTGGAGAGAATGACAAATACAAGGAGGTTAAGACACTTTTTGAATCCAATTTGCCTCGAGAAGTCCCACTTTTCCAGGAATATCATGCCTTAATAGTGGAACATGCTAAAAGATATTATCAGAAAAAGCCTTACCCTGCAGGGGATTTAATTAATCCCTAATTCATAATAAGAAATTTTTAGGGACTTTTTCTTTTTTTTTCGCTTTATTCTTCTCCTCCTTATTCTCCTCATCATTCTGCTAGGTTTCATTCTGTCTTTTTCCTTGCTTTAAGAATTTCAGTAATTATATAAGCAAAAATAAACATTCCAATGGCGTTAGCAATTACCATAGGTAGATAAATAGTTGTAACCACTTCCACTGCCTTGGAGAAAGGGGTTGCTAGAAGCAGGATCATGATCATGTGCAGGGTTTCCATAAGAATAGCAAATATCACAGCCCCCCAGATGCCTATGAATCGTCTGTGATTGGTCAGATATATGGCTCCGGCAATGAGTCCCGCCAGTATGGTGGATATAGCGCAGGGTACAGCTGTAATTCCACCCAGGGTTAAACGGTGGAGTCCCGCGATTAGTCCGGCTCCCAAACCCACAATGGGTCCTCCCACCAGCCCGGCAATCATGGGTGCCAGGTCCCGGGTATTGGCAATGGCTCCTGCCACACTGAATCCAGAATAGGTGCTGTAGATTCCTATAGCACCAAATATTAGAATAAGAATTAACTGATTTTTAATGGTTAATTTACCATCAAGAACTTCTTGGAATGATTTTAAACGTGTCACCAGGTATGCCAGGACTATAACAACACATACTTTGGCCACCAGGTCATTTATGATAGTAAAGTTAAGAGGATCCATGTAAATCACGATTTTTATTTTGTTTTTTATTCCATATATTTATTATAATACATTAATGACCGGATGGATTATTATAATTTTTTTTAGTTACAAAGCAGAACTTATTAGTTAATTAAAATATACATAATTGAAGTCAGATATTTGTTATATCAACTTTATCATACTATTATAGGTGATTTAAAATGGAATTTCCCATTACCAGAATGCGTAGAATGCGAAAAAATCCTCAGATAAGAAATATTCTAAGAGAAACCCGCCTAACACCAGAAAACTTTATTTATCCCATGTTTATAAAAGAGGACCTATCTCAGGGAAAAATAGAGCCTATTTTAACCATGCCTGGCCAGAACAGGTATTCTCTGGAGGATGCAGTGGATGAGGCCAAACGCTTGGAAGAAAATGGTTTAAAATCAATTCTATTATTTGGGATGCCTGTTAAAAAGGACGATGTGGGTTCTTCGGCATATAATGCTGATGGAATTGTCCAGCAGGCAGTAGAACAGATTAAAGATGAAACCAATCTGGTGGTTATGACAGATGTGTGTCTGTGCCAGTACACCACCCATGGACACTGCGGTATTGTGGAAAATGGGGAAATTATAAACGATGAAACCTTAGAACACCTTGCCTTAACTGCCTTGAGTCATGCCGAGGCCGGTGCAGATGTGGTGGCCCCATCAGATATGATGGATGGTCGGGTGGAAGCTATCCGGGAAATGCTGGATTTGAATGGTTTTGATGATACTATTATCATGTCTTATGCTGCTAAATATGCCTCTGCATTTTACGCACCTTTCCGGGAGGCTGTATGTTCTGCTCCATCATTTGGTGATAGGAAAACCTATCAGATGGATCCCGCCAATGCTGTGGAAGCATTAAGGGAGGCTGAACTTGATTTAACAGAAGGGGCAGATATATTAATGGTTAAACCGGCCCTAGCATACTTGGACATAATCAAAATGATTAAAGAAGAACTTAAAGTCCCCACCGCAGCATATAATGTGAGTGGAGAATATTCCATGCTCAAAGCAGGTATTGATGCGGGTTATCTCACCGAAGATGCTATTTATGAATCATTACTATCTATTCGACGTGCCGGTGCAGATTTAATCATATCTCACTTTGCCCCAGAGTTTTTGGAGATGTTTTGAGATGGTTTAATTGTCTTATTTAATTAATCATTCTAACCAGATAATTAATAATATTACTAGATATTGACCCATATTAACCAATTAGATAATTTTTAAATATAATTAATGGATGATAAAATGGATCCGGAATATATAGCTAAAACAGCCCAGATAGCATCGGTTCTGGAAGTAAGCGGACACCCTAAACCCGGTAATGTGCACCGTACACAGGACTTTGAAGACATGGTCTTTGAGGATTTTTTAATTAGTGGGGTGGTTATTGGGGATGTTATGCGTAAAGCCGCTAAAAAAGGCCAGAAGTATAATGATCCGTCCAATTTTTCCCGAATAAAACTTGGAAAATTAATCCTTAAGGCGGTGGAAGAAACCAATCATTGGGTGGCCAACAATACTAACCTGGGAATTGTCATGCTTCTCACACCTATCTGCGCCGCTGCAGGTATGAGTGGGGATCTAACTGAACTTCGGGAAAATGTGCACAGGATAATGTTGGAAACCACGGCAAAAGACACAATTAATCTCTATAAAGCCATCAGTATGGCTGATGCAGGAGGTATGGGTGAACGTGAAGATTTAGATGTTACTCGTGATGATTCTCATAAGGATATTCTGGAAAAGGACATCAACATGTTCCAGATACTGGAAATATCGGCTGAATGGGATATGCTGGCTAAGGAATTGACTACCCAAATGCCAGTTACATTTGAAATTGGTTTTCCAACATTTAAAAATACCAAATCTATTCATGGAATAAATTCTGCCACGGTACAAACCTTCCTAGATATCCTGTCACAATTCCCGGACACATTAATTTCCCGGAAATATGGTCTGGAAAAGTCACAAGAAGTCTCTCAACATGCTGCTAATATTCTAAGTAAAGGAGGCATATTAACAGATGATGGTAGTACTGCTCTGGGAAAATTTGACAGGTTGCTGATTAAAAATAAATTGAATCCCGGAACTACTGCTGATTTAACTGCTTCCTCTATTATGGTGGCTTTACTGGATCAATATGGGCAATACTCTGATAAATATTGATTTAAGTAAAGATGTGGGATAAATAGAAATTCTAGTAAATAAAATTTTGATAAAATAAAATCTTGGAAATATAATAGGATAATATAAAATCCATCAATTGGCCATATTTACTATATGGATTCATTTATGGGTTTTCATTGAATAAGGGGGAATAAATTTAAAAAAGAATACATCATCTTTCAGCCATGAAATATTTGATAAATCTCCTATTGGTATTTTATTTTATGATGAACAAGGTAACTTGATTCATTATAATCCGGCAGTATTAAGTATCCTGGGAATTAAGGAACAGGATTTTAGTTCAGCCCATAACCTTTTGGAAAATACTCTTATTGCTCAAAATAAGAAAAAACTATTCAAGGATGGGTTAATCAAATTTCAAAGCTATTTAAATCTTGAAAACATCCAAAATATAGTTAAAGACCAAGTTAACATAAATCCGTTAAGTTATGAGTCCTCATTTATTGAGTGGACTGTTTTTTTAATTGATTCCGGATTTCTATTACAGATACAGGATGTAACTGATCTGAAAAAAGCTGAAAAATTGCTTAAAGAGAGTGAAGAAAAATATCGGGGCTGGTTTGATGATGATCTTACAGGGGATTTCATTGCATCACCAGAAGGGGATGTATTAGAGTGTAATCCTTCTTTTGTCGAAATGTATGGTTTTAAAAATCTGGAAAAAGCAGTTAATTCCAATATTTCTGATTTCAATCCCTCTGATTGGAGGGATATGGTTCAGCATCTCCAAAAGGAACATAAGCTATACGATTATCAAACATGGCACCGTCGTCCAGATGGAAAAGAGATGCATGTGGTGGCTAATGTGGTGGG
>DATN01000002.1:316488-316801 GCA_002504725.1 Methanobacteriaceae archaeon UBA587 | reverse complement strand
CTGAGCGTAAAATAGCTGAAGAATCATTAAGGGGAAGTGAAGAAAAATATCACCGCTTATTTGACGAAGATTTAACCGGAGATTTCATCGCCACTCTGGATGGTAAAATATTAGAGTGTAACCCTGCTTTTGCAGACATATATGGATTTTTTGATGTGGAAAGTGCCCTCCAGTGGAATATTTCCCAATCAAACCCCTTTGATTGGCCATATATAGTCACCCGCCTTAAGAGTGAGCGAAAAATCCAGGGCTTCCAGAGCTGGCAGCGCAGGTCAGATGGTATGAGGATTCATGTGGTGGCTAATGTGGTGGG
>DATN01000002.1:301661-316282 GCA_002504725.1 Methanobacteriaceae archaeon UBA587 | reverse complement strand
CTGAGCGTAAAATAGCTGAAGAAGAACTTAGTCGTAGTAAACATCAAATAACTGAAATTTTAGATAGTATTAAAGATAGTTTCATTGCATTAGGGTATAATTGGGAGTTTATTTATGTTAATAAGTATGCTGCAGAATTTTTTGGGGTAGAACCAGATGATTTGATTGGCCAGAATTTATGGCAACGATTTCCTGAAATATTAAAATCACCTTATGAGGCAGGTTTTAGAAAAGCTATGGAACACAAGGAAATCCAGCATTTTGAAGTACAGGGAATAATTTCTCCAGAGTACTGGTATGATGTCAGTGTTTATCCTTCTGCAGAGGGCATATCTGCTTATTGGAGGGACATAACTGAACGCAAACAACTAGAAGAACAATTGAGAAATGCTCTTAAATGATTCTTCTTAAATAATTTTTAAAACTGTTTTTTATTTTATTTACTGGTTATTGATTAGTTATTTTTTATTTATTTTTATTTAGTCTGTTACATTTTTAACAATTTTTTTATTTAATTTCAAAAAAATAAAAAAATTAAATAAGTCATTTTAAGTTGTAGAAATTGATTGTCATTTAAAAATAAAAAATAAAAAAGGGCAGGTCCTAGATAATGGATTTTTTGCAGTTAAGCTCCTAATAAAGCCGGAGCAAATTTCATTACCGTAAAAATAACCACTGCAGTTAGGATTATTCCAATTA
Organism: Methanobacteriaceae archaeon UBA587; assembly: GCA_002504725.1. Taxonomy (GTDB): domain Archaea; phylum Methanobacteriota; class Methanobacteria; order Methanobacteriales; family Methanobacteriaceae; genus UBA587. The sequence goes on along the minus strand of DATN01000002.1, from coordinate 315,583 downwards.
TGACTATGGGCAGTCCTGCTTTGAATATTTCTTTGACATTTACATATTTGGATCCATAGGCCATGGCTACCGTGGGGTCTGCCATAGGGAACATGAATGACAGTGAACAGGCAATAGCCACAGGAACGGCATAAGTACCCACTGCCACACCCTGTGTTTGGGCCAGAGTAACTGATAATGGAACCAGTATGGCTGATAGTGCTATGTTGGACATTACCTGGGTAATGCATACGGCGATGACCATGAGGACCAGTACAATGGCTATTGTGGATGGATTGGTTCCCATCATGGTTACCAGGTCATTTATGAGCCATTCTGCAGCTCCAGTATTTAGTAATGCTGCTCCGAGAGATAGCGCCCCTCCAAAGAACACGATTAATCCCCAGTCCACATTTTTCTGGGCATCTCTCCAGGTAATCACTCCTGATAAGATGAAAAGGACGGCACCAATAAGGGCCACTGAATAACTGTCAATACCTGTGAAACTTGCTGTAATCCAGAGAAATATGGCAAATAGTAGTATGGCTGCGCTGATTTTCTCATCACGAGTGATATTGCCTAATTTTGCCAGTTTTTCTGTTAGAACAGAATTTCCACCGGCAATGCCTTTAACTTCACAGGGGAATATACGTCCGAGACCAAACCAGATTACTATCATCATCATAATGGCCAGAGGAAATCCAAATATCATCCAGTGTACGAATGGTATGCCGGTGTATGCGGCGGCCATTAGGTTGGGTGCGGTTCCTATTTCGGTTCCGAATCCTCCCGCTAGTGATCCGAAGGATGCTCCCAGAATCATGGCTTTGGCATAGTTACTTTTGCCTTTTTCGGGATTGGTAACTCCCATAAGTAGAATAATTTCTTTAATTATCGGTAGAAGCATGGCAAAGGCAACTACATTTTCAATCCAGGCGGATAATATGCCTGTGGAGAATACGCTTACAAATAATCCTTTTCCGGGTGTTGTTCCTAGTTTGGATAGCATGGAATATGTTAATCGTTGGGCTAGTCCGCTTTTTCGGATGGCCTCTGCCATGATGAATCCTCCTATCATCAGGAAGAGTATGGGGTTGGCGAATCCAATCACTGCATTATTAAAACTGGTTACTCCAATAATTGGTTGTATAAACAAGATTATAAGTGAAGTAACAGCTAAGTGGGTGGCTTCTGTAGCCCACATAATAATTGCAAAGAGTAATAATGCAATAGCGGCATGACCTGCATAACTTAAACCAGGCAGGGGAATCAACATCACCATAACTGCCACAATTATTGCTATGGGCAGTCCTAATGTCTTAAATGATAATTTCGTCTAAAATCCCTCCTTAATTTAACAACCTAAGATACGGGAATTGTCTTATATAAACGTATTTTATAATGATTAATTATTCTAAATTATATTTTGAATTCAATGATTTAGGTCTTTAATTTTAATAAAATTAGTTATTATTAATTAATTATTCACAATAACTTTTAATTAAGACTATTTACTCTAAAAACTAGTTTTAACCATTTATTATTTTTAATATTTCTAAAAACGAGGAAAATATCTAATAAAAATAATCTATATGAGTTAAATTAGGTATAAATAATGGATGATATTAATTAATATGTATCAAAAACTAATTTGATAAATATTTTTTATTTGTAAAATATTTTTATTAAATTAATTATATTTAACCAATCAATTAAATTAGATTGGAGATGCCTTAAATCAAGTAAAATAATTCAATTTATGCAATCATTGAGAACAAGTGGAGTGGAACAATGGCAGAAGACATTAATCGGATCATTGATGAGTTACACATTTACGAGAAAAAAGTATTGAAGGCCTTTGAATCTTTAGGTTCTAAATTATCTCCAGAAGAGGTTATGGAATCTCAAAAGATGGATATTAAACCGGTAATGAGTGCGGCCGGTTCTCTGGAATCCAAAGGTCTTATTAAAGTCAATAAAAAAGTGGATGAAGTCATCAGTCTGAGTAGTGTGGGAAAACTATACGCTGAGGAGGGACTCCCTGAAAGAAGAATGCTCAAAGTATTGGGTGAAAAAGAAGCCCTGCCCATGGGCGAACTCACCAAAAAAGCTAAACTAGACAAATCAGAATCCAAAATAGCCATAGGTTGGTTAATGAGGAAGAGATGGGCGGTTATTGATCAGGGAACTGTGAAGATCACCGAAGATGGTAAAAATGCGCTGGGAAAAAATGAAAATGACGAAGTTTTACTGGACAAACTTCTGGAATCCCAGAAAATGCTGTTATTCAATCCTTCCAAAATCATTCAACAGGGTTACGACCTCCTGGTCAAAAGAAAAGGACTAATCGATGTAAAAAAAACCACAAAACACACTCTGGAAATCACCCAAAAAGGTATGGAGATACTGGATGCAGGTATTGACCTGGTGGAAGCTGCCACCCAACTCACCCATTCACAATTAAAGACCGGGGAATGGAAAAATCTTAAATACCGTGGTTATGATGTTCATGCAGAGTATCCCGAATTTTTCCCCGGGAAAATGCACCCTTTAAGGCGCATTATTGAGGAAATACGGGACATATTCCTGAATCTGGGATTCACCGAGTCCCGGGGACCTATCCTGGAATCTGCTTTCTGGAACTTTGACTGTCTGTTCCAGCCCCAGGACCATGCTGCCCGGGAAATGCAGGACACATTTTATATCAAAAACCCCCAACACTCTAAACTGCCTGCAGATGATCTGGTGGGTAGAGTAGGACAGGCCCATGAGGATGGTGGAGCAACGGGATCTGAAGGATGGGGCTACCAGTGGGACAAAGAAGTGGCCCGGCAATCGGTACTGCGTACCCACACTACATGTGTTTCTGCCCGGTTCCTATCTGAAAATAAACCCCCTTTGAAGATGTTCTCAGTAGGTAGAGTATTCCGAAGGGAAACCATTACCTATAAACACCTTCCTGAATTCCATCAAGTGGAGGGGATTGTAGCTGCTGAAGATATCAATTTCCGAAATCTTCTAGGTATATTAAAAGAATTTTACAAGAAATTAGGATTTGAAGTAAGGTTCCGACCAGCATACTTCCCTTATACTTACCTTTCTACGGAGTGCGAGATTTATTTGCCGGAAAAAGAAAGCTGGATCGAATTAGGTGGGGCTGGCATGTTCCGTCCAGAAGTATTAGAGCCCCTGGGCGTTGAAACACCAGTACTTGCATTTGGCCTGGGCATAGAAAGACTTGCTATGATTCGTTTAGGGATAAAAGATATTCGAATGCTTTATAAGAGTGATTTAGGCTGGTTAAGGAATCTACCGGTGACCCAGGGGATTGATCTGGAAGATTAATCACGGGCCAGTTTAGCACGTGAATTTTAAAAAATTTTTAAACTTTTAATCTTTTATTTTATAAAATATTTCTAAAAAATAGTCATTTAAGTCAATTGTCAGTCTAAAAGTAGTTATTTATAAAGAATAGTCATTTAAGTCAAATTGTCAGTCTAAAAGTGTTATTTCTAAAGAATAGTCATAATGTGAAAAAGTAGGAGTGTGTTTTAGGGGATGGTGGTGAATTTATAATATTCCCCATCATTTTTAAGTATTTTTTTCAGAATTCCCTTATTTTCCAATGAAATAATGATGTGATACATCCTAAATGTGCTTATTTTTAGCCTACCATATAGTAAACTACCTTCTAATATGTAACGGGGGACTAAATTGTCTTCACCTGACAGATCTTTTATAATGTTTATGGCGTCAATTTCCATCTGGTTAAGCTCTGCTTTTTTCACTTCTTTCCGTGTATCAACCACTCCAATCTTGTCATCAGGATTTTGGGCCATAATTTTCCCGACTTCAGTTTTTATAATTAACTTTTTTTCCAGCAATTCATCAATAATCTCTTTGAATTGATGTTCGGATAGTCCCAGATCCATACGTAGAATATTTTCGGAAACACCTTCATCATATTCTTTTTGAAGTAATTTAATCTGGCTATAAACGTGATTCTCTTGTTTGGTAATGGTTATCATTTATTCACCAATAATCGTATATTATGTAGTTGTTGTTAATATTAATGTGTTAAAATATTTAAATTAATAATAGGGCTTTTAAAATTTGTATTTTTAAAATTTACATTGAAAAGATAATTTAAAATTGTAATTGATTAAGGGATATCGAATAAGTGATATCTAATAAAAAGAATGGGAGATATTGATTAAACATAAATCTTTAAGATGGAACCAATAGCTCTGCAGCAACCAGGCGGCATAAATCGGTTTTCGTAATAACTCCCACTGGTTTCTCATTTTCCAGAACTAAAAGACCGGATATATCTGCCCTTAACATAAGATTGGCAGCGTCTTCTATAGCATCGTCTGCAGATATGGATATGACATCTTCTACCATTATGTCCGCAATACGGATTTCTTCTGTTTCCTGAGGTCCTGGTTTAATAGTCCCTAAAACTCCAATCAAGTCAGTGTAAGACACTACGCCCAGGGGTTTTTCTTCATCATCCAGAACAAAAAGTCTTCTTACTCCATGTTTATACATTTTTTCAAATGCTTCCAGTGGTAAAGTGTAAGGGCTTATGGTTATTACTCCTTTGTTCATGGCTTCTTTGACTTTCATATTTTTCCCCTCTATTTTTAGTTGAATTCAATAAACTTTATATTTTAGTTTTTACATCATAATGTATAAATTTGGCTATTTATTTATGCTTGGTTTTCATGTGTTCTTTGATCTTTTTTGATCAAATTAATTGGTTTGATTTCAGAATTTTGGAAAAAGTATTTATATTAAATTATCATACTTTTGTTCTATCACTGAATAAATAAGTAAAAAATATACTTGTTTTTGTTGTTCGCTGTGAACAATATTGTCTTGGAAAAAAACTATAAATAAGATGAATTATTAATAATATAATATCTATAGGAGGAGTCTTATGATGAGAATTAGTATGTCATTACCAAAAAAATTGTTAAGTGAATTTGATGAGGTATTAAAAGATAGAGGATACCAATCCCGATCAAAAGGGATCAGAGATGCCCTTAAAGATTACATTGTGCGATATCAATGGATGAATGAAATGGAAGGAGATCGAGTAGGTATTATCGCAGTAATATATGACCACCATTACACAGGAGTAATGGAAGACCTAGCGGACATCCAACACGAATACAAAGATTACATTAACGCTGTCATGCACGTGCACATGACTGATAAGTACTGTCTAGAAGTAATTGTGGTAAAAGGAGATGTTTCATATATCAGAACTCTCACCGAGAAAATGATGAGATTAAAAGGTGTGGAACACGTACGACTAACCAGTACTGCTCGTGGAGAACACATAAACCACGATTAAGTACTAAGTTATTAAAAATTTTTTAAAAATTTTAAGTAAAATACTACTTTAGATTATGGCATGTCCTGATTCAATATTTCTTTAAACATGCCTAATGAATTAACTTTTAATTGAAGTAATTCAATATGATCTAGATTATTTTAATAATATAATGAAATTCCTTGCCACTCCCTATCACATTAATCTTCTAGCCGATAAAGAACGCTTAAGCGTCTTTCGGGAGGCCATTAAAGAAGAAGTGAATGGGGTGGTATATGATATTGGTGCTGGGAGTGGAATTTTATCTTATTTCGCCGTCCCGCACTCTGATTTTATTTTTGCTCTGGAAACTGACCCTAAATCTGCCCAATGTGCCACTCAAAATCTCCAAGAATATGGCAATGTGCAGGTCATTAATGCTGATGCTTCTAACTTTCATTTCCCTAAAAAAGCAGATGTTATTATCTGCGAAATGCTTGATACGGCATTAATTGATGAAGAACAGGTCCCTGTTTTAAATAATGTTTTAAAATATTTAAAAGAGGATGGAATAGTGATTCCCCATGCTGTAATAAATGGAGCCGAACCCGTATTTATGAACCGGTCTCAAATTACATATCAAGATGTTGATGATTTAAAATCAGTTTATTATGAACCATTAGGTGAAATGGTTATTTATAATAAAGTTGATTTTAGAAAAAATATAAAAGAAGAAGTTGATATTGATTTAAGATTTCAAATTGACCTATCTTTACCCCGTGCCCTAATGAATGGTATTAAGATTACCACTTTCACATTACTAAATGACCATATAGTTTGTGGTCCTACGCCTATGCTCAATCCACCTCTTTTTATACCGGTGGATGAAATATCATTAGATGAGATGAAACTAAATGGAAATAAATCAGTTATTATAAATATTCAGTATACCATGGGAGGTGGTCTGGATACCATTAAAACCAGAATTAAGGACATTTCTTAAGGATTGTCAGAAAGTAGTTATTCTTACCATAGGCAATGAATTAAGGGGTGATGATGGTTTAGGTCCGTTATTTGCCCAAAATCTTTCCTCTGAACTGGAAAAATCCCCAATAAAAAACGGCCAAATATCTCAAGAAGATAAAATAATTATTATTGATGGGGGAATGGTGCCTGAAAATTTCACAGGCTCCATAAGGAAAGAAAATCCCACCCATATTATTATAGTGGATGCAGTGGAAATGGATAAAAAACCAGGCACCATAAAACTAATTAATAAAGATAAAATCGCCCAATACAATGTTTCAACCCATGCCATGCCCTTATCTTTTCTAATAAAATATTTAGAGACTACTGGTTCATTTAAAGTTTGTTTAGTGGGCATGCAACCAAAAACTATGGAACTGGGTGATAATTTGTCTCAGGAAGTGAAAGAATCTGTAAAAGAGATGGTAACTCTTTTTTACCAAGTATTTTGTGATTCAGAGATATTCCCTTAATAAAAGTAGTTCCCTTAATAAACATATTTCATTAAATAATGATATCTCCTTAATAAACCCGTATTAAACAGTAATATTTAATACTTATACAAATTTTTAATGTCAAAAATCAGATATTTATAAAAATACATTTATAATTTAATTAATTAAATTAATTTAAGAATTTTATTTGGGTAATTTAATTAATGGAATTATCATTGAGCTTTTACAATAACTCCTACTCTAAGTGATGATGATTAATTATAACTGATTAATGAAATCTTAAATTAAGGAATCTTAATAAAAATCAGGTTTAGTTTTCAAGTGATAATATGAAACTATTATTTATTGGTGCGCGTCTATTTGATGATGTTGCGCCATATATCAAGGAAAAAGGCATTACTAGTATATTGACAGAGTCCAATCAGAATTCACCTAACTTAGAACTGGCTGATTCAGTTCATATTGTTCCCAGGGGTATGGAAGCTCCTCTGGAACTGGCTATTAATGAAGATGTGGATGGGGTGGTCCCACTTATTGGTATCGATAATCCACTCATGCAAGTGGCTCATATGAAGGAAGAATTAGAAAAGGATTATCAGATACCGGTAGTAGCACCAGATGTTGCCGCTGCAACCATTTCCACCAACAAAATCGAAAGTAAGAATTTTTTCCAGGACAATGATATAAAAACGCCCGCCTTTGATATAATCTCACAGGGTGATTTATCCAAAGAGAATAATTCCCCTAATACGACCACTGATATAAACTCCATTAACAATATAAAATGTCCCATGGTATTAAAACAAGCTGAGGGTCAGGGGGGTAAAGATATTAAGGTAGTTTTATCTAAATCAGAAATAGACGAGTATTTCCAGGAATTTGACCAGGCTTTAATTGAAAAATTCATTTCCGGATTTGAAATATCTGTGGAGGTTTTAAGCTGGAAAGGAGATTATATACCATTAACCGCAGTTTATAAAGGTGAAACCACGCTCACTGGAATTCATCCGCTGGATAAACTCAAATCTGCACCAGCAAAGATTGAGGGCCTGGACAATAACCTTGCCTTGGAATTAGCTCACAAAATCACCCGTAAATTAGGGTCTGATGGAAATACAGATGTAGATTTAATATTCGATCCAGAACATGGGGAATTATATGCTCTGGAAATGAATACACGTCCCAGCGGTACTCGCTACCTCACCACAGCTTCCACAGGGATCAATCCTCTTAATGAGATGATAGATATGGCTTTAGGGGAATGGAAGTCGGGAAATGTTAAAAAGGCCATGAAAGAGTATGCGGCGATTGAAGTACCTGTAAGGGAGTTCAAAGGTCCTCGAAATGATTCAAATCCAAAAATATTTTCTGGAGTAAACTCATGGATTGTCCACGGACCCCAAAAATTTGAAAGAGTCACCATAAGGGCAGAAAATAGTGGTAAAATTTCTGAAATAGCTGCCAAACTTAATATAGATCTATTAAAATTTCCACACTAAAAATAGAAGATCCAATATAGATTCAACTTTGAATATTCATCAAATGGAATAATAAATAATGCTTAATAAATATATTAATTCAATAATTTAACTTAATAATCCTAAAAATATTTTTTAAATTATTAATAGGGCCGGTAATAACAGAATAATAATTATAAACTATTAATCCTTAAATTAAGATAATACATACGATAACACATCAAATTTATTAAAAATAATTTTTATATATGATACATTATATGATACATAATTAGTTTAAAATAAAGGTGATAAATTGGATAATTTTCAAAACGGGATGATATTATTGGCGGTGGCCTTAATATCCTCATTATTTTTCACATTATTCATCAGAAAGATTCTTAAAGAAGCAGATATCTCAGATAATCCCATTGTATCTGAACACCGTCATAAAGCCGGTACACCCACCATGGGTGGTTTGGGGATTTTAATGGCTGCTCTTCTGGTATCTACAATTTACATTAATAACCAGTATTTGACTGTGACCTGTTTTTTAATGATGATTGCAGGTTTAGTGGGACTTCTTGATGATCTGATAGGTTTAAAGGTTAAAGAAGTACAGAAAGTAGTCAAAAACATCTCTTCGGCACCAGTTGAAATAGGGCAGCTGACTCTTAAGGTTGGTGAGGAGGCACGGGCCGCCACTGAAAAGGCGCGAAAAGATCTGGAAAAACTTTTAAAAGAAAAAAAGTTGCAAATCATAGCTGAAGTGCCCATAAAAAGCGAGGTCAAAGAGAGTGAAAAAATTTTAGCCCAATTCATCATCGCCCTATTTTTAGTGGCAGCAGGTACCATCACAACCCTGGGCGGCTTTTATTTAGGACTTCTGGCTATACCGGTGATAGTGGTAGGAATAATTGGTGCCATAAATGCAGTGAACCTGATTGATGGTATGGATGGTCTGGCTGCAGGGATAATGACCATTGCTTCTGCTTCCTGTGCCATATTTTTAAATTTAAATGGAGACTACAATTCTTCAGTCCCATTCATTGTTTTAACCGGTCTCAGCTTAGGCTTTTTAGCATTTAATCGTTACCCTGCAAGTATATTTATGGGGGACACTGGGTCATTTGCTCTGGGTGGTGGATATGCTGCGGCAGTAATGTTAACTGATACCGTGTATTTTGGTGTTTTAGCTCTGGCAATACCTATTGTTTCGGTTATAGTGAGTCTGTTGCACCGTTCCCATATCATAAAACTGCCTGTAGAACCATTACACCACACTTTACATTATAAAGGTCTTTCTGAGAAGAAAATTGTAATATTGTACTGGGGTTTAACCTTTGTAATATGTGCTTTAGGGATTTATTTTTACCAGTTTCTCCCTAAATAACTTTTATTTTTAGATTAACTTGTAGATTAACTCGATTACATATAATTAAAAACTACTTTGAGTTAAATGTAATTAAATTTATGATTACGTAAAGTATTTAATACAGATTTATTCTCTATTTAATTAGAAATTAGCAAATTAACAGATTAAAACATTGAGGAAAAACATGGATCAAATTAACACCATTTCATTGGCTAAAGAGATTTCTGGGAAATTGATAGGTCCTGAAAAATCATTTACTGGAATATTTAATGTACTGGGTGATGCCCATCAGGGAGATATCGTAATCCGGCATTGGATTGATGAAAAAGGTGTGGAGATAGCTCACCATAAGGATGTTTGTTGTGTTATCACCCAGGATCCTCGAGGGGATGCTCTAAAAGTTGCACAGATGAGGGATTTTCCTTTAATCCTGGTTGAAAAAATTGAAATAGCCAATGCATTTGCTTTAATATGGGCCATAGAGAAATTTGCTAAAGAATCACAGAGAGTAGTAATTACAGGAACTAATGGGAAATCTACTACGGCGCATATGATTTATCACATCCTTAAAGAGGCGGGATGGATTGTTTATACAAATACTGATTCTAAATCTGAATTTAATACTTTAATTGATCCCATTGTATCTAAACAGATATCTGAATTTGGAATAGGGCTTTTATATTCTGAATCAGATAACAATGAACTCCTTGATGAATTAAATAGTTCTAAAGAAGCAGGTGATAAAAAATCCAGTAAAATTGATGCTTTGGTTATCGAGGTATCTGAGGTTCAGGGATGGTTAGGTAAGGTTATGCGGGATCATGCTAAATTAATGACTGCTGCCGTGGATCCTGATGTGGTGGTCATTACTAATGTTGCCATGGATCATATTGGTCTAATTAATTCTTTAGAAGAATCATTTAAAGAAACATCGGGCGCAGTTAAGTCTCTAAGAAAAGGATTTGCAATATTTAATTCTGATGATGAGTTGGTAATGAAAATGGGCGGACTTCTCAACCCAGAAGTAATGCCATTTTGTCATGGGGCAGGTTCTATTTTAGAAGCAGGGGATGATGGGATTTATTTCCAGGGTAATATTTTTATAAAGAAGAATGATCTTCCTTTCCAGAGTCCTCATTTTATCCAGAACACATTATCAGCTATTTCTGCTTGCATATGTTTAGGAGTTCCCATGGAACTTATCCAGACAGGAGTTTCTTCTTATAATGCACTAGATAGACGTTTTTCTATAATCAATCAATCTCCTTTAATTATAGATGACTTTGCCCATAACCCTGAGGGTATTAAAGCAACCATAAAGAGTGCTGCTTCGGGGTCTGGAAAATTATGGGTTTTGTGCTCCATAAGAGGATCTAGAGGTGATGAAATAAATTTAATCAACGCCCAGGCATTGGTAGAATCTTTAAAATCTCTTGAAACCCAGGAGCATGATTTAATTATCACTAATAGTAGTGATGTGGTGGATAATCTAAATTGGGTACATGATCATGAAAAGAAAGTATTTTTAGAAGCTTTAAAAAATCAAGACCAGAACTATGTCTTCATTGAAAATCTGAAGGATTCATTAAATTATATTATTGAGAACAGCGAAGCAGAAGACACTATTTTATTAATCGGTGCACAGGGAATGGATCCCGCTGCTGAAATATTACAGGAAATCATTATTTAATTTTAACCCCAAAAAAGACTTTAAAAAACACCTTAAACTAATTTAAGGGTGATTATTCGGCTGAATATATTATGAAATGTTTTTATAGTTTAACTGGAATAAACACAGCCAAATGTTCTCAATATTTCGTAAAAATTAATTTATTATTATATTTTATGTATTGGCTCAGAAAATTAATCCTTAAATTAAAGGATATATTTTTATTTATTAAACTCAAATAATTATAAAAACTTTAAAACATTTAATTTAAATTATAAGGTTTATAAATTAGACGGACTTTATAGTGGAATTAATCCTATTATACGATTTTAATCGTGTATTCAATGTCATGTATTCTTAAAATGAATTAATATATTCTTAACCAGGTGAAAATGAATGTTCCTAAAAATTAGAAGAGACACCCTAATTATCCTTTTACTGGCATTTATCTTGATTGTTGCCGGTCGTACCATGACTTATATGGCATATGCATCATCCAGTGCAGATGCTGACGGTGTAGCAATTTCAGGAGTTATAGTTAAAGGTAATGATATTGTCCCCCTGGTTTCTATTAAAAATAATATTGCCCAAGCTGGATTCAGACAGGGGAGTTATATTAAAGGGGATGTTCTGATAACAACTAAGCGTGAGGTGCCTCTAAGTGAGGCCATATCTAATGCAGAAAAGTTTGTTAAATTAACCACCATCCCGGGAACCAAGGTCACGCCTATTGTGGCAGCAGATGTTAAAGTTGATGTAAAAACAGGTATTGTCACGGTAAATGTTATCGAAGACTTTTCTACCATCGAAGTTACTAACCGTTCCAGTGGAGGCTAATCAGTGAAGATAATTTTGAAGATTTTAGTATTAGCATTAACCATGTTTCTGGTCATGAATACTGCTGCAGCAACCATGAACGTTATTGTCATCACGGATCCAACAGGGAATGATCCTAATGGTGCGGCTGCAGGAAGTATGTCCTTTGCTCAAAACATGTTTCAGTCAACATTCTTAATGTCTAAAGAGAATCAATTCGTGGTTTTATCTGGGGGTGAAGGTCAATCCACTCCTCGGCTGCAAGCAATTGTTGAAACCATCAGTAGATTGGAAAATGGCGCCACTCCCTCTGAGGCCGCTTCAGCAGCCAGTTCTTACCCTGGAATCAGGGTTATGTGTGGAGGACCAACTGTAGGTGCTGCTGTAGGTGGTTCCTTTGATGCTTATGTTATCATAGTAGACGATGACGGTACCATTACAGTTACACCATATTCTGGTGGTCTAGCTGTACTTCCTGCAGGTAAGAAAGGGGCCATCATACACTTGAGAAATACACACGGAAATCCTCTCTATGGAACTGCTACTACAGTAAGGAAGGAAACAGCCATAAATATTGGTAAAATGATTCGGGACGGATATCCTGCCACCACTATTGTAAGTAAAGTATTTGAAGAAGTATCTAATGATGCTGGTGAAAAATATGGTGGAGGGGCTGTGAATTTAGTTTCTGGATTAAGTACTGGTGATATGTTCACCCCAGAAAATCTAAATGAGACGGGTTATCCTATGAATGAACCATATACCAAAGTATGTCCTGAATGTGGATGGAGTATAGGTTATCCGGCAGCAGAAGGATATGGTGTTTGCCCCATTGACGGTACCTCCTTGAAAACTATTTATGCTTATGAAGCATTGAATAATGCAATTACTGTAACTAAAGATAGTGTTATTGTATCTGTTTATGGTGCCGACGAAACGGGAGTGGTGGAAACAACCAAAGAAGTGGTTAAAGCGTCTGTTAAGAAAAATGGTTATGATGCAAATAAAATAGCTGCATCTATTAATAGAGCCATTGACAATGGGTATATTGTAGGCGTAAATTATGTGGAACCCAAAGATATTAATGTAAAACAGAGTTCTAAAGCAGTTGGTGTTTATTATAATCCATTACCTAATGGTAGAAGTGCACCACCATGGGACTTACCTATAAGCTCCAGCCTTCTGGATATATTAGGAAATATAATGACTGCCATTGGTTTTGTCATGGTATTGTTGGTTCTATTTAGAAGTACTTTGATTACATCTTTCCGGAGATAGGGTGAGGAATAAAAAATGTCTTTAATAATTTTAAGAGCAGAAAATCAAGCTAAACTTTTGAATTCTCTGGCAGATATTGAAAGGCACGCTGGATTAAAGATAATGGGAAAACCCAGACTTCTGGAAAATAAGTACGCAGATGCATTGGCTGAGAAAATTTTGAAGAAAAAGCTAAAAATGAAATCAAATGTGGCGGTAGTGGTCCGTGTGCAGCAGGATGCTACTTTGAGTATTATGAGGGTAAAAAAAATCCATCCTCCAGCACATATTATAATCGTCAGCGATGAATATGATGAATTCGCATCTTTGAAGGATCAGATGGCTCAGGCACCTGCTTTAAAGGGATATTATTCACATAAAGAAGAAAAAAAATCTAGGAAGTAGGGATAAGTAGGAATAATTAGTTATAAAAATGATTATTTCTAATATTCCATTTTACTAAGATTCATTTTAGATATCATAAATTAATATTCCTTTTTTTAAATATATTGACTTTTTTTAAGTCTTTAATTATTGTTTTAGGTTTTAATTATAAAATAAACTGAAG
>DATN01000002.1:301242-301613 GCA_002504725.1 Methanobacteriaceae archaeon UBA587 | reverse complement strand
AAATTATTATTTAATAAAAACTCAAATTTTAATAAAAAATTTAGAAATTAATCAAATAATTAAGAATTCATTAAGAATTCTCAAAAGAGGTTATAGATCAATTAGCGTTTCTTTATCCGAGCAATATCACCAATGGTAGCACCCTTTAAGGATCCTGCTTTGAATTCTTCACTTTGAGTATCATCTAATTTTTCCACCAGGGTAACCTTTAGAGTTCTCTCTAATTTTCTTGCCAGTTTTAGGTCAGGTGTCATTTTACCGGATTCTATCCGATTTATCACAGATACCTTTTCATATATCTTTTCACCTAACTCTTCACGAGACCATCCTTTCTTCTCTCTACCTTCTCGTATAATGGCCGCAAAATCCTC
>DATN01000002.1:300711-301071 GCA_002504725.1 Methanobacteriaceae archaeon UBA587 | reverse complement strand
GTGGGTTCTCTAATTCTTGGCGCTCGTTGGATTCTTCTTCGAGGTTGGGATGGTTTAGGAGGTTCTCTCTGAATTTTACCGAACTTAGAGCATTCTTTGCAAACACTCATTACAGAGCCGTCGATTTTAGTTTTAGTGGGCTGTCCCAAAATTGTTTTCCCGCAAATCTCGCATCTCATGAAAATCCCTTTGTTTTTAACATATTTAATTTTTACTTTAACATTAATTTCATCAATATTTAATTTTAACCTACTAAATAATTTCTGTATTTCTGAAGCATTTCCTTTCCACGTTACCTTAATATTTAAATATCAATAAAACCAAGATAGTATCAATTAAATTTAAATAGGAGTGATCTAA
>DATN01000002.1:187680-300509 GCA_002504725.1 Methanobacteriaceae archaeon UBA587 | reverse complement strand
CTGATGTGGAAAGTCAGAAAACTTGAGAAAGATAAGGTTTTAATCGAAAATGAGAAAATTAGGCTGGATAGGGAAGTAAAATCCCTCCGTGGAGAAGTGGAAAGATTTAGATCTCCTCCCTTAGTCATTGCTACAATCACTGAAGTGTTGGATGATCACCGGATTGCCGTAAAAAGCAGTACGGGGCCCCACTTCGTTATTAACTATTCACGTTTCTTAGATGAGAAATTATTAGAGCCAGGGTCTCGTGTAGCCTTAAATCAACAAACTTTTAGCATTGTTGATATTTTACCTTCTGAAAAGGATCCTGTAGTAACTGGTATGGAAGTTGAAGAAAAACCTAATGTGTCCTATGAACAAATTGGAGGGCTGGAAGAACAGGTGGTTGAGGTAAAGGAAACTGTAGAGTTACCTTTAAAGAAACCGGAACTATTTGAAAAGATAGGTATTGAACCTCCCAAAGGTGTTCTACTCTACGGCCCACCAGGTACTGGAAAAACACTTCTGGCTAAAGCAGTAGCTCATGAAACCAATGCTACCTTTATCAAGATTGTGGCTTCAGAATTTGTCCGAAAATACATTGGAGAAGGCGCAAGACTGGTGAGAGGAGTATTTGAACTGGCTAAAGAAAAATCACCCAGTATCATTTTCATCGACGAGATTGATGCCGTAGCTGCAAAAAGACTGAAAAGTTCCACCAGTGGTGACAGGGAAGTTCAGAGGACTTTAATGCAACTTCTGGCAGAACTGGACGGTTTTGAAGCACGGGGTAATGTAGGAATTGTAGCTGCCACTAACCGGCCTGACATTCTGGATCCGGCACTTTTACGTCCGGGACGTTTCGACAGATTCATAGAAGTCCCTATTCCTAATGACGATGCCCGAAGGGAAATTCTGAAAATTCACACTAAAGGTATGGCGCTTGCCGAAGAAGTGGACATTGATCTTCTATCTAATCTTACCGAAGGCTCATCTGGTGCCGATCTCAAAGCAATCTGTACTGAAGCAGGTATGTTTGCTATCCGGGATGAGCGTGAAGAAGTAACCATGAACGACTTCATGGATGCTGTGGATAAGATTATGGGCGTGGAAAGTGAAGAAGACTATAAAAAAGAAGCTGGAGTAATGTTTGGCTGATTGGATATATTCTGTATATTCCACCTAAGTAGTTTATTCCTTAATTTTTTAATTTTTATTTTTCCAAAATAATTATTTTTTAAAATATTTTAAGGAATGCTTAATATCGCCCAAAATAAGCAATAAATAAAAAAATATACTATAGACTATACTATAATATCAAGTGATATGGCCTGTGATGAACCCTATGAGCTCTGAACTGATGATGAATGATGGGCGATCTGAGGCTAATCATATTATTTTTTCTAAAATTCCAGAGTATTGGATAATTTAGTAGTTTCTAAAATTAATTATTTAATTAAACCGAATAATTAAATTGATTAAAAATTAAAGGTTATATCTCAAATAAATCTCCTAAAACCGCTTTTTTATCAGTTTTTATCAATTGGGGAATTTTACCCACAGTCCCTGCATTTTCACCTACAATAACCAGAACTCCTCGAAAATGCTCCTTAAAATCATCAGCCTTGTCCAGACAATTCTGCACAGCGTCTTGATCTTTATCTCCCCTGGCCTGATTGGCAATGGATGTAGCTAGGGCATCAGCGGTACTGGCCTCAGAAGCAAATACTGTAACGGCATCGGCCCGGCCAAAACTAATGGAATGACCTACAGTACCAGAAGAGGTACAAATCCCCATAGGTATGGGCGACGGTTTAATTTGAAACCCAATATTACCTGAAAGAGAAGAGTTACCGGCATACAATCCGGTAACGACTTTCCTATTTGTTTTTAAGGCAATATCTCCTCCATTATCTATAATGGAATACCTTGAACCCTTGTTTAGCAGGTGTAATAATGATAACTGAGATATGGTGCCGGCCACCGCAGCCATAGGTCCTACTTCTGCTTTTCTTGCAGCTCTACTCATTATTTTTGCTATTAAGGGCCCTTCTTTTACCAGTACGGGTTCCAATGAAGTTAAAAAGTCAGGATTTCTTCGTATATAATCTTTTAAGATTAATCTTTCCTTTAAAATGTATCCTGAAATCCCATGATTTTTAATATCGGTTATTAAGTTTATCAGGGTCTCTTCAATATGAATCTTCTCTCTAGTCATCATGGATATTTTGTAATTACCCTTTAAAAAAACCTGCTAATATCTCATCATAAGTTATCAATTGACTTACTTAAAGACCCAATTGGTACAAAAGAATTATTTACTGGGCTGATAATAACTAATATTGATAAAATGCTAGGTAGAAACAGAGAAGTATACTATGCCGGTGAAATGATTCTGATGGACACCCGTCCCCGAATATTTCTGCATATTAAATCTGCAATAATGAAAATGATATTGATTGTGTTAATCATATATCTTTTTATCCCTATAATCAATGAAACAATACGTTTACAAGCATATTTCAGTAGCACCATCCAACTTCCTCTGGTAGAAGGTATGACTATTGCTTTGTTATTGTTTTTAGTCATTTTGCTGCTATGGACCCTCTGGGATTTTATCTCCTGGAAGAATACTAGTTATATATTAACTAATCAAAGGGTGATTATACAGCGGGGTTTAATTAGCAAAAAAAGGTACTATATCCATTATGATAAAATAGAAGATATTGCAGTTTATCAAAGTTTTTTTGAGAGGCTTTTATCTTCAGGGGATATTGTGTTATTTAGTGGTCATGAAAATACGCGTATGATTATACGCAATGTTCCAAACCCTAATCAGATGGAACAGGAAATAAACATGCTCATGGAAGGAGATCTGTCATTTCTCCGGGATTCAATGGTAGAATCAACAGATAACCATGAATGGGAATATGAAGAACCAAAAATAAAGCAAAAACTTCCTGAAAGGTCAAAAAAACCAGAAAAACCTATTATGGAACGTCATGCTGAGAAATTTAAGAGATAGAATTAAAAGATGGACAATTCTATCAATCAGAATCAATCTTTTTTTAATTTTAATTATTTTTTCAGGATTTTTTATTTTTCAAATTTTTAATTATTTGAATAGGGGTTTTGGGGTTTATTAAAGATTAATTTAATTATTTTTGAATAAAATCCATAAAAACCAATAAAATTAACAAATCAGAAATTTAATAATTTATCTAAAGTCATAAATGGGTGAAGCGGTTCATAATATCCTTGGCATACTTGGTTTTTACCAGAATAGAGACTTTCATTCCTTCCTGAAGAACCATATCTGGTCGGGGAATAGTAATATCTCCATTTTTATAAACGGCCACAATAATATAATCATCGGTGGGGCTGATTTCGCCAATTTGTTTACCAAAAACCTTTTCATTTTCTAAGGTTATATCTAGTAGTTCCGCGTCACCCTTTCCTAAAACCACTAAATCTGCAATCTTGGGTCTTATAATGAGTTTCTCCAGGTAACTGGCTGCAGTAAGTTCGGGACTTATAACAGAATCAATACCTACTTTTTCAAAAGCCTCGGAATGTTTAGGATCGCTTACCCTGGCTATTACCTTGGGAACATCGTAATCACGGACTAATATACATGCCAATAAGTTTACTTCGTCATTTCCCGTTGCTGCCACAAATACATCTGCACCTTTGATATTGGATTCTTCCAAAGTTTTAGTATCAGTACCATTACCACAGATAATAAGGGCATCCATTTCACTGGCTGCGGTGTTACATAAATTAGGATTATTCTCAATAAGAGTAACGTCATGGCCATCAGCAATTAGAAATGTGGCTAAATTAAGGCCTACACGTCCCCCGCCCATTATTACTATGTACGTATATTATTCCTCCTATTAAGGGGCTTTTTTAAATCAAGGTTTTTTATAGTTTAGATATTAACTAAATATACTCTCCTTAATTTATTTGCCTTTTAAAAGTAGTTAATACTATTATATAAAATTTACTAAATAAATTAACGGCATTATTTAAATTGAAATATAATTTAATCTTATTTTGGCCTTTATTATTCAAAATAAAAGTTTTTTAGAATGTAAATTAGTTCTTAAAGGATTTATGTTTTTTAAATGTTATAAGAAAAGTTATATTTAGTGGTGTATGGGTTAAATTGAAATATGGTAAAAATGAATTATGTATATCCTTAAAGTATTCTTTAAACTAATCTTTATAATATAATCTTTAAATTCATATATGAAATGAAATTAATTATTTATAGAATTTGATTTACTTTTTTAAAATTTGAAGCCCGTGAAAGATATATTCAAATTAACAAAATTATAGAATGATCCATTAATAGTGGATAATACTGGATTTAATTAAAATCCATGGTAATAACTAGGAAATGATAAAATGACAGATTATGATGTTTTAGTAGTAGGTGCAGGGCCTGTGGGTTCTACATTTGCCCGGCACATGGCTGAATGGGGGTATGATGTAGCCATTCTGGAAAAGAAAACAGAAGTGGGGGTGCCTTTACAGTGTGCTGGACTACTGGGAAAGAAAATAAAAGAGGTCAATATCCTTCCTGAAGAGTATATTATAAATCATGTTCGAGGGGCATATTTGCATTCTCCTTCAGATCATATTCTTAAAGTTGCAAAAAAAGAGACTCATGCTTATGTTCTTGATAGGATTGGTTATGACAAATTTTTAGCAGAATTAGCTGTTGATACTGGTGCAGATCTATTGTTAAAGCATAATGTGGTTGGTGTTGATACCAAATCCGGAAAAATTAAGTTAGCCCATGGTGACGAGATTACCGCAGACATAATAGTAGGAGCTGATGGAACAAAATCAGTAGTGTCTTCTGCTTTCAATGAACCAACCACAGCTTTTAGTGCCGTACAGTATTTGCTGCAAACCGAGGACGTTCTGGAAACTGATTTTGTAGATCTTCATGTTAAGTCGGAGATTTCTCCTGGTTTTTTCTGGTCTATACCATTATCTGATCGCGTATCCAGGATAGGTCTTTTTGCCCAGGGGAATTACGCCATTTTAAACAATTTTTTAATGAATTTTAAAAATTCTAATCCTAAGTTCAAAAATTCTAAGATTCTTAAAAAGTATTATGGTGCCATACCCATCTCCCAATCCCGAAAAAATCTGGTGAATAAACGCACAATACTTCTTGGTGATGCTGCATCTCAGGTAAAACCCACCACAGGAGGCGGATTATTAATTGGCTTTGAATGTGCCAAAATAGCCGCTGAAGCAGCCATTAATGCCCTGGAAAATGAGGATATTTCTCTTCTCAAGAATTATGAAGCTAAATATAACCATAAATTTGAAAAAGAGTTCAAAACACAGAATAGAGTTCAGAAAACATTTAAACTTTTAAATGACTCCGATCTGGATGAGATGTTCCTCAAACTCAAGGAAAAAGGAGCGGAAGATATAATTTCAAATTATGGTGACATGGATAAACAATCTTACTTGGTAAAAGAAATGATTAAAAGGGGACTGCTCACAGCAGTACTCCCTAAAGTCATGTACAGGAGCGTATCAAACATATGGAACTTTTTCTAATATTATCCCGTGAACACGAAACATTACCTTCAGCAGAAGTAAAGGCCGCACTACAGGCAGAAAACATTCCATTTAATTCTAAAAATTATGAACTGGGCATAATGGGCCTTATGGTGGATGATGGTGAGGAAATCGCCCAAGTACTGGGAAAAAGATTAGGATATGCTCATGAAATTTGCCAGCTCTTAAAAGAGACTACTCTGAATGAATTGGAATATGATTTCACTAATTTGGATTGGAAAGAACTTTTAGGTGATGATTTTGCCGTCAGAGTAAAAAAAATAGGCACAGAACTGGAAATCGATTCTCTAGCAACTGAAAAATCCCTGGGAACCATAGTCAAGTCCCAGGTTGCTGATGCCAGTAAAGTGAATTTAGAGAATCCTTCTTCATTCATCAGAATTCTGGTAACTGGTAACACAGTGTTAATAGGCAAAAGGCTGGTAAAAATAGACAAAAAACATTTCTACGAACTAAAACCTCATAAAAGGCCCTTTTTTTACCCGGGATCCATGAGTCCCAAGCTGGCCCGATGCATGATCAACCTTTCTCAAATACAAAAAGACGATCTTTTAATGGATCCCTTTTGCGGAACAGGGGGTATTCTTATTGAAGCAGGAATACTGGGTGCACGAGTAATTGGTAGTGATATTGACTGGAAAATGGTTAAAGGCACTGCTGAAAATCTGGAACACTGCGGTATAAAGGATTTCATAGTTTTCCAATCAGATGCCCGCCATCTAGATCTGGAAGAAAAAGTTAAAGCAGTGGTTACTGATCCACCTTATGGTATATCTGCTTCCCTGGCTGGTGAAGAAGGTGCAAAATTATATAAGGATTTCCTGGAGTCAATAAGTGACAACATGTTAGATAATGGCAGACTTTGTATGGCCACACCACATTACGTAGATGTAAATGCATTAATTCAAGGTACAAAATTTAAAATATTAGAAAGACATGAAATAAGAATGCATAAAAGCTTAACCAGAGTAATTTCTGTAATGGAAAAATTGAATTAAATGTATGTAATTCCTGATGGGCTTAATGTGGAAATAGATTCAGAAAGTCATGATTTTAATGTTATAAAGCATTAATTAAAACATCAATTAAATGATCATCGTAAATGATTATAATAAAATAATTAACTGATATTATATGATTAATGATATGTTATCTAATTAATAAAATTGTTTAATCAGATGGAATTAATTCAGTTATTAATTCAGAATATCATTAATTAATTAATTAATTAATTTAAATGAATAAAAAATAAGGGGATTTTCAGTGCAAGTCAGATTTTTAGATACCACACTTAGAGATGGAGAACAGACCCCTGGAGTTTCATTAACTCCTGACGAGAAGTTGAGAATAGCCACCAAACTGGATATTTTAGGGGTGGATATTATTGAGGCGGGATCTGCCATTACCTCTCCCGGAGAAAGAGAAGGAATTAAAAAAATTACCCGTGAGGGACTCTCAGCTGAAATCTGTAGCTTTGCCCGGGCAGTTCAGGTGGATATCGACGCTGCTCTGGAATGTGATGTAGACAGCATTCACCTGGTGGTGCCCACCTCGGATTTGCATCTGGAACACAAACTTCGCAAAACAAGGGAAGAAGTCCTGCAACAGGCCATAGATAGCACCCAGTATGCAGTGGATCACGGTTTAATTGTAGAGCTTTCTGCAGAGGACTCCACCCGTAGTGACATGGAATTCCTTTCCCAAATATTCACCCAGGGAATAAAAACAGGAGCAAAACGTATCTGTGCCTGTGACACCGTGGGGATGCTCACCCCTGAAAAATCTTACGAGTTTTATGGTGAATTAAGTAAACTGGGCGCCCCTCTGAGTGTGCACTGTCATAATGACTTTGGACTGGCTGTGGCCAATTCATTATCTGCCTTAAGGGCGGGAGCCAGTGAAGTACACGCCACCATAAATGGTATTGGAGAACGGGCAGGAAATGCGTCTTTAGAAGAGATTGCCGTTGCGCTCTATTCATTGTATGATTTTAAAACAGATATTAACATTCAAATGCTTTATGAAACCTCTAAAATGGTGGCCCGGATGACGGGTGTCTATCTGCAACCTAATAAGGCAATTGTAGGTGAAAATGCATTTGCCCATGAATCGGGTATTCATGCTGATGGGGTTATTAAAAAAGCAGAAACTTATGAACCTATAACGCCGGAACTGGTGGGACACCAGCGGAGATTTGTCATGGGAAAACATATCGGTACCAAACTTCTCCAGAAACGTGTAGAGGAACTGGGTTTAAAGGTCAATCAGGACCAGTTAATGCAGATATTTAACCGGGTTAAAACCCTGGGAGATATGGGTAAATGTGTTACTGATGTGGATCTCCAGGCCATAGCAGAGGATGTTATGGGCATTGTACAGGAGAAAGTGGTGGATCTGGAAGAGGTAACCATAGTATCAGGTAACAAAGTCATTCCTACCGCTTCTGTAAAACTTAAAATCGATGATAATGATGTTCTAGAAGCAGGGGTGGGTTTAGGTCCGGTAGATGCAGCTATAGTTGCTATTAAAAAGAGTATAGCTGACTTTGCGGATATCGAACTGGAAGAATACCACGTAGATGCTATTACCGGCGGTACAGATGCTCTGATTGATGTAATAGTAAAATTGAGGCATGAAGACCGGGTTATCAGCGCCCGCAGTACCCAGCCTGACATTATCATGGCCAGTGTAGAAGCCTATCTAAGTGGTGTAAACAGGTTATTAGCAGATAAGAAGGAACGTGATTTATTAGATAAGGAAAACTAGATTATATCTGATTTCTTTTTAAAGAGATAAATAAGCCCGTCCATCATTACTTTTTATTTTTAAATTTATAATTTATATTTATTAAATAAAAATAACTGTTTAATCCATTCTTAGAGGGTATTCTCTTTAAATAACCTTTAAATAAAATTAATGAAAAAATTAAGTTACGATGTGAAGTTTTAATGATGTGATTTAATGGAATTCCTGGAAAACACGAATGAAACTAGCCTGGAAATCAGGATTATGGGATTCAAATCAGAAATCATTGATGTTATGGGTACTTTAAATAAGGTAAATAAAATTATAAATGATTTTGATGGTTGTACTCTCCAGTTGTTAGATGCAAGGGGGTTGGCTGGAAAGGAACATATCATGCACGCCACATTGCATGCCCTAAATGCCTTTGAAAGGGGTAATAACATAGCCCATGATTTAGGGATGGAAATATGTATTAGGGCATCGGCCCAAAGACAAATTGCACGGGCTATTGATTTACTGGGACTTAAAACGGGACCCATGGATATTTGTGCAGTGATGGTGGGATGCCCAGATGAAGTTGAATCACAATTAAATTCTATTTTTGAAAGAGACGATTCAGTCATGGTGGCGGATGTTGATTATCTAAAAGGATTATATGATCTGAAAAATGAAGAAATAGCTGTAATGGGTGGGGTGGTATGTACTCTAATGGAGAGAACCACCACCTTAATTTTAGATGCCTAGTATATTCACCCACGCCTCTTTAAAATAGAGTATTATCAACAAATTCTACTATTTGCTTAAGCGTATCTTTAGTTAAACAGTCGGTATTCAGATTCTTAATTTCTATACATACGGCCTTTTCCATTAACCTGTTATATTGGGGGCAAGTGGTGATTATGCCTTTGCCATCAGTATGCAGGTGTTTTCTAAGATTTCGGGAATCCTGGCGGGGATTTTCAGATGGTAAAATAACAGTAATGCCCCTTTTGTTTTTATGGAATACGGTTCCTAAATTCTTTTTCAGGAAATTACAAGCATTTACAGTTTTATCCAGATTGTAGGGGGCTAATTTCATCTCTGCCTGGATTCCGGCACAGGTAACTGAATCTGCCTTTAACATCTTATATAATAACTGTGATTTCTCCAGGATAGCCTTATCATTGGTTGAGACGAATCCCCCATTACCCACATTAACAATTTTAGGGGAACCAGTGGACCCTATAATAATATGGGCGTGGTTTCCATTACATAATCTTTTTTCTGGATCTCCTACACTGCCCGAAGCGTCTTCTACCAGGATCATGTCATTTTCGTGGCACAATTCAAATAATTCTCTCACAGGCTGCTCGGCAGTGTAGGCGGCAAAACTTGTTAAAAATAGGGCTGAAGGGACCTGTACCAAATTATCTAATAGTAGCTCCAATTTTTCTGGTGAAATGATTCCCCATTCTGTTTCAAGGGTGATGATTTCTTTTCCCAGAAATTCGGCAATCCTTTTAAAACCAATCCATCCGCCCTGATCTGGTAAAATGAAAGGGCCATCCAGGGCATTCATCACGGCCATTATGGCAGAGTTACCACTGTTAACTATCTGAGCATGCTGGTGTTGGGTAATGGACTTAACCATTTCCTGAGCATTCAAAATTTCAGGGGCAATGCCAGGGGTAACATGAGGATGTTTCAATGCATCATGCATGGCCTTTTCTGCTTCTTTCGAGGGTTTTTTGAATAAAAGATTCAATACAAACATTCCTTTAAATCGTTTTCAATAATCCAATATCAATTGTTATTTTGTAAAATATGTGTTTTAAATCATTTGATTGGTTCTGTGTGGATTTTTCTTGTTTATGTGAATATGTGTCTAATACTAAAATAGGCTCATTAAACTTAAGGAATAAAAAAGAATTAGAAAAATAAGAATTAGAAAAATAAAAAATCATCGATAAAATATTTTAATAACGAAATAAAATTCGTTATTCCGTTATTTGGAAACTATTGAGGATGATGTCTATAATTCCCTGGCTGGCTTCAAAATCTTAGGAATCAAACCTTTGGAAATAGAATAATATTTCCAACAGTTACAATTTCATATTTTTCTGTCTTTCATATTCTGTCCATTCTGCGGTTACTGGAATGATATGCCATCAGCGGCATAGGTGGTGAGATTTAGGCTGTCATTATTGGTTTCGTTTCCCAAAAATTCTTGTGTACATCCAGATACTCCAACTACGGCCATTATCAAAAAAAGCAAGGATATTATCAATTTTTTTCCATAGTTACTCACCAAAAAATATTCTATAAATTAATATAAATTATAAGATATTATTAAAAATTATGGTTTTATGAATTTCTTTAAAAAAATATCTGGTTTGTTGGAGTTTGGATTTATTCTTTAAAAAAAGCATCAAGGGTGGTCTGGCGAGATTGCAGCATTTCTTTTAATAGATCACTCTTTTTAATGAATTTGGAAATAGGTAACTTTAAATGGGGAGAAACATATCTTAGTGCTGATTTCAAGTCTTCAAATTCGTGATATGGTTGTTCCATGGCATTTTTTACATTTTCACGTACGTTGAAAACACCTAATGGTACATATCCGTTGTAGGCCTCTCTTAGTATAACTGCGCCAGACTGTTTTTTCTCTTTTTCCAGAGCATCCAGCACGGCCATCTTACAACTGTAATAACAGCCCCCAACTCGAGAATACTCTTTTTTACCACCGTTATTTTCATAATCAGAGAATATTAATTCCTCATTCATAAGAACCTTTAAAAAGGCTTCCATCCATTCGTACTGCCACTCGGTAGGGGTTAAAATAACAGCATAATAATTATTTAGGCTGCTGAACTGGTAAACACGATATGTTTCTATTAAATCGTAATTTCTCACTCTATTTAAGAGCTCATCAGCCAGGGTGCTGTCACAGGCAGTTATGGACCAACGGGTAGGAACCAGACGTCTTCTTTTGCCGATACCCATAGTTCCCACAGAAAAAGCTTTCTGAATACTTGAGAAGGGTAATCCTTGGGCATGGAGGTTAGTGACAGCTTCTCTGGCTTTAAGGTCTGTGTCATAATAAACCTTTTCCAGTTCCCGATCCCAGCGCACGGCATCAATATCAAATTTCTCTATCAAGGCACTGGGTCCATGGGGAGTGTTCTCTTCAGAAAAAGAAAGGCCACGGGGCCGATTACCAAATTTGGCTTCGCTATCTATGGATGATGATGAAAGAGAGATTTCCTGTAATTTTTCTACAAATGAATTATTCACATCTTCAATTTTAATCTGTTGTTTTCCCCGCACCAGATTCAGCCGGTAGCCGATAATGTCTTCCTGGGTTTTATCCCCGGGAATCCACGATTCGGGAGAGTCCATAATGGTGGTGTCCCCCTGCATAGGTACTAACATGGGACCGGCATATACTTTGGGATAATTCCAGCTGCCAATAAAAACCGAGGGAGGCGTACTACCGTCCATTTCCTGGCCTACACTAACTGACTTCATCTTCATATTTGCCGTCAATTTTTGCAGGTAGGCATTTTTGCTTCTAATCATATCTGGAACTCCGGGATCGATTCAATAATAATTAATTGTATGGTTAAAATGACTCAAAATAATATTTGCTGTTTAAAGATTATAATTCGTTTCGAGAGACAAAATTTAAAGATGCAGAATTCATACAGTAACGCAAACCAGTAGGTTCAGGGCCATCATCAAATACATGTCCTAAATGGGCATGGCAGCGGCTACATAGCACTTCTGTTCGCACCATGAACAGACTTCTATCAGTTTTCTCCATGACATTTAATGGAGATATCACGTCCCAAAAGCTGGGCCAGCCAGTACCGGAGTCAAATTTAGTCTTAGAATCAAAAAGATCGGTTCCACAGCACACGCACCGATAGATTCCGTCCTGGTGACAGTCGTGGTATTTGCCAGTGAATGCTATTTCAGTTCCTTTTCCACGGGCTACTTCAAACTGTTCTGGTGTTAAAACAGATTTCCATTCATCGTCTGTTTTAACGATTTTATCAACCATTTCAGTATGATTTTTTTCAGCAAAGAAAATTTCTATTTTTTCCACTCTTTTAGAAGATAACATAATTCTTATAATAATATAGGTTGTGGAATCATATATTTTTAAGGATTTAATAATTTCTCTTATGGAAGAAGTTCCAATAATTAATTAATGGTGATTTAATGAAAACAATTTTATGTTTCGGTGATTCTAATACTTGGGGTTACAATCCCTCTACAGGCGAACGATTTGATCATGACCACCGGTGGCCTGGTGTCTTGAGAAATGAGTTAGGTGAAGGATATCGGGTTATTGAGGAGGGATTAAATGGCCGCACCACGGTATGGGATGATCCATTTCATGGAGGATATAAAAACGGTAAAGACTATTTAATACCTTGTTTAGCATCTCATAAACCATTAGATATGGTTATATTGTTTTTAGGGACTAATGATCTCAAAATGAGATTTTCTCTAACTCCCTCAGAAGTTACTCATGGAATAAGGGTTTTAACAGACATTATCCTTAAAAGTGATGCTGGTTTAGATGGTAAACCACCAGAACTACTTTTAATTGCCCCGCCTCTGGTTAAAACAGCACGGAATTTCACCAGATTTTCCGAGGAATTCGAAAAAGGTGAAGAGAAATCAGTTAAATTGGGTGAGTATTATAGGGAAGTTGCTGAAGAATATGGATGTAACTTCCTCGATGCCTCACAAGTTGTTAAATCCAGTGAGATAGATGGTATCCACCTGGAGGAAGAGGAACATATCAAATTAGGTTATGAAATTGCAGGAATTGTCAAAAATTGGGGATAATTTAATAATTGGAAGGTATATTGACTTTCTTATTTTTTTAATTTTCCCATATAATAAAATCCATTTGATTTATTACCATTCATGGTATCATAAATAATATTTTCAAATATTATCTTTTCAAAACTTTTGGTTAATTCAAAGATATATTTTTTGCTGTGATGTCGTAGAACAGCACCTTCAGGAAGTTCGAAAATACCATAGGTTCCATACTTGTCTTTATATTTTTCATAACGGTCAATATTGCGTTGATCGGTATTAATCATGTAATCATTAATATATAATATGCCTCCACTCTTTAAAACCCTTGAAATCTCTGAAACTAAATTCTTCTGTTCTTCCGGGTTAGGCACACAGGTTAATACTGCAACAAGAAGCACAACATCAAATTTATCATTGGAAAAAGGTAATTCTCCACCGTCATGCTTTAAAAGATTTAGTTGAGGATGTAATTTCAATCCCCTGCTAATCATGCCCTGGGAAAAATCTATCCCGGTCAAGTTGAGGAATCCCTCTTCATGTAACTCACTTAAAGTTCTTCC
The DNA here is from genome assembly GCA_002504725.1 of Methanobacteriaceae archaeon UBA587. Classification (GTDB taxonomy): domain Archaea; phylum Methanobacteriota; class Methanobacteria; order Methanobacteriales; family Methanobacteriaceae; genus UBA587. Next base: position 286,800 of record DATN01000002.1, on the reverse strand, counting down.
ATAACCGCATCCCACATCCAGAATGGCGTTATTTTTTGAAACATATTTTTTAAAGAGGTCTATTTTAAAAGGGGTGGGAAATTCTTTATCCTGGGAAACTTTATCCCAGTAAGGTTCTTGATTGGGAAATGATTTCATTTGATACTCCAGTTTGATGGGATAGGTTGATATGAATCAATTATTCTCAGCAATTTAGAATATTTAAATTTTATATTAAACATAGGTAGTTTATTAAATTCTTTCTTTATATTCTGGTTCTCCAAATTTAATGATAAATGTGGTGCCATTATCTCTTTCCAGTGCTATTTCACCATCTATCTGCTCGGTTAAGCTTTTTATTAGTTGTAATCCTAAGGTCTGACTTTTATGTAAATCAACATCTGCAGGTATTCCGATTCCATTGTCACTTATTGTCAGTATATATTTCTCTTTTTCTTTTTTTAATCCGATAGAAATGGTACAATTTTTCATATTTTCCTCTGAAAACGCATATTTCAAAGAATTACTCACCACTTCATTGATTAAAAGACCCAGGGGTATGGCAGTTTCCATTTCTAAGAATAAATCTTCTAACTCCATTTTTAAATTAATAGTAGTTTTGCTGACTTGATAAGTTTCATAAAGTTCATCTACTAAACTTTTAATGTATTCTGATATATTGATATGGGCAAAATCAGCGGACTGATATAACTTTTCATGTATTATAGCCATGGATTTAACCCTGTTCTGGCTGCTTTTAAACATCTCCAGATCCCTCTCATCTTTCAGGGTCTGGGCCTGAAGATTCAGTAAACTGGAAATGATTTGCATATTGTTCTTAACTCGGTGGTGGAGTTCCCTCAGTAGCAGTTCTTTCTCTTTAAGAGATACTCTATATTTTTCTTCAGCATCTTTAATGGAGCTAATATCAATCATACTGAATACCACTCCATTATATTCATTATTAGTATCAAAAAGAGGGTTTCCCAAAGAATTAACCCAGATATATTCTCCATCAGCACGTCTGAATCTGTGCTGTACGCTTCCGGGCTTGTAAGAAAGATTGGCTTCAATAAAGGTGCTCATGACATTATCCAGGTCTTCAGGATGGGTGAATTGTATAAATTCAAAAACATTTTTTCCTAAAACATCATCCACTTCGTAGCCCAGAACGTTTTTAACTGACGGACTGATATAGGCAAATATTCCTTCTTTATTGACATGGGCCACCAGGTTCAGCATGTTATCGGTAACCAGACTGAGGAGACTCTCCCGATCTTCCAGTTCTTTTTCTGCCTTTCTACGCTGCAATACAACCGATGCAATGTTGAGGAAGGTTTCTACATTTTTGAGATTTGTTGTATCAGGCTCGTTTTTGGTAAGTATATTTGCACTCCCAAACATTTCATTCTGCCAGGAAAAACCCATTACATAAGTTTTCTTGACTCCGAATGTTTTTTCTAGGATATGGCAAGTTTTATGGGGAATTTTACCAGCAGTTATATAGTATATGCCATCATCTATTTCATGCAACTTACCACTGGACAAATAATCCTGTGTTCGGGCATCTAAATTGTCTATGGGGAAATAAAATTCATCTATCTTCACATTAGCAATTTTTTCACTTAGTGCTAATAGTTTTGGGTGAGATCCATAGATTTCATAAACTCTTAAGCTATTTAATGACTCGTCGTAGATGGAAAGAACGATATAGGTCTCTTTAAGTATCTCCTTGATTTTATTACCGATATAATCAAAAATCTCAGATTCAGTTTTTAAATTCAATAATTCAAAAACTAACTGGGATATGGGGCGCTCTTTATCTAAAAAATAATCTTTGTGCTGATGTCCAGACTCAGAATGGGGGCGCTTTAATTTATTTTCTCCCGTTATGAGGCGTTCTTTAGATTCGCCTTCCTGATTCATTTAAATCCCTTCAAGAAACCGCATTGAAAATAACATAAATTAATAAACAACATAATGTTTGTTTTAAAGAATATTAATAATTGGTGATTGATTGGAAATAGATTTAAAATAGATTATCTGAAGAATTATCAAATGCTATTATAGAAAACATTTACATTTATGAAAATATAGGGATTAATCAATGAATCAAACTGAAATCAAAAGAATTTGTATTTATGGGACCGGGGGTGTAGGTGGATATTTCGGTGCTCAAATGATATATGCCTTGGAAAAACAGAAGATTAAGACTCCAGAAATCTTTTTCATAGCTCGTGGCCAACACCTCCAAATGATTCAGGAAGATGGTTTACTTTTAAGAACACCCCAAATAGACATGGTAGTTCACCCTAGCATGGCTAGCAATGATTTTGAATCATTAGAAACTCCTGATGTGGTTTTAATCTGTGTTAAGGGTTATGATCTGGATGATGCCCTGGAAAAAATCTCTGAAAATATAAATAAAAAAACCATAATTATTCCCCTCTTGAATGGGGTGGATATTTATCGTCGTATCCGGGAAAAATTGGATTGTGGGGTAATTTTACCTTCCTGTGTTTATGTAGGGACTCATATTGAAAAACCCGGTGTGGTTACCCAGAGTGGAGGGGATGGAAAGATAATATTTGGTAGAGATCCTGAAAAGGCTGATTTTGATATTAATTCGGTAATTAATCTATTCAATAGACTGAATATTAATTTTGAATATCAAGAAGATAGTTTCCCTGCTATCTGGGAAAAATACATTTTCATTGCTGCTTTTGGACTTGTTGGAGCCGCTTATAATAAAACTCTGGGAGAAATAATGGAAAGTACAACTCTAAAAAATTCAGTTAAACAAATTATGGGAGAAATTGTTGCTCTGGCTGAAAATGAAGGTGTAAAATTACCTGAAAATATCATTGAAGACTCCCTGGAGAAAGGAAACAATTTCCCATATGATACCACCACTTCTTATCACAAAGACATAGAATTTAAGGGCGATAAGAATGAGGGAGATCTTTTTGGCGGGACTATCCTTCGTTTAGCCGAAAAATATGGGGTTAAAACTCCCTTTTCCCAGGAAATGTATTCTATTATTCAAGATAGGCTGAATAATCAAATTGTATTGAATAAAAAGAAAAAATAAAAAAATTTTGATAAAAATCTGTAACTTTTGATCAAACTTTTTTTGAAAGTTTGATTAAGCAAACTCAATGGTACTAGGTGGTTTATCACTCACAGAAAGTGCTACATGGGTTACTTCTGGAATCTCGGCGGTAATACGTCGGGATATGGTCTTAACCATATTCCAGGGTAGTTCTGGCACATCTGCAGTCATGGCATCCAGTGATTCCACCATACGCAGCACAACCAGATATCCATAGTCCCTGATGTCTCCTTTAACACCGGTTACCTTGGTATCAGTGAGTACCGCAAAATACTGCCATAATGATTCTTCCAGGCCTTCTTTATGGACTTCTTCCTCTACAATGGCATTTGCTTTCCGGCAAATCTCTATTTTTTCTGGGCTGAGCGCCCCTACAACACGTACAGCCAGCCCCGGGCCAGGGTAAGGTTGACGCTGTACCATTTCATCAGGAAGTCCCATTTCACTTCCAATTATACGAACTTCGTCTTTATAGAGTTCCCGTATGGGTTCCACGATTTCCAGAACCAGTCCGTGGGGTAAAGCCACGTTATGGTGTGATTTGATGTCTCCTTCACTTTCAATCCAGTCAGGAGCAATGGTTCCCTGCACCAAGAACTTGGCGCCCACTTCTTCGGCTATCCTTTCAAATACATTGATGAAGATCTCACCAATAATTTTTCGTTTCTCTTCAGGGTCGCTGACACCGTCTAAGGCACTTAAAAACTCTTCTGAGGCATCCACATAACGGAAGTTAAGCCGGGGTTCAAAGGTTTTCTGCACGTATTCTGCTTCACCTGCTCGTAAGAGTCCGTGATCCACGAAAACAGCAATTAAATTATCGCCCAATGCTTCTTGGGTTAATACTGAAGCTACAGAACTATCAACACCACCAGAAAGTGCGATTACTGCGGTTCCGTCCCCTACAGTATTTTTTATATCTTCAATTGATTCTTTAATAAAATCAGATGGATTTATCATGTTTTTTTCACCGTAAATAAATTATTTGAATATTATTTTGAATTATAGTTATTAATTGGTTCATTTTTTGTAGAACATATTATGTAATAAATTATTTTGAATTCTATTAACCTAATCAGTACAAAATAATAAAATAATTTTATTAATTTAATGTTTTATATTTATTCTAATTTTATATTTAGTCTAAATTAACTTATCTAACTATTTATTTAATATTTTTTGCGATATGTCTATAATCCGATGTCTTAATTTAAAGGATTAGGTAATAGATTTTTAAGGATAGATGCTACATTTTAAAGGGTTAAATAATGGCGTATTCTAATACAAAATAAAGTTTTATTATCAATTTTTAAGCTATATCAACAGTTAATAAATACATGTAATATGCATGTTATATGCACCGAATAATGTTTATTGGGGGAAATATGTCAGTTGAAGAAAAGAACAGGAAAATATGTCCGGATTCTGTGAATGAAAACAAAGATAATCCAGAATCCTATCATGACCGGAGAAAAAGAAGGGGGGATAGGAAGGATGGTTGGATTTTAAAAGATATAAGCTCATTTGCCAATCTTGTTCCCCATTTAATGACCTCCCGGAACTCATCGGCCATATACTTCAAAGAAAAGATTGATGTAAGTAACTTTGTTAAGTATGTGGAAGCTAAAAATAAAGAATTAGCTATAAATCCTGTTGAAACGCCCTATGGATCTATTGATAAAATCACTTATTTTAATGTTTTTTTAGCGGCTTTGGTTAGACTTTTCACAGTAAAACCTCATTTAAACCGATTCATTGCCAGCAGAAGGTTCTATCAGAGGAAAAAAATAGAACTGGCCTTTGTTGCAAAAAAAGAATTCAGTGAGGAAGGCGAAGAGACGGTTATAAAAAAAGCCTTTGATCGGGACGAAACATTATGGTCCATTGTCTCCCAATTAAATAAGGGAATCAAGATAGCTAAAACGGAAGATACCGACGATGCTACTGATATACTAAATTTATTTGCCCGGTTTCCCAAACCTATTGTTCACTTTGCAATAAGTTTTCTGGATTTTCTGGATTCTCGGGGCCGGTATCCTGACGATCTATATAATGAAGATCCCATGCATGCCAGTGCTGTTGTAACCAATTTAGGAAGTATTGGTCTTAAAAATGTGCCTTATCACCATTTATATGATCGGGGAACCACCTCGGTTTTTATCTGTCTAGGAGAAATCCACAAAGATAGAGTCTATAATCATGAGACGGGAGAATTTTTGGAAAGAGATGTTGTGGAAATTTCAGTCACCATTGATGAGCGTATCAGTGATGGATTTTATTTTATAAATGCCATAAATACATTTAAAGAAATTTTAGATAATCCTGAAGCACTGGAAGAAAAATTGGAGCATATTCCTATTGATAAATAATCATTATAGTTATAATGCTCATTAAAGTCCCTAATGTTCCTAGGATCATCAAATCCTCAGAATATCCTTAGAATATCATCAGAATTCTTTTAGAATTTTAGAATTCCTTTAAGCAATCATTACGTTGATAAACAATTTTGATAATGAATTATGATAGGATGGTCGCTTTATGAAGATCTCGCCATTAATAATAGAAGCAGAAGATAAATTAAACTATAATAGGCCGTGGCTCAAGTTTTATAATAAAGACACTCCAGCTAACCTTTTCTATCCTGATAAAACTATTTATGGAATGCTGCGGGACACATCAAAAAACAGTCCCAACAATAATGCATTAGAATTCATGGGAAAAAAGATTAAATTCAAAAAACTAATCTCTGAAGTGGATAACTGTGCCAGGGCATTATCAGAAATAGGGGTGACAGAAAAAGATGCAGTTACCATCTGTATGCCAAATACGCCCCACGCAGTTATCATGTTTTATGCTATTAACAAATTAGGGGCCATTGCCAACATGATACATCCATTATCGGCTCCTAAAGAAATCGAGTTTTACATGAAACACGTGGACAGTAAATTCATTTTAATTGGCGATTTCTCTTATAGAAATCTGAATAAGGTTCAGGACAATCTGGACATTGAAAGGATAGTAGTGGCCAAAATCAGCGATTATTTAAGTAAAAGAATGACCATGGGATTCTGGGCTCTGGAAGGCCATAAAATTCCAAAAGTCAAATATAAAGAAAATAAATTGCTTATTTCATGGAAAGATTTTAATAAACTGGGCCAAAAATCCAGCCAGACAATTAAAAGCAATATGAAATGTGGCGATGGGGCGGTGGTCTTATACACCGGAGGAACAACTGGTATTCAGAAAGGGGTTTTATTATCAAATAATAATTTCAATGCGCTGGTAATTCAGTGTCTGGCCCATTTAAATGATGAACGGATGGGTGAAATAAAAAAAGATAAGATAATGTGCATCCTTCCTGTCTTCCATGGTTTTGGACTCACGGTTTGTGTTCATCTTCCCATGTGTGTGGGGGCCTGCGCAATCCTGGTTCCTAAATTCAATGCAGCCATATTCGCAGATAAATTTACCAAACATAAACCACAGTTCATTGCCGGAGTTCCCACCCTCTTTGAAGCACTGATTCGCAGTAAAAAAATGCAGAAAGCGGATTTCAGTTGTTTAAAAGGTGTTTTTGTTGGTGGAGATTCTGTTCCAGTTGAATTAAAAAAACAATTCAATGAATTCATGCGGGAAAGGGGTAGTAAAGTAACCATGCAGGAGGGTTATGGCTTAACTGAAACAGTAACTGTTAGCTGTCTAGTTCCCAACACCAATGATCGATTGGATAGTATTGGTGTTCCTCTACCAGACATGTTATATAAAATCGTTAAGGTAGATACCACCCAAAACCTTCCCCCAGGCGAGAAAGGAGAAATCTGTATCAGCGGCCCTACTGTAATGTTAGAATATTATAATGAACCTGAAGAAACCAAAAGAGTGTTAAAAGTCCATTCTGATGGGATCAAATGGTGCCATACCGGGGATTTAGGTTCTATGGACGAAGATGGGTTTTTTTATTTCAAATCCCGGATTAAACGAATGATAAAGAGTTCTGGTTATTCAGTTTTTCCCACCCAGATTGAAAATGTGATTGATAAACACGAAGCCGTGGCCCTGTCCTGTGTTATAGGTATACCTGATGAATACCAGATTGAAAGAATCAAAGCATTTATCGTACTAAAAGAGGGCTATGATGATTCAGAAAGAATTAAAAAAGAGATCATGAACTTATGCAGAGAATATCTGGCAGTATGGAGTCTTCCCAGGGAAATAGAAATCAGGGAGGAATTACCAACCACTTTGGTGGGTAAAGTGGACTGGTTGAAGTTGCAACAGGAATATGTTGAAGCATAACTCCTTAATCAAAATATAAATGGATTTTTAAAGTTAAGGTTATAACGTTTTTTTGTCTTCATTTTTCAGATGAAGATAACCGTTTACAAACTTCATAGAAGTTTTCAAAAACTTTAGGCCCGTTTTCGGTGTGATACACTTCGGGATGGAACTGGATACCATAAATGGGTTTTTCGTGGTGTTTCATGGCTTCCACACTGCAGATATTTGACTGGGCCAGCACATCAAATTCTGATGGTAGGCCTTTGACTTCATCTTTGTGAGAAGCCCACACATTCATTTTGGGACCTAATCCCTGGAAGATATCGTCTTCATCAAGTATTTCCAGTTCAATCTGAGCGTAACTCTGGGCATCGGCAGTGGCCACTTCTCCACCAAATGCTTGGGCAATTAACTGGTGTCCCAGACAGATTCCCAGGATGGGAATATCTATTTCCTGAATAAACTCAATGCAGTTCCCGGCTCTTTCAATGGACGGACCTCCACCCAACACAAGCCCTGATGGGTTTTTAGCCTTAATTTCTTCTAAAGAAAGTTCATTTGATACCAGTTCAGATGGGATCTTTAAATAATGGAGTGTTCTGTGAATACGGTGATTATATTGGCCGTGATTGTTTACAACCAGGATCATACTATTTATCTCCTAAAAATCTTTATTATTATATCTTTATTCTTAAATTGATGATTATAAATCTTATTTTTAATTTTACCTAATTTTATCTTAGAATAATTGGAATATTCTTAATTAATCTATTGTAGAATTCATTAATATAACTTATTCAGAAATTATTTATATTAAAATCCACAATTTTTTATTATGGAACTTATAGATGTGGTATACATAATTATTGCCCTATTAATAGCTGCGGCGCTGGTTTATTTGTTTATCTGGCTGCTACCTGTTATTTTAGTGCTAATAATAGCCTATGTTGTATACGTATATTTAAAAAACCGCCCATAAATCGATATTTTTTATTTATTTTATTATTAATACAGTTTTATGGGATTGTTTATTTTCAGCGTTTATATTTAAATTAACATTTTCTTCAGGACTATTTGAAAAATGATTGGAGAGAATAATTAAAATGATTTTAATAGATTCATATCTTCTGTAGATCTTCGTATGCGGCCATAGCTGCCACTGCACCCTCACTACAGGCAATTACCCACTGTTTAAATCCGCCAGTAATGTCTCCCGCTGCATAAACGCGAGGTATGTTTGTTCTCTGGAATTTATCAGTAATGATGTATCCTGATGGATCCAAATCAACTCCTAATTCTTTAGCCAGTTGATTCATGGGTTCATCTCCAATGGCAATGAAAATTCCATTCACCTGATGCTCGGTTACTTCAGAGGTCTTTAGATTTTTGAGGGTCACGGTTTCTACGAAATTATCTCCTTTAATCTCTTCCACGCCACTGTCCCAGATAATATCAATGTCGTGTTCTTTAAGCTGGTCCTGCAGGTACTGCTCAGCCCGTAATTCATCTCTTCGATGGACGAGAGTCACATCACAACCTAAATTTTTCAGAAAAACTGCTTCCTGGGCAGCAGAATTGCCACCACCAATCATCAGTACTTTTTTTCCAGCATATAATGGGCCATCACAGGTGGCACAGTAGCAGACCCCTCTACCTAAGAATTCTTCTTCGCCCGGAACCCCTAACTTCCGATGCTGGCTTCCGGTGCTTAAAATAACAGCATCCGCCGCATATTCTCCATTTTTGGTTTTAATATGGAATTTATCATTATGATGTTTTATGGAAAGTACTTCCTCCATTTGTTTGAGTTCCGTTGTCTTAATGGCTTGTTTTTTCATTTCATTAATCAAACTCATCCCCGCAATCATTTCATATCCGGGGTAGTTCTCCATACTAGGCACTTCCAGACCTAATCCTCCTGCAGGGCCTTTATCCAGCATTAAAGTACTTGTACCCTGCCTACCGGCGTATATTCCTGCGGTTAAACCACCAGGTCCTGCTCCTATGATTATGATGTCGTATTCTTCCATATTATCCCTCTGGTATTTAGTAAATTAATTATTTTAAATGGAATTTATTATTTCTTCTTTACTCTAATTTTAGTATAATTAAGGTTATATTTTTTATTAATCTTCTAATTGTGATTTAATTTTTGGCTGCTTTTATAAGTAGCCGTTTAGATTTAGTACAAAAGGTTATTGATGAGAATGAAATAGAGAATGAGATAAAATCGCAAATTATTGATAATAAATATATAAAAAGAGGATAATTCTCTGAATTTAAAGATAAATAAAAATCTTCTTACTTTTTGAAAATAAAAGAGAAAATTATACGATTTTTTGTATATTCTCTCTCAAAAGAGTATTCACCAGTTTACCATCGGCTTTTCCCTTCAGTTCCTTCATAGCCATGCCCATCAGGGGACCCATAGCACCCATACCTCTTTCTTTTATCATATCTTCATTTTTAGTGACTATTTCTTCAATTATTTTAGCCACGTCATCTTCAGAGAGCAGGGTTAGGCTTAAAGACTGGGCTGCTTCTAATGGCGTCACTCCATGGTCAGCCACGTGTCCAATTATCTCGGAAAGGGCGTCCTTAGAAACTTTACCTTCTTCTAATAAAACTAGAACATCTTTAATTACTTCTAAGTCCAGTGCATCCATGTTGTGCCCCTCTCTTTTAAGTTCTCTTAATGAATAGGCCAGGAGTGAAGCCACCACAGTTTTATCAACTTTTATCTGACTCAATATTTCTTCAAAGTCTTCCACTTTGTTTCTTCTAACTAGCTGGCCAGCCAGGTCATCACTGAGTCCATATTCTTTGATTATCCTTTCTTTTTTCTCCTGGGGAAGTTCAGGAAGATTGGATCGGATTTTTTCCACATAGTCCCGGTCGATGGCAAATAATGGTATGTCTGTTTCCAGGTACATCCTGCTGGAGGTAGGCAATGGTCGCAGGTACTCGGAATTACCATCAGGCAGAGCTTTCCGGGTTTCTTCCACTACGCCGTCTAAGGCCATTCTGGCTCTTCTTTGCACTTCTTCCAGAGCGGCGAAGGCTATGTCTTTTTCATGCGCAACAATAATCACTGCGTCATTTTCACTGGCTTGTGTAAATTCCCGCAGCCTGATAACTTCTTCTTCGGTAATGCCGTATGCCGGAAGCTCGTCAGTATGGAATATGCCTGAGACTCCCAGTTTTTTAGCATAACTGGAGAATTCAGTTCCTAATCGTCGGCCAGGTTGCAGTTCTATACCTACCAGTCCATTAAATCCTTCTAACTTAATGGCCATTACACAAGGGGCGCTGGCAATGATTTTGGAGGTAGTTTCCGCAAATATTTCGTTAACATCATATATCTTATCAGGGATATTGGCATGGCGATCTTTGAGCTCTTTTTTAATTTCTACCAGTTTTATCTGACGTTGAACTTCTCTTTCCACCATTTCCGGCATTAAATCCAGATCCTGTACTCCCTTAATCTCTACCCTAGCTCCTTCTTTGATGGAGATATTCAGATCCTGACGGATGGTTCCCAGTCCCCTTTTAACCCGGGTACTCCTTAAAACCTGTCCAATCATGTAGGCCACTTCTTTGACCTGTTCAGGGTGGTGTATAGATGGATCAGTGGTTATCTCTACCAGAGGAATACCCAAACGGTCTAATCTAAATGTAACTCCGTCTTGGTTGGTTTCTATTCGCCGGGCAGCATCTTCTTCCAGACAGAGGTTTTCAATCTTCACAGTACCGTGTGGTGTTTCTAAAAACCCATCCGTGGCCACCAGACCGGTTCTCTGGAATCCACCGGTGTTACTCCCATCAATCACTTGTTTTCGCATGGTGTGGAATTCGTCCACGATTCTCATGTTGAGTAATGAGGCAATTATTGATGCCAGTTCCAGTGCTTCCTCATTTAAGGGATGTGGTGGTTCCTCATCTGCTTCCACCAGACATGTTTCGTGAGAATATGCTTGATATTTAAATTGGAGTTTTCTACGGGCTTCTTCAAACGCCGCCCTGTCAATTTTACCCAGTTCACTCTGGGTAGGCCTTAAATTTCTGAGTATCTCATATTCTACTTCTTTATCAGTTAGATTACAACTGCAGGGACAGAAAAGCTTGCTTTTACTATCAAGCTGTTGATGTATTTCCAGCCCCATCTTTAATCCGAGTTGATCCCAGTCCATTAAATCACCGTAATTGTTAAATTAAATTTTAATAATTGTTAAACCAGCTAATTAATCTTTAAGGACTTCATTAAATCTTAATGAGTTAATTAGTCTTCATGATAGATTTTTTATAATATTTCTAAATTTTTCTAGATATTTTTTTATTTATAATAAAATATTATAGATCAAATTTAGAAGTTCATAGGAGAAAATGATCTAAAGAAGATTTTTCTTCCATTTCTCCAGCAATATTGGTTAACATAATATTTTTTACTTCTTCCAGCTTATCACTTTGGCCTAAAGCCCATATTAACTTTACAAAGGCCGTCTCAGGAAGCATGTCTCCTCCTGGAATCACCCCTGCATTTAATAACCGGCGACCGGTACTGTAAACATTCATATTTATCTTCCCATACATGCACTGGGAAGTCATAACCACTGGAACATTACTATCGGTTGCTCGTTCCAGGGCAGGCACCATATGATCCGGACAGTGTCCTAATCCTGTTCCTTCCAGTAGAATGCCTTTCACACCTTTATCCAGATGATAATCAATTATATCGGTTTCTATTCCAGGGAAACTTTTAATGAATGCTACATTGGGTTCGATATTATCATTAACCTTTAATTCGAAAGATCCCCTCTTTTTATAGGTTTTTTCAGCATCTAGAATCTCCATTCTACCATTTTCTATGCGGGCCAGGGGCTGGGTATTGATACTGCGGAAAGTGTCCCTCCGGGAGGTATGCATTTTCCGTACTTTGGTTCCCTGGTGCAGTAAACAGGCAGAATCGTCGTTGGTGGCATGCATACACACCATAACTTCTGCCATATCTGATTTGGCGGCGGCTACTGAATTTATTAGATTTAAAAATGCATCAGATGAGGGGCGGTCTGAACTCCGCTGGGCACCGGTTAAAACCACGGGAACCGGACTTTCCAGGATAAAACTAAGGGCAGCAGCAGTATAGTGCATGGTATCTGTACCATGGGCTACTACCACACCATCAGCCCCATTATTAATCTCATCGGCAATGGAATGAGCTGCTTTAACCCAGTATTCCGGCTTCATATTCTCACTTAGGATATTGAATATGGCCTTTCCTTTGATATTGGCCTGGTCTAAAAGCTCGGGATTTGCCCTTAAAAGATCATCTGCAGTAAAGGCCGGGTGTACAGCACCGGTTTTATAATCTATTATGGATGCCACAGTCCCTCCAGTTGATATAATAGAAATGTCAGGTTTTTCCATATCTTTTTCTATATCCAAAGCCGCAAGTTCTATTTTGGGCTTTTCACCTTTTTTTATGAGTTCTAAACTGGCTTCAGAAATTTCTATGCCGATATTGTAACCACTGTCCATTTTAAGAACCAGGTGTTTATCATCGGCATCTTCTGCACGATCTAAAAGCATTCCTTCATAAGATATGTCTTTTTTAATTACTTTTATGGTGTCTCCAATGGAGATATTTGTTGATTCTAATAATTCTTTGGCAGATCCTTGGTAATTCATTAGATCCCTCTTATGTGGTAATTTAATCAGATAATAATATAATTCGTTAATTTTTCCTAAATTTGATTGGTCACATCTTTATTATTATTGTTTGCTATGAACCTATAATTTTTTTATTGAGATTTCTGTTTTAGTGAATATTATGAACTTGTAAATTTGAAAGCAGTTTAAATACTTTGCTCTTCTGTGTTAAAGTGATATTTAGAAAATTATATGACCTTCCCTAACTTAATTAACTATAATAATATTAAGATATTCTTAATGTATTATCAATAATCTGGAAAAATGGGGGATTAGTATGGGGGATGAAAAAACAGATGCTAAGGATGCAATGGGCGCTTTTTTTGCAATGGTTTTTATTATTGGAGTAATGTTTATTCTGGGATTATGGAGTTTACCTTAATACAGTCTAATTAATTTGATTAAATGATATTTTTCAGTTTATTTTATTAAAAAGTCTTTTTTACATTTTTTTATAATTAAGGTAATTTTAAAGGTTTATTATAAAAATGCTATTTTCAGATAACTTTACTCATTTTTATTCAAATTTTACTGTATTGGGCTGGCTTTAATTTAATTGATACTTGTAATATTGATACCTGTAATTAAAAAATAGGGTTAATAAAAAAAATTGAAATAATGAATATTCAACAGAATATTCATTCAGGGTAGATAATCCCAAAAAGGGGGGATAATTCTCCCAGCTTATTTAATGTTCTCTTTAGCCCACTCAGCACCGGCTTCTAATATCTGCAGGTTTATATCAATGAGTTTAGGTTTAGCGGCGAAAGTATGTCGCACCGCTTCTTTAAATGCATTCTCCGAAAGGTCTGTAGAGGCTAAATGCATTAAAACACCTAACATGACCGTGTTAGCTGCTCTTTTTACTCCCATACTCTTGGCAATTTTCATGGCAGGAACGGCAATAACCCTTAATCCTTCTGGGGCATTAAATTCTCCAGAAGCAGAGTCATAAATGATTACTCCTCCAGGGGTAACTTCTCCAGCAAATTCTTCCAGAGATGGTTGATTGAATGCAATAAGAATGTCCGGTTTTTGTGTTGATGGGGAACCAATGGTTGCACCTGAAATCACTACAGCACAACTGGAGGTACCTCCGCGCTGTTCAGGGCCATAGGAAGGATACCATGACACGTGGCGACGTTCAGCACATGCTGCCTGGGCCAGTGTGAGACCCAAACTTAAAACACCCTGACCTCCAAAACCAGCAATTTTTACGTGCTTTTCCTGGAATTGAGGGTCATCAACAGGATCCAGGGTACTGCCCTGTTCTAATTGGAATATTTTATCCAGAGATGTTCTGGAAAAATCGCTTTTTCCCCTGTAAAGAGGCTCCACATCACGGCTGCGGTCTCGGAATTGTTTCAATGGGAATTCTTTCTCCATTTCCTCATTGATGAACTTTTCTGCAGCAGCAGCGTCCTGTCGGAGGTTGGTGGGGCAGGGGGATAATACTTCTACAAATGCATATCCTTTACCATCTCTTTGTATTTCCAGTGCTCTTTTCACGGCTTTTTTGGCTTTTCTTATATGTTTAATATCTGATACAGAGACCCTTTCTATGAAAACCGGTGCTTGTAAGTTATCCAATAATTCACACATATGCAGAGGATATCCTGCAAAACGGGGATCTCTTCCCTGAGGACAGGTCACGGTAACCTCTCCAATAAGGGTGGTAGGGGCCATCTGCCCCCCGGTCATCCCATAAACAGTATTATTTACAAAGAAAACAGCTAATTTTTCACCTCTATTGGCAGCCTGTATGGTTTCATTTAAACCTATTGATGCTAAATCCCCGTCTCCCTGGTATAACATAACAATGGCATCTTCTTCTGCTCTAGAAATCCCAGTTCCCACTGCGGGAGCTCTTCCATGGGCTACCTGCACATTTCCGCAATCAAAATAATAATATGCGAAAACAGCACAACCCACTGGGCTTATCATAACTGCTCTTTCTTGAATATCCAGTTCATCCAGTGCTTCTCCAATTAACTTGTGTAAAATACCATGCCCACAACCGGCACAGTAATGTGTAGCAGTAGGTGCGCTTCCTCCTTTCCTTTCAAAAACGTCATTAATGGAATCTGGTTTTTTGATAACTTTTTCCACTATTTCAAAATTTTCTTCTTTATTTAGGGGATTCTTGTCTTCTTTTTTTGAAATAGTTGATTGTGAAGAGGATTTCATCTACATGCCTCCTGCTAATTCTCTAATTTTATTCATAACATCCTGCAGTTCAATGAGATTACCACCCATACGATTCACCAGTTCCACGTCCTGGCACTGGATGGCCATTTTAATGTCCTGTAACATCTGACCATTACTCATCTCTACAGAAACGAATTTGCATTGATTATTTTCCCTTAATTGAAACAGTCTTTCTTCTGGGAAGGGGAATAATGTAATGGGTCTAAGTAGTCCCACCTTAATGCCCTGGGCACGGGACTGGTCCACAGCGCTGCGGCAGATACGGCTGCTGATTCCATAGGCCACCAGCACAATATCCGCGTCTTCCACCAGGTACTCTTCGTATTCTACTTCGTTTTCCTTGATTTTTTGGTATTTTTCCTGTATCCTGAAGTTAAACTCTTCTAATTGGTTGAAATCCAGGAAAATAGAGGTGGCCAGGTTTTTCATGGTTTCTTTATTTCCACAAACTGCCCGGGAGGTATCTATCTCTGGCTCCAACGCTTCTTCAGGGAAATGAAGAGGCTCCGCCATCTGGCCCAGCACGGCATCTGCCAGTACTATGACTGGATTGCGATACTTATCAGCCAGATCAAATGCTTTTAGGGTTAAATCACACATTTCTTGCACACTGTTAGGGGCTACCACAATATTCTGGTAGTTACCGTGGCCTCCTCCTTTAACCATCTGGGTGTAATCGCCCTGTTCTGGACCAATATTCCCTAAACCAGGGCCGGCACGCATAACATTGACAATAACTGCAGGAAGTTCAGTCCCTGCCAGGAAAGATATTCCTTCCTGTTTTAGACTTATCCCTGGACCAGAAGATGCAGTCATGACCCTATGACCTGCGGCTGCTCCACCATATACCATATTAATGGCAGCTTCTTCAGATTCTGCCTGTACAAATTTTCTTCCCACCATGGGAAAGTATTTAGATGCTTCGTGGAGTATTTCACTGGCGGGGGTTATGGGATATCCAAAATAACAATCACAACCAGCGTACATGGCTCCAATAATTACTGCAGTGTTTCCTTTAACCATCTGTGTAGCCATGTTATAATTCCTCCTCTGTTTTGTTTGTTTCTTTTGATTTATCTTTAACTTTATCTGATGTGCTTTTAGATATTTTAAATTTCTTAGGGATGTGTACTTCTATGGCCAGGGGCTCTGGACAGGTGTAATAACAGTTTCCGCAACCATTACATCCTTCTCCTTTATAAACCGCGTAATGGTATCCCCTTTCATTTATGTCCTGGCTCATTTCCAGTACTTCACGGGGACAGGCTATAATGCAGCGGTCACATGCTTTGCATTCATTGATATTAATTACCGGGTAAGCTTTTCTTGGGGCAGTCTCAGACATATTAGATCCTTCTCGAAACTGATTAGTTTAATTAAATGAATTTAATGATTATTTAGGGATATAGGCAGATATTAATAACTATAATCTTATACCTTAATTTAATTAGTAATTTCTTTAATTAACCAATTCTAACAAATTAAATTCAAATTAAATTTAAATCAGATGTTTATTTTTATTATATTTCTAATCTTATTATATTTTATAATCAAAATTTAACCATTCAAGGAAAGTAATGAATTTTTATGGGATAATAAATTTTTATTTATGAAATTAAATGAAAATAGAAAAAAAGAAAAACACTATGCTTTATAATTCTTTTTCCTGATCTTCACTTCTAATTTCCACTCTTCTAATCTTTCCACTGATTGTTTTAGGAAGTTCATCCACAAATTCCACTATCCTGGGATATTTGTAGGGTGCTGTAACATTTTTTACATGGTTCTGGATTTCTTTTTTCAATTCTTCTGATGGTTCATATCCGGTGGTTAATACGATCGTTGCTTTAACCACTTGCCCCCTTACCGGGTCGGGATATCCAGTAATAGCACATTCTAAAACCGAAGGGTGGGATATCACTGCACTTTCCACTTCAAAAGGACCAATTCGATATCCAGAACTCTTGATCATGTCGTCAGTTCTTCCTACAAACCACAGATAATCGTCTTCATCCATCCAGGCTGTATCACCGGTGTGGTAGTAATCACCGTACCATACTTCTTTTGTTTTTTCAGGGTTAAGGTAGTATCCTCTGAAAAGACCAATAGGTGCACCTTTACTGGTATTCATTACCAGTTCTCCTTCTTCACCTACATCCACTGGATTACAGTCACGGTCCAGTAATTCAATTTCATATCCCGGGGCAGGTTTACCCATGGATCCAGGTCGTGGTTCCATCCAGGGATAATTGGCAATACAAACCACACATTCGGTTTGCCCAAATCCTTCCATAAGTTTAAGACCAGTGTATTCATAGAATCTGTTGAAAACTTCGGGATTTAGTGGTTCTCCGGCGGTTACTGCATATTCTATGGATGATATGTCGTATTTGGATAGGTCCTCTTTAATGAGGAACCGGTAGATAGTAGGGGGTGCACAAAATGTGGTCACTCCAAATTTAGATGCTTTTTCCAGCATATTGCCGGCATTAAAACGATCATAATCATAGACAAAAACAGCACTGCCTGAAATCCACTGACCATATATTTGGCCCCACATGGCCTTAGCCCAGCCAGTATCAGCTACTGTGTAGTGCAAACCGTCTTCTCGTACGTTTTGCCAGTATTTAGCCGTTATTATGTGTCCTAATGGGTAAATATAATTGTGCTGGATCATTTTAGGCATTCCAGTGGTTCCAGAAGAGAAATACACCAGACAAGTATCTTCTTTTTCGGTAGCTTCTTCTCCAGATGGTCTTTCAAATTCAGAGGAAGCAGATTCTATTTCCTCCCGGAAGTTGAGCCAGCCATCTCGTTCTTCATCACCCACCACTGCTTTAATAATATCCTTGTCCAGTTCTTTCTGGGCGTCATCAAAGCTCTGGGGAACGCCATTTTCACCAATACAAACCACCATCTTGATATGGGCGTTTTTTATTCTGTATACAATGTCCTTGGCCTTTAGCATGTGGGTGGCTGGGATGGTTATGGCCCCTATCTTGTGTAATGCCAGAATACAGAACCAGAATTCGTAACGGCTTTTAAGGGTTAACATTACGGTGTCGCCTTTTTTTATACCGCACTTTTTAAAGAAGTTTGCTGCCTTGTCAGAATAACCTTTTAAATCGGCAAAAGTGAAAATCTTTTCTGTATCATCATTACACCATACCAGTGCTTTTTTATCAGGATATTCCTCGGCATAGCGATCTACTACGTCGTAGGCAAAGTTGAAGTTTTCGGGTATGATGATCTTGAAATTGTCCCTAAAATCTTGATATGATTCAAAATCTACCCTATTTACAAAATTATTTAGTAATGAAGACATTTGGATACCTCTATGATATTTTAGGTTATTTTTATGGGTTATTACATTATCCGAAATTATATCAGATATTATTTAAATAATTCAATTATTTTAAAACAGATAATCACATGACAATGGCCAAAAAACTGGCTTTTTGATTGTTTAATGCTTCCATGGCATGTTCGTAATTGGAATCAAAGAATATGGAATCTCCTTCATGCAATGTTATTTCGTGATTGTGGATGTAGATTTTGATGCTGCCCTCTAAAACATAATCAAATTCTTGTCCCGGGTGGCTGTTGGTGGAAGGTTTTGAACCGTCTTCTCGAGGTTCCACAGTTACCACAAAAGGTTCTGCCTTTTTGTGGATGAATTTCTCGGCTAAATTCTCGTATTTGTATTGTGATCTTCTCTCCACAGCTGCTCCTTTGTCTTTTCGGGTTACTGTAAAAATATGCATTCTGGTTTCTTCTCCAGTTAGAAGCAGGCCCATATCTACCTTAAATTTGTGTGCGATTTCATAAAGGACACTGGCGGGAATATCTTCCTGGCCACTTTCGAATTTTTGGTAGCTTTCTACAGGTATTTTTAAGTAATCGGCCATTTCTTCGGGAGTTATTTCGGATAATTCGCGAAGTTCCATTACTCTGGAGCCGATTTCTTTTGTTTTTTCTTGCATTTAGTACACCTCGATTCTCATATTGAATCTTTACTTATTAATTTAAGGAATAAAATTTGAATATGTAATGAATTATTCAAATAAGATTATGTCATTCTCCTATTTAATAATGATAATAAACTGTTCAATTATTTCCGGGAAAATATGATATTAATTATATTAAATACCAATATTAAAAATATGTAATGATTATTAATGATAATTAATTTATTTTATATAAATATATTCTGTTTTTGTACTTTAAGTTAAGATAATCTTCAGTGAATTTCTATAAAATACTTTGATAGTAAAGTGATATCCTTAATTAATTTTATCTAATTTTGTTATAAATTTGTCATTGTATTTTTTAATTTTATTTGGTTTGTAATTCTGAGTATGCCCAAAAATTTTTTTAGAATTGAATCCATATAATAATTAGAGTGATGTTTTTTATGATTTAGAGTAATTGGGGGGAAGGTTATGGAAATAAAAAAAGTAAAATTAGATGTTCCGGAGGGCATGAATGTCATTTTAGGGCAAAGTCACTTTATCAAGACGGTTGAGGATCTATACGAATCTATTATAAACACCGTCCCCCAGGCAAAATTTGGATTGGCATTTGCAGAAGCTTCAGGGGATTGTTTAGTTAGATATGCCGGTAATGAAAATGAATTGGAGAAAAAGGCCTCTGAGAAAATGCTGGAGATTGCTGCAGGGCATTGTTTTTTGATTTATCTAAAAGATGCATTTCCCATAAATGTCACCCAGCGCATTAAAAGCGTGCCCGAAGTGGTAAATATTTTTTGTGCCACCGCAAACCCGGTTGAAGTATTAATTGTGGAAAGTAAGCAGGGTAGGGGGATAATTGGAGTAATTGATGGATTTAGTCCTAAAGAAATTGAATCCTCGGATGATATAATGTACCGACAGAAGTTTCTGCGGGATATTGGCTACAAATTTTAAATTTTAATTAGCAATTTTAGATTTTAAAATGAAAAATATGAGGGGGAGTTATATGGTTGATTTAGAAGAGTATATTGTGTTTGAAAAGACCAGTGGGATTAAAAAAGAATCAAATAGTAAATTAGAGGTAAAACAGGATTATGTTACCTTAACTTTAAGATCTGGGGGTTCGGTGACTATTAATTTTAAGTCATTCGAAGAAGAAATACTAAGAATCCATGATTTTTTTGAATCCATGACAGATATGGAACCATTAAATATGAATATCAGTGATACGGGTGATATTGCTTACTATTTTAAAGGTACCGGTCCATTAAAAGAGGAATCAGATGAATCTGGCACTATCTTTTTTACCTATGGTGTAAATTTGCAGGAATTACAGGAGCACTGATTTTTGGTTCAAAATTCATGAGCTAAAAAAATAATAGATTAAATAAGTTTTTAATCAGATCTAATGTGTTTGGAAAATATCTCGTATATATGGTCCGGGTGTTCAAATACGTGGGTATTCTTCATTTTAGCCAACCTATCCACGTGTTCCACATCTTCTTTAGTAATATTAAGTTCCAAATCCTTACCATTAGGTAGTCTGGTTACCACAATCCCTTCTTTAAAATCAGAAGGCATTATATATAGGGGTATGCCCGCTTTCTGCCCCATGATGGCTGCATTGGTGAGTAATGTATCGGCAATGCGTAGAGAAATTTTGGCCACAGTATTGGAGGTACAGGGTGCAATAACCATGAAATCAAATTTTCCTAACTGAATTTGCCCTGCTAAGAACGGTGAATTGGCATTAATTTCCACCCAAACATTGTCAAAACTGGTTTCCAGATCACGGAATATACCGTAGTATTTCACCACCTGGTCCCCGGATTTAGAAATAAAAACCCTTATTTCAACATCGTCTTGGTACTTATCTTTAATATCCTTCATTATAGCGTAGGTTTCCGGAAGTTTCTCTCCTGCACCAGTGATTCCCCAGGCAATTCTTTTTTTAGCACCAGTCATGAGAATAAGTATATTAATTATTATTAATTTATTTTTCTAATTCTCTTTATAATTCTCCTTTTTAAATCCATATATTTCTAAATCCCATATTTATAACAATTAATAATTATTATCAATACTAACATTAATACTAACATTAATAATAAAAAATAGAATAAGATAAAAATAAATAATCTATTAGTGATTGTTCCACTTTTAAAAAATAAATTTAGGTCTGGATTTGACCATCCAGGACCTTTATGGTACGATCTGCCATGGAAGCCACATTCATGTCGTGTGTAACCATGATTAAAGTCACCTCTGATTTTTCATGAAGCTCTTTTAACCGTTCCAATACCATGGCTCCGGTTTTGGAGTCCAGAGATCCAGTAGGTTCATCTGCTAAAATTATATCTGGTTTATTGGCTAGGGCCCTTGCTATGGCCACTCTCTGGCGTTCTCCCCCGGAAAGTTCCGTTGGTTTTCGATTTATTTTATTGGATAGGCCTACATATTCCAGCAAGACTATGGCCCTATCCCTCATTTCACCTCCAGGCATATGAGTACCATACATAGGAATTTCCACATTCTCCACTACACTGAGATTGGGGATAAGGTTATGCAACTGGAATATAAATCCGATCTTGCGGGAACGGAATTCATTCAATCTTTTTCCGGATAGATCATAACCGGCAACGGAGATGAAACCATCATCGGCTTTATCCAAAGCACCCAACATATTTAATAGAGTGGATTTACCAGAACCAGAGGGTCCGATTATGGAAACAAATTCCCCCTTTTTTATCTGAAGATTAATCCCATTGAGTGCTTTGATTTTACCATTATCAAAACTTTTTTTAAGATTTTTAATTTCCACTATATTCTCATTATCCATTTTCATCACATTTCTGTTTATTAATTTATTTGACTTATTTATTGCTTTTAGGGAATTTTAAGCTGTTTTTTAAAAATTAACTGTTCACTATGGTATTATTCATAGCGTAAAGCTTCCGTGGGTTGTAATCTACTGGCACGAATGGCAGGATAGACTCCCCCTATCAATCCCACTACTATTGCGATGATCATAGCTTTGAAGGCTATAGATGGGGTGAATACCAGTAACAAGGATAGACCGGCCATCTTTATTATGATATTGATGCCGATTACTCCCAGGAGAATACCTACTATTCCTGCCAGAGCAGTAAGAACTATGGATTCTCCGAGTATCATACCCAGAACTCTGCGGTTTTTCCATCCCATGGCCTTCAATACTCCTATTTCACGTGTTCTCTCAAATACAGACATCATCATAGTGTTAATGATTCCAATCCCACCAATTACTATGGCTAAGAGTGAAATTGCCATGGCCGCAGTATCAATGGTATTTAATCCATCATTAGCCCTTTGGAAATCTTCCAGGGAAGATATGGTGGTTAATTCAGTAGGATATGCTTTTTCCACTGTTTGGGCCACGGTTTTTAAATCGGCATTATTATCAATTTTCACATAAATGAAATGGACCTTACCCTCGTCTCCTGCTATTTGCTGCACTTTTTCCAGGGGTAAAATGATGCATTCATCTATTTCCATATTTCCGGTTTCAAATATCCCCTTAATTTTGTATTTTTTCCCAGCCAGGGTTACTTCGTCCCCTACATTCTTTTTTAATTTTTCTGCTACCAGTTTTCCAATAATTATTTCATTTTCATTATCCACATAGGAACTGCCCTGGGTGATTTTAACACCCACCATTCCCAGATCCTGACTATCCATTCCACAAGGGACATCTGTTTACCATTCACCAAACCTGAACCGGTATAAACCCCTGCGGCCTGACTAATACCCTTCATATTTTCTATTTTTGACACATAAGATTCTTTAATGGTATATGATCCCGATGTGGTATTTTTCATCACCATAAAATCGGCTTCACCTGATTTTAACTGTTCTTCCAAGTTTTCTTTCAATCCTTCGGTTACCATACCCAATGCAACAATGGTTGCAATTCCAACGGCAATCCCCAGCACTGATAAAATCAGCCGGGCTCTGTTTCTGAAGGGATTTTTTAGTACTATTCCTGCAAATGACATCTAATCCACCTTTACGAATTTTTAAATCCTTTTCTTGATTCATTAGAAATTATTTTTATTTTTTGTAATTTTAGAAATTTTTACTTCATCTTAGTTTCTTGATGTTAGATTTCAATTAAACGCAATATTCATGCTCTCATATTTAAATTAAACTTTATAAACAACTTAAATCACCCCTATATAAAATTTATTTATTTAATATCTTATCCTATGCTTAAAAATAATTTTTCCAAGATTTAATGGTATTTTAGTCGTAATTTAATGTTAATTAGCTCTAAATTCTCCCCAATTTTTTCCAGTTTACACCCAATTTCCCTCAAATTCTGTCATTACTCTTCCAATATTGGGGTGAAAAAGGTAGTAAAAGCAGGTTTATATAACTCTAGAATTAGTATTGATTCTTTAAATCCAATTAAAAATTATCAAACTAATGATTTGATTTAATAATCTATAAAAATAAGTTTGAATAATAAATAGGCACTAAATAGACACCTTATATGCATTAAAATTAATATTAAAATTAAATAAATAGATATTTTAAAAAATAGGCTTTAAATTAATAGAGATTAAGATATACACAAAAATAAAATCAAAGATAATTAAAAAATAAAAAAATTTAGAAATTAATTATCAGTTTTGAACTTTTCCATCCAGAACTTTTATGGTCCGATCAGCCAGGGACGCGATACTCATGTCGTGAGTAACCATAATCAGGGTTACATTTTCCTTACTATGCAAATCACTTAAGCGATCCAGGATCATTTTGCCTGTTTTAGAGTCAAGAGACCCGGTTGGTTCGTCAGCTAAAATTATGGATGGTTCATTAGCCAGAGCCCTTGCAATAGCCACTCTCTGTCTTTCCCCACCTGACAGCTCCGTGGGTTTTCTCTTTATTTTTTCAGAAAGTCCCACATAATCCAGTAATTTCAAAGCCCTTTCTCTCATTTCTTTTCCGGACCTTCCTGTGCCATACATGGGAATCTCTACATTTTCCTGAACTGATATATTGGGGATCAGGTTGTGAAGCTGGAATATGAATCCTATTTCCTGGGAACGGAAATTGGATAGGTCCTTTTTTTGTGTAAGGTTGTTTCCAGCTACCATTATGGAACCTTTATCTGGTTTATCCAGAGCCCCTATCATGTTCAATAAAGTCGATTTGCCGGAACCAGATGGTCCAATTATGGAAACAAACTCTCCTTTTTTTATTTCCAGATCAATCCCATTTAAGGCCATAATCTTGCTGTTTTCAAATCCTTTCTCCAGGTTTTTTATTTCGATTATATTATCGTTCATTTTAAAACCTCTTTTGATTCAAAAAGTTGAATTTGATTTCTATTTCCTCGTTTACAGTATATTTTACGTATATTTACGTATTTACAGTATTTATGTCCGTTTACAATATTTCTCTTATTACTTTCCCTTTATTCATAGCGTAGTGCTTCGGTTGGGGGTAATCTGCTGGCCCGGTAAGCTGGATAAAAACCTCCAATTAATCCTACTATCAGGGCTACGGCAAAACCTCGTGCAAATACATCAAAGTTATATACTGGTTTGAGGAATCCTCCCATTCCCAGCAACATGAGGGCTTGAATGGCCACTATTCCCATTACACAACCAACAATTCCTGCTACTAAAGTTAGTACAATGGATTCTCCCAGTATCATACCTAATATTCGTCTATTTTTCCACCCTACTGCTTTTAGAACTCCTATTTCTCTGGTTCGCTCGTAAACAGACATGATCATGGTGTTGATTACGCCTATTCCTCCAATAACTATGGCTAATAATGATATGGCCCATGATGCTGTGTCTATAATACTTAAACCTTGATCTACACTTGCCAAATCTTCCAGTGAGGCTACGGTAGTTAATTCACTTTTATATTTCTTATCTACCTCTGCGGTGACCTTTTCAACATCGGCACCTTTGTCGATTTTCACATAGATCATGGTAACCTTATCTTCTTTACTCTCCATTTTCTGTACGTTTGCCAGAGACATAAATGCACCACCGTCCTGCTGCAGATCACCTGTTTCAAATATTCCGGTAATGGTGTATTTGTCTCCAGAGAGGGTTATTGTATCGCCTACTGTCTTATTCATCTTTTCAGAGGCAACCTTCCCAATGATGATTTCCCTGGCATCCCCTGAGGAGAATACTTTACCTTTTGTAATTTTCATGTCACTGAACTGTATATTTTTGGCATCAATTCCTATTATTACAAAATAAGGATTATCCTCTACCGATTGCATGGCCATCAATACCCCTGCCGCCTGGTCGACACCATCAATCTTGGTTATTTCATTTACATATTTTTCATCTATTTTACTGAAGAACATGTCTGATACATTGGCTTCCACCACAATGAAATCAGATCCTCCTGCTTTAAGAGTTTCTTCGGTGGATGCTTTGAGTCCGTCTGTAATTATTCCCAGCGCCACAATAGTGGCTATTCCTATGGCTATTCCTACAATAGCCAGTGCAGTTCTGGTCTTGTTTCTAAATGGATTTTTCACAATAAGACTGAAAAATGACATTTTGTTATCCCCTTCACATAGTTAAATTCTTTCTTATTTGTGGTACAAAGTACCTCTAAATCATTATATGAGTATTTGCTCATATATTCATGTACATGTTATTGTCCTGGTTATTATATATAAATCAATTGTTATTTAATTTGACTTGATTAAAAATCAAGTTAATACTACATTTTGCTTAATTTAATTTTTAAGTAATTTTTTTCGAGGTAGCCATAAAAAATGGGTAGAACTAGAATTAGATGATTAAAAAACAAAGATTTCAATTAATGTCTGTAAGCTAAAACTGATAATTAGATGATTTAGAAACAAAGATTTAATAAACAGTATCGGTAATTTTATTATTGAATTATTATGGATGAACTAATTAAAAAATCTCTAAGTAATATTGCTAGGCGATAAAATGATTGATTTGCAGGTTTGGATAATTCTAGCAGTTATATGTCTTTTAGGCGAACTCATAACCACCAGCTTTTTTCTCCTGTGGTTTGCTATTGGTGCATCTTTCAGTGCAGTCTTAAATTATCTGGGTTTTGATCCGTTAATACAGTTTGTGGTTTTTATTGTAATTTCTATAATATTACTGGCTACATCCCGGAAGTTTGCCCAGAGAATTACCAAAGAATCTCCTAAAAAAGCAGCATCTGATAGACTTATTGGAAAAAAGGCTAAGGTAGTTGAGAAAATTGATCTCTATGATGGTGGTTTGGTAGAGGTAGAAGGGGATACTTGGAGGGCCATATCATCCCAATCTATTAATAAAGACGAAATCGTGGAGATAAAAAGGATAGATAGTGTAAAACTCGTTGTAGATCGTATAGTGAATAAAAATGATACCCTGGATGATTAAAAATCATCTATGAATTAAATTATTATTTAAGTTATTATCAGATTTATTTAACTTAATATTTGGAAGGAGGTAAAAAAAATGGATTTTTTAGTCATAGGTTTGATTTTACTGGTGCTTTTAGTCATTGCATTTAAAGGGGTCAAAATATTAAGGCCTTTTGAAAAGGGAGTGGTGGAAAGATTGGGTAAATACCAGCGAACGGTGGAAAGTGGACTGGTAATTATTATACCATTTATAGAAACCATTAAAAAGGTTGATTTACGTGAACAAGTAGTCGATGTTCCTCCTCAAGAGGTAATTACCAAGGATAACACTGTAGTGGTAGTGGACTGTGTAATTTTCTATGAGGTTATCGATCCATTTAACGCGGTTTATAATGTGGTAGATTTCTATCAGGCCATAACTAAACTGGCTCAGACTAATTTAAGAAATATTATTGGGGACCTGGAACTGGACCAAACCTTAACTTCTCGTGAAATGATAAACACTCAACTGAGGGAAGTACTGGACCAGGCCACGGATAAATGGGGTACCCGGGTGGTAAGGGTGGAAATTCAGAAGATTGAACCACCTAAAGATATTGTAGAGGCTATGTCCAAACAGATGAAAGCAGAAAGGATGAAAAGGGCAGCTATATTGGAAGCAGAAGGGTATAAGCAGTCTGAAATTAAAAAAGCAGAAGGTGACAAACAGGCCGCTATTTTAGAAGCCGAGGGAAAAGCAGAGTCCATTAAAAAGGTGGCTGACGCAAATAAATATCAGGAAGTGGCCATTGTTGAGGGTGAAGCCCAGGCTATTTTAAATGTCTTTAAGGCGATCCATGAGGGAAATCCTACCAATGATTTACTGGCCATTAAATATCTGGAATCATTGCAGAATGTGGCTGATGGTAAAGCAACCAAGATATTCCTACCTCTGGAAACCTCAGGAATATTAGGGTCCATTGCAGGAATAGGGGAACTATTTAACAAGGATAAACTCAGTTCAAATCTGGAAATGGAAGAAAAAGTAGACTGAGATGAATATTGATTAATTGCTTAAAAAATGATGAAAATAATTTTATCTAATATCATTTTTTATATTCTTTTAGATTTTTAGATATTCTTTAGATCAATTTTATGGTATGAAAAATAATGCTGGTTATTAGGCTTTTATTACTGTCATACATATTCTTTCAATAAAAGAACTAAATAGCTTTATTTTATTTTTTTATTTTAATAATTTTTAAATAATATTCTAAACATAATATAAAATACATTTCAGCAAATCTTGGAGGAGATTCTATGAAAGAAGATGTTTTTTATGGTAAAGGTATGGCATTTGTAAAAAAGGATTATCCTGACTTGTATGATGCGGTGGTAACCTTAAATGAAGCTGCCTACACTGGAAAATCTTTAGATTATAAAACCCAGAAATTAATTGCTTTAGGTATCACCGCCGCCAATTCTGATGACCGGGCCATGAAAAAACAGATGATGAGTGCCATGAGGGAGTTTAATGTGACCAAAGATGAAATTGTGGACGTTCTAAGGGTTGTTCTTCTAACTTCTGGTAATCCCCCATTTGTTAAAGCCATGAAAATTCTGTATGATCTAGCAGAATAACTTAATAGAATATTATTGCAAGGATAGTTTTAAGAACTATGGTGATATAAATTAGTTATATAAAAAAACTAATATTCTTATTTTTTGTTATTAAGGATTAAAATCCTTTCTAGTTTGTTAATTTTCTTTTATAAGAAAATATATAAGTATATTGGGATTTTATTTTGATTTAAGAGTATAGATGATTGAATTTTTAGAATTAGTTTAAGAATCATCTTTTACTCTCATTTTACAATAATTGAGGAGATTTAAATTGCAAAAAAATGATGGTAATGCAGTAGGTATGTCATACAGGGTTATGGAAGGGATGGATCTATCCAAACTTGATGTGTATCTCGAAGGTCATGATGAAAAATCATCTGAGGAAATATTTGATAAAAATTTAGAATATTTCTTAGTCAGTGTAGATAAGACGATTTCTCGATTAGAACTTGCCCATATACGACTAAAAAATGTTAATCTTTCTGTGGATGATAAGGAAATGCTGGAGAAAAAAATTCAAAGTGCATCTAAATGGCTTAATAATCTTAAATCTGATATTAAAAAATCTCAGGGTAAATCTAAATTTATCTCAGCAGCAACATCCAAAAAATGGCATGTAATTAAGTTATTGCCTTCTATTATTGAGGGATATTTCATGACCACCATTATTCAGACTAAAATAAACCGGATTATCACTAATTTATCAGAGTCATCACATAAAATGCATCTTAGAAATGCTCAGAAGCAGATTAAACGATCTGGAAACCTATTTTTAGAATTATTAGATTTGAATGAGTCTTCTGACTTGAACGATGCAGAAAAATTACGTATAAAAGCATATAATGAATTAATAATTGCTCAAAGTATTCTTAAATCTAAATTTAGTCAATTTTCGTGTTAAGAATGATTATATTAATTAATTTTTGTATAATCACGGAAAGAATACTTTAACGAAACCTTTTTAAATAATTGTGATCAATATTGATTACCGCCAATTTTGGCGAGAAAAAAACTCTTTTTGGGACATAGTCCCATGGATGTGGCGCAAGCTGAACAAGAGGTGTTTTAATGTACAAATATATAAGAGACGCATGGAAAAATCCAGATGACTCCTATGTAAGGGAACTTATGTGGGAAAGAGCTCCTCAATGGAGACGAGAAAGCGTAATTCAACGAATTGACAGACCAACCAGAATTGATCGCGCACGATCACTAGGTTACAAGGCTAAGAAGGGATACGTTGTAGTAAGAACCCGTATTAGACGTGGTGGAAGGAGAAAAACCCGATTCAAAGCAGGTAGACGACCAAAAAGAATGGGTGTCAAGAAGATCACTCCTAAAAAGAACCTTCAAAGAATAGCCGAAGAAAGAGTCGCCAGAAAATTCCCAAATTTAGAAGTCTTAAACTCTTACTGGGTATGGGCGGATGGTAAATTTAAATTCTACGAAGTTATCTTAGTAGATCCAAACCACCCTGCCATTATCAATGATCCTAAGATTAACTGGATCTGTGATAAACAGCACAGAGGCAGAGCATTCCGAGGTTTAACCAGTCAAGGTAAAAAAACTCGAGGACTCCGTAACAAGGGTAAAGGCGCGGAAAAATTAAGATAAATCTTTTAAGATTTTCTTATTTTTTTCTTTTCTCTATTTTATTTAATATTATCCATTTTTACATAATTTAATCATTATTATTCCCATATTATTTTCCTGAAATGATAAAAAAAATTTTTCAATGATAAAAATATTATTACAAAAATAAAAGGGCTAATTCATGATACATAATATATCTTATCGAGTTTTTGTTTATGGGACAGAAAACGAAGATAAAGTGCAACAATCTTTAAGAACCATTTTTCCAGGGGCCAAACCTGAAAGAGAAGTTACTGAAGGGTATTATAAAAATCAGGTTATTATTTTGAGCCAGAAATTCAGTAAAAAACAAGAGATCAAAATTTTCATCAAAAAATTGGCTGAAATGGATGATTCTGAGAAAAATAAAGTTTTAAATGATCTAGAGAAAAAAATGGATTCTAAAGGAAATTTATTTTTAAGATTTAATAAACAAGAAGCTTTTCAGGATAATTGGAACGTGGTTGATCATGGAGACGCCATCCATGTAAAAATCAAGATTGCTGCTTATCCAGCCAAAAAAGAAGGCGCTATTAAAATAGCCCGGGAAATATTGGGTTAAATGAAGTTCTTTGATTGCCATCTCTACGGAAAAAATTATGAATCGGATTACCGGCTCATTGAGGAATCAAGTAGATTAGGGTATTCCGGAGCTTCTTTATTTTATTCAACGGATAATTATCAGTCAGTTGATTATTTAGAAACCATTAATGAAAATTTGCTGGCCAGGGGTACACATCCACCTGAAGATACACCCTCACCTGACTTTAGTTCTGATTTTCATTTAGTTGCTGGGGTCGAAATTAGACCTAAACATGGCGAAGACCTCCGCAAAAAGATAAATAAATTCAGAAAAAAATCAGATTTATTAATGGTTTTGGGAGGGGATTTAAAGATAAATCGGGCTTCCTGTGAAAACTCAAAGGTTGATATTCTTTCCAGACCTTATTTAAAACGAAGGGACTGTGGAATCAACCACGTGTTTGCCAAAGAAGCTGCTAGAAATAATGTGGCCATTGAATTAAATATGTCTGATATTTTAAGATCACAGAGTGTATTTAGATCCAAAATGTTGGCACATTTTCGAGAAATAATTAAACTCCATAAAAAATTTCATTTTCCAGTTTTAATAACCAGTGGGGCCAGTTCCATTTATGATCTCCGAACACCTCGCGATTTAGTTGCAGTGGCTAATTGTTTTGGAATGGCTCCAGAAGATGCTATATTATCCCTTTCTAATGTTCCATGGTCCATATTAGAATTTAACCAGCAAAGAAAGAATATGATTATAGCCGGCGTAAAAAGAATTGAATCATGATATTGATATCATGATATCAGATAAATGACTTCATCAGTAAATCCACTATATAACTATTTTAGGAACCAGCTTCAAGTATAATGGTAATAAAATATTAACAGAATAGGGCTGTGATTAAATGAAGCTTAAAATACTCCCTCCTACTTTAAGGGGAGATAAAAGATACATCGCCTTTGAGGTAATATCTCAAAATCATCTGTTTAGAGATGATCTAATTAATATAATATGGGATGCATGTCTCAAAATTCATGGGGAATGTGAAACCAGTAAATTTCGTTTGTGGATGATGAGAATCTGGGATTGCCCTTCTAATCCGGGAAATTTTTTCTTAAAAGGGATACTTCAATGTAACAGGGGCGATGAAGAAAAAGTAAGGGCAGCAATGTGTTTGATTCACCATTATAAAGGAAATCGTGTGGTATTCCATACTTTAGGTTTTTCAGGTACCATCCGGGCGGCAACACAAAACTTTATTAAACCTATGGCATAACATAAATACACGGAATAAACAAATTAGAATATATATTGAACGAAAAACAAATGGAATTAATTGAATTAAAGTATAATATCATTAAACTCATTATATATGTCGAGTTATATGGAATGATTCAATTTAATTTATAAACATTTAATTTCATAAATTAATTTCATTAGATAGACTAATAAAAAATAGAGAGGTATACATATGCAACCGCTTCAAAGTGCAGGATATGATAGGGCCATAACTGTTTTTAGTCCAGATGGAAGACTATTTCAGGTTGAATATGCAAGAGAAGCTGTCAAAAGAGGGACAACTTCACTAGGTGTTAAATCAAGCGAAGGAATTGTGCTTGTGGTGGACAAGAGACCCACCAGTAAACTTGTAGAACCTAAGTCAATTGAAAAGATTTTCCAAATTGACGAACACGTTGGTGCTGCTACTTCTGGTTTAGTGGCAGATGCGCGAGCAATAATAGAAAAAGCCAGAATTGAAGCTCAGGTTAATAAAATAACTTATAATGAGCCAATAAGAGTAGAAACTCTTGCTAAAAAAATCTGTGATATGAAACAGATGTACACCCAACATGGAGGAGTAAGACCATTTGGTTCTGCTCTGATAATTGGTGGAGTAAACGGTAAAGGATGCCGCTTATTCGAGACTGATCCTAGTGGTGCTTTAATTGAATACAAAGCCACTGCTATTGGAGCAGGACGAGCCATAGCCATGGAAGAGTTTGAGAAGAAGTATCATGACGATATCACTTTAAATGATGCAATTGAACTGGCATTGGATGCAGTTTATGAGGCTACTGAAGGAAAAACAACTCCTGAAAGTGTGGAAATAGCAGTCATTGATGCTAAAGATAAAAAATACCGAAAATTATCTGAAGAAGAAATTAAAGATCATGTTGAAGAACTTCTCCTGAGAAAAGAGAAGGAGGAAGAGGAGTAATAACATGGTTAATCTTGAAGATGCAGTTATTGCCCGTTTAGAATCCTACGGAGAACGGTTTGAGATTTTAGTAGATCCTGATATGGCGTCTGAATTTAGAAAAGGGTCTAACGAGTCTGGAATAGAAATAGAATCTGTTCTGGCTGTGGAAGAAATATTTAAAGATGCCAAAAAGGGTGATAAAGCATCTGAGGAATCCATGCAAAAAGTATTTCAGAGTATTGATCCTCTGGAGGTAGCTGCCGCTATTCTTCAGAAAGGTCAAATCCAACTCACTGCCCAGCAGAGGCGGGAAATGCTGGAGGAAAAACACAAACAAATTGTGAATAAAATAGCTAGGGAAGCTATTAATCCTCAAACTGGACTTCCTCACCCTGCAAGAAGAATTGAAAAGGCCATGGAAGAGGCAAAAGTTCATATTGATCCATTTAAGTCTGTTGACGAACAAGTACCCCTTGTTCTTAAAGCCATTCGCATAAAAATACCTATAAGGTTTGAAAAGGTGAAGATGGCAATTAAACTTCCTGGGGAGGCTGCAGGAAGTGCCTACAGTGTCATCTCCAAGTTTGGTAAAATACAAAAGGAAGAATGGCAGCAGGATGGGTCATGGATAGCTGTGGTGGAAATACCTGGAGGTCTGCAAGAAAGCTTTCACATGAAATTAAGCGAACTTACAGGCGGAGAGGTAGAAGTCCGGGCTATAAAATAAACTTCTTCTTTTTCCCATTAATTTGGCCTTCATAGTAAAAGGAGGCATAACGTGATATTAGTAAAAGACAAGGACCTGGTGGTTCCTGGTGAAATACTAGCAGAAGAAGATTTCCATGCTGGTAGAGGAACCTTTAAGGAAGATAATAAAATATGCTCTTCTGTTGTGGGTTTAGTAGCAATAAGGAATAAAAAAATCAGTGTAATTCCTTTACAGAGTAAATACATTCCTAAAAGAGGGGATGTGGTTATTGGGGAAATTACAGATATTAGATTTTCTATGTGGGGATTAGATATTAATTCTCCATACTCTGGACTTTTACCAGCTTCTGAAGTATTTGGAAAAGAAAAAAGAGAATTAGATAAAGTTTTTAGTCTGGGTGACGTTCTTTTCTTGAGAGTAGTCGATGTAGATGAAGTCAAAAAGGTTAAACTCGGATTAAAAGGCCGTGGATTAGGTAAATTCAAAGGCGGAATACTCATAAATATAACTCCCACTAAAGTTCCTCGTCTCATAGGTAAGAAAGGATCCATGATCAACATGATCAAGGATAAGACCCACTGTGATATTGTGGTTGGTCAAAATGGAGTAGTATGGGTTAAAGGTAAAAGCGACATGGAACGCATTGCCGAAAAAGTAATCCTCATGATTGAAGAGCAGGCACATACCTCTGGTTTGACGGATCGTGTACGGGACTTACTTTCTGAGCTTACTGGTGAAGAACCAGAAATAACTCCAGAAACTCCTGAATCTGAAGAAATAATGGTATCTGAAGAAGTGGAAAGCTCGGAAGATGAAGAAAAAACTGAAGATACTTCTGAAACCGGTGAAAAAATTACGGTAGAATCTGCTGAGGAATCTAAAGATGATACAGAAGAACCTGCCGATGAAACAGCTGAAGAATCCGCTGAAGAATCCGCTGTTGATACAGAAAAATCAGAGGAAAATGAAGAAGATGTTATAGAATCTGATATTGAGAAAGATCCTAAAGAATCTACTACTCAGGGAGAAGAAGATGAAAAAGAGGAAAAAGATGTTTCTTCTACTGAAAAACCGGAGGAACCTAAGAAAATCCTTCCCCGGAAGACTTTTGGATCCAAATTAAATTTGAATTTTAAGAGGTGATTACTATCATCACATTAGGAACTAATTTAGGGGCAAAAAAAAGGGATGACGGAAGAGCTTTTGATGAACTCCGTCCTTTGAAAATTGAAGCAGGCGTTTTAGAAAGAGCTGATGGTTCAGCATATTTAGAATTTGGAGGAAATAAGGTATTAGTGGCAGTGTATGGTCCTCGAGAATCTCACATACGTAGGTTCCAACGACCAGACCGAGCATATATCAAGTGCCGGTATAATATGGCTCCTTTTTCAGTGGACGACCGAAAAAGACCAGGACCAGATCGGAGATCCATAGAGATATCCAAAATTACTGCAGAAGCACTACAACCTGCCATAATTCTTGAAAAATTCCCAAGATCAGTTATTGACATTTATATTGAAGTATTAGAAGCTGAGGGAGGAACCCGATGCGCAGGAATAACCGCGGCCTCTGTGGCTTTGGCTGATGCAGGAGTACCCATGAAGGACATGGTAGTGGCCTGTGCTGCAGGTAAAGTAAATGATGAAGTAGTACTGGATTTATCAGAAGCGGAAGACAAAGACGGTCAAGCCGATGTTCCGGTGGCTATCTTACCCCGTAGCGGTGAAATTACTCTCTTACAAAGTGACGGTAACCTGACTCCCGATGAATTTGAAAAAGCTTTGGATTTAGCTGTTAAAGGTTGTATGGAAATCAGCGATATTCAGAAAGAAGCCTTAAAAAATAGGTACGGTGAGTAAAATGAATGTAATTCCTGAAATAACCCGGAAAAGTATCACTAATCTTATTAATAATATGGAAAGGGCTGATGGCAGAGCTTTAGATGAGTACCGTGAAATATCGGTGGAAACTGGGGTGATTTCTAAGGCAGAAGGGTCTGCACGAGTAAAAATAGGCAATACTCAAATATTAGTGGGAACCAAACCTCAAATCGGCACACCTTTTGAGGACACTCCTAATGTAGGAGTACTTATGACCAACTCCGAACTTCTCCCTATGGCGGCACCTAACTTTGAACCAGGACCACCAGATGAACGCTCTGTTGAACTGGCTCGGGTGGCTGATCGATGTGTCCGGGAAAGTGAAATGGTAGATTTAGAAAAACTGTGCATCATTGAAGGTAAAAAAGTATGGATGGTCTTTATTGATCTGCATATCTTGGACTATGATGGAAATCTATTTGATGCAGCTGTTTTAGGTATTGTTGCTGCGTTATTAGATACCAAAATACCCCAGGCTACGGTAGAGGACGATGAAATCATCATCAACCGAGAAATCATGGAACCCCTACCTATTCGAGATAAAGCTCTAATGAATACCTTTGTTAAAATAGGGGATCAAATAGTATTGGATCCCAACTTAGAAGAAGAAGAGATATTATCTGCAAGACTGTCTATTGGGATAACTGCTTCTGGAAAAATTTGTGCCATGCAAAAGGGTGGAGATGATCCATTCACCAAAGAAGAGATCATGAAGGCAGTGAAAATTGCTGAAGGTAAGACGAAGGATCTAATGAAATATTTAGAAAACCCAACGACACCCTAAAACCTTACCTTTAAATATTTCTTTATTTATATTTTAAATTACTAAATATAGTTAAATTTATTAGTTAGAGTACTACAGATTATATAATTCAGAATATTATTAGTGGTTAATTTAAACTAATGATTTTATAATTTTATTTAATCAGTTTTAAGTTATTGACAACTAATTAAGAAATTTTCAGTTTTGCTGTGGTTTCTTTAATCAAGTTAGCTTACATGTTTATTTATAACATGTCATACAGCTATTTAAAGTAGAATAGCAACTAATTGAATTGATATAAATCGATTTCAATTATAAAAATAAACTATAAAATTTACTTGGAGTGATATAAATGGCAAGAACCAAAAAAGTAGGTATTACCGGAAGATTTGGTGCAAGATACGGTAGGAAAGCCAAAAGAACCGTAAAACAAATTGAAGAAAACATGAAAAAGAAACATGTTTGTCCTACCTGTGATAGACCTTACGTTAAACGAGTTAGCAGTGGTATCTGGAAGTGCAGAAAGTGCGGTGCTACCTTCACTGGCGGTGCTTACGTACCAGTGACCCCTATGGGTAAAACTGCAACCAGAAACATAAAAAGGATAGTTGGAGGTTTATGAGTTGTATAAATGTGCTGAATGTGGAGCTGTAATTGACCCCAAGGGTTATATGGAAAATAAATGCCCTCGGTGCCGATACCGTATTCTCTTTAAAGAAGTACCTGCTGTCAGAAGGACTATTAAAGGCAGATAAGCTTAGAAATAATAAATAAGTTATAATTAAAGCTTATTTAATTTAACTTATTTAATACATCTTGATAAGGCAGTTCAATGCTTATTACAACTTCTAGAAAACCCTCTAAAAGGACCAGGTCTTTTTGCCGTAGCCTTAACCGGGTCATAAATTCGGAATATATTAACCGGGGCAAAATGAGCATGAGGGATGTGCTCATAAAGGCTTCTGGTCTGGGTTGTTCTCGTGTAGCTTTAATTCACGAAGTTCAGGGTAATCCCAGTAAAATCACGTTTTATGATGATAAGGGAAACTCTCTGATTTCTCTGGACATCAATGTGGCTATTCCTGAGAGTAGAATTAATCTCCAAAATAATCATTTAACCCTTAAATGTGAGCTGAGTGAACTGGAAGATATGGCCTCGATTCTTCAACTGGAATCAGATACTGAACCGGAGTCTAATTATTTATTGATAAAAAAATCTTCAAATCAGTATAAAGCTGTTTTAGAGTTTTATGATAGGCAGGGTGTTTTCACCGGCCTTAAAATATTTGTCAAGGACTATCAAAAGGGAGAGACTCTTCTTGAATGATGAAACACCCTTAAAAAAGGTGGAAAGTGAAATTATCATTGATTTAGACACTCCTCTTCAAGCAGAGATAGTACTCAGTTCAGTAAGACCTGAAGTTGAAAGTTCTCCTTCAGAACGTTCTTCTATGGAAATTAATGTTCAAGGTAGGTCTATACATCTAAAAATCAATTCAAATGACGCTGCTTCATTCAGAGCTTCTTTAAATTCTTCACTCAGGTGGATACTTCTTTCCCTGGAAGTATTGGACCTACAAAACAACAATTTATAAACAATTATTTTATAAATATAAACATTATTTTAAATAATTATAATATTTCAAATCTTTTCCATAACTTAAAATATGAAAATATATTACAATATACGTTTAGATAATTGAAGATTGAGGTGATATGATGGAAGTTCCGCAAAATATTCAACACCAAATAACCCAGTTCCAACAGCTACAACAACAGGCTCAAGCTATTTCCATGCAGAAGCAAACCGTGGAAATGCAGATTCAAGAAACCCAAAAAGCTCTTGAAGAACTAAAAAAAGCTGCTGACGATGCTGATGTTTATAAAACTGCAGGTATGCTCTTAATAAAGGTCAATAAAGAGGAGCTTAATACTGAGTTAGAAGACAAAGTAGAAACCCTACAGCTTCGTGAGAAAACCATTAAAAGACAAGAAGAAAGAGTCATGACCAAATTGCAGGAAATGCAAGTTTCCCTACAGGAAGCTATGCAGGGTGCAGGTATGACTCCCGGGATGGGAAACTAATTGCCAAAAAAGCTTAAAGATTTGAGTCAGGGGGATCTGGATGAAATATCCGAATTTGTTTCCTCTGCTGCTCAAAATTTTATTTTAAAACACATTTCCAAAAAGGAAATTCTGGATCTGGATATAAAAGTGGAATTATCCTACGAAGAAGTTTTAGATGTAGATTTATCTATAGATTTGGCCTTAGATGAATTATCTACCCAGGATCCGGATATTGTTAATGAAGCAGTTATTTTTGCCCATGAAGAACTGGATAAATTCCTGGATGAGAACTTCCGAATATAATTATAAATGTTAATTTATTTTTGCGTATATTTTTCATTATTTTCTTAATTTAATTCATTTTAATACGTTTCAGAATAAATATTGCCATTTAGTATTACTTTTTAATCAATAAGTATTTATACTGGGTTAGTCTTCTATTAATTGAGCATTGTTTCCTCCTATGCTCTTGCCGATAATGGCATAACTAATGATTCAGGGTATCTTAACAATCCTTTTGCTCAGCCATTTCAATGGTTTAGATGCCCTGCTATCTAACTTTTTTTGAATCATGATTTTATTACTAATGCTCTTAGTTTCAATAGATTAGTAATAATAAAAATTAAATAGCAATTATTAAATAGGGACTTAATCTAACTTTACTTGATAACCATTAATGGAGTAATAGTAATAACTATTGCTTTACCATTTTTACCCTCTGTGTGTCCAATAGGGAGGAGTTCCCTATTGGATATTACTCTAAGGCATAAAAATTGCTTTTAAGAAGGATTAGCTTTAGATAATTATTAAACAACTTCTTTTATTCTATATGGCATCATGAAATGTATCAATTAATATATTAAATTCACTAATTTTTCATTAAATGCCTGGATCAAGATTATTTACTAAAATATTTGTATTATTTTTTTTATTTGTTTGCTTATTTAGTAATACTTTTAAATAAAGTATTACATTTTAGGGGATTTTCTCCATTTCTGTAATAACACAAATATTATTAATAGTATTACTATAATATTTGGATAACACTATTTTCTTGATAGTGTTATTAAAAAATTTAATGGAGGTGAAAAGATGAAAAAACAAGTGATTTTTCTAGTGACAACGTTTATTTTCATCATTTCAATGTGCGGAGCAGTTTCCGCAACAGATAATTCCACCGGAGGTGAAATACAGAATAGGTCAGATGTGAAGATTTCAG
The DNA here is from genome assembly GCA_002504725.1 of Methanobacteriaceae archaeon UBA587. GTDB lineage: Archaea > Methanobacteriota > Methanobacteria > Methanobacteriales > Methanobacteriaceae > UBA587. The sequence continues at coordinate 247,534 of DATN01000002.1, read as the reverse complement.
GCCAGGTTTTGGATTGTGTAACTAATGAACCTTTTTCAGGAGTAGATGTTATAGCAGATTCTAATGGTAAAAATCTGTCTAAAACCAAAACTGATGCAGAAGGTAAATATCAACTTAATTTTTCCAGTAACTTAACTCAATTCAATGTCACGGCGATTTATGAAGGTCATAAATCAAAAACTCAACTGGTAAGTGTAGAATCAATGATTAGTCAAAATAATTCAAAACAAGCAACTGCCAACTTCCAGCTTGGAAAACCGAAATTGCTCATCATTGTTTACAATGCAAAACCCGGATTTCTTGATGCCATCAAAGATTGTGATTTTTTAAACATCACATTATATACCTATACTGCAGGAAATCTTCCCCAATCAGTTAATGTAACTGATTATGATATGGTTTTTGTGGACTATTTAGCATCCGGACTAAAAAATAATGACTACTGTAACCGAGTAGCAGCTTTGATGAATCAATCAGCAGCAAATGGAATTCCCACATTAATGACTATAAATTATGCTATAAGTGTTCATAGTGCAGTAATTATTGCTAATGGGAATGCACAGTACCAGTGGATGAGAGATTACTGGTCTAACATTAACTATGCCAATGGAAAAGAACTCTTTAAATTCATTGGAGTGAAATTTTTCGGATTAAATGTGGGAACACCCCAAACACCAATCTATTCAATAAGTGAAGCCATATACCATCCTGATGCAAATAAGCTGTTTGCAAGTTTGGATGATTATAAAACATGGTATCAATTCAAGGCAGGAAAACCTACCGTAGGTATTGTATTTAGTCAGTCTGAGTATTCAGGTACTGATATGGCTACAATGGATGCTTTAATTCGAGCTTTTGAAAATAAGGGTTTAAATGTTATACCTTATTTCTATCCACATAGTGGAACCCCAAACATCAATAAGTTTTTACTAAATAATAATCAATCCGCAGTGGATTTAATAATCCATTATAAAATGTTTGGTTGGACTTCCAACAGTACGTACAATAATACTCAAGTAGATATTCAAAAGCTGGATGTTCCCATCATAAAAGCATATAAATATTTTGGGAACTACACTAGTTGGCTTGAAGGAACGCAGGGGATGCAAGCTAGCACTCTTGGAAGTACTATGGTACCTTCTGAGATAGATGGGATGTTTGATCCAATCATAATTGCCACGCAGGAGGAAATGCCGCAGTACTTACCATACATCGTGACATTGTTTAAACCAATTGATCGGCAGATAAATTGGTTGGTAGATAGTGCCATAGCTTGGATTAACCTCAGATACGAATCTAACAGTAATAAAAATATAGCAATAATCTATTGGCATGGAACTGGTAAAGATCAGGGAGCAAAAGCAGGACACCTGGATGTATACAACAGTATTAGCAGTATATTACAGGCTCTTAAAGACAGTGGCTACGATCTTGGAACCAATAACCTACCGACTAACAATACTTTAGTGGATTTAATCCGTAATCAAGGTTTGAATGTAGGATTATGGGCTCCAGGGGAGTTAGAAAAACTGGTAAAAAATAATCCAGTGATCTTGGTTCCTGAGTCTGAGTACTTGATATGGTTTAATAAACTCAATGCCGCAAAAAGAAAAGAAGTCATAGATATGTGGGGTGAACCACCTGGTGACATCATGACTTACACTAAAAATGGTGTAAAATATCTGGTTCTTCCAGTTATCCAATATGGAAATGTGATTTTAGCACCTGAACCTTCTCGTGGATACAATCAGGATATTGATGCCATGTATCATGCTGGCAGTGTACCACCTACTCACCAGTATCTGGCCTTCTACTTCTGGTTAAAGAACGACTTTAAGGCAGATGCACTTATTGACATGGGAAGGCACGGTACTGTGGCATGGTTACCTGGAAAAACTGGGCCGGGTCTGGATATAGATAACTGCTGGGCAGCTATTGTAAGTCAGGATATTCCAGTGATATATCCATTCACTGTAGAAGGTAGTGAAGGTATGTTACCAAAAAGACGTCAGGGAGCACTAATGATTAGTCATTTAACTCCGTCATTAACTGTTTCAGGACTATATGGTAATTTGACCATACTCAACGACAAAATTTCAGAATACAATTCCCCTAATATTGATGCCGAAACCAAAGCTAAACTAAAGACAAGTATTCTACAATTAATAAAGGACCTAAAAATCAATGAAGATATTGGCGTGAACTTAACCACAATCAACGACACTAACTTTGATCAGTTCCTGGGAAAAGTGCACGCGTATTTGGATGATATAGAATCAGAATTCATACCATATGGATTGCATGTATTTGGACAGCCACCTCAGGGAGATGAGCTTACCAATCTAGTTCAATCTTTGCTTGGGTTTGGTTTTAGAGATTATATGAAAGCCAATAAACTATCTGATTTACAGGTTCAATCAATTCTTAAGAAGTTATTGATAGATGGAATGAATGTGAATCAGGCTCAAATTTCAGTTCTTGGTTCAACTTCTCCACAAATGACAACTTATCTAAACCAGGCTTTAGTACACGCTGCAAATATCAATAAATGTACCAATGAGATTACAGGTCTTCTCCGAGCATTAAATGGTAGATATATCCCTCCAGGTATTTCCGGTGATCCAATTAATAACCCTAATGTACTGCCAACTGGAACTAACTTCTATTCATTTGATCCCAGGAAAGTTCCAACTGCCGAAGCTGCAGCTATTGGCAATAAGCTCGCTCAGGACTTAATTGATGACTACTTGAATAAAACTGGTAACTACCCTACCAAGATATCATTCATGCTCTGGGCTATTCACACCCAACAGGATATGGGTGTAATGGAAGCAGCGATATTTTATCTGCTTGGTGTAGAAAGAGTACCTGATGCAGCCAATCCCAGTATTGTGACTGATGTTAAATTGATTTCTAATTTAAGTAGGCCTCGGATTGATGTTGTGGTGAGTACTACTGCTCTATACTTGACCATGTTCCGATGCAGATTGGATCTCATTGATAAAGCAGTTAGATTAGCTGCAGCAGCCAATGATACTAAGCCAAATTATGTGAAACAGAATTCAGAAAATACCTACCAATACTTAAAGTCAAAGGGATACTCTGATGATTTGGCCAGAAAACTATCTATGGCACGAATATTCTCACAAGAAGAGGGTAATCATAAAAACGCCATGCAGGCAGCACTACTTGCAGGCGGGTCATGGGAAAATGAGAGCCAATTAGCTGATACTTACATCAGTACCTTTGGAAATTTATTCCAGGGATCAGAGGTTAACTCTATTCTATTTGAAGATTTGTATAAACAAAATTTAAATGGAACAGAAGCTGTGGTATTCAGAAGAACATTCAATGCTAATAGTTTATTCAGTGATAGCGACTACATGGGATACTATGGTGGTTTGGGTCTTACTGTAAGAGAGATATCCGGTAAAGATCCTATGATGTATATAATGAACTCAGAAAATCTCAACAACCCCAAACTGGAAACACTGGCAGAATCTCTCTGGCGAGATGTGAGATCTACTTACACTAATCCGAAATATATTGAGAAGATGATGCAGTCTGGTGCTCCCGGTGCAGCTGAGTTTTCAGAGTTTATAAAAAATATGGCTGCTTGGAGTGTTACTTCCCATGATTCAGTTAATCAAAACATGTTCCAGGAAGCATATGATGTGTACTTCAAAGACAAATATAACCTCAATATGAAAGAATGGTTTGATAGTGCTAATCCATACTCACATCAAGCTATGGCTGCTGTTTTGTTGAATTCCATAAGAAAAGGTTACTGGAAAGCCAGCGATGATGATATAACATTTTTAGCTAATACTATGGCTCAAAATGCTATTGAAAATGGTATGGCTTGTTGTGACTGTACTTGTGGTAATTTGGCTACCATGCAATGGGCTTCCCAATATATTAATCCAAATATTTTGTCCAAGTTCAAAAATGCAGTATATACTTCCACTATGTCCGCAGGATTTGCTCCAGAACCAGCCAACCCTAACAATGGGGGCACCCCTTCTGAAGGTGATTCTCAAGGAGGCCAACAAAGTTCTACTTCATCCACTTCAGGATCTTCTAATTCTGAGTCTCAATCCACTGAGTCTCAGCCCAGTCCGGGTGAAGAAGGTCAAAAGGCCTACGAGGTTTCCAAACAATCCAATGCGTCATCCAGTTCTTCTTCTGGACTGCCGTTCTATGCTATTATTGGAATCTTTGCTTTGGTAGGTCTGGTGGGAGCAGGTTACTACTTTGGGCCAAGACAGAAGTAATAAAAAACTTTTTTATTTTTTCTTTTTTTTAATTTCAGACTATTTTTTAATGTTATTAAATTGTTAAAAAAGAATTATTGAAAAAGAGATAATAACTTTAAAAAAATATTCTCTGATACTTTTTATATTATTTAAAAAATTGACTTTATTATTAAATTACCATAAAACTAAATTATCACAATTTTAATTTTAATTTTAATTAGGGAGGTTAATTTGGAGAATTAATCTCCCCTTTTTTTCCTAAAACTGAGGTTTATAGGAGGATTTATGGACCAGTTTATTTGTATCACACCACTATTATTTAAATTTTACTTGATTATTTTTCAACATAACTTGATAAAATAGTAAAATATAAATATCAATTTTACTTGAATATAAATCAAGTACACTTGCTAGAGTGGGTGTATGATTGATAGTTAAGGAGGTGAAATAGATTCGAAGACAAATAACACTACTGGTATTCTCCATATTATTTGTATTGGTGCTATGTGGATCCGCTTCTGCAGCAGATACTTCTGATGCATTCAATACGGAGATATCACTGAATTTAACGGTGGAACATCCTGAGGTATTAGCCAATGAAACCCCCACAGTAATCATTAGTTACCTCAATGGAACTCCTATTGCAGGTTCTCATACCATAATTAAAAAGGGAAGCACGGGTAATAATACCCAATACCAGGTTAGATTTAACAGTACCCCAAATAATTTAAATCTCAATATTTCGGTTGGGGGTCATGTTTCAAAGAGTTTTAATGTTACTGTAACTTCAGATGGAAATAATGTAAAACATGGCAATGCAACTGCCTATTTAAGGTCTTACACTATTCTCATGATAAGTTCCTCTGACAGTTATACTTCAGCTATTTCCAATGCCTATAAAACAATAAAAAACCAGGGATATGGAATTAACTTTATTTACTATGCTAAAGAAGACATCGACGCTTTGAATAATGAAACGTATCTGAAGATTAAAAACCAGGCCATGAATGCCGATGTAATAATTTTTCAGATGATAAGTTCTCCAGATACAGTTGCAACTTTAAAGAGTATCGTGAATGGTTCTACTGCAAAGGTCATATCTGTAAGGTGCGGCGCATCTTTTTTGAACTGTTCTAATATAGATTCCACAGATACTTTAAAAATCTACTGGGATCAAGGGGCAGAAGAAAATCTTAAAAGATTCATTTTATCTGCTCTGAACAATTCAGGAATGTCTTTGAAGTCAGGAGAGAACATTAGTGTAATCAAATGGCCCGATCAATGGATACACCATCCTGATGCCGGTACTGATGCCATGTTCAGTAACTGGAGTGCTTATGAGCAGTGGTATAAAACTCAGGGTAAATACAAAAATAACTCATCATGGGTAGCTATTATTGCTTATGATTCTAGTTACAAAGGTGGAAACTACGATATTCAGCTGAATCTTTTAAAAAGTCTGGAAGATAAGGGTTTAAATGCTTTTTTAGTATTTGCCACCAGTAAGGGTAGAAATAATAGTATAAACCTATTCTTTAAAGATAGCAGTAACAAAACCCGTATAGATGCATTAATTGCTACTGTGGGTTTTAACTATATTTATGGATACCCTGAACAAAGTGCAGACGTGTTCAATGGTCTCAATATTCCAGTGTTTGCCCCGGTTTACGCATCAAATTTAACAGAGTGGGTAAATAATTCCTACGGGCTTTCAAAAGAAGCTTACTGGCAGATTGCCCAACCCGAATTAGATGGTCGTATAGAGCCCATTGTTATGGGTGGAATTATATCTATGGGTATAGATCCTGAAACAGGTATTAACCTTAAAAAGTATGTACCTATTGCAGATCGGATTGAAAGGATTACAGAACGGGTTAAAAACTGGGTTTTACTGAGAAATTTGTCCAATACTGATAAAAAAATTGCTTTAATTTATTATAATATTGAAGGTGGAAAGGATGGTGTTTCTGCATCCTACCTGAATGTTATAAGCAGTTTATCTCAAATTTTAAAGGCAATGAAAGATGATGGTTATCAGGTTACTGGTAATTACTCTGAAGCCGCTTTAGAGGACATGATTCTGACTGTAGGTAATAATGTAGGAACCTGGGCTCCCGGTGAGCTGGAAAAAGTAGTTAATGCAGGGGCCGTTCTTATTCCAAAAGAAAAATATTTGCAATGGTTTAATGCCCTTCCAGAAGACCTTAAAAATGAGGTCATCAGTGCATGGGGTCCTGCTCCAGGAAATTTAATGGTCTACAATGACAGTATTGTCATTCCAGGATATATGTATGGTAACATATTTGTGTGCCCTCAACCTATGAGGGGCTGGAGTGAAGACCCTACCAAAATCATGCATTCTACCACCCTACCACCCAGCCATCAGTACATAGCATTCTACTTCTGGTTACAAAATCAGTTTAAGGCCAATGCAGTGATACATCTGGGTACCCATGGGACTCTGGAATGGCTCCCTGGTAAAAATGTAGGACTCTCTGGCGAGGATTGGCCAGATATTTTGTTAGGTAACATGCCCAACATATATCCCTACATTGTGGAAAACCCGGGGGAAGGAACCCAGGCTAAGAGAAGAGGATACGCAGTAATAATTGATCACAACATTCCTGCCATGCAGCAGGTCACACTTTATGGTGATTTAGAGGAACTAACAGGTAAAATCAGTGCTTACGATTTAACCACAGATGCTGCCCTGAAAGAACAACGAAAAATTGGAATAGTAACCTATATCAAGAAACTACATCTGGATAGTGAATTAAAACTGAATTTAACTAATGCTAGTTTTGAAGACGATCTGGATAAAGTAGAACACTATTTGGAAGACTTGGCTTCCACTTTGATGCCCTATGGTCTCCATACATTTGGAGTTGCTTTAAATGGTACGGTGCTGGAGCAGATGATAGATTCTATTGTGAGCTATGATCCTGCCACCAGAAACAACACAGAATATCGGAATAAACTGCGAGATGCACTCAGCCAGAACTGGGAGATGTATAATTTACTTGCTGCTCTGCGAGGTGAATACATAACCCCGGACCTTGCCGGAGGACCGGTTACTAAACCAGATGTTCTACCTACCGGAATGAATTTCTATTCATTTGATCCCCGTATGGCTCCAGATAGTGCTGCCTGGGAGATTGGAAAAAAATTGGCTGATGATCTGATTGCTACTTATTATGCCGAAAATGGTTGTTACCCTGATAAGGTGGGTGTGGTATTATGGTCCATTGAAACCATGCGTACCAATGGTCAGTCCATTGCCATGATACTCCGTTTAATGGGCCTGGAACCGGTATGGAAATCCGGAAGATTTGACAGTGTGAAGGTTACTCCTCTAAGTGAACTGAGCCGTCCCCGGGTGGATGTACACATTACCATCAGTGGACTATTCCGGGATCACTTTTCCTATACCATTGACCTATTGGATGATGCATTCTTGAAGGTAATGACCTTAAATGAGTCAACTTCTGATAATTTTGCCCGTAAACATTTCTTAAATGACACAGCTAAGTATATTGCTATGGGCATGAGTCAGAAGGATGCTGAATATTATGCCAGTGCCCGAATTTTCGGTCCGGATGCCCAGTCCTATGGAACGGGTATCAGTAATCTGGTTCCTACTACCACTGCTTGGGATTCACAGGAAGATTTTGTTGACACTTTCCTGGCACGTATGTCCTATATTTATGGCCGGAACAGATATTCTCAAAGTGCTTTAGAAGCCTTTAAAACATCCTTAAGTCAGATAGATGCTACAGTTCAGGTAAGAGACGGACTCTATGGTCTCCTGGATAATGATGATGTATATCAGTATCTGGGCGGTACTACACTGGCTGCCAGTTATCTCTCTGGAAAAGATGTCAGTGTCTACATAGCCAATACACGGAACTCTCCTAAAATTGAGTCTCTTGATGTATTCATGGGAACTGAACTTAGGAGCAGGTTATTTAACCCAAAATGGGCTGAAGGAATGCTTAATGAAGGTTTTTCTGGTGCTCATGAAATAGCAGACCATGTGGCTAACATGGTTGGTTGGGCTGCTGTTTCTGATACGGCTGTGAAGGACTGGATGTGGAAAGAGGTTGCAGATATGTATATTCTGGATTCAGGTATGCGTAATCAGCTTTTGGCAACCAATCCACAGGCCTTCAAATCATTAACAGCATGGGTTTTAGTAGCTGCTAATAAAGGACTATGGAATGCTGATCAGGCCACATTAACCGCAGTTGCTAATGAGTACGTTAAGGCCACTGCCGAATATGGTGTGACTTGCTGTCACCATACCTGTGCCAACATTGAGTTCAATAAATGGGTGGCCAAGGTATCTTCTGCTTCAGCTCAAACTCTGGCCGCGTATGCCAAAGTTATGAAAGAAGCTACTGGTCAGGACGTAGGGGTTTCTCCAAGTACACCCTCCAATCCTTCACAAGGAGGTTCTTCCAATAGCAATAAGGACACTTCTTCTGAGAGTAAAGCTTCTGACTCTGTTTCGGAAGTATCTGAAAGCACGGCTTCTGAAACTGCAGGTGAATCCCTTGATTCTAATCAGAAAGCTTACGAAGTATCTAAATCCACACAAGGAGCTTCACAGGAATCTGGTGTTTCTTTATATGCTATCCTGGGAATTCTTTGTCTGATTGGAATGGTGGGTGCAGGTTACTATTTGGGACCCAAACAGAGAAAGTAAATCTAAAATAACCTTTTTATTTTTATTTTTTTTTTTTAATTTTAAAATAGGTAATATAATTGAAAGACCATGGAAAGTTAGTAATAATCGTTATTTTCAGGAATAAGTAATAAAAATCTGCTGAAAATAGGGATTAAGTAATACTCGGTATTTTGTATTACAAAAGCGCCTAAATTAAGGGAAAAAGTAATAATACATTTAATATGGAAATTATTAAATAGGGGTTTGTACTAAGGTGAGAATATGGAAATTATTAGTTTAATTTGGCAGGTAGGAGTCTTATCAGTATTACTTGTGTTTGGAATAAAGATCGGACTGGCCATGGGTTTTGCCGGTATTTCAAAGAAGATAGCATCTTTAATAATCTTAGGTTATGCTTTAGGAATTGTGGCTTTAACAACAGTGGCCAATGCTTATATGACATCGGTACAGGGCTTTTTTACCCAATATGCTACAGCAATTACCATAATCATGGCTGCAGTCATCATGTATGCTGGTTTCCACACCATCAATGAATGGAAACAGAAACAAAAAAACACGGCTAAAGCAACATGTCTGGCAATGATTGCACCTTGTCCTTGTTGTTTTGGTGCGGTAATTGCGTCTATTGTAATATTTTCTCCTATGATAGGTCTATCTGCAGCTACCTTGGGCTATTATTCAGCTGTGGTCTTAGCAGTGTTTATAACAATTTTTTATCTATTATCTGGTCTGATTGTTTTACTGGTTAAAAAACCCTATCCTGTTTTGCTGGGTAATTTCATGTTATTTGCCGGTTTATATTTCATGGCTTCAGCCATTGTACTTCCCAATATAAATTCTGTTCTAAGTCAGCAAATGACTCCTATGACATTACCAGAAATACAAACATTAATCTATGTGATAATAGGTAGTGCAGCTTTAATATGTGCTGGAATTTTCATAAACAAGAAAAAAAGCACTCTGATTGCTAAATGAGTTAAATTAATCTTAAATATAAAATAATGGTTTTAAAACAGTTTTTTTAAGAAATATTTTAAATTTATTAAATTTATTAGAGGTGAATAAAATGGTAGCAGTTCCTGGCAGTGAAATGTTAGGGTCAATATTACACGTAGTTTCCCAGAGTTTACTCATACCGGTGATAGTCGGTCTTTTACTCTTCATGGGGTATGCTATTATAACCCTGGGTGGCTTAATATCAGAGCACTCCAGTAGAATTAAAATAGACGCTAATAAAATCAGGGATATAATCCTCTCTATATCAAATCCGGGCACCCCTGAGAAAATAATTGAAGTCCTGGAGGCATCAGAACTTCCCCAAAGCCAGAAAAATATTCTCATTGAACTGGCCAATACACCAGAGATTGGTCCAGAATCAAGGGAGGCTATGGCCCGTAAATTTATTGAAGAAGAAGAATTAAAAGTGGCTAAAAGTCTGGAGAAAACAGACATTGTAACTCGATTAGGTCCTACCCTGGGTTTAATGGGAACACTTATTCCTATGGGTCCTGGTTTAGCGGCTCTGGGTGCTGGAGATGTAAATGCTCTTGCTCAAGCTATAATAATTGCTTTTGATACCACAGTAGTAGGTTTAGCTGCTGGTGGTATTGCTTATGTAATATCCAAGGTCAGAAGGAGATGGTACGAAGAATACATATCCAATCTGGACGCTTTGGCAGATGCTGTACTGGAGGTCATGAAAGATGGTTCGAAAACCCAGACGCCGACGGTTTGGTGATAATAATGAAGAAGATCCCATGGCGGGGTCTGCCAATTTAGTGGATGCTATGCTGGTTCTGGCAGTGGGATTTCTGATTTTTGTGGTTTTATCATGGAATATGCAGAGTGTCATGTTCTCGGATATGAGTCCCCAGGAGAGACAGGACACCATGGAAGCCATCAAAAGTGCGGTGGAAGTAAGTCAGGGTGATGAATTGAATAATACTCCCCAAACATCTAATGGGTCGGGAGAAGGCTACGCTGAGATGGGAACGGTTTATAAAGATCCCAAGACCAATAAGCTGATTTTAATAGAGGATACTTGATGGATGATTAAAATCCAATTCCTCTTTTTAAATTTTAAATTTTTTAGGCATTACCCATTCTTATTCTTTTCAAAATTTTTTTATCTATAATGGAACTATCTTTTATTATGATGGAAATAATCCCTGTCCTTGATTTGATGTCTGGAATTGCTGTCTCTGGAAAATCAGGTCAAAGAGACACTTATCAACCTTTAGAAACTGTTTACGCATCATCCCCTAATCCCGTGGAGATATCCCATTCCCTTAAACAACAGGGTGCCCGGCAGATTTATGTGGCGGATTTAGATGCCATTGAAAAAAAAGGATCTAATCTGGAAGTGGTGAAAAACATTAACTATCTCCTTCCGGTAATGCTGGATTGCGGTGTCAAGGATTTAAATAGCTTTGAATTTGCCCTTAACTTTGCCCAGAAGATAATTGTGGCTACGGAAACCTTGAGTAGTTTAAAGGAGCTTCATAAGATATGCGAACGATTCCCTGCCCAACGTATGGTGGTTAGCGTGGATATTAAAAACGGGGAACTTTTTTCCAATAATCTGAATATTTCTCTGGATGAGTTCAAAAAGGAACTGGAATATTTAAAACCCGCTGAAGTTATATTATTAGATATTTCACAGGTAGGCACCGAAAAGGGATTTGATAAAAATTTGATCACAAAATTCAGCTCTCTGAAAGAATCCTTAATATTAGGCGGTGGTATAACAGCCCCTGAACTTTCCGAAGTTGCCGTGCTGGGCATAAATAAGGTATTAATTGGATCTGCTTTACATAAAGGATTGATTCCATTAAGATATTGATTAAGCATATGCTTTGATGATTAAAACTAATCAATAACAAATTAAACTAATTAATTACAAAAATCAATAAAAAATCAATAAAATTAGATTGAAAATAAAATATAAGTTAATCGTATCAATTATTATCATTATTATTCCAAAACTATTGTAAAATGAAAAATTAATAGAGGGCTCGTGATATTTTAGCCAGGGAACGATTAGATGGGTAAATTTTTATTAATAGGTCCTTTAAGTATGGATACTATCATTAAAGGCACTAAAAAGACGTATTCGATTGGGGGTGCTGTATATTATCAATCCCGGGTTTTCAGTGCATTGGGAATTAAGCACACGGCACTGACAACGCTTTCTAAAGATGATGAGTCTATCTTAAATCATTTTCCTCAGGGAACTGATTTATTCCCTCTTTTCAAAGAAGAAACCGTTAAATTTGAAAATAATTATCCTGATATTAACCGCCCCAACTATCGAGTACAACGTTCTAATGCACCGGAGATTCCCATCACATCTGAAGATATCCAACGGTTTTTTTTCGAAAATGAAGACCAATGGGATGGTGTTCTTTTAGGACCCCTTTTGCCCACTGATATCCCGATCGAAACAGTGGAATACTTCTATAAAAAAAGTATTCCTATTTATTTAGGGGCCCAGGGCTATCTAAGAGAATTTGAAGAATGTAATCTGCAGCTAAAGCCTGTAGAAAAATTGAAAAAAATCCTGAAAATGGTTGAGATTTTGTTTTTAGATCAAAAAGAGAGTAAGGCACTCCTAGAAATCACTGAAAATGATTTGTCGTTGCATGAGATAGGGAGGGTCATTTCTGATAAAGGTCCCCAGGAAGTTGTTATAACTTGTGGGGATCGAGGTTCTTACATATATTCTGGTAAAGATAATGTTTCATCTAAAATCAAAGCTTATACTCCTTTTAAACTGCGGGATCCCACCGGGCTAGGCGACACCTATATGGCTGCTTATTTAGCCCGAAAAAAGGCGACAGATAATTGTGTGGATTGTGGTAATTTTGCGGCCATGGTATCCACCATCAAATTAGAAAGTAAAAATGGTTTTAATAAGTCAGCAGAGTATGTCAATGATAGATTATATGAATATAACTCCTTAAAATCAGTAATTAAATAAATCTAATCTAAATTTAAATCTAATTTGGAATCCGCATTATTTTTTAAGAGATACGCTGTTAAGAGATTCGCTGAGATTAGGATAGTATTATCCTAAAAAATATCTGAAAACCTATGGAAAATATGTTAAAAAAGAATTAAGGTTTATATTCCAAATGCTAATGGTAAAATAACAAATGGTAGTAAACCTGCCGCAAAAAATAGTGCTATTCCAGCATAGGTATAATTTTGCTTACGGTCCATAATCCCATTACAGATTAGGATTATACCAAAGAATCCAAATATAGCCGGAATTACGTGGGTAAATATTAAAGAACCAGTAAATGCTTCTGAAGCCATGGTATCACATTCAATAATGTTTCATCTTAATTTTAAGTCATTTTTTCAATTTATTTAAACAATTGATTATCATAACAATTTTAGAATATATTTCTTTTAATATAATTACTCATTAATTATTCATATTTGTATTTTTTTTATTTAGCATAATTATATTAAAATTTTTTAGAATAACCAGACTACAAAGTATTTATTATTCTAAAATCAAACTCATTAGTGTTGATTACAGTATAAATAAATCCCTATATAAATTTTTATGTAATCAATGAAATCGAATCACGCTAAACAAATAATACGAGGAAATCCAATGTTACAAGGAACCGATGTTTTGAAACAAGGCTTTGCTAAAATGACTAAAGGCGGAGTTATAATGGATGTAGTAAATGCTGATCAAGCTGCTGTTGCTGAAGATGCTGGTGCAGTAGCTGTCATGGCATTAGAAAAAGTACCTGCTGATATCCGGGCTGCCGGTGGAGTGGCCCGTATGGCTGATCCTACCAAAGTTCAGGAAATTCTGGATGCAGTATCCATTCCAGTGATGGCTAAAGTAAGGATAGGCCATTTTGCTGAGGCCCAAATACTGGAAACCTTAGGTGTGGATATGATTGATGAGAGTGAGGTTTTAACACCTGCTGACGAATCATTCCACATAGACAAGAAAAAATTTACCATACCCTTTGTGTGTGGTGCCCGAAACTTAGGGGAAGCCTTAAGGAGAATTGATGAAGGAGCAGCTATGATTCGTACTAAAGGGGAACCTGGTACTGGAAATATTGTAGAAGCGGTCCGGCACATGCGTATCATAATGAGTCAGATCAGGGAGATCCAGAACAAAGAAGAAGAGGAACTATGGGCAGTAGCCCGGGAAATAGAAGCTCCTTTAGAACTGGTAAAACAAACAGCCCAACTGGGTAAACTCCCGGTGGTTAACTTTGCTGCTGGTGGGGTGGCTACTCCTGCTGATGCGGCTTTAATGATGCAGTTAGGTTCTGACGGAGTATTTGTTGGATCTGGAATCTTCAAATCAGATAACCCAGAACAATTTGCCAAAGCTATTGTAGAAGCAACTGCCAACTATGAAAAACCAGAAGTACTGGCTGAAGTTTCCCGCGGACTCGGTAAAGCAATGCACGGCCTGGAAATAAGTGAAATCGCTGATTCTGACCGTATGCAAGAAAGAGGATGGTAATTTTACCATCTAATTTTTTACATATTCTTTTCTAATTTTAATTAAAATAAATAATATACTAGTTGATATAGTTTAATCTATGGCTAAATCTCCTCTTTCCAGACTACTTATCCTGATTACTTCTTCTATATCTGAAATTACAGCGTTTTCATTAATATCATCATTTTTTAATTCGGCAAGACTATCCAGGATATATTCTACTTCACTTTCCCTCACCACAATCCACGCTTCTAAGCGGGGAGAAAGCCCGGTATTGTAATGACCTCCACGATAGGTTTCCTTCTTTTTATCAGCATCCAAATACTTTATATCAGTAATGGTGATATTAGAAAATCCTAACCTTTCCAGAGAACACTTGACATCAGTCATCATAATAGGATGCAGGAAAAACTTTATTTTTTTTAATTTATCTCGAGGTTCTCCTAGGGCACTCGAATCAGACTTGTAATCTACAAGATTTTCTGTTACCTCTCCAGCAAGGGGTTTGGCTTGATTTTCTCTTTTTAATTCTTTAGATATATTAGAACTTTCTGGAGTTATTTCAGTTGCATGGTGACTGGTTTTATGGAGTGCATATTCTTCTAATAATTCCTTTTTTGATTTATCTAATTCTAAACTTGCTCTATTATCCGTTTTATCAGTTACATCATCATTCTCAGTATTATATGTATTTATTTCATTATTTTCATCATTAACTGCTGGGTCTGATTTTTTTTCTATATTTTGATCTATTAAAGCGGACAATTTATTTAATGCTAAAATCAAGCTTTCTACGTTTTTATCAATAGCAAAAACTTCATTTTCACGTTGGGAAATTTCTTTAGAAGATTCTTCCATTAACAATACATAGGGTATGTTTTTTGCTTTTAAGATATCCAGTATTTCCCGTATCACATCAGGAGGTGAATTTAAAACAAAGACAATTGCACCGTCGATATCGGAAATTTTATCATTAAATGAATAAAAATTGTCCTGGTGTGGTTCCTTCAGCAGATATGTGTTTTTATTATCGATGGTAATTCTCTGATAGTTATAAGTGTGTAAGTCCATCCATTCATGACTTTCTAGTTCTAAGGTGCCCTGATTTTTTAATACTAGAATCTTTTTTGACATTGGTCTCCCCTAACCGTATTAATCTTCTAAGCAAATATTATACATACTAATCATTAAAAAAATAATAATAAAAATACAAAAAAAATAATGGGTGGACCACAAGGGTCCTTTAAAAAATTATACTGCCTTATTTCCTCTTTCCCCAGTCCGAATCCTAACTACTTCCTCTACAGGGGAAATAAAGATTTTTCCGTCTCCTATATCTCCAGTCTGAGCGGTTTTCACAATGGTCTCCACCACTTTTTCGGTTTCATCATCATTGACAATGATTTCCAGTCTGGTTTTAGGTAGAAGATCTATACGGTAATCACTTCCACGATAGCTTTCTGTGATACCTAATTGCCTTCCCCGACCTTTCACATCGATAACTGTTAGTCCGTGGCATCCTAATTCTTCCAGGGATTGTTTAACGTCTTCTAATTTATCAGGTCGAATAATTGCTACGATTTCTTTCATTTTCTTCCTCCTTAAGATATCTAATTCTTAATTCCCTATCGAATATTCATTAGATCCTGTAACCAGATTCCTCGTGGAGATTGGTGTCCAGACCTTCAATCTCCGTTCGTTCATCCACTCTTAGTCCCATGGTGATTTTGATGATTAATCCTATGATGGCTGTGGCAACTAAGGAGTATCCAGCAACTGCAGCTACAGCTATAATCTGAATCCATAATTGTCCAGGGTTACCATAGAACAATCCGGTTCCCAGGGAGTTAATGAATGGGGCTGCAAACAAACCTACGGCAATGGATCCCCATATACCAGACATACCGTGTATACCAAACACATCCAGAGCATCGTCGTATCCCAGTTTTGGTTTTAAGTAGGATATGGCAAAGTAGGACACTACTGAGGTTATTAAACCTATGATTATGGCAGCTTGAATGGTTACAAAACCGGCTGCAGGGGTAATGGCCACTAAACCGGCAACGGCACCGGATATAGCACCTAACATGGTTGGTTTACCGGTTTTCAGGTAATCGATTATAACCCATGATATCATACCTGCTGCGGCAGCAGTGTTGGTTGCTAAGAATGCTGAACCTGCTAATCCACCAGCGGTTAAAGCGGATCCTGCATTGAATCCAAACCAACCGAACCACAGGAGGGCAGCACCAATTACAGAGTATCCTAAGTGGTGAGGTAATAATTTGGTATCTTTCCTTTTACCTAATAGAATGGCCAGTACCAGAGCAGCTATACCTGAGTTGATGTGAACCACAGTACCACCGGCAAAGTCCAGTGCTCCCAGGTTAAATAAGAATCCTCCACCCCATACCCAGTGGGCAATAGGGACATATACCAGAGTTACCCAGGCTACCACAAATACCATCCATGAGGAGAATTTCATCCGGTCAATTACTGCACCAGAAATCAGTGCCACGGTAATGGCGGCAAAGGTCATCTGGAAAGCAATGTAGACGAATTCAGGTATGGTTGGGGCCAGTCCAGCCAGTTGATCTACACCTACCCCGCTCATCATCAGATTAGCAGGGTTTCCAATTAATCCCATAAAAGTGTCTGCACCAAAGGCAAACTGGTATCCATAAAGGACCCAGATAATGCTTGTTATGGCAAAAGCAATCAGGGATAAAAACATTGTATTTAAGACATTTTCTCTTTTCGTTAGCCCTCCGTAGAATAATGCTACGCCAGGAATGGTCATGAGCATTACCAGGGCAGTGGATATAAGCATCCACGCTGTGTCACCAGAGTTAAGAATAGGATCCATAACATTCCTCCATTTTTTAAAATTTATTCATTTTTTTTATTTTTGAAGCACCATATTGTATTTAATTAAATAAATACGGGTGTTTGAATTTTATATTTTAAATGCATCTACCTTTATCAAGTTTCAGCTTTTTTATGCGCTATTACCTCCGCGCAGTTTTTTCTGCCGATTTTCATGTTATTCATGATTAAAAATTTTCCATATCGGCAATCGGAATCCATCTTCCGACATATAGAAGTTGGAGTATTTGGTATATAAATGTTTCGTTTTTTATAGAATTAATGTTCAAAATATGGAGAATATTTTGTTAATGTGGGGATGGCATGGCTGAAAAAATGAATAAATCTACAATGATTGGCCATTAAATAGAAATTATTTTCAATTTCCAGAAATATTTCTAATTATTTATTATGATAAAATGATAATCAATTTAAAGAGATATTCCAAAAAAATCAATTAATAATGAAATATTTTGTAAAAACTAACAATATGCCACATGCAACTAAAATATCCAAATAACGCTATGACATATACAACTAAATAATACAGAATGAATGACTGAAATCAAAAATAAAATAAAACAAAATAAAAAGGAGATTATATGGCTTTTTCTCCTCTTTCACCTGTTCTGATTCGGATTACTTCTTCTACGGGAGAAATGAAGATTTTTCCATCACCAATATTTTCGGTTTTGGCATTTTCAGTTATGGTATCAACCAGTTTTTCGACTTCTGCGGCTTTTACCACTATTTCCAGCCTTATTTTTGGTAGTAGGTCCACGGTGTAATCTTTTCCCCGGTAGCTTTCGGTAATTCCTAATTGACGACCTCGACCTTTTACTTCCTGTACAGTCATCCCATGGATTCCAGCTTCTTCCAGGGCATTTTTAACGTTTTCAAAGCGGTCCGGTCTTATAATAGCGATTATCCTTTTCACGTTATCACCTTTTTACAATTATTATAAAGTAATTATATGCAATTATTGCGTAATCAATTACTTTTCCATTAATTTTTAGGCATTTATAAGTATCTAAGATAATCGGTAGCCGGATTCCTCGTGTTGGTTAATGTCCAGTCCCTGGATTTCGTGATCGTCATCCACCCGCAGACCAATTATCTTGTCCAGAACTTTGGCAATAATAAGGGTCATAGCCAGAGCATAAACTCCCACCACAATTATGGCAATTAACTGGCTTCCTAAAAGACTGAAGCTTCCGGTAATTAGACCTCCTTCTTGTACTACGCTATTCATAATTGGAATGGCGAATATACCCACGGCAATTGATCCCACTATACCACAGACACCGTGTATGCCGAATACATCCAGGGCATCGTCGTAACCCAGCAGGGGTTTAATATGGGATACCGCATAGTAAGATATGATGGCTGCCACAAATCCAATCACCAGAGCTGCGCTGATATTAACATAACCTGCTGCAGGGGTTATGGCTGCTAAACCAGCTATAGCTCCAGATAAAGCACCTAACATGGTTGGTTTCCCGGTGTTTATTTTATCCATTAACATCCAGGCCAGCATTCCCATGGCTGCAGAAGTATTGGTTACAATCATGGCAGATACAGCTACATCTCCAGCGCCCAGTGCCGATCCAGCATTGAATCCAAACCAGCCAAACCATAGCAGTCCCGTACCAATTACCGAGTACCCCAGATGGTGAGGAAGCAACCGCATGTCCTTTCGCACCCCCAGTATTAATACCAGGGCCAGAGCAGCCATACCGCTGGTCAGGTGGACCACTATACCTCCTGCAAAGTCCAGAGCCCCTAATTGGGCCAAAAATCCTCCGCCCCACATCCAATGGGCCACCGGTAAATATACTATGGTTAACCAGATAGGCACAAAAGCTAACCATGCGGAAAATTTCATCCGTTCTACTATGGCCCCAGAAATCAGTGCCACGGTAATGGCGGCAAAGGTCATCTGGAATACAGCGAATAGTCCAGTGGGTATGGTAGGAGCTAAGCTGGAAAGAGTTTTTGTTTCTAAAACCCCGCTAAAGAAGGGATTTTGTAAAGCCCCAATAAATCCGCTCCATATATTCTGCCCAAATGCTAAATCATAGCCATAAATGAACCACAAAACACTCACAATGGCAAAGGTAACAAAAGACAGAAACATGGTATTTAAAACATTTTGTCTGCGTATAAGCCCGGAATAGAATAATGCAACACCGGGTATGGTCATAAGGATTACCAGTGCAGTGGAAATCAACATCCACGCGGTATCTCCTGTATTTAAAACAGCAACCATTTTTTCTCCTCTTTTTATTTTATCTCTAAAAACTTTATTTTTTAATTATATGTCTAATTTAGATTAAAATTAGGATAACAGTTATAAAAACTGTTTAAATAGTTTTTAATTCCTTGAAATCATTTTTTTATAAAGATAATTCTTAGGTTTATTAATCTAAATCATAAACTTACACCGGAAGACGGATTCCTTATTCCATTAAAGTGACAATCGACTTCCATTAATAAAACTGTTGGACATAGGAAACCTATTTCCGATTAAAGTTCTTTTAATTCTTTTATATAATATTTGTGGTTTTTTAAGATGAAATATTTTTATGAAAAACAGGATTTTAGTATATTTCTCAAAGAAATAATTGCATTCTAACGACTTTTAGTATTCCTAAAAGAAAATTTTTTTAGTTTTTGTTTAAGAAACCGGTATTTAGTGATGACTTAATATTTTTTCACTTAAAAACTAAAATAGATATTAAAGAGACATTAACTTAATATAATCCTTTTTACAACCTTAATTATAAAGAGCAAAGCTTGAAAAATGAGAGTGATACTTTGAATGCAAAGAAAAAAGGGAAGTTATTTGCGGTGATTATGATAGCATTAATTGCCTATGGATGTGGTTCATTTATGAACCTGGTCACTGCCGGCAGTGTGGATGTAGAACTTCCCACTATTTCGTCTGAAGAACAACAGATAAGTACCATAGGCGACCCTGATTTTGATCCGGTTTGGCTTAAAAGACAAGCAGTAATCAATACCACTAATACCCCTACCAATAATTCTTCCAATCATAGCAATAATTCTTATAACATTCAATGAAATGCCAATTAATCTCTGATGGAATTAACGGATTTAACTGTTTTAGTAAAAAAATAGTTACCCTCTTTTTAATTAATAATAATCATTTAGAATAGAATTAAATAAACATAATAATTTGCTTTCACTGGCCATTAATTTAATATTTCTTCATTACGCATTTCACATGTTCAATAAATGGTCGGTTTTAGCCCATTAAATGTACATAATAATAATTTTATATTCATAATATATCCTAATTATATAAGGAACAACACACAAAGAACTATAAAACTGATGTTCTATTGCATATAAATTTATAATTACTATGTCTAAAATTTTGCTAAAGGTGATTTAGTGTCAGATAAAAACGTAATTGGATTAAAAATTCGTCAATTAAGAGAAAGCAGGGAAATGAGCACAGAAGAACTTGCACAAGCCAGTGAAAGCAGCGTGGAATTAATTGAAAATATTGAGAATGGGGAAGTGGTTCCCTCACTGGCACCTTTAATCAAGATTGCACGGGCTCTAGGAGTAAGATTAGGGACTTTTTTAGATGACGCACCTCAAAGCGGTCCGGTAACAGTAAAAGAAGGGAAAAGTGAACAGGTGATTTATTTCTCTGGCCAGGAAAACGAAACCAAGGAATCTCATCTGGAGTTCTATGCTTTGGCATCGGGTAAGAGTGACCGGCATATGGAGCCATTTATCATTGATGTGGATCTACATGATGATGATAACTTTAAGTTACTGGCCCATGAAGGCGAAGAATTCATTTATGTCCTGGAAGGGGATATTGAGATTTTATATGGTCAGGAGAAGTACGTAGTCTCTAAAGGGGACAGTATTTACTATGATTCAGTGGTACCTCATCACCTGCATGCTCACGGAGAAAATCCGGCCAAGATACTGGCAGTAATTTACACTCCATTCTAGTATATGTTTAGTATATGGATATTGAGGTTTATAATAAATTCATGGATTAAAAATAGTCAAATAAAATTAAATATTAACTAAAATCTAAATTAAGTCGTTGAGATTAAATCTTTAAGATTAAGTCATAATATTAAGTCTATTAAACAAGTATTTTTTAAATTACATTTTTTTGAATTTGAGGCGTTATAATATGTTTAAAATTAAGGTCACACCACGATTCGGAGATATAGATGGTTTACGTCATGTTAATAATACAGTACTAGCAATATGGTTTGAAAAAGGTCGAAATCCCATATTCCGTATGTTCACACCGGATTTAGACCTGAGCTATGAAAAGTGGAAATTGATATTAGTGCGCACAGAATTTGATTTCATAGGACAGATGTACTATGGTGGTGATGTGGAAATCAGGAATTACATAACCCAGATTGGAAATTCCTCATTCACCATTGGACACGAGGCCTGGCAGGATGATGAACTCAAAGCAAAAGGTAAAGCAGTTTTAGTTCATTATGATTTCATTAACCAGAAACCGATGCCTATTCCCGAGGATATCCGGGCTAATCTGGAAGAACATCTGGTAAATGAAGAAGATATAGGTCAACCAATTTAATAGAAAGCTGGAATAACTCATATTGAATAAAGAACTAATAAAAGCTTAATATTACTTGAATAAAGAGCTTTGAATAGACCCCTAATTTAGATGTTAGCGGGGAGTAATCTTGGCTTGGAATAATACAATTTGGAGTAATGAACTTTGAATAACGCATAAAATGTTTTAAAATATTTTAATAACCTGGGTGAGGGCATGGTATTTACAGAGGATACAATAGGGGAATTTTTTGAAAAACAGGTAGCTAAATTTCCAGATCAGGAATTCATGGTTTATCCTGATAGAGATTTACGCATGACTTACAGTGAATTTAATGATCGGGTGGATATGCTGGCCAAGGGTCTGTTATCCATTGGTATCACCAAAGGAGATCATGTGGGAATATGGGCCAAAAACGTGCCGGACTGGTTAACCTTCATGTTCGCCACTGCCAAAATAGGGGCGGTTTTGGTAACGGTTAACACAGCATATAAAAGTCATGAACTGGATTATGTGCTAAAACAATCTGACATGAAAGCTTTAGCAATAATTGATGGTTTTCGTGATGTGGATTACGTGCAAACATTATATGAACTGGTACCTGAATTAAAAACCCACAGCCGAGGTAATCTTAAAAGTAAAGAATACCCCTATCTGAAAAGTGTCATTTATGTGGGTCCTGAAAAACACCGGGGAATGTACAATACCAACGAACTGCTACTTTTAGGGAAACACACTCCAAATAGTGTCTTGGATGAGGCTAAAAAAGGCCTGACATGTGACGATGTAATCAATATGCAGTATACTTCGGGTACTACTGGTTTTCCCAAGGGAGTTATGTTAACCCATAAAAATATTTTAAATAATGGTTATTACATTGGTGAAAGACAAAAATTCACAGAAAAAGACAGACTATGTCTAACCGTGCCTCTTTTCCACTGTTTTGGTATAGTATTAGGGGTTATGGCGGTATTAACCCATGCTGGAACATTTGTGGTGGTGGAATTATTTGATCCATTACTGGTCTTAGCTGCGGTTCAAAAAGAACGATGCACGGCTCTATATGGAGTACCTACCATGTTCATTGCCGAGTACAGTCACCCCATGTTTGAAATGTTCGACCTTTCCAGTCTACGTACCGGGATCATGGCTGGTTCCACCCCACCCATAGAAGTCATGAAAAAAGTGGTTAAGGATATGTACATGAGCGAGATAACCAGTGTATATGGCCTAACAGAAGGATCTCCCGGGTTCACCCAGACAAGTGTGGATGATCCACTGGAAAAACGTGTGGAAACCGTGGGGAAACCATTACCAGCATGTGAAGTTAAAATTGTGGATCCAGAAACCGGCGAAACCCTGGGACCGGGGGAAACTGGTGAAATCTGCTGTAGAGGGTACAATGTAATGAAAGGTTACTATAAAATGCCTGAAAAGACCAGGGAAGTCATTGATGAGGATGGATGGTTACACAGTGGTGATCTGGCAACCCTGGACGAGGAAGGGTACTATGCTATAGTAGGCCGTATTAAAGACATGATTATTAGGGGTGGAGAAAATATTTATCCCCGTGAGATTGAAGAGTTCCTTTACACCATGCCGGGAGTAAAAGACGTGCAGGTAATAGGAATCCCTGATGAAAAATACGGCGAAATAGTGGGAGCTTTTATTATTAAAGAGGAAGACGCGGATATCCAGGAAGAAGATGTGCGTGATTATTCTATTGCCAAGATAGCCCGTTACAAAGTTCCTAAACACGTATTCTTTGTAGATGAATTCCCCCTCACTGCCAGTGGAAAGATTCAGAAATTCATACTCCGGGATATGGCAGTGGACTTATTAAAGAAGAAAGATGATGAAGAAGAAAGCCTGAATAAATAATATCTTTCTAATGAATTGTTTTCTTTTTCACTTTCCTTTAATTTATTCTCTTTTTTGTAATTTTTGTATTTTAATAAGAAATTTAACTATATAATAAGTCCATGAAATTACCATACTCTAATATACTTTAAGCCATAAAACTGATATTAAACCAAATAAAATGCTTACTCGGGATTTAAATGATTATTTTAAGAAAGAAAAAGAAGCTGCTGGAAATTTTCCCCATTGGCAGCCCTAAAGGAGCACTTAACTCCCGCCGAAAACCGGAATTTCAGGGATATATCAAATTCCGGGACACTCCTAACGGGGTTAAAATCCACCGTTTTGTGGTGAAAAGGGATAAAGAAGTGGTTCTACCTCCGGCTGAAGCCATTAAATTATTTAGAAAACAGGCTGTTTTTTTAATTGGAAAAGACCCTGAAACCGAGGAATTTTTAGAATCACTGAACATTAAATTCCGCCGCACGGTAATCTGTCACCACTGCACCATGGAGGGCATCATCACCATTATAAACGCGAAATCCTCCTTTAATTATCATAATCAGAAAATCTGCCGGCTATGTGCCGAGGAAGTTATTAAAAGGGAATTGAATTATCGGGGAATGGATAAAAATACCTTTAATAACTTTAAAAGATTATTATACAAGACTGGTGATTTAGATCAGGTTTTAAAGGTACTTGATCCTAATTTTGATCCTATTAAAAACTCAGAACTTACTCTTTTTGACAAAATAACTTCCTCCCGGGACAAGAATTTTCCTAAGATGAGTATTAATCAACTGACCATCCCTGATGCCTTTAAAAGATCCCTTAAAACCCAGGGGAGTACTCATCTTCTACCAGTGCAGTATATGGCATTGGAAAATGGTTTACTGGATGGAAAAAGTTTGTTGGTGGTCTCTGCCACAGCCAGTGGGAAAACCCTTATTGGGGAACTGGCTGGAATCCCCCGGGCACTGCAGGGCCAGAAATTCATATTTCTCACACCCCTGGTGGCCCTGGCCAACCAGAAATACCGGGACTTCAAGAAGAGATATGCTAAACTAGGACTTAAAGTAGCCCTGAAGGTTGGTATGAGTCGGATAAAGGCAAGGGAAGAAATTAAACTCCCTGATGATGATATAAGTGGGGCGGACATAATTGTAGGGACCTATGAGGGTATCGACTTCTTGCTGCGATCAGGTAAAGCAGACCTCCTGAAGAATCTGGGAACGGTGGTAATTGACGAGATTCACACCCTGGATGATGAAGAGAGAGGGCCCCGGCTCAATGGTCTGATTAAAAGACTTAACACTCTTTTTTCAGATTTACAACTCATTGGTCTATCTGCCACTGTACAGAATCCTCAGGAAATTGCTGGGGAATTTGGTCTGCAGTTGGTGGAGTATGACAAGCGTCCGGTTCCCTTAGAACGGCATCTGGCCTTTACCCGGAGTGAAGAGGAGAAAAAGGTTTTAATGACTCGTTTTGCCCGCCAAGAATTTAAGAATAAATCTAAAAAAGGATTTCATGGTCAAACCATTATTTTCACTAATTCCCGCCGCAAAACCCATCTTATTGCCAACTACCTCACCCGGCATAAGGTATCTGCTGCAGCATATCATGCCGGTTTATCTTATGCACAAAAGGAACGTATAGAAAAATCATTCTCCCGTCAGGAACTTTCCACAGTGGTCACCACCGCAGCTTTAGCTGCTGGGGTTGATTTCCCGGCATCCCAGGTAATATTTGAGACACTTACCATGGGTAATAAATGGATCACTCCTAATGAATTCTCTCAGATGCTGGGTCGGGCAGGCCGACCTTCCTACCATGATCGGGGAATAGTATATCTTCTCCCGGAGATAGGATTGAATTTTGATGAGCAGACCGAGGAAGCAATGGCCCTCCAACTATTGGAAAGTGATGTGGATCCGGTTAATGTGAGCTATTCTGAGGAGGATACTCTGGAACAGCTCTTAGCAGATATCTGTGCCGGTAGCATCAAACACAAATCAGATATTGAAGGTGTTTATAAGAGTATAAATGTTCCGGTGGCTCTGGATTATGCCGTGGATACCATAGAGTCCTATGGTTTCATTAATGAGAATCAGGGTATGCTCAATCCTACACCTTATGGAAAAGCTGTGGCTATGTCTTTTCTAAGGTCTGAAGAGGCAGAATATATTCGAAAACACCTGAAAAAACCACGTAAATCTAAGAAATCAGCCAAAAAATTCAATAAAAATAAATCAAGGGATCCACTGGATATTGCACTGGCACTGGAACCATTTGAAAGTGCTTACCTATCGGCCCGATTGCACCGTCAACTGAGCACGGCCTTAAAGGCCCATTTCTCCACAAGACTATTTGCCGACTCCACACTGGATATTATCTCCACCGGGGAGAACCTGGTTAAACTTGATCCCAATCTGCAGGAAGCTGTCTTAAATATTCAGATGGACTTTTTATCCTGCCGATGTAAGGATAGGCCTTTTTGTAATTGTCTCCAAAGAGAATTATCGACCCTGATAGTGAAACAACGCCTCAAAAACAAGGACCCCGTGGATATCACCCGTAAGTTGCTGCGGGACTACCAGATACATGCCTATCCAGGAGACATATTCTCCTGGTTGGATGCACTGATAAGAAATCTGGAGGCCGTAAAAAGAATTGCCCATGCATTTAAGCTTAATCAATTGGCTAAAGAAACTTCTGCTATTATAAAGTCTATAGAAAAATAAATTATATTTGATACAAATTATATCTGAACAAAAAATACGTGATACCAATAATACTTGATTTAAAAGAGTTTTTTTACTCAAAGAAGGTAGTAGGTGATAAAATTGGACACCTTTATTACCTTGCTACCTCTTGAGCAGGATCAATCTCGTGGATTAATCCTATGACTAATTGGTTTAATAAGCATATAAACTTGCTTAATTCTATATTTGAAATAGATACTACTCTTTAATTTCTTTTTAAATATTCATGATTTTTAGGTTATATGATGAATTTTCAATAATCTGGGAATTTAGTGGTGACATAATCACTTATTTAAATAATTATGAACACCAATCAATTTCGATTTTTTAGTCATTCTTATCCCTAAAAACCTATTTTTTTATCAGGGTCTTTAAAAGACCGGCAAACTGTATAATTAGGTAATTTTCCCTTATATAATACTTGTTTTTTCTTACTGTCATAACGGTAGATGGTAATCCCTTTGCAATGTAATTGGTGAGCCAGTAAAAAAATATTTTTGACATCCTCTTTTGTTGCTTCTGGTGGCAGGTTCACTGTTTTGGAAACACCATTATCCACATATCTCTGGAAGACGGCCTGCATCTTTACA
This sequence comes from Methanobacteriaceae archaeon UBA587, assembly GCA_002504725.1. Lineage (GTDB taxonomy): Archaea > Methanobacteriota > Methanobacteria > Methanobacteriales > Methanobacteriaceae > UBA587. Next base: position 220,438 of record DATN01000002.1, on the reverse strand, counting down.
TGCCAGGAAGCTTCAATATCATGGGCTGTGACAAATATCCTCTTAATTTCCGCAGGGATTTCTTTCACCTGCTGCAAGGAACCCTCTCTGGCTATTTTTAGAAGTAGTTCATCTCTCCTTAATCCTTCTTCTTGAATCATTTCCTGAAAAATATTATTTACCTCCACTAAGCAGGATCCATCCACCAGTTCCCTCACATAGGAAATTGCAAAGAGTGGTTCTATACCACTGCTAACCCCGGCAATTATACTGAGTGTGCCGGTAGGGGCGATGGTGGTAAGGGTGGCATTGCGCATATGTGAATAACCCTTTTTATCCCACTTGCTTCCACTAAATGCCGGAAAAGATCCTCGCGCGCGGCCTAATTCCCGGGAAGCAGTTCGCGCCTCTAAATTTATGAACTTCATTACTTCTTCAGCAGTTCGCAGACCTTCCCGGGAATTATAAGCAATATCTAACTTAATTAACATCTCAGCAAAGCCCATGACACCCAGACCAACTTTACGGGTTTTTTTGCTTTGTTTTTCAATCTCAGGTAGGGGGAATGTATTGGCATCAATCACATTATCCAGAAAGTGAACGGCTATGTGTACTGTTTTTTGCAGTTTATCCCAGTCTATTTTTCCATCCCTAATCATTTTAACCAGATTTATGGATCCTAAATTACAGGACTCATAATCAAGGAGGGGCTGCTCTCCACAGGGATTGGTGGCCTCTATCTTTCCCAGATATGGAGTTGGGTTGGCATTTTTTACTTCATCCATGAAAACCATACCAGGATCCCCTAGTTTCCAGGCCATATCCACCATTAAATCAAACAACTTTCTGGCAGGAATCTTCTGCACAGTTTGATTATTACGGGGGTTAATCAGGGCCATACTTCCATCAAGATTCACGGCATGCATGAATGTATCATCCACAGCAACTGAAAGGTTAAAATTATTCAAAAAATCTTTTTTTTCTTTACATTTAATAAAATCCACAATATCTGGGTGATTAACAGATAATATCCCCATATTGGCTCCCCTCCTCCGGCCGCCCTGTTTTATGGTTTGGGTGGCAACATCGAAAATCTTCATAAAAGAAACCGGGCCCGAGGCAATACCCTGGGTGGAGTGTACCACATCCCCCCGGGGCCTAATATGTGAAAAAGAAAAACCCACACCACCCCCGGATTGATGGATAATGGCCATGTTTTTCAGGGCTTCAAAAATACCGGGAAGTGAATCTTCTACCGGCAAAACAAAACAGGCCGCCAGCTGGCCATGAGGTGTGCCGGCATTCATTAAGGTAGGAGAGTTAGGCAAAAACTCCAGACAGGACATAATCTGATAAAACTCCCTGGTGGTGGTCTCCACAGGAGCACTTTCACCATAAAGAGTATCTATTTCTGCTATGGATTCTGCCACCCGTCTGAACATATCTTCAGGTGTTTCCACCACATCTCCTTCCAGGTTTTGTCGCAGATATCTTTTTTTCAGGATTTCCTGGGCATTGGGGGAAATTTTCATGAGTAACCCCCTATTTAGAGGTTTTCTACTTTTTTATACTATAAGAAATATCCAATACAATTATGGGCAATTTATAGAATATTTACTTTAGAAAATTTACTGTATTATTTAATATTATAATCAAACTATTTATTATAATTATTTTATTATTAGGGATTCAAATTAACTCAAAATAAAATAAAAAGGATATAAAACCAGAAATAAACATAAATGATGATTTATTGTAGAAAAGAGTATTTAAAGAAACGCATTAAAAAAATATTAGTAATAGGAGTCCTCTTCTTCTTTTAATAAAGTCCTCACATCCCTTTCAATGCTGGTCAGGGCATCATCCAGTAGTTTGTGTCCTAAGACGGGATCCACACACACTCCCTCTTTTTCCAGCTGACGGGCTCCTTTATCTATACCGGGGTCCTGGGCACGGGCCTCACTAAAACCAACCATCCCTACTTCATGGTATTCATCTATATTGCAGTGCTGCTTGATTTTATGCTCATCCACAATCCCCAGAATAATTCCCATGGACAATTCCCCGGAACCGGCGTGGGGACCTTCAATTTCCACAATCTTATTGTTGAATTGGATCCTCAAATCCAGTTCATCTTCCAGGTCCTTCAGATAATCTTTTAACGGTACATTTCCCCCGTGGCCATTGACAATAAGCACTTTGTCTATTTGCAGGCATTTATGAGCGGATTTCAGGGTGGGCTTCAGGTGGTGCTCCACCAGATCCTCCACATCTATGTGGATGCCGTGGGGTACGTAGGGATATTCGGTGGCGGCATATAAAACCCCCATAAACTTAGCCCCGGTTCTAAATGAAGCTTCCAGGGCCAGGTATGATGCAATTTTAGCATCAGTATCAATGGGCAGGGCCGCCCCGTGGTTTTCCAGGTGGGAGCCCAGGGCCAATATTCCCACCCGGTGCACCTGTGAACTTATTACATTTCCAGATTCATAGCGGAGTTTAACCATTGTTATCACTTATAATTAGAACTTAAATTAGAAATAATCCCTTCTTACTAATTTTGTCATGTTAATTTGATCATTATCTTCTGTCCATGTTCAGATGGTCATTATATTTTATCTATACTTGTTTTGATGATTAAGCCTGCAAATCCCAGATCTTATCGCCGATGTAGTGTATAGTCTTGGTGGCCTTTCCCTTATCATTTTCCACCATTTCTGGACCTGTGATAACACTGATACCAACAGCCAGGGGCTTGCGGTGGGTTTCATCCACTATAACCACGGTATCCCCTTCCTGAATATTTGGATCGGCATCCACCACCCCGGGACTCATTACATCTGCTCCATTGGCCATGAATTTCACAGCCCCCATATCCACCACAACGTACTTGGATTTCAAATCCAAGGTCATGGCCCCTTTTAGTGTCGGAAACGGCTTTTCATCAATCAGCATGATTACGGGCTGACCATTAACCAGTATGATGGGGTTGGGATCTACTTCCAGTAACTCTACTTTGGCTTTTTCCGGGATTAAATCAGAGTAATCTCCTAATTCCTGGGTTATTTTTTTGAGTTTCTTTTTCTGGAGAAAGTATCTTTTCTTTATCTTCAATTTAACACCTGGATCTATATTTGATAATTTTAATAATCTTGCTACTTTAATGTTATATTCTTTATTAGTAAAATTTTTTATTAGAAATCATGTATTAATTTTAGTTATAATCAATACTGCTTTATAAAATTAAAAAATAAATTTACCTTATGGCTATTTGGATATTTAGCCGCTACTCATAAAATGAGCTACTCAAAAAAATTCAAAATATTGATTAAAAGTAGTATAAAATAGTAGGTAATATAATAAAGAAGCTGCCTATTTGCTTAAAAATATGTATTTGGTGTTAGTATGGAGAGTCATATTCAAAATTTATTTGCCGAGAGAATTGGTGGAAAAACATTTGGTAAGGAAGACGTTATCTACAAATTTGAGAAAATAAAAAGGGCTAAAAAAGCGGCCAAGGAGAAATTCCCGGACATGGAATTAATTGACATGGGTGTGGGAGAACCAGATGAAATGGCCCATGATCTGGTGGTTGATGCCCTGTGCAAGGCGGCCCGGGAACCACAAAACAGGGGATATGCCGACAACGGAATTCAGGAACTAAAGGATGAAATCCCATTATACATGGAAAAAGTCTTTGGAGTAAAGGACCTGGACCCAGAAAACGAGGTAATCCATGCCATGGGCTCCAAACCAGCTCTGGCCTACATCACCTCGGTATTTATAAATCCCGGGGATGTGACATTAATGACTGCTCCGGGCTACCCGGTTACCGCCACCCACACCCGCTGGTACGGTGGGGATGTGGAGATACTTCCTTTACTGGAGGAAAACCAGTTCTTGCCCGATCTGGATGCCATCTCTCTGGAGGTGTGTGGAAAATCCAAACTCCTTTATCTAAATTATCCCAACAACCCCACCGGTGCCCAGGCCACTAAGAGTTTCTATAAAGAGGTCATAGATTTCGCCTTTGAAAATGAGGTGGTGGTGGTACAGGATGCCGCATACGCCGCCTTAACCTATGGTGAAAAACCACTTTCCTTCCTATCACTTCCCGGTGCTCGGGAGGTGGGGGTGGAGATCCACAGCTTCTCCAAAGCTTTCAACATGACGGGGTGGAGACTGGCCTTTATGGCAGGTAACGAGCTGGTGGTGAAGGGTTTTGCCTCGGTAAAGGACAACTTTGACAGCGGACAATTCATCCCCATCCAGAAAGCAGGAATCCAGTGTCTGAGACATCCAGAAATCACCGAGAAGACCCGGCAAAAATACGAGAGAAGACTCTCCAAAATGGTAAATATCTTGAAAGAAGCAGGTTTCCATGCCACCATGCCTGGAGGAACATTTTATCTCTATGTAAAAGCTCCTAAGGGGACTAAGGCCCAGGGCAACCAGGAAGCTTTGAGTTTTGCCAATGCCGAGGAATTCTCCCAGTATTTAATCAAGGAAAAATTGATTTCTACCGTACCCTGGGATGATGCTGGAGCTTACGTGCGGTTGGCTGCATGTTTTGAGGCCTTTAAAAATGGTGAAGTCTCCCTAGAAGAGGAAGAACGCATATTAAATGAAATTAAAAATAGATTGACTGATGTGGAATTCGTTTTTTAAGATATTTCAATTTCTTTTATATTTATTAAGAATTTTTTTATTTTTTTTAAAAAAGAGATTAATGAGAATATTTTGTATTAAAACATAATTTAATTTCAGAATTTGACTATTAAACAATCTCATTATTCTTTCTAAACTTTTTGCGGATAAATAAAGCCCCTAAAATGATTAATGCGATTATTCCTGAAATTATTAGCAGATATTCCATATTTCCATGGTATATGAATACTCCGAATAGTACTAAAAATGAAATAAAGAAAATTATCAAATTGATTCTCTTGAAAATCTTTTTTTCGTTTGCAATGCCTTTTTCTGGACTTAATAAATCAGGACTTAATAAAAATGTGGCCACGGCCAGTATTGCGGTGTCTATATAAAATATGGTGGTATTTGTGCTAGGTGCATTGAGGTAAAGTGCCACTAACATTCCCGCCAGAATCAAGCCTACTGATATGAAATATATTTTTTCAGACGAATCTTTTTTTAGTGAGAATATTCCACTTAAAATAAATATTAATCCAAATGCACATGAAATATATGAATAAACGGAATCTCCGAACTGATCTAGGAATATCAGTAAAAAATATACTCCCAGAAAGAAATAAAATCCTGATTTTTTCACGCTTTCTTTATCTTTCAGTTTATCTTTCAGATATCTTTTATAAATGTAATAAATTGTTCCTGAAATTAAAAGGTACACCACTATTATTCCTATTCCCAATAGAATAGGGGCAAATGTATTTATATTGATGTTTATAGCGCCGAGAATCATATTACACTCCCATCTTACTTAATATTTTATTAGTGTTTACTCACTTATAGTTATTACTTCACATCAAATTTTTATTGAAAAATGTGTGTTATATGCTAAAATAAAAGATTAGAATAAATAATTAAAGCATTATTTTAAATATTTAAAAAATTAAAACCTTAAATAGTCTATTTTATATAGATAGTTCTACCAAGTAATTTTAAAGCATTTGCAATTTACAGTTGAATTAATTAATGGATTATAAGTAAGGGTAACATCTGATTCTAATCAAAAGTTAATATTCAAGTTCCAACCTTAACTCTGGAATTTTAAATACCTTTTTAGTTGATGAACGTTACATTTAAATATAAATCCAGACCAACATTGAAGCTATAGGAAAGGTGATAATTATGAATGCACAAAAAGTGAATGTACAAAGACCACTTGATGCATTAGGTAAATCTTTAAACTCCCCAGTATTAATCAAACTCAAAGGCGAGCGCGAATTCAGAGGGATTTTGAAGAGTTTCGATTTACATATGAATTTAGTGTTAAATGATGCTGAAGAATTAGAGAAAGGTGAAATAACCCGACGATTGGGAACGGTTCTCATTCGTGGAGATAACATAGTATATATATCTCCCTGATCTAATGGAATATTAACTATGAATTAATTAGTTTACATATTTTCAGATTAGTTTTCAACTAATCACTTACTATTTTAATGTAATTTAATTCCATTAGAATAATTATTCACATCTTTTTTTAAGGAGGATTTAATAATGAAAGGTACACCATCATTTGGTAAAAGAAATAAAAAATCCCACATCCGCTGTAGACGATGTGGACGAAATGCTTATCATGTTCGCCAAAAAATATGTGCTTCCTGCGGTTTTGGTAAATCCAAACGAGTAAGGAGATACAACTGGCAGAACAAGAAAGTAACTACTGGTTTAAGGTTGAAATAGATGGATAATAGCCCTATTGATGTAAGGATTATTGTGGAAGGTGCTTCCGATGTGGAGAGCGTCTCCCGGGCCATGCAGGACGTGGCTTTAGGAGCAGAATACCACATCACCATATCTTCTATTATCCCCACCACCAGTCTGGAAATAGCCCGTCGGGCTGTGGAAGGTGCTGATGTGGTTTTGATTGCCACGGATGTCGATGCTCCTGGCCGGGAACTGGCGGAAAAATTTCAGAATGCCCTGCAAGATCAGGTAGGTCATCTGGAACGGATGAAGTTCCCTTATGGTCATGATGTGGAATACATTGATCCGGGTATCATCAAGGATGAAATAAAGAATGCTATCATTAGGGCAGGATTGTCATCTCTGGTTAATATTAAATATTTCAACGAATTAGAGAACGAACTGGATCAGGTAACTGACAAATTACAGGAACTATCTGCTGAAAACAAGGAACTAATCACTGAAAACCAGACCATACTGGAGAATTTGCAACAGTTGAATGATGTGAACCAGCAACTGCAAGAGGAGCTCCAGGCACTGAAAAAGAATTCAAAGACTTTAAAGTCAGAATACGTTCAGTTGAAGTCCCAGTATTCTCAAATTAATGAAAAAAATTTATTGGAAGTTTTTTCAATTAAGAAGCTTTGGAGAGAAGCTTTTAATGAAGATCTAAAAGAAGAAGATCAACTTATTTTTGCAACTAATCAATTCAAACCGGATAACATTGTGGTAGGGCAGGGATATATAAGTGCCCAGACCAAAGAAGCTGCCATCGAATGGCTTAAAGTTATAAAAACGGCATTAATTTTCATCGATCCTGATAAATCTGAAGAAATGAAAGAAGATTTAGAGGAAACAGAAGAAGATAACTCTACTAATAGATTCCAGAGTATCTGGGATTAGATATTAATAAAATTTTAGAATCTTAATTTATTTACTATTTGGTTAATTGGGAGAATCCAAATTGTGCGGTATTGTAGGTATATATTCTCATAATCAATCTAAAAACGTCGCTTCCCATATTTATTATGGGCTCTATGCTTTGCAGCACAGGGGTCAGGAATCGGCAGGAATAGCCACCCATAATGGCTGTGATCTCAGCACCTTCGGGGGTATGGGCCTGGTATGCGATGTATTTAATAATGGAAAAATAGATGGATTAGATGGTAATGTGGGTATCGGTCATGTCAGATATTCCACCACTGGAAAATCCAAATTAGAAAATTCACAACCATTTGTAAGCGAGTTCCAGGGCGGAAATATTGCTATAGCTCATAATGGGGATATAATTAACTCCATGGAACTGCGAGAGGAACTAAAAGCCGAAGGCCATCACTTTAGATCCACCACGGACTCCGAGGTCATCTGTCACATGCTGAGCCGGGAATACATTAAACAGCAGGACATGGTGGAATCCATTAGAAATGTTTCCCGTCAGCTGATTGGTTCTTATTCTATCGTAGTCATGGTAAACAGTGACCTTTATGTGGTAAGAGACCCGGTGGGTATTAAACCACTGGCTCTGGGTGAAAAAGGCGATCTGAAAATGGTGGCCTCGGAAAGTGTTGCTTTTGATGTTATTGGTGCTAATTATGTGCGTGATGTGAAACCTGGTGAAATAATCCTGTTAAATGATAAAATCACTAGCTATGACATGGTAAAACCTGAAAATGCCCGTCGCGCCCATTGTATGTTTGAATACGTTTATTTTGCCCGTCCCGATAGTATGCTGGATGGTAAGGATGTTTACAATGTACGGTTGAATATAGGCCGCACCCTGCACCAGGAGTATCCGGTGGATGCCGATGTGGTAATGCCCGTACCGGATTCCGCAATCACGGCAGCTATTGGTTATTCCAGGGAATCAGGACTGCCCTATGGGGAGGGCCTCATTAAAAACCGTTACATCGGCCGAACCTTTATCATGCCTACCCAGGAAGAACGTGAGACTTCAGTTCGTTTAAAAATGAACCCTATCAAGTCTGAGCTGGAAGGAAAACGCATCGTACTGGTGGATGACAGTATTGTGCGGGGAACTACTTCCAAAGCTCTAATCGATGTCTTAAAAGAAGCCGGTGTTAAAGAAGTGCACCTGCGGGTGGGATGTCCGCCTATCATATCTCCCTGTTACTATGGTATTGCCATGGCCACTAAGAAGGAATTGGTGGCTGCCAATAAATCAGTAGAACAGATCCGGGATGATCTAGGGGTGGATTCACTGGGCTACCTCAGCATTGAATCCCTGAAAAAGTGCATAGGCATTGACGAGGATAACCTGTGTATGGGATGTCTCAATGAGAAATACCCCACCCAGTTACCTAAAGATTTACAAGAATACGAATCCTGTCGGTGCTGATTAATAACAGCACATCCTATTTCTTTTTTATTAAATAAATTATCTTTAATTTTTTCCTATTTTAATCATGATTATTTAGTTATTTATGCAAAACTCAAAAATAATTCAAAAAATATGAATAAAAGCATATTAAAACTATTTTTCAATAATATTAACAAATAATATGAAATAAAAACATAAAAAATAATTTAAGAATAACAAATAATCTTTATAATAATGGTGAATTTATGGTGGAATTGCTCTCTCCGGCACGTGACTTCGCGGCATTGAATGCTGCTCTAAATAATGGTGCCGATTCGGTTTATGTGGGTATTGAAGGCTGTAATATGCGGGCCAATGTTAAAAATTTCACCCTGGAAAGCCTGAAAGACGCTGTTAAACAGTGTCATGACATGGATAAGAAGATATATGTGTGTACCAACACCATCATGAAAAATAGGGATATAAAATACTTTAAAGAGATTCTACCCCTCATCCATTCCTACGAGGTGGACGCCCTTATCATATCTGATCTGGGTGCCCTTAAAGTGGCCCGTGAGCAGGGCATGGATATGCATATGAGTATCCAGGCCAATATTTCTAATTTTGAATCCCTGGATCTACTGGACCAGCTGGGTGTTAAGCGGGTGGTTCTTTCCCGGGAATTATCCCTGGCCGAAATAAAAGAAATTAAGGAAAACACTCCTCTGGAAATCGAAACATTTGTACACGGGGCTATGTGTGTGGCTGTATCCGGCAGATGTTTTTTAAGTTCATATTTATACCATAAGAGTGCTAACTGTGGTGAGTGCCTGCAGCCCTGTCGCAAAGGGTGGAAACTCCTATTGGAAGATGATGATGGATCACAAGAATTTGGATTGACTCAAAACGCTCTGAGGAGTCATAACATGGAAAGCCATATTTTAAGCCCCCGGGATATGTGTATGGTAAAACATGTTCCGGATCTCATGGCTGCGGGTATTGATGCCTTTAAAATTGAAGGAAGGGCCCGTCCAGCAGATTACGTGGCCACAGTTACCCGGGTTTACAGGGAGGCCATAGATTGCCAAGAAAGCGGGAACTGGGAATTCCAGGAGCAATGGATAGCGGAACTTAAAAAAGTCTTTAACCGGGGATTTGACACAGGATTCTACTTCAAAACCCCCTATAAAACCAGCCAATATAATGAGGCCACCCATATCAAAAAGGACATCGGTGTGGTGGTTAATTATTATAATAAGGTTTCTGCAGCAGAAATACGTCTGTGGGATGACCTTAAAGTGGGTGAGGAGATCATAATCCAGGGCAACAAGACAGGATCATTATTGCAGACAGTGGAATCCCTGCAGATTGAGGGCGAGGATATTCAGGAAGCTGTCAACGGTCAAAATGTGGGATTAAAAGTTAAAGATAAGGTAAGGCCCCATGATATTATTTATAAACAAATAAAAAAGCAATAACTATTTTTAAAAAATAAATGAGAAAAAAATAAAAAATTTATTTACTCCTTTGCTGCGGTTTCTAATATTTCTTCAGGTACTGGCGCAGGACTTTCACCATCATCCCCATTTAAAGACATCTCTTTAAGGAAGAAGGCGATAACTAAACCGGCCAGGGCCAGTATAATTGTCGTCATGTATATATTTTGGATGGAAATGGTTAAAACTTCTTTTTGACTTAAGTTAACTGCTGAACTGGCCATGGTGAAATTCATAATATATCCAAATACAGGAATGGCCACGGTAGCCCCCACATTTCTGAAAAACTGCATAGCCGCAGTGGTAATTCCAATTTCTCTGTGGGTGAACGCATTCTGTACGCTGATGGTAAATACGGTGTACATCATTCCCGAACCTAAACCCAGAATAGTGGAATAGATCATCAAAGCGTAGGGGGACGAGCTGACATCCAGGGTGGCCAGAAGACCAACCCCTATCCCGGTAATTATAAACTCGACAATGGCCAGCTTCTTGTATTTTCCAGTTCGGGAGATGATTTGTCCGGCAATATTAGATGCTATGGTGAGACTGATAAGCATGGGGATCATTATTAAGCCGGAGTTAGTGGCGCTCATCCCTAAAACATTCTGGGCAAATAGGGGGACATAGATTATCCCGGAGAATATAATGGCACTTGCTAAAAAGTTTTCCACAGAGGAAATGGTGAATGTTGAATTTTTAAATAGGTGCAGGGGTAAAATGGGTTCGGCCGCCTTTTTCTCAGCCCAGATAAACAAGACAAACATAACTGCAGAAAATAGGAATAATGCCATTATCTCCAGCATAGGGGATGTGTTAAGGTCCCGGGCCAGGGTAAGTCCTAAAAAGAGCCCACTTAAAGCCAGGGTAAAACTGACAATGCCTCTATAATCTATAACCTTTTTTACAGCATCTAATTTGAAATTAGGGAGAGAATACATGAGCATAATCACGGCAACTATTCCAATAGGGACATTCACGAAAAATACCCATCGCCAGCCTATGACATCTGTAATGAGTCCTCCTAATATGGGTCCTAATACACTGGAAACTCCAAATACCGAGGCCAGTATCCCCATATATTTGGCTCTTTCCCGGGGGCTGAATATTTCTCCCACTATTATAAATGGGAGAGATAGCAATATGCCCCCACCAATCCCCTGAATACCTCTAAACAGGATCAATTCAAACATATTGCTGGAAAATCCACATAATATGGATGCTATTACAAATATCACTATTCCTATAACCGTGATATTTTTTCTGCCGTATATGTCGGATAATTTACCAAAAAGAATTATGGAGATGGTGGAAGTTAACATATAAGCTGTAAATGGCCACACATAATATTCCATGCCCTGCAGGTTGTTTATAATTCGAGGCATGGCAGTACCGATTATGGAATTATCCAGGGCTGCTACTAATAGCCCCACCATTAAACCAGCCATAATCATGATTATTTTTTCTCTACTGAGATTATACCGGGTTTTATAATGATTCATAGTTATCATCAGTTTTATTTTTTTATTTTTTTTAAATTGTTTTAAAGAGTTTATTGCAAAGAGTTTAAGTCTTAAGTCGTAGATTTTAAGATTTTAATTGAATAATTTTATATCATTGGTGATTAATTTTGAAAACTATCTTTCTGATGTTTTCCAAGGATTCATACAGGGTTTCCAGTTCCTTTTCATCAAGGTTCTGAAGATTTGATTTAATATTTTCTTCAACAACTTTTCGAGCTCCCCTCATGAACTCTCTACCTTCAGCTGTTATTTCTACATTGACTATTCTCCTGTCTTTTTCACTTCTTACTCTTTTCACCATTCTGTCTTCAACTAATTTGTCAATCAGGGGAGTCATATTAGATTTGGATATAAAAAGTTCCCTTCCAATTTTAGAAATAGGTGAAGGTCCCCAGTCGAGTAATATCCCTAAAATCTGGTAATATCCGTCTGTTTTACCATATTTCAGACTTTTTTCATCATTCATTGATGTTTTTATTTTTCGGTAGAATAATGGATAAAAAATTAAGAGGTTATCCACGAATTTTTCAAACTTTTCTTCTGACATGGGATCAATCCATTAGTTCTTTTTCTTAATAGTTATACTTTTGAACTATTATATAAACATAACTATCTAAAATTTCAATTTCTTAAATTCCCAAATATTCTAATATCCCAAAAGAATTACTATAAAAACGGATATAACATTATTATTTCACCATGAATAGAAGATGATAAATAAATTAAGTTCAGTTTAAATTATTTTACTGGAATTTGATCTATAAGGAGTTGAAAAGATGATTAGTGTTCAAAATGCCATGCAGAAACAAGTAGTTAGTCTAAGTACCACAGATCAAATAAGTGATGCTTCAAAAATTTTAAGGGAAAATAAAATTAGTGGGGCACCGGTATTAGACCAGGACCATAATCTGGTGGGTATTGTGAGTGAAGGAGATATCATGAGGCTATTGGAGGTACACTCTCCCAACTTGAACCTTTTCTTACCGGCTCCTTTCGATTTGATTGAATTACCTATCCGCATGAAATATGAGTACGATGAAATTGCCGAGGGCATTAAAAAAGCTTCCCTGATTTTAGTGGAGGAGATAATGACCAGCAATGTGATCACCATCACCCCTGAAAAGTCTATTTCTGATGCCGCCGAGCTCATGGATGCTCATGATATAAAAAGACTTCCTGTGATAGATGAAAAAGGTAAAATGGTTGGTATTCTGACTAGGGGAGATATTATCGGTGCACTGGTGAAGGCTAATGAATAATAAGATTACTTCACATGGTACGGATGTGCCTTCCACAAATAAAACCAAACGCATTGCTATATATGGTAAGGGAGGTATTGGTAAATCCACCATAGTATCCAATATAGCTGCCGCCTATTCCCAGGACCATAATGTACTGGTGATTGGCTGTGATCCCAAGGCAGATACCACCCGAACCCTCTATGGTAATCGTCTGCCCACGGTACTGAATGTACTCAAAGAGAAAAGACAGGCCACGGTAGATGACGTGGTCTTTGAGGGATATAACCAGGTTATGTGTGTGGAAAGTGGTGGGCCAGAACCCGGTGTGGGATGTGCCGGTCGGGGGGTTATTGTGGCCATGAACCTCCTGGAAAAGCTGGAGGTATTCTCAGAAGACCTGGATGTGATTATCTACGATGTACTGGGTGATGTGGTCTGTGGGGGATTTGCAGTACCCCTGAGGGAAGACTTTGCTGATGAAGTATATATTGTGACTTCTGGGGAATATATGGCACTCTATGCTGCTAATAATATATGTAAGGGTATCAAAAAGCTAAAAGGAAACCTGGGTGGAATTATCTGCAACTGCAAGGGTATTGAAAATGAGGAAGAAATTGTAAGGCAATTTGCCCAGCAGGTGGAAAGCAAGGTAATCGGCGTCATCCCCCGGAGTGAACTGGTGCAAAAAAGTGAAATAGAAGCTAAAACCGTCCTGGAGAAGTTTCCTGAATCAAAACAGGCTGAGTTTTACCGCAAACTGGCAGATGATGTTTTCCACAACGAAGAATTTACGGTGCCTCACCCCATGGATATCGAAGAGTTCGAGGAATTTTTCCGTGGATTCCACTAAAATTACTCCTTTATTATCCTTTATTTTATTAAAGAGATTATCTGAATAAGAGAATTAATTTATTACCTTTTTTTATTTTATTTTATTTTATTTTATATTATTTATACTATTTCAGGAATATTCTCTTTTCATTATTGATTATTCATAACTCTCTTTTTAGTTTATCATTTCATAAAAATCTTTTAAATTATAACAGGGTAATTTTAGTCTATGGAATGAACCCTCAACCACTTGCAATGCAGTATCATACTCTGAGATGTAAAAGAGATGGGAAGTGCACTGACAATCAGAACAACCAAATCGGAGGACTGGGGATGACTCTTTTGAAATTAGATTGGCCAGGGAACATTCTATCTTCTCTTCCCCTACAGAAAAAATTACTTCCTCTATCCTGGCGTGGGGGTGGAGTAGTAAATAGTCGATGTGCCAGTGGGTCTTTTTATTAGATGATAGGTGTCTTTTCACACGGCCCTCCAATGAATTAAGGGCAGATCCCACATAGATGTAAAAACCCTTTTCAAATCTTATTTCACCCACACTACCCACTTTAATAGTGGCGGGTCGGGACACACCTATGATTAAACAGTAAGTTCCTTTCATTATATGGTAAGTGTTGTTTGGTTCTTATAAATTAATAAGTCATCCTATCCATCAAAGGAGCTAATATTTTCAAAGCTCATAATTAAATATAATTAAAATTATGCAGCAATTATTCAAAAAAAGTTAATAAAAAAATAAAAAAAGGAAATATGGAAAAGAAATTATCATATTTGCTTATCTGAGGTAGGCCCTAAAGTTATAATACTTGGGCAGGGTCATGGTGTATTTGCTGGTATGTTTAGCCGTGAGGTAGGCGTACATAAGTATTAAGTCTTTGTAACCAATAGTCTGATTTTTGTAGGTTATGTAACTGGGTGATTGGTGGTATTTATGGATATAATTGCTCACCAGGGTGGAAATTGCCCGGCATTCACTGTAATTCAAAGTGCCTACGTAGGTACTGTTAACATTTGGGTTGCTGGGTCCTCTAACCATGTAGCTGGGTTTTTTAAGGGAGTATCCCTGCAGGTATTCTGAGGCCATTAATAAATACTTGTTAATGGTGTACCCATTGTAACTGGATTTTAATGACTGATTTTTGTTATAAGATGCTAAAATTCCCTGTGAAGCTTTTGCCAGCACTGAAGGGGATAGTTTGTGGTAAAGTACCAGTGAAGACTGGTATGTTCTGCCTTTTTTAGAGGTCAGTGTCTTATCAGTTAATATTAATTGACTGATGGTATGGGCAATGTACTGATTTTTTAAATCCTGATCCGTGTAATTGCAGTCCACATTAGGCTGAATAACCCTTACTCCTGCACCTCTCAGAAGTTTATATGGATATTTTATCCCGGCAAAATAATAATTTGAAAAATTATCGTCCCCGGCTCTGGGCAATATATATGTATTTTTGAGGTTCGTTTTCCCGGTATTGACATATATTATTCCTTTAGATGTTTTTGAAGCAGATTTAGAAGTAGAAATTATAGTACCGGCACATGCAGCAGCTAAATAAACACTAACGCCCTTGGTTTTACCCTGGGTAAGTGCCCGATATGCTTCACCAGGTTTAGGGGCCTTGGGATCAATGGTGACATTCACCTTACCCTTCAAAGTCCCATTTTCAATGTAATTTTTAATAGATTTTAGATTTTCCTGGTCAAGGGTGGCATTTCCACTAATACAATCCGAAGTTAAGAATATATCGACGGCACACGCACTCTGAATAAATAAAAAGGGCACCAAAAAGGTGATCAATATTAATAAGGCACGCATATTAAAAAAACTCATTTTTTCACCACTGTATTATGATATATAGACTATGTATATCAGTAATACTGTTAATAAACTTTTTTCTGTTTTTTAGAAAATTTTTGTGGGAAACAATTTTTCCAGAAATATATCAATGGCTGGCCACATAACCTCATTTATTAATTAATATTAAACTGGAATTTATTATGCTCCCCTATTTTTTATTCATAATGAAATAAACAGTTATTAATGAAACTCCCTTCCTTATTTAAGTTCCTATAATGTGTTTATTGTCCATGGAGCTTATGGGTAAGATTTATATCTGTTTAAGAATAAATTTCAATTAGAGTTTCTGCAGTGTCTTTTTATTACCGCGGGGGTGCTAAAAATGGCAGTTGCAAAATGGTTACTTATCATAATTGGTATATTGTTAATAGTAATGGGTATTATGGGTTATTTAGGAGTGCCTTATCCAGCACTTAAAGATCCTGTATGGCACGCGGCTTTAAAAATAATCGTGGGCCTGATTGCTATCTGGGGAGGTATGCAGGTACAGGAATAATAATGATATATGACAATTCTTTTTAAATTTAGTTGCCGGGACCTGCAGGAACTCTAATGAAATATTTAATCTATTGAATAATTTATTTTAATGGGATAATCTAAGATACCAAATTAGATAGGAATATCATGGTTAATCCCTAAAATCAAGAAAGGTGATTAAATGTACTATTCTTTTCATGCACAGGGACACCCTAATGTGACCTCTGCCCACCGAACAACCCTGGAAGTTACCATGGATCCAGAAATCAGTAAAAAAGCCGACTGTATAATTGGTGTGGCATCAGACAAGTCCATGTCAGATTTTTCAGAAGAATTTAAAAAGGCCATTGCTTCTTCCCATGCTAAGATAAAATTAATTTTAAGTACCCGGAATGCAAAGGACGAAATAAATGGCTGGGGGCATCCTGATTTGAGCCTGGATCACCCTACCGATATGGTTTGCCGGAAAAGCGATTATGTGTGTAGCCGTACTCTGATGATTAAAGCGGATAAAGCAGCATGTGACTTAGATGAAGATTTAATTAACGACTTAGCTAATGGGGAAACTTTAAAGGTAGAAATAATTGTGGAGTAGAAATTTGAAAGGGATGGATTTGGTATTAAAAATATTTGTGGATTTGGATGTTTTTGAATTGAATGGATCTGGTATTAGCAATAATTATTGAGTAAATACTTGAAAATAATGGACTGAAGATAAAAATTAAAGATAACTGTGTGGTAAATTTGGGAATTAATACACTTAAAATTAGAATTTTGTTGGTTATTCAAGTATTGAATAAACTTTAAAGGTAGAAATAATGGTTGAATAGTTCATTTTATACAAATGAACTAATTATAATTTATAATCATGGTGCAGGGGACGGGATTCGAACCCGCGAAGGGACTCACCCACTAGGCCCTCAACCTAGCGCCTTTGACCGCTCGACCACCCCTGCCTTTGAAAAAAAACTTTTGAGTGGAAGTATACCATCATTTCTATTTTACCCTATTTAAACTTTGCCTTTTTGGGAATATTTCTAGGTTAGAGTAATATTTTTACCATTTTTTCTGCTTTTAGCAATGTTAAAGTCCCCTCCTCTAATTTGAAGGACTAGTCTGAAGACTGGCCTGGAATAATTTATTTAAAATTTATTAGTTATTAACCATAATAGAATTATTAGATTAATATGGAGAATTATATGAAATCCCTAACAGAAACTCAAGATGGTTTACTGGTGGATATTGATGTATCCCCTAATGGCCGCCGCTTTGAGATAATAGGATACAACACCTGGCGAGAACGTATTCAGGTTCGGGTTAAGGCCCAGGCACAAAAGGGAAAGGCCAATAAGGAAATAGTAAAGGAGTTCGCAGCTTTAACTAATAGGGAAGTGGAAATGATTTCTGGCTTAAAAAGCACTCAAAAAACCATTAAAATTCATGGTATGGCCATGTCCGATTTTTTAGAGTTAATTTCTCCATTTATGGATTAGCTAATAAAAATTAAATAAAAATAATTGCCTCCATAAAATCCCGCCAGAATCTATATTTTCCATTTTTGGCAAACTTTCAGGGCTACTTTTCGTTTAAACAAACGATTAATGTGAAATGGGGTTTTTATGCTAAGATTTAATTGGACAATTATGCTTTAGCATATTATGAAAAGCTTTATATAATGCTTATAATAAAATGACATTATTAAATTTAATATTTGTATTGATAGATAAAAAAAAGGAGTACACAAAGATGATATCTACAGTAACCGCCACTACTACTACTGTTACCACCACTCAGGTTATGGCTTATGGTATAATAGCTGTGGTTGCATTAATAGCTTTTTTAGCTCTGAAAGAAATTATGAGTTCCGAATCTGAAAAGAGCTCAAAAATTAATAATTTTGTTAAGGGCTCCAATGTGGCAATTATTCCCCTTTTAATAGTGTTTGTTTCAATTGTCGCATATAAAGTGGTAACCATAATTTAAGGGGGTATAAGAATCGAGAAAAATACTAAGATAATAATTGCACTGATTGTAATTGTGGCCATTGTGGCTGGTGTTGCATTATCTTCATTCATGTTCAAAGCTTCTGATTCTGGCTTAAATGTTACAGATGTTTCAGTCAAAGGAACCAAGTTATCCATTCATAACAATGGTACAACCTGGGCCGTTCTGGACTTGATTATAGAAAATGCTACCCTCAAAAATGGCAGTGTGGAAACCTTCTATGGTGAAGTATGGATTAAACCAGTAAATGGAACCGCTACCATCGACCTGAGTAAACTCTTAGGTTATGGAAATGAAAAATTACCTGCGGGAACCACTATCCGTATTATTTCATGGAAAGGTCTGTATAATGCTTCTACACCTATACCAAATCAGGACTTAAAACTGGAGTTCCAGGGATGGTCTAATAATCTAGATCCTACCTCAGAAGATACTATTTATAATGTTTCTTTCCGAAACATTAGTGTGATGCAATTACCTGCTAATATAACCGATAATAAGGCAATTATCACCAATAACTGGGAAGATCTAGTAGACTTAGGTACTGGTGCAGAACCTATTTACGAAGAAGAAGTATTAACGGTCAATGCGGATGGTACGGTGACCATAACATTTGTACAGCCACCTACCCTATGTGAATTGATGGCCAATCTGTTCTAAAATACTTTTTTCTTCCTTTTTTAATTATTTTTTCTAGTTTTTAATTTTCAATCCCAAAAGTATATTTCTTATAGTTTTTTAATTATTAGTGATTCAAATGGAAAAAAAATACATAATTCTCATTGCTCTGGCCTTGACTATTTCCACCCTGGCTATAATTGACTACTCCACTGGTGCCGTGGAAATGCTTATCTTTGAACAGATGGATTACAATTACACCCATGACGTGTGGTTACCCCCATTATCTGAAGACACAGGTTCCATTGCCGGTTACTACCATATAGATGGTAAGGGGAAAAATTTTAACTTCAAGATAATGTTGCCGGGAGCAGAACTCTTTGACCTGCATGAGATAAATGGTACCCAGGTGTGCTATGATAAAAATGGTTTATCAGGTAATGGGACCTTAACTCATGTGCAGGTGACTTATGATACTCTAGCTGCCCTTTCAGCCAAGGACCTTAAAAAGGCCATGTTCGGCACCGAATTCTCCGGAGTATACAACATGACCTGTGCTGCCTGGACAGGTGGAGGGAACTTTTCCAATAATGGAAAATCATTTAATGGAAATTTCTTCATTGTAGGTGCGGCCACCGATTTTGAAGGTAATTTCACTGTGAGTCTGGAAGGGGATAGGATTAAAATAGTATCCACCTATATATTATATCCCCATGGCCAACCAAATTCTAATAACATACAAAAAGTAGTGGATAAAGTATCTTACATGTAAATAATTATGGTGTCATTATGAAAGCAGTAATACCCGCAGCAGGGCTGGGTACCAGATTTTTACCAGCCACTAAAGCCCAACCCAAAGAAATGCTACCTGTATTTGATAAACCAACCATTCAATATGTGGTGGAAGAAGCAGTAGCCTCAGGAATTGACGATATATTAATCATTACCGGTAAGGGGAAACGTTCCATTGAGGATCACTTTGATAGATCCTTTGAACTGGAATACTTCCTGAAAGAAAATGGTAAGAAGGCCTTCTTAGACGAAGTAGAGTCCATCTCCGAACTGGCCGATATTTACTATGTGAGGCAGAAAAAACAGAAAGGCCTGGGGGACGCTATTCACTGCGCCCGTAAACACATCGATGGGGAACCATTTGCAGTGTTATTAGGGGATACCATAACCAAATCGTCCACTCCATGCACTAAACAGCTGCTGGATGTCTACCAAAAGTATGGATCATCTGCCATAGCCGTGGAAAGGGTTCCTGAGGAAAAAGTGGAACGTTATGGTATTATTAAGGGTAGGGCAGTGGAAGAATCGCTCTTCCAAATTGAAGATATGGTGGAAAAACCCCCAGTAGATGAGGCACCTTCCAATATGGCTATCATGGGTCGATATGTGTTGGATAGTGAGATATTTGATCATATCAAAAATGTAGAGCCTGGCTTTGGCGGGGAAATCCAGTTAACCGATGCCATGCGCCTGCTGGATAAGATATACGGTTATGTATTCCAGGGAACCACCTACGATATCGGAAACAGGGTAGAATGGTTGAAGACTTCTTTAGAGTTTGCCATGGACGATGAACAAGCTCGAAGGGAATTATTGGAATATTTACCTAAGCTAATGCATAAACAGGATTAATTTATTAGAATTAATCATTATTTTTTATTTATTTTCAGGTATTCTCTAATTTTTTTATTTATTTTAATTTTAATGACTTTTTACTCATTTTCAGGTATAATCACTAATTTATTATATTTTTTTTATTCGGGATGGTTTTAATCTTTTTTTTCGAAGTATTTATTTATTATTTTATTATGAAACAGTTTGATCTCTTTTTCTAGTATTTATCTGGTTTTTCTATTTTTTAAAACTAAGAATAAATTTTAAAATAAAAAACATTAATTTAAATTCAAAAACAAAATTTTTTATAAAAAAATGATGAAAATAGGGTATCTTTGACAAATATGATTCTATAAAAAATGAGGAAATAAGTTATATTACAAAGGGCATGATTAAAAAGAGTACACTGTTGGATAGTCCGTGGGATAGGGTGATTCCTATTAGGCTTCCTGTTTTTTGGAAGGCGTATCCATAGAACATGGCCACTAAGAATACGAATATTAAATCAGGGAAGGAGTTCCAGCCGATGTGTAGGCTGGCGAAGAGTAGTGATGTGTATAGTAGTCCGGCTCCCATGCCCAGCACGTTTTCGGCGTTTTTCTGGAGGATTCCCCGGAAGATTATTTCCTCAGCCAGTCCGGTACCGATTAGCATTATGAAACCGCCTATTATCAGGTTGGTGGTGTTCAGGGTGTGTATCATGGGGAGGGGGTGCAGTATCTGGAACTCGACGTATCCCAGTATCAGTCCGCTGGAGGCGATAAGGAGTTGTGTTGGTATATTTCCCCATATTAAACCTACCCTACGCCGACTGATTCCCTGGATACGTATTAGAACGTAGGCTGCAGCAAATAAGGGTATGGATATAATAATAAACCAGTATAGGGGTTCTATCTGCATGAGGGGTATTAATCCCATGGTTCGGATCATGGGTAGGATTATCATGGATCTTAGGAGGTTGGCGTAGGTGTAGTTGGGGGTGATGGATGAGTGGATAAGTAGTACAAAGATTAGCGCTGCGTGTAGTAAGAATCCGGCTTCTTTTTGGTTGTAGGCGGTGCATAGTTCGGCGGTTACCAGTAGGAATAGATATCCCAGTAGGATTAGGATATATTTTTTTGATGGTCTGGCTGCGGTTAATTTTTCTTTTAGTTTGAGTATTTTGCCCCAGCTGTCCAGGTACTCTTTATGCAGTCCTATTTTTTTGAAAATGTTTTTGGAACGGTCTTGTTCGTAGATGGCATCCTGGAAAGCTCCCTGGATTTCGAAGCTGTTTCCCAGTTTGGAGAGGACTATTGCTTCTTTTTCAGGGTCCTGCGCTTTTTGGAAAAATTTAATGGCTTTTCGGTAATGGGCGCGGGCTTCTTCGTGGAATCCTTTTTTTTCGTATATTTCGCCTATTCCCACCTGGGCGTAGCCTTGTCCGGTGAGGTTTTTGTTCTTTTTAAATGTTTCCTGTGCCTTTAGAAATGTTTCCTGGGATAATAGGTAATCATCCATTAATAGGTAAGTTTTACCAATCTCCAGGAGTACTTCCCCTATCCTTTCATGGTCTTTTAGTACAGTGAAGTTCTGTAGTGATCTCTGCAAGTTGGCCAGAGCCCGTGGATAATCTCCCAACTCTTTAAGTTTGATTCCCTGTTCCAGGTATTTATAAGCGTCTTGTTGTTCCAAGTTAATTCACCTAAATTTAATAAAATAAAAATTTGTTCATGTTACCATATAATAGTTGGTTTAAAATGAACATTAGATTTTAGGGAAGCATAAAGTTTTGCTTTAAACATAAAAGTGCACTGTAATTTCGTATACTTCATTTATATACGGAATAAAGGTTAGGTTTTTTGTTATATATTATATATGGATTTTGAAAAATGAAACAATTTAATTTCTTTAAAAAAATCATAAAAAGAACTAATAGTTCTATCATAATTTCTGGTGCCATTTCCAGGCGGTTTCAACTATCTGCTTGAAATCAGACCATTGGGGCTTCCAACCCAATATCTGTCGGGCCTTATCCGAACTTCCCACCAGTACGGGGGGATCACCGGCCCGGGCCTCAGTTTCAATGGCACGAATTTCTTTACCGGTCACCTCCTGACAGGTATCAATCACTTCCCGCACCGAGAAACCATTACCATTACCCAGATTAAATACTTCGCTCTTCTCATTTTTTTCCAAAAATTGCAGGGCCTTGAGGTGGGCCTGCCCCAGATCACACACATGTATGTAGTCCCGGATACAGGTCCCATCAGGGGTGGGGTAATCTGTACCAAAAATCTTTATATCCTCCCTTTTGCCGGCAGCCACATCCAGTACCAGTGGTATGATATGTGTTTCAGGCTGGTGCCATTCACCAATCTGGGCCTCGGGATCAGCACCGGCGGCATTGAAGTAGCGCAGCGAAATGTAGTTAAAGTCATAGGCCTGGGCATAGTCAGATAACACCTGTTCCACCATTAATTTGGATCTTCCATAGGGGTTTATGGGATTTAAGGGGTGGTCCTCGGTCAGGGGAATCCTTTCCGGGTTTCCATATACGGCACAGGTGGATGAAAAGATGAATTGATCCACCCCATTTTTCTGCATGGATTGCAGTAGATTAAGGGTGTTCTTCAGGTTGTTGAGGTAGTATTTCTGGGGGTCCTCTACTGATTCCCCAACATAGGTAAAGGCAGCAAAGTCCATCACGGCGTCTATGTCATATTCCTGAAAGATTTTATCTAATAATTCAGGAGAATCCAGATCTCCCTCTATAAAGGTGCCCCACCGGGTGAATTCAGGGTGTCCATAACTCAGATTATCCAGGATCAGGGTTTCATAGCCCTGCTGGTTTAGTATTTTATTGACATGGGCGCCTACATATCCGGCGCCACCGGCTATCAGTATCATAATAAATCTCTTTTAATTTCTTAAATTCAAATATTAATTTTAGTAGATGATGTATAATGTATGTATTTTAATTTAATAAGTCTCTTATTTTATAGGAGTAATCCTCATGTGGGTCAATGAATTAATATCATTAGGGGCATACATTAACCAACAAATTAAATGAGATAATTATATAATAAATTCAAATAATATTATTATTTAATATTTAAAAGTTATTAATCAGGAGTCGTGACATGGTCAATAAGAATGATGAAGATTTTGTGGAGAACCTTAATTCCAACCGGGAAATTGTAAGCAAATTCGTTTTCATTGATAAAGAAATAAAAAGATCCCAAAAAGGTAGAAATTATCTACAGTTAACTCTTTCGGATAAAACCGGTCAGATTGTTGCCCGAAATTTCCCGGACCAGGATGTGCAGACGGTGCACGATGGGGTGGAACTGGGTAAAATTTATCATATCATGGGAAAATTAAGTGAATTCCCCCGGGGATCTGGTAATTATAGTATTATCCTGAATAAATTCCGGCTGGTGGCTGAAGACAAATATGATATGGATGACTTTGTCATACATTCTGTAAAGAGTAAGCAAGATATGCTGGCTGAAATCGAAAAAACAGTAAACTCCATGGAAAATGAGTACTTATCCGCCCTGATGAACTCATTTTTACAGGACGAAGAATTCATAGAAAAATACGCCAATGCTCCCTCTGCTAAATTCTATCATCATAACTACAGTGGTGGTTTGCTGGAGCATTCAGTGGAGGTACTGCATATCTGCCAGACCACCTGTGAATTATTTCCCCAACTGGATAAGGACCTGCTGTATACCGGAGCCATATTGCATGATATGGGAAAGATAAAAGCATATGACTATGATCTACTCAGCATTAACTATTCTGAGGAAGGAGAACTTCTGGATCACATATTCATTGGCTGTGATATGGTCCAGGAAAAGGTAAGGCTTCTGGAGAGTGAAGGGGTTAAGATTCCGGAAGATGTGGTTAACCATCTCCTGCATTTAATATTGAGTCACCATGGTGATGTGAACAATGGCTGGGGGTCACCGGTTAGTCCCAAAACACCGGAAGCTGTGGCCCTGCACCATGCCGATAACCTGGATGCCAAGGTAAAGGGCATACTACAAAGATAGATATTATCTTTTTTCCTATCCTGAAATTATAATTTTTTTATTGCAGGGTGGCATCAGAATTCTTGTTTTCCTTATTTTTTTATCGTTTTAATTATTTTTTGAGCTATTCTCCATGAATCCTTATTTTTTCATTTTTCATTTTCATTTATCCCATTATCCAGAAATTATATTATTAATCCGATGCAAATTAATTAATAGATTATTAATTCAGTAACGAGGTGGGATAATGGTAGAAAAAGATGAAAAAATGGAAGAGGATGTTAAAGAGAATATGGATCAAGAGGAAGCATCCTCTTCAGAGGAATCAGAAACTTCACAGTCAAGTTCTGCCGAGAAGATTTTGAATGATATTATCAGTGGTATTAAAATTAAACAGGAAGAATTCGGCAAAACCCTGTCTGATTATAAGACTGCCCTGCAAAAACCATTAACCGATGTAATAGAAACCGAATCCAGTTTAATTATTAAAATGGATCTTCCTGGGGTGGAAAAAGATGGGATTGATCTGGGCATAACCGAGGACAGTGTGGAGATCAAGGTCTTTTTTGAGGAGGAAATAGAAGGAGAAGGCATGAAATATCTGCAGAAAGAGAGGAATCATGGTAAAACCCTGCGATCACTGGTACTCCCGGTTATGATTAATACCCAGGAAGTCACTGCCAAATTCGATGGTTCAGTATTAACCATTGAGCTTCCTAAACTGGAAAAAGAGGTGCATAAGGTGGATATTCTTTAATATCTTTTATTAAGGGGATTAATTATTCAATTATATTTTATTAAAAAAAAGGGGGATGATTATGGAAGGATTTAATGTAAGGGAAATTCCCAAACTTATTTTATCAGTGCTGATAGTATTCACCGCCGGGGCCCTGGGGACAGTGGCCACCCTACCTGAGATAACCACCTGGTATGCCCAACTGGCCAAACCGGCATGGACACCACCTAACTGGGCCTTTGGTCCGGTGTGGTCCACCCTGTATGTTCTTATTGGGATAGCATTTTTCCTGGTCTGGAGACAGGGCCTGGACAGGAGGGATGTTAGATACGCCCTGCTTATATTTGCTGTACAGCTGATACTGAATATACTGTGGTCCGTGGTATTCTTTGGATTACACAGTATTCTGGGTGGATTCATACTGATATTGCTTCTCTGGATAGCCATATTTGCCAATATAATTGCTTTCTATGTAATCTCCCGGGCGGCAGGAATTATACTGATACCTTACCTGGTCTGGGTGAGTATTGCTTCCTATTTGAATTATAGTGTCTATCTACTCAACTAATCATTTTTTTTATTTTTTTTAGTTATTTGTGAATATATATTTGAAGAATAATCTTTTATTGGTTTGGGGTCTACTTTTTTTACAAGGGGCTATTTACAGATAAAATTTTTTTTCAAATGGATTTAATTTATCAGAATCTTTAATGGGAGGTTCTGAGGGTAATGGCTGCAGGGACTAACTACATTTAATTTCAAAAAATTTATATTTCAGTTTTGAATATATATTCATTCATGGCCAGGCCCCGTAGATTTAGAAGGATATCGGAAGAACCTAAAATACGTTGTTTTAAACCAGAAACCGAAAATTCAGATTTGATGGAGCCCATTGGGATTACTATCGACGAATTTGAAGCAATTCGACTGAGGGACTATCATGATATTCAACAGAAGAAATCTGCTGAAATAATGGATGTATCCCAGCCTACTTTTCATCGAATTTTAACTTCCGCGAGAAAAAAGATTGCTAAGGCATTGATTGAGGGGAATACTATTATAATTACTGGAGGAAGTGTTATCACGGAAAAAAAGATATACAAATGCAATATTTGTGGCTTTGAATGGAGCAGTCCCAAAAAAGATTATGAAAAATGTCCGGACTGTCATTCAGAGGATATAATGATGGAAATAGAACAACAGGGACCTGAAGAAATTGAATCTAACTTATTGCAGCGAAGATCTTATGGTGGTCGGGGTATGGGTGCCGGTCCACCTAGGGTATGCAAGTGCCCTGAATGTGGATATGAATCTCCTAAAACACGAGGAGTTCCCTGTAAGAATACTAAATGTCCTCAATGTGAAACACCACTTTGTGGATCAGAATAAAACAAGAAACAGTGATCATATGTCGTTTATAGAAATAAAAAACGTAACCAAGACCTTCAATAATGTGGATATCCTGAAAGATGTGACCATGAATATAGAGGAAGGTAGCGTGCTGGGGATACTGGGTCGTAGTGGATCCGGGAAATCAATTCTTATAAATATGCTGCGGGGTATGAAGGAATACCGGCCAGATAAAGGTCACATCATTTTTAATATTACTATATGTCCCCAGTGTATGCGGGTAGAACCTCCCTCCCGTGAAAACCAGACCTGTAAGTGTGGGGGACAATTCCAGGCACAGGAAGTGGATTTCTGGAACTGTGATCGTAAGGAATTTGCCGCCATCCGGCGCCGGATTTCCATCATGCTACAGAGGACCTTCGCCCTTTATGAAGACGACACCGTTATAGATAATGTTCTAAAATCTATTGAGGGCATGGAAGGTGATGAAAAAATATACCGGGCCATAGACCTACTGGAAATGGCCCAGATGTCCCACCGGATTACCCATATCGCCCGGGATCTGAGTGGAGGGGAGAAGCAGAGAGTGGTTCTGGCACGGCAGATGGGTAAAAGTCCTATGTTGTTCCTGGCTGATGAACCAACCGGAACTCTAGATCCTCAGACTGCAGAACAACTCCACCAGACCCTGATTGATGTGAAAAATGAGGGTACCACCATGGTCATCACCTCCCACTGGCCAGAAGTAATGAAAAAACTTTCAGATAATGTGATCTGGCTGGAGAAAGGGGAAGTCATACAGGAAGGAGACCCCGATAGGGTGGTAAAGAAATTCATGGACAGTGTACCATTACCTGAAGAAATCGAGGCCCCCCAGACAGGGCAGCCCATCTTAAATCTGGAGGATGTGAAGAAGCACTACTATTCCATTGAACGAGGTGTGGTAAAAGCAGTAAATGGGGTGGATCTATCCATTAACCATGGAGAAATCTTTGGAATCGTGGGCTTAAGTGGAGCCGGCAAAACAACATTATCCCGGTTAATATATGGTCTGACCGACCCCAGCAGAGGTTCCATAGAGATGAAACTAGGGGAAGAATGGATCGATATGACCCGGGCCGGCCCCCTATACCGGGGAAGAGTTAAACCCTACCTGGGAATCTTGCACCAGGAGTACAGTCTATATCCCCACCGTACCGTCCTGGAGAACCTCACCGAGGCCATCAGTCTGGAGCTTCCTGCCGAGTTTGCCAAGATGAAGTCAGTTTATGTGTTGGATGCCGTGGGATTTCCTGAAGACTATGCCCGGAGTCTTTTAAATAAGTATCCTGATGAAATGAGTGGTGGTGAACGCCACCGGGTGGCCCTGGCACAGGTTTTAATCAAAGAACCTAATGTGATTATACTGGATGAACCAACCGGTACCATGGACCCCATTACCCGTATCCAGGTGACTGATTCCATTAGAAGGGCCCGTAATGAGCTGGATCAGACCTTTGTTATCATCTCCCACGATATGGACTTTGTGCTGGATGTCTGTGATCGGGCGGCTATTATGAGGGGAGGACAGATCCTTAAAACAGGACTTCCAGAGTCCATTGTAGAGGAATTAACTCCTAAAGAAAAGACCAAGATGCTTAAAAAGGAATAATTCATTATTTCTTTATTTTTTTTACTTAATTCCATAATTAATTATAAAAAAGGTGATAACATTTATAAAATAATTTTAGCCACAGTGGCTATAGCATGTATAATCTATTTGGTATACCGTGACCCGGCCAAAGATTATTGAGTCATTTAAGGTAGGTGGTCCTGTAGAATAATATTTCAACTGATTTTAAAAAAGAGAGCCTGGAGAATTAAAAATTCCTCTCCAGTAATTTTAATCACTTATCTTTTCAGGGATACCGCGCCGATGTATTTTTTAGTAGGTATGCGGGGTATGGTATATTTTCCTATGGTTTTACCCAGGAATATTATATTATCAGGAGTTCCTCGGCAGGTAGTGGCCCAGATCTTAATATCAGTGGTATTTTGAGTATTGTTAACCTCGTAGACTATGATGTTACGCCGGTTTACACCCCACCTATCACTGATGGCCAGTTTAATGGTAGAAGTTACTGGCTGGGTGATGGAGGTGTAACCACTGCGGTAGTATGATGGACTGTTGGGTAAACTGACATACTGACCGGGTTTCATGGTGAACAGGTATTTTTTCAGTCTTCCCCCATTATATATCACCACACCCACATTTCCATTGGGTGCTTTAATGAGGAAGTGCCCCATTCTTAACTTTCGCAGTATATAGTAGGCACTGTTTAAGGTGGCGGTGGTAATCTTACCAGACTGCATGGTTTTTCCACCCAGGGCTTCCAGTTGTTTGTTTAAGTAGACCACATCGGGTCCGCCGGTGGAGATAATCCACCCGCCACTGGCAATTATGGTGTGGAAGAAATATCCGTTGGTGGTTTTATATTCTTTGATGGTTTCTTTGCCATACCATTTCAGTTTCTGGATATACAGATTGGCGGTGTAGGTAGAATCTCTCCGGTATGCAAAAACATCATAGGTACTGTTCACATGTACCAGGATAGAACAGCAGCCACTCTCATCAACAATATCAGAACTAGAATTATAGGTACTTGTAGAATTATAATAGGACCCTGGACTATGGCTATCATATTTCACATAGCCGGTGTCATTGACATCCGCTGCAGATACTGCGCCTATAACCATAAAGATGGTTACCATGACCAGGATCATGGGAATCAAGTACTTATTAATTAATAAAATCCCCCCAGATTTCTAATGATATTATATTTATACTCTATTGCATATTATTTTTTGGAATTTTCAGGGGGGAAAAATTTCGAGAATATAGTATCAAAGGAGTGATGCATAAGTTCGTTAAACGTCAATATAACGAAGTTAAGGTCAAGGGATTTATAAAAATAAAATATTGGTCATGTAATTATCAATTTATTTCTTATTTTTCAATAACCCTTATGAATCAATCTATTTTTAATTTTTTATCTATTAATTAGAATCTTTATTTTATAAAGAAAATAATGTATATCCTAAAAAAGAATAGGGGAAAAATAAAAAATCTAAAAGAATATTTTTTGATATAATTTAAGAAAAGTATGCAAAAAATAAAAAAGTGGCCAGATTCTAACTGAATCTGGATTTATTTTAATTATGGGGGATATTAAGCCCCTGCCCCACCGGTTAACTGGCTGGAGGTATTATCCAGCAGCATTGGTTTAGGTAACTGGATGCCGATGGTCTCCTTGATAACGTCTTCCACGGTCTTAACCGGTATGAACTCTATATCTGCTTTGACATCATCTGGCACGTCGTCCAGGTCCTTGAGGTTATCTTCAGGCAGGATCACCCGGTTGATACCGGCACGGTGGGCGGCCAGTACCTTTTCCTTGATTCCGCCCACCGGTAGTACAGCGCCCCGTAGGGATATCTCCCCGGTCATGGCCAGTTTAGGATCCACCTTCTGTCCTGTGACCAGGGAAGCAATGGTGGTCAGGAGGGCTACCCCGGCGGATGGACCGTCTTTGGGAATGGCTCCAGATGGTACGTGGATGTGCAGATCCTTCTTGTCAAATTCCACGTCTTTGAGGTGGAAGGCCATGCGGGAACGGATAAGACTCTGGGATATCTTGGCAGACTCCTTCATCACGTCACCTAACTGTCCGGTGAGGGTCAGTTTTCCGGTTCCCGGCATGAAGGCACCCTCAATAAAGAGGATGTCCCCGCCTACTGGTGTCCAGGCCAGTCCAGTAACCACACCTGGTGGGTTGCTCTTACTGACCTGGTCATAACGGGTCAGTTCGTGTCCCAGGATGTCGTAGAGCATGTCCTCTTTCACCACATAGGGAAGCTCAACCTTGCCCAGCACCACTTTTTCTGAGGCCACCCGGGCCACAGTAGCCAGCTGACGTTTCAGGCCCCTGACCCCGGCTTCCCGGGTGTATTTCTCAATGATGGTGTGCAGGGCCTCATCCTCTATCTGCAGCTGACTGTCATCCAGGCCGTGTTCTTCCAGTACCAGTGATATGAGGTGGTCCCTGGCTATGTGGAACTTCTCGTGGCTGGTGTAGCTGCCGATTTCAATAATCTCCATACGGTCCCTTAATGGTCCGGGGATGCCTCGCAGGGAGTTGGCAGTGGCAATGAAGAACACATCAGACAGGTCGTAGGGTATCTCCAGGTAGTGGTCAGAGAAGGTGTGGTTCTGTTCAGGATCCAGCACCTCTAACAGGGCAGAGGCGGGGTCGCCGCTGTAGGAGGCCATTAACTTGTCCACCTCATCCAGGATGAATACCGGGTTCTTTTCACCAGCCCGTTTCATGCCCTGGATTATCCGACCCGGGAGGGCTCCCAGGTAGGTTCTCCGGTGTCCACGGATTTCGGATTCATCCTTGACCCCACCTAGACTGATACGCACGTATTTTCTTTCCAGTGCCTCGGCAATACTTCTACCCAGACTGGTTTTACCGGTTCCCGGTGGTCCCACCAGGAGTAATATGGAGCCCTGCTTGTTCTGTTTGAGCTTCATAACTGTTAGGTGCTGAATGATACGGTCCTTGACCTTGTCCAGACCATAATGCTGTTCATTGAGTAATGCACGGGCTGCTTCAATGTCAATGTCCTTTATTTCACTCTCACCCCAGGGCAGGCTCACCAGCAGATCCAGGTAGTTACGGATAACGTTCTCCTCGGAGCTGTGTGGTCCCTGGCGTTCCAGTTTGGCCACTTCTTCCAGGGCTATCTCCTTAACCTCCGGACTCATACCGGAACTTTCAATGAGTTCCCGGTAGTCCTTCTTAGCTGGGGATCCTTCACTCTCACTGAGCTCGTCCTGGATGGCTTTTAGCTGTTCTTTAAGCATGTTTTCCCGGTGTTTCTTGTTCATCTCGTCATTGAGTTTGGCGGCCATTTCCATCTGGAATTTAATGGACTCCTTCTGTTCAATGAGGATGTCCAGGAACCGGAGACTCTTCTCCCTCAGGGAGCGGATCTCTAATAGTTCCTGCTTTTCAGGGAGGGAGAGGCGCATGTAGGGGTATACATAAGCGATAATTTCGGTTAGAGTTTCCAGGTGGTTTATCTTGTCTACATAGACCTCTGAGCCCTTGTAGTTCTCACTTAACTCAGAGACCAGATAGCGGATGTGTTTTATGGTGTCCTGCTTGTTTTCTTCATCCAGATCATCCATGTCTGGGGATAGGGTGTAGGTGGCCCGGTAGGTTCTTCCTTTAATATTTAACTCTTCTATTTCCACCCTTTCGATGATTTCAACTTTGAGGTGGTAGAAGTCCCGCATTTCCTTGGCATTCACGATTTTAACCAGGGTACCTACCTGGTAGAAGTCGTCTTGGGTGTAGATGCCCCGGGGGTTGCTTTCTTTGACGGCTAGTGCGATTCCATAAAAATTGTCCTGGGCTACCTGATTATATATTTCACTTCCAATTTTTTTTCCAATTTTAAGATTCATATTAGTTTTATGTAATAGGACCGTGTCAGGGATAACTAATACAGATAATTCTTGATTAAGGTTCATTTCGTTCATATTATCACTCGGATAGAGTAATTTTTTTAAAAACATTTTTTTTAAGTTATTTTTAAATATTAAGTTTTATTAGGGGGTTTTAAATTTTTTAAGGTGGTTTTAATAATCTATTGTTTTAAATTTTTTAGAAGGTTTTTTTTTAAATGTTGCAGCTATTTTTTTGGGGGTTTTTTAGGGTTTTATTAGTTTTAATTTTTTCAGGAGTTTTTTAAGCTTTCAAAAAATATTCTTTTAGATTTTTTATTTTTCCCATGTTCAGGGAAATTTTCTAAAAAATTGTTTTTTTTTAGTACCAGAGCATAATCAGGATTATTTGTTCTGGTTGCACTTGGTTAAAACACAGCCAAATAAAAAATCAATCTTCTTTTTGTGTTTTAGTAAGGCAGTCTGGTTGAAGGTGTAATAGATTTGGTTTCCTTGTTTGTTGGCTACCAGTATCTCTGCAGTTTTTAGTACTTTGAGGTGCTGCGAGGCAGCAGGTTGAGTCAAACCCATCATCTGTGCCATCTGTGTGACATTTACTTGTTCCACTTCACCTGAAGCAAGGGAGTAGATCAGAAGCAGCCGGTTGGTATTTCCCAGTGCTTTGAATAACTCTTCTAATTCTTGTGAAATATCACAACAGTATTCAGTTTTCACCTTCGTCATGTAACCATAAGTATATAAGTATATGCTTATATACTTTTCG